>JAJZZD010000007.1 GCA_021797745.1 Microcaldota archaeon | reverse complement strand
GATCTGTCAGACCTATCGCTGCCTGAAGGCGTGAAGGAGGTGGCAATATCTATCTATACAAAATGCACAGACACACATTTTATAGCAGGCAGGTCAGCAACTCCGTTAATTGGAGCAGTATTGTATGCTGCATGCAGGCAGCTCAGCATACCAGTAGAAATTGCCAGAATAGCTAAAGAATTAAAGATGCCGAAAAAGAGCGTAGGGAGGACCTTCAAAAAACTGAAGGTCGCACTTGATTTGGACTTGCCACCGCCTACTGCTAGGATGTATCTGCAGAAAGTGATATCTGACTGCGGACTTGGACATGATTCAACTTCCGAGTCCAACTATATCCTCGAGAAACTTGAAGACAAAAAGCCAAGTTTCTTCAACAGTAAAAATCCGGTCCTTGTATGTGCATCGATAGTAAACCTTGCTTGCATAAATACTGGGGAAAAAGGGCAGAACATGGAAAAAACGCTAAAATACATAGCGACGCAGACAGGGAAGAACGAAACCCAGATTCGCAGAGTCAGAAAAGAGATTGAAAGCATCCTAGGTTCCAAGGAGGAAAGTCCCAGAACTCAAAATGCTCCGGCTCCTGATAAAAATCAAGCGCCGCGCGAGGCCCGGACAGCGAGAACGAAGAGAGCAGTTACGCTGTAGCTGAAGA
Organism: Microcaldota archaeon; assembly: GCA_021797745.1. Classification (GTDB taxonomy): domain Archaea; phylum Micrarchaeota; class Micrarchaeia; order Micrarchaeales; family CABMGC01; genus JAJZZD01. Next base: position 52,593 of record JAJZZD010000007.1, on the reverse strand, counting down.
CTGACGACAGTGTCAAGTGTCAAAATAGCGTTCATGTCTGCATATATGCACCAGGCACATAGCACATAATGCACGGCGTGTACTACCTGACGTAGTTAGTAATCTTGTTTCTCGTCAATTGACGCAGCAAATTCTCCATTTGCCGTCGGCAACTACAGAAAGATTTATATATTTGATTGCTCAGAGTATGAGTGACCTATTTTAGTAAATTTTAAAAAGCTATCCCTGACGCGAGGTCGTAAAAAATCAGTTCGAATTAAGTTTAAAAAGTGAAAGCATGTCTAAATCAAAAAACTCAAAGCAAAAGGCTGCAAAGAGCGCAAGGTCAAAGCAGCCAGAGTCAGCAAAAGCAAAGAAGCCAGAGACAGGAGCACAGGAATCGAGGTTACCTTCCAAGGAGCAGATACGAGGATCAGGATTTAGCGAAAACGCACGCCCAGGCATGCAAAGACCGCAGTTAGGTACCGAAACGTCAGCTGGGATTGGAATGGAGCAGAAAACAGTAAGTATGGGAGAACACCCGAATAAATGTCCAAGCTGCGGAAGCTCTAACATAATATTGGACAATGAAAAAGGGGAATACGTATGCAACGACTGCGGACTTGTACTAGAAGAGAACGTCACTGACAATGGGCCAGAATGGCGCGCATTCGACGCTGACCAGAGGAACGCCAGGGCCAGGACAGGAGCACCGATAAAATACATGAAGCCTAACAAGGGACTTGTCACAGAAATAGACATGTACAATAAAGATATCAGAGGCGCGAAGCTGCCTTCAAAAAGGCAGGCGCAGCTTTACCGCATAAGGAAGTGGCATAAAAGGGCCAGCATAGCCAGCTCGAGCGAAAGGAACTACCTGGTTGCGCTGCCTGAACTCAACAGAGTGGCAAGCTACCTAGGATTGCCGGACAACATCAGGGAAAGCGCAGCGCTTCTTTACAGAAACTGCGTGAAGAACAACCTGATAAGAGGCAGGCCTATTGAAACCGTGGTAAACGCGGCGCTATACGCAACTTGCAGACAGGCAGGCATGCCAAGAACACTTGACGAGATAGCCCAGATATCTGGCGTTCCGAAGAAGGAAATAGGAAGGACATACCGCGTAGTCGCGCACGAGCTCGGCCTTAGGATACCTCTGACTGAACCCACAAGCTACGTGCCCAGATACGTTACGGCATTGAAGCTGAGCAGCGAGGCTCAGGAAAGGGCAGTAATCCTGCTTAGGCAGGCTATGAAGAAAGGCCTGGTGAGCGGAAGAAGCCCAACCGGTGTGAGCGCGGCAGCAGTTTACATAGCCAGCGCGCTTGTCAACGAGAGGAGAACGCAGAAGGAAGTAGCAGAGGTTGCAGGCGTAACAGAAGTGACGATAAGAAACAGGTACAGGGAACTCAAAAAAGAGCTCGCCATAGACGTGAACCTGTGATTTTCTATGTCTGCCAATAAGCATACTGATAAGCTGCCTCCTGATGTACCCCGTGCTGACGAACCCACTGACAGGGTTCTCAGTCTGGCTTTAAGATCCCAGAGAAAAGGACGCCGAAACGGTCAGGTACCTTTACCTGTAGAAACAAGTAGATGTCCTGCATGCGGCTGCAAAGATTTATTGCGTGAAGAAGGTCATTTAGTATGCAGAGGATGCAATTTAGTAATACAGATTCCTGAAAATGATGCGAAAAAAGTCGAGCCAGTAGGGCAGCAAATTTTTAATGCCAAATCTGATTTTGACGCGCAGCTGAAGGACAGCATAGCCAAGATGGCAAGCTTGCGCAAATTGGATCCGGACATAGAAAACTATGCATATGAGCTTCATTGTAAGTTGAAAGGACTAAAGCCGCCATACCACAAAGCGGCCGATGACGAAACGTATGTTGCTGGCCTAATTCTCGCAGCATGCAGAATAAAAAGCATTGCAGTAACACCAAGCGAACTGGGGAAAGTTAACGGATCGTATTCCACTAATAACAGAAGCAATATAATAAAAACAAGTGAACATATAGAAAAAAGATTCGAAATGGGAACCAAAAAACCATTCTTACCCGTAGACTTTATAGCCAGATACACTGGACTACTACTTGAAGATGAAAATGAAGATGAAAAAACGAAGGTAACACCTGAGGAAAAGAATGTAATTGCCGATAAAGCTGCGAAATTAGCTGAAAGATTTGAATTTAAAGACAGAGACACTATGCCGCAGGTCATAGCGGCGATATCTATCGAATTGGCGTGCGAATCGGAAGGCAGGCGCTATTCTCTCTCTGAGATATCGTTGAAACTTTGCGTTAGTGAGTCATCACTCCGCAAAGCCATGAATCTGGCAATTGCATCGTTAAATGAAGAAGAGCGCAAAAGAATGAATTTGACATCCGGAGAGTTGAACGTAAAACCAAATCGCATGCCTGAAAACGGGCAAAAGGAAAAAAGAGTGCACATTTGAATAGGTAAACATTGTTTGCCGAATAGAGGTTCTGCATGGCATATGTAAAATTAATTTTTGTATTCTCATTGGCCGCATTTTTTATGCTGGAATTGGTTCCGTTTGCATATTCGGGAGCTGGAAATTACGCTCAAAGTTCGGCAAACTCCACGCTTGCCAACGCCACTTATTTCGTGGAGCAGGTCAACGAGAGTGCGTATCTCATTTTTTATCCGAATCTTACACAGGCATATTACTACCTTAACAAATCAAGCGCAGCGCTCAACAGCTCTCCGGATACGTCAGTTGCGTACGCCAACCTTGCAGTAAGCTCAGCAAAGAGCCAGTATGCGCTCATAGGAAAGTACAGAACCGTCTCGGCTGCGGTGATGGCACTGATAACGGCATTCTTTGCCATGATGCTGTTCTTGGTCATGAAAGGAAAATCAGGTAAAACCACGTCAAGGAGATAGCCGGAGATTTGTTTCTGCAAAGCTTATTATCTTTGCTATGATAATTTTAGTTCATCCGTCGATAATATGGCAGCGCAAGAGAACAGGGAGCTGAGCGGAGAAGAAGCAGCGGTGCAGCTTACGTATCTGCAAAACGCATACAGCCAGCAGTACGAAATGCTTACAGAAAATATTTCTTCATACATTATGGCGCACAGCGCCATACAGAAGAACATAGACCTTCTGGAAAAAGCGCATAAACTAAAAAATTCCAGTATACTCGTTGATGCAGACGGGGGCCTTTTGATAAATGCCAAGGTAGGCGAAATTGACACGGTAATGACTGATGTGGGCGCAGGTTTTGTTGTTGAAAAGAGCGTCTCAGAGGCACTTGATTTCTACCGGAAAAATTTGCATGCGAGCGAGGAATACCTGAAGACACTTGTCGGGGAAAAAGAAAAGCTCGAAAAAGAGCTGTTCAGCGTCAACTACAAGCTTAGCGTGCTGCAGCAAATGCAGCAGGAAGCACAGAGCGGCAAAAAACAGTAAACGGTTTCGCAGAAAAGCAAAAATAGCTGAGTGTATGTTTGAGAGCCTAAAAAAGAAATTTTCAGATTTCGTGAATTCAGTCAGCAGGAAAGAACAGGAGGAAGAGAAGAAAGAGGAGAAAATCGAAAAGACGGAAACGGAAATAAGAAGCATAGAAGAAGCTGAGAAAAAAATCATAGAGGAACAAAAGTACAAGGCAAAGACAGAGGTCACATCAGAAGCAGGGCACGGCGGCATAACTGAAGCGAAGCCTAAGCCAGAGCAGGATGTCTGGCGCGAGGCATACGCGGTACAGAAAACCAAGAAGAAAGCGTCGCCCAGCATATCGTTTTCCTCGAAAGTAAAAGGCGCTCTGCTAGGCGAGATAAAATTGAGCGATAGCGACATAGCCCCATTTGTGGAGCAGCTGAAGCTTGACCTGCTGAAATCTGACGTAAATTACGATGTGGTGGAAAAAATCGCAAGCAACGTGGAAAAAAATCTCACAGCGGCTAAATTCAACGCCAAAAGCGCAAGGGATGAAATAAGCAGCTCGATAAGGGACTCGCTTAAGCACATGCTTGAGAAAGGAAATAAGGTAGACATAATTGAACTTGGAAAATCAAAAAAATCAAAAGGTGAGCTGCTAAAGGTGCTTTTCATAGGTCCCAACGGAGCTGGCAAGACAACAACCATTGCGAAGGTGGCGAATCTTCTAATTGGGAACGGCATAAGCTGCATACTTTCGGCTAGCGATACGTTCAGGGCCGCTGCGATAGAGCAAACTTCATTCCACGCAAGCAAGCTAGGCATAGAAGTGATAAAGGGCACATACGGCTCTGACCCGTCGAGCGTCGCGTTCGACGCCATAGCGCATGCGAAGGCGGCGCATATAGATTGCGTGCTAATAGATACCGCAGGCAGGCAGGAAACAAACAAGAGCCTGCTTGAAGAGGTAAAGAAAATGGACAGGGTGAACAAGCCAGACCTAAAGATATTCGTAGGAGAGGGCGTAGCAGGAAACGCACTCCTTGAGCAAGTCAAACAGTTCAATGAAGCAGTGAAACTTGATGGCATAATACTTACCAAACTGGATTGCGACGCAAAAGGCGGCAACACGCTGTCTATACTGAGCGACACGAACGTGCCGGTTTTGTTCTTCGGAACAGGAGAAAAGTATACTGACATCATGCCCTACGACGTTGACTTCATAGTAAACAACATAGTCGCTTAATCATGTTCCCGAAAAAACCCGCTTGGTAATAAATACCTTTTCGATAGATAGAAATTGGCAAATCACATCCTTTTGCAGTGTTTTAATGTTGGACGTTTCTAATTTGGCGTGGATAGAAAAGTACAGGCCCAGCAGGCTCGGCGAAATCATAGGTCAGGACGCCATAGTCGAAAAGCTTAAGGCATTCGTGAAAGCGAAGAATTTCCCGAACATGATATTTGCAGGCCCGGCAGGAGTGGGAAAGACAACTGCTGCAATCGCCCTGGCGAACGAACTGTACGGAGAGCAAATCAACAGCGCCTTCCTAGAGACGAATGCGAGCGATATGCGAGGGATAGACGTGGTCCGCGGAAGGATAAAGGAATTTGCAAAAACTCTCCCGCTGACAAGCGGACTGGTAAAGATCGCATTCCTCGACGAGGCTGACGCTCTTACTTCCGAAGCGCAGCACGCACTCAGGAGAACGATGGAAAAATATTCCGAAACAACAAGGTTCATATTCAGCGCCAACTATGCCAGCAAGATAATAGAACCCATACAAAGCAGGTGCGTGCTTCTGAGGTTCAAGCCACTGAATGAAGAACAGATGAAAAAATACGTCAAAAGGGTGGCTCAAGGTGAAAACCTAGAAATAGACGAAAAGGCTGTGGAGGCGCTGATATATGTGAGCGAGGGCGACCTCAGGAAGCTCACGAACACGCTCCAGGGAGCTGCGGTTGCGAACAATAAGGTAAGCGAAAAAGAGATATACGAAATAGCGTCGCGTGCAAGGCCTAAAGAAGTAGTGGCGATGCTTCAATACTCTATTTCAGGCGACTTCACAAAGGCAAGGAACGAGCTCAACACGCTAATGCTAGAATATGGAATGAGTGGCGAGGACGTTTTGCTGCAGTGCTACAGGGAGGCGATGAACCTACCAGTAACAGACAAAACAAAACTTGACATAATCAAGGAAATAGGCGAATGCAACCTAAGAATAGTAGAGGGCGCAAACGACAGGATACAATTAGAGGCGATGATAGCGAGCCTTGCTATGCTTCAAAAATAAGCACAGCAGCACAGGTTCGCATGTGCCGTTTCCTGAAGGAAATAAACCGAATAAAATTTAAATAAGGGGAGCGTTTTAATTTTTTATATAAAACAGGGCGATTGAGAAACCTTATGCTCGAAGCCAAAATGCCTATGAAAATCAAGCAGCCCTGAGAATCGGTGTTGATTTTGGAAACTAAGACAAGCGGAGCACAATCGCACATAAGCAATGGTATAGCGTTTCTGAATAAAGGGAGAGCAAGCGAGGCGATAGACGAGTTCTGTAAAGCAGTAAGAGCAGATCCGGGATGCGCAGATGCTTACCTTCATTCAGGAGACGCATTGAGCCTGCGCGGAGAGGAAGAAAGGAGGAGCGGAAACAGCGACGCAGCAGTAAAATATTTTTCTCTAGCGGCAGCAAGCTACCTAAAAACCATTAAATTATCTTCAGAGTCGCCAGAAATTACTTCATATGCATACGCTGGGATGGGTGCCGCATACAAACGTATGGGAAATATGCAGGTATATAAAGAATGTCTGGAAAAGGCGAAGGAAATAAGCAGGGAAGGAGTAATCTCTTTCTACAAAGCTGAAGGAGACCGTCTGCTGGAAGATAAACAGGTAACTGAAGCGGCGAGCGACTATCTTGATGCGATATATTCCTGCAGAAGCATAGAATCACAAATAAATCAGAATATTCTTGCAGAATTGTACAAGCAACTTGGCCTTGCCCAGCTCATGAACGGAGACTATCCTAATGCTAAAAATAATTTTGATACTGCACAGAGGTTAAATCCCGACCCGGAAATAGCAATGAAACTCAACTCACTTGCAGACAATGCACAGAAGGAAGTGGCGTTCTTAGAACGCGCGTATAAAACATATTGCAGCAGCAAAGGCAATAAACTGCTGGACGTAGGCTGCGGATACGGATTGCTAGAGATACCGTTAAGCAGGTCGTTTACAGTAACTGCATTGGATAAAAATCAAGATTGCCAAACAATAGGGAACTTGTCGCCTGGCAAGATAAAATTTGTAAGGCAAGAATTTGGCAACGACACTAAGCTAGGACCATTCGATGTTGTGGCGTGCATTGACGTGATACACAGCATAGACGTTAGTGACACGCGAATGTATGAAATAAGCGATGAAGCCTTCGAAGAAATAATATACGGGCCAGACGTAGGCGGTGCCATAAAGAATTTTAGCAGGGTCACAAAGCCAGGAGGAATTGCGGTGTTTGACATATGCTCAATACAGGCTGAGGGCAGCCAAGGTTATGGCAGCCTGACATTGGACCCTGATGCATTGGAAAAAACAGCAGACGATGCAGGCCTTAAAGTAATGGCCAGATGTGAAGATTGGGATATGCGTCATAAGCGCCACGGCAGCATATTCGTATGCAAAAGGCAATAACCTGCGGCACGTTGCAACATTGGCATGCATGCCTGGGAAATAACTGAAATAAAGTATAAATAAGGGTCAAACTATGATTCTGTGATTATTTATGACACTAACTAAGAGCGCACCAAAAATTACAAATGCACCCATGGCATCCGGGCAAATTAGAGACCCGCGGCCTCTCATAAAGATAGGCATAAACAAAGTGTTCGAGGGAAACTTCGACGAGGCTGAAAAGCAGCTGAATATAGCATTAGAATCTGATTCTAAAAGTCCGGAAGTGTGGTACTGGCTTGGCATTGTGCATTTGGCAAAAGGGAACAGGGAAGAATCGCTCAGCGCTATCAGTAAGGCAATGGAAAACGCGGAGACGCGCAATAAAAATAACACGAAATATGCAGAACTGCACAAACGATTGTATAATACCAGGGCGTCACGAAAGCGAAAGATGCCGGCTGTTTTCACACGCAGGGAAGCTTTCAGTAAAGCTGACATGAAAGATGAAGATATAATAATACTTGGAGAAAGCTTCAATAAGGAAAGCACAGAAAAGCAGGAAAAGGAAAAAATAGAAAAGGAAATGCAGAAGTGTTACGACTCGTTGAGCTTTGATGGAATTTTGATTATGCGCGTACAGTCAAAGAGCGCAGAAAAGATAAATGGAATTAATCAACTCCTTAGGAAAAGCTCGACGTGGTTAGGCGACATGGCCAGAAGCATAGGCTTTGACGTTGTAGAAGCACAATTGGAGCAGGAAATCGAAGTCGTAATAATAGCCGGCAAAAACCATTCGCAAGCCTACGACGAATAAGTCCCAATAAAATCTAAAAATCAAAGATTACCTTCTCAATCGCTTTGCTTCCTCTTTGAATTTTTTGCGCGCCTTTTCCTTCTGTTCCAACACTATATCTTGAAACTTAGATTCCGGTATTCCTGACTTTATCCCCTCTTTCTTTATTTCGTGGGCTCTCTTTGCAGCCTTGCGCGCTTCCTCAGCATTCGAATCAAATATAGCTTTCCATGTCTGGTATTCTGCTTCCGCATATTTCCTGAGCAGTTTCTCTTTTTTACTGGATCCTCTTTGGAAACCTGCAAGCAGAGCTGCCTCTTTGCCCGCTTCCTCAACAGTGGCTCTTCTTTGGACAGTAGTCTCTGGCATAAATATGCACAACCCGTTTACGTATGCTGTGAAAGCTTTATTAAGCTGAGCCACAGGACCTGTACTTCCAATAAAAATATCAGCTCTCAAGACCTTATGGAATCATTCATCATGGTTTGCAGTGTGCTGCTGTTCCCTGCTGTATGCATCAGCATATTCAATTGAGCGCGCCACGCTCTCTGCCTTTTCCTTCAACGCCGCAGTTATGGATTCGGCCGATATGTCAGCGCCTTTGCGCTTTATTGCATCAAAAATGTCATGCAAACGCACCACAGGTTGTGGATACCCATTTGCAGTTTGCAAATCTGGCAGATATACATTGAGGAGAAATCCTTTGTCAGGAAGCTGGGACTCGCCTGAACTCCTCAAGATTTCGGCCAACTTGCTGATTGTGTCTTTTGTGGTGTCAGTAGGGATTAGGCGGCTGCCGATATCATCGATGCCATCGTTGCCGGCTGCTTGTTCGACTTTGAACGAAAGTATGCAGCTTATGCTACTTATTCTCTTGATTGGGTTTTTGTTCTGCATTAAATTTCCTTTCGTTCGGCCAGGGCCATGCATATTGAATTATTTTAAGACAAAAACAAGCGAAAAGTCAGTCGTTTCTCATGACTTCGTTAATGTCGCTGAAGCGCATTTCCATAGAATAGGCCTTACTTTCTGCCACAGCTTTCAGGGCGCTTACGAAAGATTTTGCTGATAACTTTTGGCCATTGCGCTTGATATTTCCCAAAAGTATGCTTAATTGCACTGGCTGGTCTCCGCGCAGGTTAGGCTTGCTGATTTCAGCAGTGACAGTAATCCAAGGGTCATAGTCAAAAGGTTCGTTTTCATTTTTGATAATGGCGGTTACCCATTTTTCTACCTGCTTCAGCGTTTCCGCACTTGTGCCTTTGGCTTTGCCGTCTTCGACCGTGAAGGTGAAAGACGCGCACAGGTTCTGGTAAGGGTTAGTTTTTTGTGCATTTCCTGGCATAAGATTACCTGTCACGATATTTGCGAATCCCATTAATAAACATTTCTATGGAAGTTTCACATTTTTTGCGAAAGTCATGTAGCCGGTGTGCCACAGCCCCGTGTTGGTGGGCCTTGTGCCTTCCTTTCTTACCAGGATGTCGCGCACTGTAACTTCGACTGTGTATATGTCTTCGAACTTGAGCTTCTGCAGTTTTTCCACGTACGCTTTTACCTGTTCGATGTTCGGGAAATACGAAACAACCTGGCCATACTGCTTTAGCGATTTCTTCACGTTGCGGAGCGCCTTTTCCGCATTCGGCATGTCCAGCGTCACAATATCCAAATCCTTTTCGTTTATCTTCTTGAAGATATCCTGTTTTTCGAAAGTTATGTTTTCAAGCCCCAATATCGCTGCGTTCTTTTTTCCCAGTTCAAGGAAATCGTCACGTATGTCATAGCTGTATACATGCTTGCATATCCTGGCCAAACTTACTGTCAGCCAGCCGCTGCCAGTGCCGGCGTCAAGGCATACACAGTTCTTGTCTATCTGCGTGAAGGCAATGATTATGCCTGCGTCCTTCGGAAGGATGACCTGTGGTCCTCGTTTCAGCTTGCTGCGCATTTGCGGGTATATGAACATTTAATCACACATCTTCAAACTGAGGTTCTACATGTTCGTCCTTGCTTTTCTTGCTCGCTTTTTTTCTTGGCTTCTTTGCCGTTGCCTGTTTCTTAACTTCGATTTTTTCTTTTTTAACCGCCTTTGAGGTTTTTATTGTTGCAACTTCAGTTGCTTTAGCGGCGTTAGCTGCACCAGTCTCTGTTGTACCTGCTGATTTCTGCAATGCCTCGGCCATGGCTTTCATTTTAATTCCGGTGCTTGTTTTTGCGCCGTGAGTCTCCTCTGGCTGCTTTGCTGTTTTCTCAGGCTTGTTTTCCCTTTTTTCCTCCTTCTTCTTTCCCCATTCTGCCTTTGTCGGGCAGTTAGGGTCTAGGTCCATCTGGAAGACCTTACCCTGCCTGAATACCTTGACAATCGGAGTGTGGCATATTTCACAGACCTTGCCTATCGGTTTTACGAAGGCATTGCCTGGTAATGGATACGTGTTGGTGCACTTGGGCCAATTGCTGCAGCCAACGAAACTCTTTCCGAATTTAGAATGCCTAACTATCAGGTTACCTCCGTCTTTCAGGCAAATTCCCAAAGCCGACGCCTGCTCGCTTGCTTTTATGCCTGCCTGCAATGCCCTGCCTATCTCGTTTTCATTCTTGCCGAAATCTTTTATTATTGCCGTTATTATGTTCTTGCCTTCGCCTATCACTGATGCTTCGTCTATTTTTCCTTTCTGCTCCTGCTCCATATCCTCTTCAAGTTTTCTGGTCATGTTTTCGTCAAGTATTTCTTCCGCATATTTTTCCAAGGCATTGTACACGCTGTTGCCGAGTTCTGTGACCTCAATCCTTCCTCCGGTTATGTAGCCTCTCTTGAACAGCGTGTCTATTATCTCAGCACGCGTAGCTTTTGTGCCAAGGTTTTTGTCTTCGAGAAGCGCTATCAGGCTTGCCTTGGTGTAGCGGTCCGGCGGTTCTGTCTTGGATTTTGACTTGCTGACATTTACTGCAGCTACATGCTCTTCTTTGTCGAATTGGGATATTGATGCCTCTTTTGGCTTGTAATAATGGTAGAATCTGAGCCAGCCCTGGTCTACGACCTTCGAACCTTCTGCGGCATACTTTTCGCCTTCTATGCTCGCAAAGACTTTAATGTGTTCTGACCTGGCAGGCCTAGCAAATACTGAAAGGAATCTTCTTACTATCAGGTCGTATACGCTGTCTTCTTCCTTGGCAAGCTTATTCGGCGTCACTCCTGTGGGAAATATTGCAGGATGCGCTTCGTCCTCTTTCTTGCCTTCCCTTGGCGTGAACCTGTTTTCCCTAATGAGTTCGCCGGCGAGCTCGGCGTATCTCCCGTTCTTTGAGATTTCGTTGATTATTCTCGGCAGGTTAAGCGTCCGTGGTAGCTTCTGCGAGGCGGTTCTAGGATATGAAACGTATGATTTTTCGTAAAGCGACTGCGCAATTGCAAGGGTCCTGCTCGGGTCTAGCCTGAGCACCTTGCTTGCTTCGAGCTGAAGAGATGTAAGGTCGAAAGGTGGGAAGGGCCAAAGCTCGTTTTGCGACATTTCCACGGATTCTATGATTGCAGGCTTGCCCTTCGACTTTTCGGCTATCTCGTCTGCCAACTTTTCATCGAATATCTGGCCTCTTGTGTTTGCAAATGTAGTGTTTTTTATCTCTGCAAAAATCTGCCAGAAGTCTTTGGGCTTGAAGTTCTTTATTTCAATGTCGCGCTTTGCAAGTATTCCGAGAGTTGGTCCTTGTACCCGCCCTATGCTGAGTGTCTTTTTTATTCCTTTTTTGCCAAGCGCGCGCATCAGCGCCCTGCTCAGATTTATGCCCCACATCCAGTCCAGCATGTGTCTTGTCTCTCCTGCATTGAAATTGTTCCTGTCGAAGCCCTCAATGTTTTTATAGGCGTAAAGAAGGTCGCTGTTCGTAGTTGTGGAAAATTTCATTCTCTTTACGTTCATATCGTCTATTTTGGCATTGACGTCGTTCTTAGAAACGTATCGTATTATGTTAGTACCTATGACGGTGCCTTCTATGTCATAGTCGCATGCGTTTATGAATTCGGTGCACTGCTTACCCACTATTGCTATGGTGTCAAGGTATTTTTTCGTGAAATACGCATATTTGTTTATCTTGTACGATGGCACCCACGTCACATCGAATATAGGCAGCTTCGTTTCGCTGCCGCTTTGGCTTATAGTGAATAAATGGCCAGCAGCAGCCACTACGAATATCTTTTCGTTGGCCTCGTCTATCTCGAAATAGGTAACGCCGTTTATTGCCTTCCTTACAGGCCTCGAGTCGCTTATAGACATGGCAACTCTCAACGCCACGCTGGGTTTCTCGGCCACTATTAACCTGTTCATCTGCCTGCCTTCGCGTTCTTTTTCTTGACCTGACTTCCTGCCTTTAGCGCGGAACCTTCATGCGCGAGGAAGTACGCCATGTAGAAGAACAGCGCGAAAGCAACTATCGCCAATGCGTAGAAGAGCGCGCCTGCCGACGTAAAGATGTATGCCAGCACAGAGAGTATGCTGAAAAGCACGACACCGGCAGCAATAATTATTGACTGCTGCTCCGCTTTGTTAAGCTCGGAAAATTGCATGTAATCACTAGCACATATGAAAAAGCGAAAAATAAATAATGTTGCCTATGAAATAGGTTACTTGCCAGGTTGCATATGCGCCTCGGGATGATGTTTTGACCAGCGGGATTGAAGTAATTTTGATCACGATGTGCGCAGCCCTTCTGGCGGCTACGGCACAGTATTTCTTCAAGAAATACATCAGGCATTTCAACGTCAACATGAAGGGCATCTATGAACTGGCAAAAAACAAGCACGCCATTCTGGGGCTTTTCCTTTATCTCGCCAGTTTCGTAATTTACATATACGCGCTGAGCAAGGCGCCTTCGATTTCGTTCGTATATCCGGTTTTCGCGAGCAGCTTCGTGTTCGTGTTCATAATATCTCGCATAAAGTTCGGCGAGGAGATAAACCTAAAAAGATACGTGGGTATCGCACTTGTGATAATCGGCATCATAATAGTAGCTTTCACCTACTGAGCGCATGTGAGTATCATGGACAATCAAAAAACAATCAACATCCTCGTGCTTGTGGGCAGCACATTCCTTGGCGCAATAGGGCAGCTGCTTTTCAAGATAGGCGTGACATCGTATTCGTATTATGAATATGTTTTCTTGGCCGCGGGGCTCGCTGTTTACGGCATAGCAACGCTGTCGTATTTCTACGTGATAGGGCGTTCATACCTGAGCTGGGCTTACGGGTTCACCGGGCTGAGCTACGTATTTGCCAGCTTCATGGCTTTCATATTTTTGAGCGAGCAGATACCGTTGCTCAGATGGGCAGGCATAGGCGTAATAACAATAGGAACTGTGCTGATAGGCTTGAGCTGACCTATGCGCCGACTTTGGAGCTGAACTTTGCACACATCAGTCAATCGGTGCTGCGCTTCTTCGGCACCTGCGTTTTTTCGCTTTCTTCCCTCGCAGCTTCACGGTTTTCCTGTAGCCCCAAGCTTACGAATTTATAGCCTACGTTCGCAAAGAGCATAAGTACGAGTATCTTAACTATCAGGAACGTGGATTCTATGAAAATAGGACTTAGGTCCACTGCAAATCCAGCAGTGCCCGAAACTGAGTTTCCGGATGCGCTAGATACGTTCCTTATCTCGGATATGAGCGTTGACTCTGATTCGGTGGATGTGCCAGTGTAGACCAGGTATCCGAAAAACACGGCGACTGCAAGCAGAATTATTCCTACAGTAACCATCGCTGTTCCTGATGACGACATGTTTATGCCCTACTTGTGAATAGGAAAATGAACTTTAATTACTTTGCTGTTGCGCATTGTTGCTATGCAGTTAAATCATTACTTATTATGCGCTTGGCACGAAGTTTTCGCCAAGTTCTTTCAGCAGGTCTGCATTGCTCTAGAAATATTTTCTTGCCTTTTTCAAATTTCTTTATGTTTTGATACTTTTGAATTATCAGCATTCCGAAAACTAACTAAAACAATATATATACGCACATGCACATTGAAATTTGATTAAATGCAGGATATCGACGTGTACACATTCTCATTATTTCATTATGTAGACCAATCAGAAGACTTGGTAAATGCGGTCCAGAATGTGGCAGGTAAGAATTACAGCCAGTTAATAGTTCTGATTGAACCCTTAAGCATAGGAAATATGAATAACATGATAGCCAACTACCTTAAACATGAGGCTGTTGCAACAAAGATTGTGGAGAACGTAAAGGCTGTTGAAACTGAGCTACAAGGCATAGAAATGCCGATTTTAGACGCCATCATAAAAATAAAGGAAATGCCCCAGAAAGTGTACTTAGAACCTCTCGACTTTGTAAGCAGAAATTACACACCGATGGGAATGGTTATGATGCGACCCAGCGATTACAATTATGCCGAGCTTCTATTTATGGCAGCACAGCGCGTAAAGTCAGAGATGACTGAAAATTATTTTTATAGAACTTTGGATCTCGAAGATTTAGTTTTTAGCTGAGCATACTGCGATGCAATAGAAAAATACGAGATAGAAAATCGATCCTATCACATGGAAAAAAGATTAAGCACAGTAATTGAAGAGATTAAAAAGGAGCGTAAAAATAATGCGAGGCAAGAAAAGGTGGCAGTGATAGTCGTGGCTGGCGGAGCACACACTGCTTTTTTGGAAGAGCGCTTCAAGGCTAAAGAAAAATTCACTGAGTTATATGAAAAAGATTCGTCGCTTAGGGAAATTCATAAAGAGAAGCTGGTGGAAATACCAAAAAAGTTCTATGAAGATATAAAAATAGCGGTAGAAGAGCTTAAAAAAAGCACAGGAGAAACGTATAGCCACAACGCATTAAAAATAGCCAATGAAGAAATTTGCAGAAGGTCTTCAAATTTAAGGCGCGAGTTGCCCGAACCTCTTGACGAAACTTCTTACAAAAATTTGCTGTCTGAAATCATCGTCGAGAGGGCAAAATTTGCCTTGGCGATTGCGAACAAAGATAAAAATCTGTCGGATGACTTGATAAATGTAGTTGCTCAATACGTGAACATACGAGAAATCGGAAACACAGGAACAATAGTAATTTATGGAAAAAGCGCAGAAATCCCAGAATTAATAAACGCTCTAAAAAGCATAAAGTCAGTTTTGCAAAATGCAGGAAATAAACTACTAAAAATTAAGTAAGCGAGTGGTGAGTCCAGTCCGCCAGTTATGATTGCAAAAGTTTAAAATGCGAATGGCGAATATTTTATTATGTTTTTATAATGTAGGTTCGGTTATTAGGCAGATACGGTAAAAGGTTGCTAAATTAGACTAAAGCTCTCTACTCAATGATTAAAAACTCAAAGAACTTGATAAAGTATGCCAAAAAAATGTCAAGGGATTTAAGGGAAAAAAGGACAAAGTTCTGAATACATCAGTTTAGGGAGCATTTATAAACTTTTATCACAAATCATATGCAAGCGTTTAGAGCGTATTTTACCCGTTATTCCCCACCCTCTAAACGCCCTAATTTTAATTCAAAATAGGAAACAAAACTGGAGCTGGTGGAGCTGGTGCTGTATCTTGATGCTCATCTGTAGGTTTCCTGCCCAAGTGTCTTAGACTTTTCGTAATCGTTTATTGCATTAATTAATGCGGCGTACGTTTCGTCTTCACGCAAACCTGCAATGTTGCTATAAACGCTTTCATACCAGTCAGAAAGAGTCGGAGGTAACTTCGCTATGCTATCCAATAAGTCTTTCATGCTTATATTTTCTTTGTGATCATTGATGAAGCTCCTTGAAAAAACATTTCGCGTAGCCATATCGCATATGTGCGTTATGTCCGCAGCAGTCCTGAACTTTGTGGCTTTTGCCAATTTGCCGTAATCGATCACGTCGAGTGGCTTGTCCTTGAGATACATACGGAAAAGTTCTGCTCGAAATTCGTCGCTTGGTGCAGGAACGTATATGAAATTTCCAAGCCTGCCTGATCTTTTGATTGCATCGTCTATAAACCACGGCGCATTTGTTGCTCCTATCACCATTACGTTGTCTCCTGATGACGCAAGGTCATCCATCTCCATCAAAAACGCGTTAACGGCTTTTCTTTCCCACGGCTCGTTGCTGGCTTCGCGTTTTGTTCCTATGGCATCAACTTCGTCAAAAAATAGTATCGATGGTGCATTTTGTCTCGCAGCAACAAAAGCATTGTGTATGCCTTTTTCAGTATTGCCAACATATTCATTAAGAACGTCGAAGATTTTTACAGAAATTAAATTAACTTTTGCCTCTCCGACCGCTGCTTTTACGATGAGGGTCTTTCCACAACCAGGCGGTCCGTAAAGCAGTACTCCGCCACCGATTTCAACTCCATACTCTTTCGCGAGTTTTGGCTTTTCTAAAGGCATTATTATACTCGTTTTAATCGCGGTTTTTACTTCTTCAAGGTCAATTACATTCTGGAAGGACAAATTAGTAACCATTTCCGGGACGAACGACCCTATATTTTCGTTTGATGCCATTTTAAGAAATGGTTTAACTGCGAACGGAGCCCCATTTGTTTTGCCTTTCTGCAGGCGCGCTAAACCATCTGCTGCTTCATTGTATGCAGGGTTTTTTTCCAATGATTTTTCGTAGTTGCTCTTTGCCAAATCGTATTGCCCCTGATTTTCAGCAATAAGACCCAATAAGTAGTACGCCTGCGCGCTTTCAGGATTCCGTCGCAAAAAATCAATGGCATCGTATGATGCCCTTTGTGGATTACCCTGCATTAAATAACATTTGACTCTGAGGAAAAGAGCATCGGCATATCCGATATTTATGCCGAGAACCAAACTGCAATAAAATTCACACTGCTCCAAGTTACCTTCGTCAAAAAGTTTTTTTGCAGTGTCAAAAAGTTCTTTAGCATAATTCTCGGCTATTGAATGCGATGAAACACTTACTGGAGACGAGTTTGATGCAGTTTTAGCCTTAACTGTCTGATTCTCTGAACTTGATGTAACACTTGCCGGAAGTGAATTCAATACAGTTTGAGCCTGAGTGTAATTAGGATCTTTGCTAAGCGATACATGCAGCCATCTCGCTGCTGCGTCGTAATTTCCCGCATATTTTTCTACAATACCCATTACGAAAGGAGCATCTGCGGCATTTGGCTCCAGTTTCATGACCTTTACTGCATCTGCCTTGGCTTCTTCAAATTTGTTGATTATCGCGTAAGCTAGTGCCCTGTTAAAATAAGCGCTTGCGTAGTTGTCGCACTCTTTTATTGCCTGAGTGTAAAGGTTTATGGCTTCTTCAAATTTGTCATTTTCAAAGGCTTCTTGGGCCTTTTGATATAGCTCTTTGGCCTGCGGCGATGGATAATCATTAGTCATACTATGTTTGTTTATTTATTAGATTATAAAGCTTTCATCGTTATATTAAAAATAATAGTATTTTTTATGTGCTAAACTTGCTGATTGTAAGTCTGAAAAGCAGCAAAAGCAATAATAAGTTTAAACTGCATAAATAATGCTTGTTCGAGGATTTTTATGAAGAAGTTTTCAACCACTGCCGAAATAAAACTGCCAGAGAAGCTGATGGACCAGGTAATAGGCCAGGACAAGGCCATAGAGATAGCAAGAAAGGCGGCTAAACAGCACAGGAACGTTTTGTTAATAGGAGAGAGCGGAACTGGAAAGACAATGATTGCCCAGGCAATGGCCGAGCTGCTTCCCAGCACCGACCTCGAAGACGTGCTCGCCTACAAGAATCCGAACGACGAAAACAAACCCAACATAAAAGTGGTTAAGACATATCCAACGCAGCAGGAAGCCGAGAAGCATGGTGACGGACAGGGAAGGCAGATAGTGCAACGGGAAAAAATGAAAAACAAAATGAGCGTTCCAAAAGGCGGGAGCGCACTCATGCCCATACTTATACTGATTATTGGAGCATTGTTTATCGTCTCACTTACCAGCTTTTTCTCAGGCAACGAGCTAATCGTGTTTGCTGCCCTGATACTTGGAATATTGATATTCAGCTCGATGTTCCTATTTGTCGGAGGCATGAGAAAGGCAGGAGGCATGCTTCCTGGATTTTTCGATTCTAACGAGCCAAAGCTTATAGTCGACAACACCGGCCTAACGCACGCGCCGTTTGTCGACGGAACCGGCTCGCGCGCAGGAGCATTGTTTGGCGACGTTAGGCACGACCCGTTACAGTCAGGTGGCCTCGGGACTCCTGCACATCTGCGCGTTGAGAGCGGAGCTGTACACAGGGCTAACAAGGGTATTTTGTTCATAGATGAAATCGCAGACCTGGAACCGAAGTCCCAGCAGGAACTTTTGACTGCAATGCAGGAAAAGAAATACTCTATTACAGGTCAGAGCGAACTGAGTTCAGGTGCAATAGTAAGAACGGAACCCGTGCCTTGCGATTTCCTCCTTGTGGCTGCAGGAAACCTTCCCGACATACAGAAGATGCATCCGGCAATACGCTCAAGAATCAGGGGATACGGATATGAAATATACATGGAATCCACAATGCCAGACACTGATGCAAACAGAGAGAAGCTTGTAAGGTTCATTGCACAGGAAATCAAAAAAGACAATCGCATACCACCGTTTAACTACGAAGCGTGCATAGAGATAGTGAATGAGGCAAAGAGAAGGAGCGGGAGAAAGAACAGGCTTTCCCTGATACTCAGGGACCTTGGAGGAGTAATAAGGGCTGCAGGCGACATGGCTGTCGAGAAGGGGCAGAAGGTTGTGACAAGAGAAGATGTTGTTGCAGCGTTCAAGCTGTCAAAGCCTATAGAGACGCAGTTAGCAGAGCAGATGATATCCAACATAAAGGACTACAAGGTTTTCAGTAACTCAGGCTATGCAATAGGAAGGGTGAACGGCCTTGCAGTCATGGGTACGGGAATCATGCTATCCGGGATAATAACGCCGATAGTTTCAGAAGTCACGCCGGCAAGCTCGCGCGCTGAAGGCAAGCTAATAGCGACAGGCAAGCTAGGGCCTATTGCAAGAGAAGCCGTGAAGAACATAAGCGCAGTGATTAAGAGACACATGAAGATGGATTTTGCAAGCTACGACATACACGTACAATTCCTGCAAACCTATTCGGGCGTAGAAGGCGACAGCGCAAGCGTGTCGGTAGCAGTGTCAGTAATATCTGCAATGGAAGGCATACCCGTGGACCAGAGCGTGGCAATGACTGGCTCGCTCGACGTAAGGGGAAACGTGCTGCCTGTAGGAGGCGTAACGGCAAAGGTGCTCGCCGCGAAAGAAGCGGGAATGAAAACAGTCGTAATTCCTGAAAGCAATAAAGACGACGTGAACCTTGACAAGCGCGAGCTTGGAAAGATAAGGATAATACACGTGAAGAACATAGCCGATGTTTTGCAGTACGCGCTCAAGAAGAGCACAAGAAGGGATTCGGTGATAAAAGAACTGAGGCACTATCTCACTACGGACTACCTTGAAAAGGGCCCTCTGGAGATAAACGGCAATGGAGAAAAATCAGCTAAAAAATAAAAACAAGGCAAGACCAAAAATAAGAATAAAAAAAGAGCGATAAAAGAATGGTTGAATGGAAGATGTAGAAGCGCAGAGAAAAATAAAGAGCCTTGGAAATAGCATAGTGACTGAAATAAAAACAGGCAAGAACCCGAGATTCGTGACCGCGTCAAGAACAAAAAGCAACATAACATACGACACAAAGGAAGGCTACCTTAAGCTCGGCAGGGCAAAGGAGGAAAGGAATTTCATAAACGTGGCTCAGTCTAAGAGATTCATGCAGACAATAGCGATAGCTGCAAAGTGTGACAAGTTCATAAAAGAAAATTTGCACACTACGATAAGAGGTCTTTTCTACCAGCTGAAATATTCACTGGGCGAAGACGTAGATGAAAGCATATTCAGCGAACAGGCAGAATCTAATCCTCTGATAGAAGACCTCGAGGCTGCGCTTGAGGTCAAGAGGGAGGAGCTTAATCTTAACGCTACGCGCAGAGGCGTGCTTGCAGGCAACATGAAGATACTTGACAGGTTCGGCGGGGAGAAAGTAGAGATAGACTGCACGAAACAGGGAAGGAGCGGCTGGTCGATACCGAGCGACGTGGACAACGACATCGAGTTCGTGAATGTCAAGGCCAAGTATGTGCTTATCGTCGAGAAAGACGCAGTCTGGAGCAGGCTCAACGAAGATGGCTTCTGGAAAAAGGAGAACTGCATACTAATAACCCCGCAAGGCCAGGCCACGCGCGGAACGAGAAGGCTCATCAGGAAGCTCGCAGACATGAATCTGCCGATATATGTTTTCACAGACTCAGATGCATGGGGATGGTACATATACTGGACCATTAAAACAGGCAGCATAAACCTGGCTTACATAGGAAAAGACGTGGCAACGCCAGAGGCAAGATTCATAGGAGTCACAATGAGCGACATAGACAAATATGAATTTTTGAAAAAGCTGACGATAAATGCAACCGAGATGGACATAAAGCGCGCGCAGGAAATGATGGGCTACGAATGGATAAAGAAATATAAGGAATGGGTACAGGAATTAGAGATAATGATCAAGAGCAAGAAGAAAATAGAGCAGGACGCGCTTCAAGGGCCCAGGCTTACATTCGTCGGCGATTATCTGCGGGAGAAGATAAAGAATAATGCGGTAATGCCGTGATCAAGGGAATAGTTTCGGACCTTGATGGCACAATAACCGATAGCATAAATGCACTGGCGTCAGCATGGCATATGGCCCTCGTGCAAACGGGCGCCAAGGTAAACTATCTTGAAGTGATGGACACGCTGAAAGGGATAAACGGCCTTAGCCTCAGAGAACTGTCTGAAAAACACATAGTCAATATGGACGAGGACGCCTACATAAACATTCTTGAATTAAGAAAAGACTTTGCCAAAAAGCGCCTGAGCAAAAAACTAATTTTCCCGGATGCGGAAAAAGTGCTTGCCGAGTTGAGAAGCAGGAAAATAAAAATAGGGATAGCGACCTCTTTGTCAAAAGACTTGCTCGAATCGGTAAAAGAAGTAAACCAGTTAGACAGATTTGCAGATGTGATACTAAGTGCTGATGAAGTGATGAAGAACAAGCCTGAGCCGGATGTCTTTATGGAGTGCTTCAAAAGGTTGGGAGTTGAACCCAAGGAAGGCATAATAATAGGCGACACGGCAAACGACATAATACCTGCAAATGCAATAGGCTCTTTCTCAGTGTTAATCTCCAGGGACGGAGAGAAAACAGCTAATTGCAAACCTGATTTTGTAGTGCATGACTTCGGGCCTCTGCCGGGAATTGTCGATAAACTCAACAAAAAAGCCTGAATAGATAGCTAGCAGGCATTTCATTCGAGCGTGCCGAGACTAAGCGAATCTATTCTTGTGAGTGCAGCTTTAGGATTATCATAATAGTCTTTTATGAACGCGTTTATGTCGCTTATCTGCCTGACCCCGCGCTTGTTCAACTGCTCAAGTATTTTTGCGCGCCTCTGTTCCTCTACTATTATTTCGACAGGCGTGTAGCCTGAGATTCTCGACAGCGAGTCCCTGTATGTGACGCTTGGGAGTATGTCTGCGCTACCCCCTGTTTTGTAGTCATACTGATACAGGTCAGACAGAAGCACCTTCGTTTCTATTCCGGATATCTCGCTTATCTGACTTACCTTCCTGGTGAACCTCATTTTGTTGTTAATCTCTGAGAGCATAACTATCGCGTCTATAAGCGGAATTATGTCCTGGTCCACGTTCATGGGCGTGTGCTGTAGCCTCTGTATCACGTCCCTGGCGTTGCTGGCGTGTATTGTGCCCATGACTATTTTGCCTATGTTCATTGCCGTAAGCATGTCCTTCGCCTCCCTGCCCCTGACTTCTCCTATTATTATCGTGTCCGGCCTCATCCTGAGGGCGTTCTTGACAAGCTCCTCAAGCGTAATCTCCGGATTTGTCTCCAATCTTACGGTATTCTCCTGCGTTTCTGTGTTCAACTCATACGTTTCTTCTATTACAACAAGCCTGGTTTCAGGCCTGAAGAAGCTGAGCATGGCGTTGAGAAGCGTCGTCTTGCCGGTTGCCGGCATTCCCCCTATCAGAATGTTGGCCGGCCTGACCCTAAGACCATCCACATACAGCCAGAGCCTTGCAGCTATGCTGTAAGACAGCTCGCCTAAGTTTATCAGGTCAATTATGCTCAGTGCCTTCCTCCTGAAATTCCTTATAGTGATTGCTGCCCCACGCGGCGAGTTCACTATATTTGCCCTTGAGCCGTTTGGCAGATGCACGTCGAATATGTTCTTCTGCGCCACCTCTGTTGTCGCATACATCTTCATTTTTTTGACAAGCGCATCCAGCTGCGCGGCGGAGAGCGCCTCAGGCGCCTTAGTCTGGCCAGTATCGTTCTTATAAATAAACACGCTAGACGTGTTGTTTATCATTATGTCCTCTACATTGTCGGCGCTGAGATAACCGTCAATTGGGGAAAAGTTGTTCGTGTCTGCGATTACGCGCTTTATTTCGTCGTCAGTGGCTTCACGATTTATCTCTTTAGCAACTTTTTCTATGTATGCTTTTTTTCCATTTTCGTCTCTGAAAGCGCTGAGCTTGCCTTCAAGAGCATCCAGCACCAGTGATTCGAAATAGGAAAACTCTTCTTGCTCCATGTGTGTTTATTGAAAAAGAGATTTAATAAACTTGCGAAAATGATGCAGTGACATATTAACCGGCAGTGAATACTGCTGCGCTCAGCATCGCATATTATTTTTGTCAACCACCACGGTTAGGAGAATTTAGCGGCGACGTAAGAAGGCAGCAGTATGCCGCCGTTCATGTTGTAATTATTACCCAGATAGTAACTCGAATCGCTGCCTGGCACAAGCGCAATCGGTGCGCCAAGCCATCCTGTTCCTTTTGCAAATGGCACATGCACTACAGAAATAACGTTTCCGGTATTTATTCCATAAATTGACACTGTTTGATTGCTGTTCGTAACATACAGTTCTGAACCATCGCTTGTTATGGCTAGATTTATGGGTGCGTTGAATCCTATGATGTTGCCTACCAGCGTGTTAGTTGCCGTATCTATTTTCGCAACGCTGTTCAATCCTGTTTCTGCTATGTACGCATAAGTCCCCGCAGGATTGAACACTACGCCGTTTAGCTCCGTGTTGAAGTTTCCTATGCCGCTAAATTTACCAACGACAGTATCTGTTGTGGTGTTAAAAACGTCGTACGATGTGGCGTTGAAATCAGCGTAGTCGCAAACGGCATATCCATACGCACCACTAGGCGCTATCGCGACTCCGCCGAGTGTTGCCGTATTATCAGACCCGCAGGTAAGGCTTATGTTAGTAACAAATGCGCCGCTGATGGCATTATATACGCTCACAGTGCCGCTAGTCCCTCTGTTGTCCAAAGCATACATAAGCGTCCCGGACGGATTCAGCGCTATCCCCAAATATTCTTGGCCAGCATTCGGAACTATGAACTCCTTTGCAAATCCTGTTGATGTGTTTATGCGTGTTATGCCGTAATCTGCGGCGTAAATCCAACCGTTGCCCAACGACAGAGCACCGTTGCCTGCACCGGTAAAGTATGCGTACGGAGAAAACACTGTGTTAATTGAGGACGTAAAGTAAGCAGTGTTGCCGCTCGCAGGGGAAGGGCTGTAGTCGACTCCTGGCGCATACGAATAAGATGAATTGTAATAGGATGTGTTGAAAATGGAATAGTTGTAAACCTGCGATGTGGAGAGGTTATTGAATATTATGCTGTTCGGTGCGATTGCGTCTTCACGGGTATAATTCACATTCGTCATAGTGTTGTTTGACAGAAAGCTGCTGCTCTTGTTTATCTGCACAGTCCAATAAATGCCGTTTGGAAGGCCGGTTTCAGAAAAGGTCAAATTTGTGTTTTTAAGCAGCGTTATGCGCGAACTTAGTTTCCCAGATACGGTGTTTTGTAACCCCGTGTGCGATCCAGCATATTTAATCAGCAGATAGCCATTGAAATTGCCTCCCACGTCGCCTGAAAATTTGCTTCCGTTGTCAGCATAGCATTGCACAAAAAAAGTCGCGTTAGATTCAGGTTCGATGACAATCGAATTTGACAATGTGTGCAGGTTTGATTCAGTGCCGTTCTCGTTGCATCCTATGGCCGTTATGTTTATCGGTCGGAGCTGCGTGTTGGCCAGGTTCACCTCGAGCATACCGCTTGTTGACATTACCTTTGAAACACAGCCTATGTTTGATATCGCGCATTCGCTTGGCGCGTAATTGCTGTTCCCGAAAACTCCAAGCAAATACAGAGAGCCTATGGCCACTGCTATTATCAATACTACCCATCCGTAGGTTGTAAGATACTCAACAGCCGATTGCGCCTTCACGAGCCCACTTCCATATGTCAAATGATATTATGCCCGAATAGGTATAAAAACTTAGCTATAGTAACGGCTGGCTACGGCAGCACATATATGCTTATCACGAGAGCGCTTCGTATATCTCTGCGGCTCCGCGCAGAAGCGAATATGTCACTACTATTCCTATCAAGGCATAACCGATGTCAAGTGGCAGGTTTAAGGCATATATCAGCGAAAGATACACAAACATCAATGCCTTTGTCGTTCCGTAAATCCCCCTGCTTATGTGCGAGCTGGCTATCTTGCCGAATTTAGAATGCATGGCATGAAAATTTTTCTTCATGCTGAGCGTGAACGCATCAGACAGGGCGTTTCTTGTCACTATTACGAATATCACGAAAATCGGGACTATGCCTGTGAAAGTAAATGCCAGCCAAAGAACATATTCTGTTATCCGGTCGCCGGCGATGTCGAATGCACTTCCGTATTTTGGCAGTTTCTCCGTATCTTTTTTTGTGTATGTCTTGATTCCGCGGGCCTCGCTCGAAAGATACGAAAAAAAGTTGTGCTTCCTGCCCAGCGCCAGGTAGCCGTCTACAAAGTCGAGAGCGAACGACACGATAATCAGGAATACGGCGACGGCATAATACTGCGGTTTTACTAAGAGAAGATATGCCGCTGCAAATATCATTATTATCCTTAGCGTCGTCGCCAAATCTGCGCTTCTCATGTACCCGTAGACATTTGAAAAGAAAAACATATAATAATAGGTTACATAGTTTAGTTGCTTTTGCTGAATTTGTCAGGTGACAGTTTGCACAGTACTTTGGAACAAATTAAAAATGAGGGCGAGATTCTCAAGTACTGGAAGGAAGGGAAGATACTCGACAGGCTAAGGGCAAGGAACAAAGGAAACAGGATATTCTTCTTTCTCGAGGGTCCGCCCTATGCAAACGGCGAGCTTCATCTTGGCCACATACGCGGCTACACAAGGAAGGACGCGATATTGAGATACAAGCGCATGCGCGGATATGACGTGTTCGACCGCGCCGGCTTCGACGTGCACGGCCTGCCGATAGAGAACAAGGTAGAAAGAGAGATGGGCATTTCGTCGAAAAAGGACATAGAAACTAAGATAGGCGTGAAGGAATTCGTGGCAGAATGCATAAAGGCATACGAAAAATACGTGCCAATGCAGGTTGACGTTGCGTTAAGATACGGCGTATGGTTCGACTTTGAAAATGCATACATACCCGCCAAGCCCGAATACATAAATAGAAGCTTCAGGATATTCAAAAAGATATACGAAAAAAAGCTCGTTTACAAGGGCATAAAGGTCATGCCTTATTGCCTGCACTGCGGCACTGTCCTTGCGAAGGGACCTGAAATAGAGGAGGAGCAGGACACAGACCCATCGGTATTTGTAGTATTCAAGACCGATATAAAGAGGTCAAAGCCTAAAATAAAACTCGACGAAAACACGTATTTGCTGGTATGGACAACTACGCCATGGACTCTGCCTGCGAATATGTCGATAGCCGCAAACCCAAAAGTGATGTACGTAAGGGCTAGCGCAGGCGACAGGGAATTGATTCTCGCTAAAGACCTGCTTGACCAGGTTGCAAAACAATGCGGAATGTCTATTGTTGTAAAAGAGGAATTTTACGGGTCTGAGCTTGAGGGCATTTATTACTTGAATCCGATGGAGCAGTTCATACCAAAACAGAAAGAAACAAGAAAATACCACAGGATAATATTCTCAGAAGAGCTTGTGAGCACCACTGACGGAACTGGACTGGTGCACATAGCGCCTGCGTTCGGGCCGGAGGACTTTTCGCTTGCGCAGAAGGAAAAGATACCGTTATTGTCAATTGTTGACACTGACGGGAAATACAATGCAGACGCAGGGAAATACGCGGGCATAAAACTCATACACGAAGCAAATAAGGAAATAGAAAAAGAGCTCGAAGGAATTGGCGCAATGCTCGGCAAATCTACGATCTCGCACAGCTACCCGCACTGCTGGAGGTGCCATGAAAAACTTGTGTACTTGCCGACAGAACAGTGGTTCATAAATGTCGCAAAGCTTAAGAAAAAAATCATCAGGGCGTGCGACAAAGTACAGTGGCATCCGCAGCAGCTGAAGGACTGGTTCATAGAAAGCATAAACACGTCTCCTGACTGGGCTATAAGCAGGCAGAGATACTGGGACATACCAATACCGATATGGGTTTGCAAAAATTGCAAGGAAACAGAGGTAATAGGGTCATTTGAAGAGCTTAAGTCCAAATCCAGCGGAATAAATTTCACCTCGCATGACCTTCACATGCCAGTGATAGACGAGGTCACTTTCAAATGCAAGAAATGCGGCGGCGAGATGCACAGAATACGGGACGTTTTCGACGTATGGTACGATTCTGGTGTTGCGCACACAGCAAGCTTAACCGATGAGGAATTCAAAGCGATGTTTCCTAATGCGTTCATAACAGAAGGACCGGACCAGCTGAGAGGGTGGTTCGCTACGCTGATGAAAACCAGCGTTGCAGTATATGGAAAGTCCCCGTTCAAGACCATACTCATGCATGGATGGGTTGTCGACTCTAAGGGAGAAGCGATGCACAAGAGCAAAGGGAATTACATATCAGGCCAGGACCTGCTTGGAAAATATCCGACTGATGCAATAAGAGCTTTCATGCTGTCTCACATAATTCCTGAAAACCTGAAGTTCTCGAGCAGCGAGATAGAGGACGCACAGGCGGTTCTCATGCTGCTGCACAATATTGCCAACCTCCTAGACGAATATGCAGACAGTGCAGGCGGCGCTGCCAGAATCAAAAAGCCAAATAATCTGGAAAACATGCAGCTGTACAATGCGTGGATAGTGTCAAGGCTTAACACTGTAATCAAGGAAATGACAGAGGGCATGGAAAGTTACGAGATAAACAACGGGGTAGTGCGCGTGTTGAAATTTGTAGTAGAAGATTTCAGCAGGTTCTACCTGAAAATCGCCAAGAAAAGGATAGTGGAGTCTGGCAGGAAAGAGGCGAAAGAGACGCTCAATACAATAGACTACGTATTGTACAACCTGATTCTGCTCCTTGCGCCTGTGACGCCGTTCAACTCAGAACAGATATATCTGAACAGGTACAAATTCTGCGAAAGCGTTTTCTTCGAGAAATGGCCCAAGGCGAACGAGAAGCTCATAGACGAAAAGCTCGAGAAGAAGTTCGATGCAGCTTCTGAAGCTATAACTGCGCTGCTGAGCGCGAGGGATAAGGCAGGAATAAAGCTCAGGCAACCAATATCAAAGGCAGTGCTTGAGATAAAATCAGACGAGGTAGCAGAATCGCTGAAAGAGCTGTCAGAACTCGTGAAAGATTATGCAAACGCGAAGGAATTGGATGTGCACTTAGTTTCGGGCATAGAAAAGGAAATAGTGCCGCTGTTCTCGGCAATAGGGCCAGAATTCAAGTCAAATGCGAACGCTGTTGCCGATGCGCTCAGGTCGGCAAATGCAAAGGAACTGGAAAATGCAGTGGAGGGCAGCGGGCATTATACGCTGGATACTGGCAGGGGCGCTTTCGACATAAGGAAGGACCATTTTTCAATTGTGGAAAAGAAGCAAAGCTCTGATGCGGTCATGTTCAAGTACGGGCTGGCTTCGATAGACAAAACGATAAGCAAGGAGCTTCTCGAAGAAGCTATGGTAAGGGACTTCGAGAGGGGCATACAGCTGCAGAGGAAGAAACTTGCGCTGAGAAAAGCAGACAAAATAAACGTTGAATACGAAGCCAACGAAACTATGGCAGACCTGATAAAGATGAATGCGCAGAAGATAAAAAAAGACGTAGGTGCAAATGAGCTGCGCGCAGGTCATAGCAGTGAAATGACAGAAATAGAAGTCGGAGAAGAAAAGATAAAAGCAAGCATAACTAAAGTTTAAATTAAAGTTTAAATTAAAGTTTAAATTAAAGTTTAAACTAACACATATAAACTAAAGCATAATTAGTCATTTTCTTTCATAAGACCTTTCGTACGCTGCCTCCTGAGGCGGGGTGGCTATCTCGTTCTTGTACTCCTTTCTTATCTTTGTCTTGCCCCAGCAATCCTTGCATATGGCTATCCTGTTAATCTTAGTGACCTTCTTAGAGCTCTTCATGCACGCGTTGCAAATCTTCCTATTGCAATACTTGCATAGCATATGCTTGTAAACATCTTTTTTGCATCTTTCGCAAAGCATCATAAAACACCGCAATCTAATTAGCGTGAAAGATTAGATACGAATAAGTATATAAAAAGAGCGCCTACCGATGAATCCGCTCCGGCTATTTTATCGACACGCTGGTTTCTATGTTACCGAAGCCAATTGTAGGTATTCCCACCTGCTGTTTAGTGTAGTTTACCAAAAGGAAGCCTTTGAATATGCTGCCGATGCTTCCTGAGAAAGCCGTGCCATGGAGCGCATAGCACTGCGTGCTGAATGTGTAGTTGGCATTAACTATCAATTGTATGCGGTTGCCTGGCGGGGCCTGCATGTTTGTTACAGTGTTGTTCTCGTTGCATCCTATGCCTGTCACGTTCACTGTATACGGCTCGACATTCTGCAGGTTTAGGTACAGCATGCCGTTTGCGGCCAGAGGGTATGCAATACAGTTGAAGCCGGTTACTGTGCAATACTTTGGAGCGTACGAGCCCGCATTCAGTATCCCAAGTGCAAATATTGCAGCTATAACAACAGCGACAATGAGCATCGTCATGGCATATGTAGATAGGTATTCCAACGCAGACTGCGCTTTCGAACGCCGCATAGTTACCATAGCCATCAGTCAAGATTAAGTTGGTACGGCATAAATATAAACAAGTATACGTAAAATAGATTTGGACCGGCAGCAGGAAATACGGAAAAGGGCATTGAATGCGCGACTACTACAAAAAATCAGGCGAGCAGGAAGCCATTTTGATAAGGGACGCAAGGTACGTGGTCACAGAAGCCGGCATAGTGGAAAACAGCTCATTGCTTGTCGAGGACAGAAGGATAAAGAAGATAGGGAAGGAAAAGGCGCTCAGGGGAATTTACAAAGGCAGGATAGAAACTGTAGATGCTAAAAACTGCATAGTCATGCCTGGCCTTGTGAACGCACATGCACACATGGGAATGGGTCTGCTCAAGGGCTATGCGGAGGACATGCCGCTTACTGAATGGCTAAAGAACAAGATCTGGCCTGCTGAGGCGAAGCTCAAGCCTGAGCACATCGAGCTCGGGGCCGCGCTCAGCGCCGCAGAAATGCTGATGTCAGGGACAACTTCAGTAGTCTCGATGTATTTTTACGACAAAAAGGGAAGCGAGGCCGACGCTGTGCTCAATTCCGGGATGCGGGGCGTACTAGGCCATACTGTGTTCGACTGGACAAAGGAACAGGCGATTAAAAAGACAAGGGAATTTGTGAGGAAGTTTCACGGAAAAGATGCAGGCAGGATAAGGATAGCAACCTCGCCGCATTCAGCTTACAACTGCAGCCCCAAACTGCTCAAGGAACTTGAGCAGGAAAGAAACGAGCTAAACGAGGAATATGGGCATGCGCACAGGATAATAAACACCCTGCACGTCGCAAGAAGCGGCGAAGAGGCAAGGGAAATATCCAGGAAGTATAACGTGTATACGCGCAACGGCGTTGCCGCTTATCTTGACAAGCTAGGGGTGCTGAAGGACACGATAGGCGCCGATTGCACATATGTGTCTGAACGCGACCTCATTTCGATGCGGTCGAATGGTGCATCTATAGCGTCGTGCCCGCTATCAAGCCTGAAGCTCGGAAGCGGCATAGGCTCGATTTCAAGGGCTATAACAAAAGGCGTGAACGTAGGTTTGGGAACAGAAGGGTCAGCCTCTGGTAATCTGCTCAACATGTTCGAGGTGATGAAATTCGCCTCGCTGCTGCAAAAGGGAATCAACAAAGACCCTACTCTTATGAACGCTAGGCTGTCGTTCGATGCTGCTACAGTGAATGGCGCCAGGGCGATGAAGCAGCAGAACGAAATAGGAACTATTAAGATTGGCAAGAAGGCAGACATTGTGATAATGTCGATAGAAAGCCCGCATGCTTTCCCGATTTACGACCCCTACAATTACCTTGTGTACGCTTCGAAGAACACAGACATAAAAGATGTGATAGTAGACGGGAGGCTCGTAGTAAGGGACAGAAAGCTCTTGACGCTCGACCTGCGCAGGATCAACAAAGCGGTAATGGCGGCAGTAAAGGAAATAGGGCTTTACGCGTGATTTCATAGGCAAATCATGCCGTGTTTTGCGTGTTATTTTACCATTATATATCACGTAACGCGCAGCACAGCAGGGTTTAAAAACCTTGTATTTTTATGTATAATTGGTAAGAATATGTTAGGAGGAACAAACTGAATGCGTCCAGAGTGACTAAATATTCGGAGAATTTAATTGAATGCACTACGGTAGTTTGGAGCTAATGGTTTGCTGATTTTTAGGCTGTCACGCCTTTAATAGGAGTATTTTATTGCTCGTAATTTTCTAATTTTTCGATTGGATGCTTATACTCGCTTACGAGTGTGTCGTACATCCGGGTATACTTATTATCTTGTCTGATATAAGCGAAGTTTCCTATTAATAATTGTTTAATAATTGATGTTTGCGGTACAGTACCTTTTATCCTGCTGAGAAAGCTTTCTATATCTGATAATTCTTGATCACGAATGACCGGAAGTACGAACGTAATTCCTTGAGGAGTCAGAACATCTCCGACAAGTAGGTATTTGTTTATTGGGTAATCCATATTTTCAATTATGCTGGCTAATAGGACCTCTCTGCTCGTAAGGAATTCTGCAATATTCGTTTGAGTCAAATAAATAATTGCAATATATTTTATTGGAGGTTTTTGTATGTTTATTGTGGCAAAATTAATTATCTTTTTTTCTTTCAGTTTTGAATAGGTGTAATATGAAGCTCCTTTGTCAAATCCGTACTTTTCATCGATACTTGTAAAATCTGCCTTGCTATTTGAATATAGCTCTTTTAGCACAACATATTCTCTTTTTGTTATTTGGCCAGGAATTGGTTTTGGGAAGTCTTTTGATTTAGACCAAACTTTGTTTTTCAAAAGGTCGAAAAATGTATCTCGAAGCGGGGCAAGGCCGTACGATCTAGAAAATGGCGTAACGAGCCATTCCGCGCTATATTTTGCAAGCGCATTCTGCGTTGTTTCATAAATTTTATTGACGACTTCTAATGCTCCGGTCATTCGAGTATATGCAGTTTCAGTAACATAATATATGAATAAATCATATGCTCCGTTTAATGTCGCAACGAGCTGCACCCTTGAATCCTTAGTTAGTTGATTTTTGATTTCTTCAAGTGGCGGCATTTTATCCTTAAATTTAACGAAAATTGCAAATTCCAGATATCCTAATCCCGCGCCTATTCTCAGATCCAGCGAATATTTGATATCGTATTTGTCTTCTAGCTTCTTTATCCGGTAAGCAGTAGACGAACTGCTCAATCCTACCTTTTTTGCTATAAACGGGATAGACGCTCTGCTGTTCATGCTGAGTACTGTTAAAATACGTTCGTCGTATTTTTTGAATTTGGCTTCAGCAAAATCTTTCTCTTCGACTTCTTTAGTCTCTATGTTTTCCCCGACGTAGGTTCCGTCTTCTTCTATGACCCCGATATATTTGGGCTGTGCATTCGGTCGAATGGCATAGACATATGCCTTTTTATTAATGGGCATTATGTAAATTTTGTTATGCTGATTTCTAAGCCGCTCTGCTGCAGTTTTGACAGGTTCGGAAAGCGTTGACGTGACATCTGCGTTTAAACGAGACTTTTTAGATGCGGGTATGAATTCACCGCTCGTTATTATTCTGCCTAGGTATTTCACCGTGACACGGTTCTTTTTCGAAAGTTTATCATAGTGCACGGTGTATTCAGAAACGTAGTAGTGATTGCCAACTGCTGCCAAGCGCAGGTAATGATTGCCATGTGCTTCTTTCAGACGCTTTAAGGTTGATTTTACCTTATCAGGAATTTCCATAATATATACTATTACTATAAATTAATAAGCTTTTTGAATTTTCGCGATTGTTTTATAGGATATACTATATAAATTTACTTGGGTTTACAACTTTTTAAATGATTATCTTCAGTGCGCTAATAAAATAGATTTGATAAATTACGCTATCGCTAAATATAAGCTAAGTTATAATATAAGTAGATGGCGGGATAATGAGAGCGAGTGCAATAGGAGTGTATGCTGTTTATTCTTTGTGCCCACCCACAACATCAAAAAGATTACCAATACTGCAAGACCCCTGCTTCACTCTTTCCCGCCATTCCCCACACGTAACACAAATAGCATACGTAACACGTGCAACAACGCTGATGGCGCGCGGCCGTATTTTGTTCCCCACCCTACGCTGCGCGCCATTCACTCATTCTTTTGATTAATATGCTCCAGAGAGTGGAAACATGAGCGGCGATTATGGATTTGTAGTAGTTACTGAGCAGGATAATGGCGGCGATCCGGGTGCAGACAGCGGTCTGCAAAGCTCTGTGCTTGAAAACTGCGCAGACGATTATTCGACATGCGAAAGCCATTATGTTTACAAAAGGCGGAAGGCATTTGAATTCAGGAAATAGGCTGCAAAAGGACAACGTTACAAAATACCTAAAAGGTTTAAACAAATTGCAATAATTAATAGGGTATATATATCTAGAAATCACCAATAAATGTAGGCAATATGGCGGGATGACGAGGCATTTACCATGTATAAAATCAATAAAATCAATATTGTCGATGTAATTATGCTGATGACGCGCGGGCACACTTTGTTCCCCACCCTACGCTGCGCGCCTTCTATTTATATGTAATTAGTTAGCAAAATACAAAAGGCGACTTTATGAGCTGGTTCGATAAATTCTTTGAAAACAAAAGGCCGTTAGAAGAAGAGCGTAAAAAGAATGAGAAAAGACCCGTAAAATGGCTTCAGGAGGGCCATAATGTTTGGAGAGTAGTCTACGCTGACGAAAAAGACTAAGTCGCGTTTATACCCACAAAACGCCTATTTTTTTTGTGCAGCATATTCCTTTTCTTAGCTACAAACACGGCAATCAACGCCAATATTACCAGTATTGCGATCTCTTCTAGCGTTTCGTTTCCACCGTAATTCACTACAGCAGTTTGATAATTGCTTGAGCTTTCAAAGAGCTGATTCACTGCAGCATTAGGCTGCTTCCACTGTTCATATATCGTAACCGGGTAGTTTCCAGGAATGCCAGCAGAATCGGCGCTGACCAAGAAAGTTACATTAGCAGATTCTCCTGGAAGCAGCTTGCTTATGTAGTATGTGCCTGCCACAGGAGTTATAGGATATGTTGTTTGAAGGCTTAGCGACACACCGTCAGCTTCGCTGTTTCCTGAGTTGAGTATAGTGAAAACGACAGGCATGTCGGTAGAACCGGGCATTACAGAAGAGGACTCCGATACTACCGTGAACTTCGCCGAAGGAGCAACGCTCAAACTTAGGTTCTGACTGCTTGAAAACTTGTTATTGAAATTCGAAGAGTAATAGGTTACGTTGGCGGTTATGTTTGCAGTACTTGCATTCTTAGCGGCCACGAGTATTTGCTCTGTTGCAGTTTTATTCTGTGAAAGGTTGGCAATGAAAAACTTAGTAACCGGGCTTTGCAGGCTTATTCCGTTTCCTGCTTTCAGCACGACGCTTATGTTCCTTGCAACTCCGTATCCTGTATTTTCTACATCAAGCGTTAGCGTTTGGTTAGAGCCTGAATAAAGTGCAGTTGCCGTGCTTGCGAGCGATGTTTTGATCACTGGCCTGTTCTGCACATAGAAACTTAGCGGCATTGTCGAAGTCCCCACTTCGCCTCCTGTAGAACCAAGTACTGAGTAAGTCGCTACGAAATTAATAGTGTAAGTTCCCGATTGCGTGTAATTAGGTATGTGAAACGTGTAATTGAAGTATTCATTATTCAAACCGGCGTTCATGATGCCTGCGTGATAGCTGCTCAGAGGGGAGAAATTGAAAAGCGGGTAGCCGCCTGTAGGCTGCAGATTAACATCGAAAAGATAGAAGTTCTGGGAGTTGTACAGTTGGAAACGCACAGTCACATTCCCTCCGGCGATTACCGGATTCGGCGTTACTGAAACATTTGCAAAGGAGGTTGCAGAATTCTGCGCGGCTGCCAGCCCAGAAATCAGGACAAATCCCAGCGCAAAGCTTAGCGCAAGCAAAACACGCCTATTCCCATATCCGCTTCTGCCAAGTTTAATTCTTGTTTTTATTTCCATTTTTACACCGTTTTAGCTTAAATTTTTTGAATGCATGATTCATGTCTCAATCTATAGTGCTCTTGAAGACCTTTACGCTTATGAATGTGGTTACTGCTGCGAAAACAGCCA
The DNA here is from genome assembly GCA_021797745.1 of Microcaldota archaeon. Classification (GTDB taxonomy): domain Archaea; phylum Micrarchaeota; class Micrarchaeia; order Micrarchaeales; family CABMGC01; genus JAJZZD01. The sequence goes on along the minus strand of JAJZZD010000007.1, from coordinate 17,971 downwards.
ATACTGTTATGTCGGTGATTAAACTGCCCAGCGGATAAATGCCCTCCAATACAACATACCTAAAACCGTTGATTGCGTATGTTAGCGGGTCGAATACGCTTATTATCTGCAGGATCTGCGGGAAGCTCGTAACAGGGAACAGCCCGCCGGATATGAACCACAGAGGCAGAGCAGTCGCCTGGCCGAATATCTGGAACGCCTGCAGGTTTTTCAGCCTGGACGCTATTATCAGCGATATTGAGGTCATGCTTATCGCAAGCAAAACTCCCAAGACAACTATCCAAAAAACTCCCACAATACCCATCGCTATAGTATTCCCGAGCAGAAGCCCTATTGCAATAACTATGAATATTGAAAAGATGGCCTGCACGGCGCTGGAGCCCACCCTGCCCAGCAGTATGGCCGATTTGTTTATAGGGGTTATGAGAAACGACTTGATGTTGCCAGCCTGTCTGTCAGTCATTATCGACAGTCCAGCTCCGAACAGCGCGCTGAATACCAGAATCATTCCGATTACACCGGAAAACAAAAAGTCTTCGTAGTTGCCATTCGCGCCGGTAACTGGCGTTGCTACCGAAGCGGCATTGCCATTAACACTTGAAAGCTGGGCAAATGGCTCCATCAATACGCTGCTCGTTCCGGAGAATTTTGCGGCATCGCTCTGTATTGCCGGAAGTATTGCTGACGTCACGCTAAGCTGCACGTTGTTGTAATAAACCTGCACCGAAGAAGTGCCAGGCGCTGCGGGAAAATCCGGCAGTATTTCTATGACAAAATCTACCTGGCCATTCGATAACAGCTGAAGTGCCTGGTTGGAGTTTGTTACCGCATAGATTTCCATGAGGCTCTGCGAAGTAAGCGAATTTATGAACTGCACAGATTGCATGTTGTTTGCGTAATTCACTATTGCGACTGGTATGTTCGATATGGATGCTCCAAGGAAGCTGAAAAATACGAGCAGAACAATGGGAAATATTGCGGTTCTCATGAAATTAGACCTGATGTTGGCCCTGAATATCATCATTTCCCTGTTGTACAGCGTTATGGAATCCTTCAAAAGGCTCATCGTCTCCACCTTATGTTTGCCCGTCCTCCCTGCATTTCGCCGGACGTGTCCCTGAGCCCAGTACCGGTCAGTTTCATGAAAACATCATCTAGCGTGGGCAGGTGCGCGCCTATAGAAAGAACTTCCACATGCTCGCGGTCGAGAGCAGCGGATATCTTTGTGAACTCAGTTCCTATGCTCTTGTCCAGTGCGGCAGTTATCCTGTCGCCCTTTGCATTTGCGATAAGATTGAATTTTGACTTTAAAAACGAAACGACATGCGAAACGTCATCGGGTTTCACTATTATCTCCAGAACCTTTCCCGAACCCGCTATCCTTTTTATTTCCGATGGAGTACCAAGCGCTATTATCTTTCCGTGGTCTATTATGGCCAGTCTGTCGCATAGCTCGTCCGCCTCTTCAAGATACTGCGTCGTAAGCAGTATAGTAGTGCCTTCCTTATTCAGGTTTCTCAGTCTGCCCCACATCGTGTTTCGGTTCTGTACGTCAAGTCCTGTTGTCGGCTCATCGAGCACGAGTATAGGCGGCTCTTGTATCATGGCGCGCACAAGTCCTAGCCTTCTCTGCATTCCTCCCGAAAACGTACCTGCTTTCACGTCGGCAAATTTCTGAAGCTCTGCTTCGTCGAGAGCCTCCTTTACTCTATTGGATATCTGGGATTCAGGTATGTGATATAGATGCGCGAACAGGTCTAGATTTTGCCTTGCAGTCAAATCAGCTTCAACAACGGTTTCCTGGGTCATAAGACCCATCATCTGTTTTGCCTTCTCCTGATTCTTCGAAATGTCCATCCCATTTATGAATATCTTCCCGGAAGTAGGAGTCAGCAGGGTCAGAAGCATGTTTATTATTGTGGTTTTGCCTGCACCGTTGGGACCGAGAAGCCCGAATATTTCGCCTTTTTCTATGGCCAGGTCTACATCGTTCACAGCAACGAGGTCTCCGAACCTCTTTACCAATTTGCTGATTTTTATGTAGTGTTCTGGCATTTTATCACAATTAATCAATTCGGCTTATCTATTGGCCAAATTCAGTCTTTATCAACTTACGCATGTCGGACAGGAAGTCAGTAAGTGTTATGTTAGCTGTGCGCAAAACTTCTTTTCCCCGTTTAGTAAGAGAGTACACATTCTGCGCGTGCGGACCGCTTAGGCGCGTGACATGCTGTATCAAGCCATCTTTCTCAAGCGAGGATATTGCATTGTATATGTCGTTCTTGCCCATCCCGTGCACGGCTCCGAGATGGCCTTTCTGAAGCGTTTTCAGCAGCGCATATGGATAGCATTCCTTCTCGTTAATCTTTTTCAGAATCACGATTTTCAGCATGCCTTTTCTCATTGTGGAGTCAAACTGTCTTTCAACGCCGGATCCCTGCCTTTTCATAGCAATGGTTTAACTTTAAACTATTTAAACCTTACACCAATGCCACATTCTAACTGCCAGAATACAGAAAAATACTGTTGAGCGCATTACGAAACTTTATTAACATTTTAACAGCATAAATGAGGTAGTTTAATCAACACACGGTGTTAACTTGATAAATTTTAACGAGATAGAAGCCAAATGGCAGAAGGCATGGACAGACGCCAAAATATTTGAATCAGAGGTAAGCGACAGCAAATCGTTCATGGTTTTCGGCGCTTTTCCGTATACGAATGGATTGTTGCATGTGGGCCATTTCAAATCATATGTTACGCCAGAAATACTTGCACGATACAAGCGCATGCGGGGATTCAATGTCTTGTTTCCCATGGGCTTTCATGCGACTGGGACGCCCATACTTGGCGTTGTGAAGAAGCTCAAGAGCAGGGACAGGGAAACTGTCGAGGAATTCACCAATAAATACCACATACCGGAGCAGGAATTCCAGAAGTTCGAAGACCCTTTGTACCTCGCGAATTATTTTGTAGGAAAGTTCGAGGAATCATACAAAAAATTCGGGCTAAGCTTGGATTTTAGAAGGAGATTCGTCACAATAGAGCCAATATTCAGCAAATTCATAGAATGGCAGTTCGGCAAGCTCAAGGAGAATGGGTATCTTATACAAGGAAAGCATCCAGTTGGGTGGTGTTTCAACGAAAACAACGCAGTTGGCATGGATGACATACTTCACGGCATTGCTCCGGAAATAGAAGACCAGATTGCGATAAAATTCAAAGTTGACGGAGAAGACGCATATGTGCTATGTGCAACATACCGGCCGGAGACCCTTCCAGGGCTAACAAATATTTTCATAAAAGAAAATGCCACGTACGCCCTCTGCAAAATTAACGGCAGCAAAGAAGGTTATTACATTTCAAGGGCAGCCGCAGAAATACTCAAGCACCAAATGAAAATTGAGGTAGTAAAAGATGTTGATTACAAGGACATGCTGAATAAAGTTTGCATAAGCCCCATCGATGGCAGGAAAGTGCCAGTGCTGCCTGGCTTTTTCGTGAAGGAAAACATAGGCACGGGAATAGTCATGAGCGTGCCGGCGCATGCGCCTTTCGACTATGCCGCACTTGAAAGGCTGAAACAAAACGGCATCAAAGTACCCGAACCGATCAAAATAATAGATGTTGAAATAGGGTCAAAACTTGGAAACGCGAATTCTGCACAGTCAAAACCTGTACATATCGACATACCCGCGCTTGCATATTTGGAAATTCTAAACAAGGATTTCAATTCTGCAGAAGACGACCTTGAACTCGCTACGAAATTGGCGTATAAGGAAGAATCTCATTATGGCAAGATGACCGCAAAGGGATATGAAGGCATGAGCGAGCCTGAGGCAAGGGAAAAGATCGGCAAGTTGCTAGAAGAACAGGGAAATGCGATAAAGATTTATGTTCTGCAGAATGCGCCACTGTTCTGCCGGTGCGGCACAGAAGTCGTGATAAACTTAGTCGACAATCAGTGGTTCATTAATTATGGAGATGAAAACTGGAAAAAGGCAGCACGTGAAGAACTGTCGGAAATGCTTGTACTGCCAGGAAAAAGCGCCAAGGCAGTACAGGACGCGGTAGACTGGCTCAACCTGCGCGCAGTTGCGAGGTCGCAGGGACTCGGAACCAGGTTTCCATATGATAAGAATTACATGATAGAGTCGCTTTCAGATTCTACAATTTATCCTGCATTTTATACCATTGTCAATCTGATAAGAGATACTGAGCCCGATAGGCTTAAACCTGAATTCTTCGACTACGTGTTCCTGGCAAAGGGGAATATTGATGATGTTTCCAAAGTCACTGGAATAAGCTATGAAACGATAAAAAAATGCAAAGAGTCATTCGAATATTGGTACACTACAACTACGAACTGCACCGCGCCCGAGCATATATTCAGTCACATACCTATGTATCTTTTCAACCACTGCGCGATTTTTGACAAAAAATACTGGGCTAAGGGGCTGGGAATAAACGGCATGCTGCTTATGGAAGGGGAAAAGATGAGCAAAAGCCTTGGAAATGTTGTGCCTATTGAAGAGGCGATATCGAAATACGGCGTTGACCCGATAAGAATGAACATGGCAGCAAGCTCCGAGCTTTACAGCGATGCGAATTTCAGCGTAGCTGCAATAAATGGGATACAGGAAAGGCTGAGTTACATACAAGATGCAATATTGAATGTTGATACACTTGATGCTAATGAACTAAAACAGATAGATTATTGGCTTTACTCTAAGCTCAACAAGAAAATAAGGGATGCGACGCCTTTCATGGACATAATGGAGACCCGCGATGCGTACATGCAAATATTCTACAATTCAATCCTGGAGCTTAAGCATTACCTAGCCAGAGGAGGTAAAAACGGCATTGTCGTAAAAGACTATCTTTCAGCAGTATCTCTTATGCTTCAGCCTATTGCGCCGCACTGCGCCGAGGAATTCTGGCATGCTTTGGGAAACACGACATTTGCAGCGAAGGAGAAATGGCCAGAGGCAAACGAGCAAATGATAAACGAAAAGGTAGAAAAACAGGAAGACATGCTGGATGCGATAATAGGGGATGCAAAGCAGGCAATCGCGTTAATGGAAAGGAAAAGCGGTAAGAAAGTTAAGGAAATAAAGATAATAATCGCGGAAAACTGGAAGAGGGACATAAACAACATGCTTGCTACTGAGAAAAATGCTGGCAAGGTATATGAAAAAATAAAGGAAAGCAACGAATTGGATAAACAGGCAGCAGCAGATTATGTGAGAAGGCTGTCGAAGAAGCTTAATGAAGTAAAGGAAGTGAACCTGACGCAGGAAGACGAAATCACAATACTTGATGAAGCAAAAGAATATTTGCAGAAATCAATAGGCTGCAAAATAGTAATTGAAAGTGAATCTACCTCAAAATCGGAGCGCGCAAAGAGGTCGATGCCGATGAAGCCCAGTTTGGATGCAATTTTTTGAAAAAGGTAATTTAATTAACAAGCTAGTTTTCCACGACGACATGATTGATGACGGCCTAAAAAAACTGGCAGAAATAAATATCGGCATACCTGCAGGATTAACAGATTCTGAAAAAAGAGTCATGCGATTCTTGATTGAAGCAAGCAACGTGATCAACGAGATATACATGAAACAGATTTCTCCTGAAACTGCCGGCATTTTGGAATCGCTTTCTCGCTCAGAAACAGATGTTGATGCGAAAAGGCTGAAGTATCTTAGGTGGAACATGTGCCAATGGGACAGGCGCGCAGATAATAAGCCGTTTATAGGAGATGAAGAAATGCCCAAAGGAGCTTGTTTTTATCCGCAGGACATGACTGAAAAAGAGTTTGCTGATGCAATAAACTCAGGCATAATGGACAAGAATGAGGCAAAAAGCTACTACACAGTCATAGTAAGAGAGGCAGGAAGATTAATAGCCAAAAAATATTCAGAGGCATATAAAGCGCAGCTTTCCAAAGTATCTGAACTTTTAATCGAAGCTGCAAAAGCGACAGATGACATGCCGCTTAAATCTTATCTGACAGAAACCGCAAAGGCAGTTATTACAAATGAGTATACTGATTCCATAACGGCTTGGATGAAACTCGATGGGAAGATTTCTCCGACAATCGGGCCTTTTGAAACATATGACGACAGGCTTTTGGGCTTAAAGGCATCTTTTGAGTCAATCGTGGGCATACGTAATGATGAAGAAAGCAGAAAATTAGAAATCTACGCCAGATACCTTAAGGAAATGTCAGAATCGATACCAATAGACAAGGAATGCAGATTCAGCAGAGAAAATGCACTTAATTCTCCGATAACAGTAGTAGATGAAGTGTATTCCGGAGGAAGCGCAAATGCAGGATACACTATATCTGCCTTTAATTTACCTAATGACGAAGAGATAAGGAAAAGATACGGGAGCAAAAAGGTTCTTCATAAAAATATCATGTCGTTTTTGGCGGATAAATTGGTTATTCCTATAGCGGAAAAGCTGCTTGACGAGAAGCAGCTTTCCCTAGTAGATGGTAATACCTTGTTCAAATTTGTGCTGTTCCATGAACTTGCCCACGGTTCAAAACCGGTAGAAGTCTGGATTGGCAACGAGCCGCACCAGACTGCCGAATTGCTGAAAGACTTAATCAACACATTTGAAGAAGCCAGAGCAGATGCAACTGGAGTATTTTACGGCAGGTATCTATATGAAAAAGGAATTATGGAAAAAGGCTTTTTAGAAAAACTTTACGCTACTTATTTTGTAGGCGGCCTGCTGAGAGCCACGCGAAACGGAGTGAGCGAGGCGCATGGCGCAGGTTGCGCCATGCAGTATAATTACGTCAGGGAAAAAGGAGCCATAAACTTTGACGCAGATACTGCACGATTATCGATTAAGTTCGATGTGATGAATTATGCGATGCTTGATTTGGTAAAAGAGCTGAACAGCATCGAGGCTTTTGGAGATTACGAAAAGGCAAAGGCATTTTATGAAAAATATGCATATGTACCTAAAGAGCTGCAATCTTTATTCAAGAAAATAGATGAGGTTCCGGCAAGCATCATGCCGATATTTACGGCAGAGATGCCTTAGAAATAAACAGATGATTACAATAATTTGCGCAATTTGTCAAACTGCATATCCTTCTCTTTCCACAGAACCGCATCTTACGCATGTATAAAAAATAAGGTCATCCTCGTCGCCTCTTGTCGCTCCGTGATAATGCACAAACGCCCTATCGCAACCACATTTAGTGCATTTGTGTTCTACGTAACTAGCCTCCTTTTTGTAGCCACAGTTTCCGCACACGAGGAATACATCATTACCTATCTCTTCGGCAGTAAGCACTATTTTGCATTTTGGGCAATAATTTGAAGTGCTGCTTGAAATATCCATAGTTAATGTGTGCGTATTTTGAATAAAAGCTTTGCTTTCGTGACGCCGGATAAAAAAAGATAGGCATAAATAGGTTTAATTGCTAATGTGATTGATAACGTTTAGAATACATTTGATTAATTGTCTGCAAATTGGCAATTGCAGGCTTTGCATCTAAATTTGCATCTAAACTGAAGGGCGGCTATTCGAGTCGCTTTATTATGTGATACCCGAACTGCGTTTTAACTATTCCTGAAACCTGTCCTTCCTGCAAATCAAATGCCGCTCTCTCGAACTCCTTTACCATCATGCCCCGTCCAAACGTTCCGAGGTCGCCTCCTCTCTTTGCCGAACCCGGGTCAATTGAGTATTCAATTGCGAGCGCGGAGAACTTTTCGCCCTTGTTTATCCTGTCAAGTATCTCTTTTGCCTGTACCTCTGTCTTAACCAGTATATGCGCGCAGTGTATCTTGTCTGTCATATCATCACTCGAATAATCGTATAATTAAGCACAATATTTATTAACGAATTATTTCAAAAGTGCCCCGAGGTATTTTTGATTCAGAGCCCTTTACTGCATTTTCCATCCTTTCTATATGCATGACTTTTATTCCATATTCCAAGTAAACGTTTATTTTGTCTTCGAAATTTTTTATGTCTTTTTCAGCCCCTATTGCAAATATTTCCACACTGCCGTCTGGCATGTTCTTAACGTAGCCTGCTATATTGCACTGTTTTGCAATCGACTTAACGTGCCACCTGTAGCCAACGCCCTGGACTATGCCATGAACTGTGAATAAAACATTCATTTTATCTTACCGTTGCATTTTTGATCTGATTTTGCCTGGCACAGTCACATTGAACAATCTCAGCCTGCCTTTGACTTTGAAAGGTGTTATGGGTTTTACTTTGTTGAGAACCCACGAATATGCCCCGTCATAAACAGCGCAGCACGCTTGGCGCTCATCCGCTTTTGTCATGGGTCTGCAATCGACCAAATTGGCTACGGCTATCGCATTACCGCTGACTTCAGATTTAGGGATAGCTGATGCGCAGATTAAGAGCTTGCCTCTATACTTCGTTTGCCACACTCTTGTTTCTATGGTTTTCTTTCCGTTCATAACCAGGCTTGCCCACGGTTCTTTGAGTGATATTGCTTTCATAGTATCGTGTTTCTACAAAGTTTTTTGACTGCCTGTCAAAATCTTCTCCGTCTTATTTTCCGACTCAAGTTTTTTGTTTATGTTTTTAAGCAAAGACATCATTTTTTCCTCTTTTGTTCTTGATATAAACAGATATATTTCGTCTTTAGTGCCTTTCGCAAAAATAATATATATGTCGCCAGACCTGAACCTGCCGGTCCTGCCTCTTCTCTGTATGTTCCTTATCTCGTTAGGTATCGGCTCGTAGAATACAACCAGGTCAACGCTCGGTATGTCCAATCCCTCTTCTCCTATCGAGCTGGCCACTAGAACGTCAAATTTTCTATTCCTGAAATCATCAAGTATCTTTTGCTGCTGATACTGCGTCACACCCTCTTTCTTGCCAACGAAAGGCATCGCCTTGTATCCGTTTTCGTTTAGAAATGCTGAAAGCATTTTTATCGTTGAGCGGTATTGCGCAAACACTATCGCGCTCTTTCCTTTGTATTGCAATAGCACATCGCAAAGCGCCTTAACTTTCGGATGCTCTTCGTGATTCTTTATTGCAGCATCGGCCATGCTTACGGCAAGCACTACGCTCTTATTGCTAAGGAAATTCTCTACTGCCCTGCCTTTTTCTTCTCTGCTCGACAAAGAAGTCAGGTATGCGCGAAAAGGATAGATTCCCTCGCTGACAAGAAGGTCATATGCATGCATGGTATTGAGAAGCCTTATGTAACTAAACAAGGCTCCAAACTTGTAGCCTTTTGCACTTATCCTGTTGATGTGATTGCCTATTTCTATAAGCCTGCCTTTAGGAACAGATTCAAAACTACGAAAATTAGCAAGACCCATCTCTCTTAGGCTTTTCAAGCTTTCCTCGCCGATAGGCTTTATCAATTGCGCCATGTTTCTTATCTTTTCTCCAATATCGACACCGATAAAGTGAACATATTTAGGCATCACGTATTTCTCTACATCAACGTCATTTGAAGCACGTGCCTCTATGTGTTTTATGTTAAGCGTTCCTAGCAATGCGTTTATCTTGTCTCGCCTGCTTCCCGGCGACGCAGTGAGGCCGACAATCAGGGCATTTTTCACAGCCAATTCGTTTGCGATATAGGTATATGCATACTTTCCAACTGCTCTGTGGCATTCGTCGAAAACTGCAACTCTGAATTCGTCAAGGGAAAAGTTTGCAGACTTAAGGTCATTAGCTATTGTCTGCGGGGTTGCCACGAGTACTTTTGCCGCAGCCTCAAGCTCTTTTCTTTCTTTTTTGTGTATGGTACCGGTAAGCAAAACTATGTCTTTTTCATCGCATTTGAGCAGCTTCTTCAGAGATTCGTAATGCTGCTCGCTCAGTGGCTTTGTAGGAGCTAGCAACAGCGCCTTCTTGCCCGTTGAAAGCGCGTCTGCGATTACCGCTACGCCGATTAATGTTTTTCCTAATCCAGTAGGCAGAACGACCAGGGTACTCCCATGATTTAGTATCGATTTGATTATGTTGAATTGGTATTCCCTGAATTCGATTCCGTCAAGCCTAAGAAAATCTGCAGCGTTGCCGAGCTTTAGCCAGCGTTCGTCAAATGGCATGTTAACGATAATATTTCAACAGGAATAATATAAATAGAGACTAATTTTGAATTAAGCACATTAATAAATGTTTAATGAAACAAAATGAACTAGTGCCGCAGTAGCTCAGCCCGGGAGAGCGTCCGGCTGAAGACCGGAATGTCGCTGGTTCAAATCCGGCCTGCGGCAAAATATAGGCAGCAGTTAAAACCTGTTGCACTTTGCCGTTATAAGGATGCTGCAAAATATGTGTATATCACTGAAGGATTAGGCAACCCCTGACGAAGTCAGAGGAATTCTTAAGGTATTAAGAACTGGATTTTTTTCCCGTAGTACACATTCCGTATCTTACCTTCTTTTCTTTTTCCTATATCACGGAAACCTGAATTCTCCATCATGTCTACTAAATTCCTAACGAGGCCCTTCCCTTCCAATATTATTATTTCGCCATGTGAATTGAGCACCCTATAAAATTCCTTAAGTGTTAATTTTCGCGTGACTGGCTCCATGTGGTGGAAAACCAACGTGGCCACTACCAAATCGAACGAACTATCAGGAAATGGAAGTTTGTCCAAACTGCCAATAAAATAGTTTATGCCCTTATTTTCGGATCTCTCTTTGCGCTTTGCAATTTTAATGTCATTGGCATCGCTGTCTATTCCAATTAGTTTTATTTTAGGATGCTGTTTTTTAATTAGTCTGGTTACGAGCCCGTTTCCGCAACCGGCATCGAGTACCACTCGTGAATTAAGGTTGAATAACGAAGATCTAATGAACTTTCTCATATCTTCAGCATATTTCATTCTTTCTGCATGAATATTTCTTTTTGCCGCAAACTCGCCTTTTATCGTAGATTAATATCATTTAAATTTTATAATAGCTTCTCAACATCGAGTGCCGAGATTGTGTCTGCTTCGCAGCTTTTCCACAAAGTGCATTTTTTCTGCAATTTTCCGTCGGGTAATCGAACAAGCACGACAGAATGCAGCTTGAATCCTTCAAATATCTTGAAAATATGTAAGACAAATTACTATGTGCAAATAAATTGTCCTAAAACGCTGCAGGAGAAATCTGGCTATAAATGTACATTGCATCTAAGTTTTATAGTGAAGATAAAAACAGTGCAAAAACCGAGATTTTAGACGATTAGCAATAGCACCAATCTATAATCAGTATTTTACAGGCTTGACTTCTGCGATTCTGATATGAAAGCAGTCATATCAGTTATTCTTTTAATTTCTGGCTTAATGCCTAAAAACTTCAAGACACTGGCTATGTTTTCGCTGTTCACTTCCTTCCCGTTGGTAAGAAGGAAATAATATGCATATATATAGGCAACATGGCTCTTTATCCCGCGCTTGAGCAAAAGGTCTATCATTCCGTAATCCGGTTCGCCATCGAGCACCTTTATCAAGCCGGCCATGTTTTCCCTCGTTATTTCCTTCCCGGTCATGCTCAAAAATCCAGCAGCATATATGTATTTTGCAATCCCATCTTTTATGTGCGCGCTTATCTCATTGTCACTGAGTAGATATTCGGATTCCTCCGCAAGCAGCTTTGTGGTGAGCGAGTTAACGGATTTGAGTATTGCGGAAAAAGCCAGAGAAATAGAATCGGCATCTGAACCAAAAGAATCAAGATCATGTTCAGATTCAGATGCCTTTCCTGCAGCCATATTTTATTCCCCACCACGCACCTTACAATATAATTGTGACTTTTTCCCTTTATAAACATAATTATGAAAATGTCAACAGACGATTTGAAACAAACGGTTTATCGAATTGCATCAAAATTGGCAGAAGACAGGGAAGACAGACAAAGATTATTAAATCACGAGTGTGTCTTAATAGTAAGTAGTTCGTGGTGCTAACATGATCCAAAAATTACTAATTCTCGCATAGAGTGTTAGCTCTGCAGCAGTTAATTCCATAAAAAGTCAGTTTGTTTTTTGCGTGTGGCAAGGGCCATGCGTCAAATAGGTGTTGTTATGCAAGACAATGTCGTTATTCAAGTAGACAATGTAAATAAGAGATTCAAGACATATGAGACAAAGGGCAGAGGAATCGTTGCTTCTCTGTTCAGGAAACAGTATTTCAAAAAAGCGCTTACAAACGTCAGCTTTTCGGTGAAGGGAGGCGAGCTGGCGGCACTTTTGGGCAGGAACGGAAGCGGAAAGTCAACAATGATAAAGATATTAATGGGCATTCTGTTCCCTGATTCTGGCAGGGCACGCGTTCTTGGCATGGATCCCTGGAAAGACAGGATCAAGCTAGCAAGTCAGATCGGCGTCGTACTGGGTGCGCACAGCCAGTTATACTGGAACCTGCCTGCGATCGACACGTTCGAGTTTATGAGACATATTCATCACATACCTGAGAGCATGTTCAGGAAAAGGCTCAAGTACTTTGTAAAAGCGCTGAATTTGGAGAAGGTGTACAAACGCCAGGCCAGACAGCTGTCGCTGGGCGAGCAAATGAAGTGCAATTTTGTGGCTTCGGTACTGCATGCGCCCAGAATAGTATTTCTGGATGAGCCCACTATTGGCGTGGATTTGCCATCAAAACTTGCACTCAGAAAAGTGATACTTGAAATGCAGTCGCAGGGAACGACATTTGTGCTGACAACGCACATAGTGGAGGACATAATGATAGCCCAGCGCGTCATAATTCTAGACAAGGGCAGAAAAATGTTTGACGGGAAAAGAGAAGAATTAGAAAAACTGTTTGGAGACAAGAGACATGTTGACATATTCTTCACTCCGGGGAGTAGAATAAACTTTAGCAGATTTGGAAGGATACTGAACAGTGAAAACGGTTTCGTCAGGCTCGAAATTGAAAAGGAAGGCATAAAGTCTAAAAAATTTATGGAACTGTTGGGGAATGACGATATACTGGATTATAAAATAACTGATCCCGGAATGAATTATGTGCTCTCAAAATTGTTTAAGTCATACGACAGGAGAAAAGCAAATAAGGAAATGGATTGAGCCCATGCGGACACAATTTAGAAAACTGGAAGAGTATTATGCCGTATTCCTAGCTTCGCTGAAATCGTCGATGCACTACAAGACAGACATTGCCTTGTCGCTCATCTTCAGGATCTCAACTGCGCTCCTTCTTATATTTGTATGGACAGTGATATTCGCGAGTTCCGGGGCTAATTCGCTCAATGGACTCACGCTTCCGTTCGTTTATGCATATTTCTTCCTTGTAGCTGCAATGTCGCTGTTCATTTCATCGGAAGTGCATATAACGATGCAGGATGACATAAGGGAAGGAACGATAGCGTCTAGTCTCGTTAGACCTGTCAATTACATTACCCAGCTTGTGCTAAATTCGTTCGGCGATATGTTCATATTCATAATATTCATCGGAATACCAATATTGATCATAGGTTTGCTTCTTGCACATGTATCGGTTAGTCCTACTACTGCACTTCTGTTTGTGGGAGAAATAATACTCGGAAACATATTTTTGTTCATACTCATGTTTCTCATAGGTATGGCTGCAATTTACTTCACTCACATATGGGGACTGAGCTGGGTCGCATATGCAGTAATCGGGCTGCTTGGCGGAGCTGTTCTTCCTCTTAATTTTTATCCTAGCGCGGTGCAGAACATAATTTTTCTTACACCGATGCCGATGGTTTTTTACACTCCAATATCCACGCTTCTGGGCACGATAAGCATGCAGAGCGCGGCGAACAGCATGATCGTGACGCTACTTTGGATAATTCCATTTGCTGCATTGGTTTCCTATTTATGGAACCGTGCCAGAAAAAATATAACAAGCGCAGGTGGTTAAATGTTTGACCAAATAAAGGAAAACATAATGTATTTGCTGATAAGCCAAAAGTACAAGTGGCTTTCGTTCCTTACGTATAGGCTTCAGGCATTTGTATGGATCGTGGCCAGTTCATTCAACGTAATATATCCGCTTGTGACAATAACGGTGATATACTCAATTTCATCAGGCATAGCCGGCTGGAGCTACTATCAATTAATTTTCCTTGCTGCTACTGCCAGCGCAGCGATGGGAATGGCATGGTACTTCGCAGACGCTTCAAACATAATAGACGGGCTTCTTTACGGAAGCGCTGATAAGATATTTACAAGGCCGTATGGACTGCTTACGCTGCTTATGGTGGAATACGGAGATGTTATAGCCGCGCCCACAATAATCGGAGCCATTGCTCTGATGGCATTTGCCGCATTGCACTTGCAGCTCAGTGCTCAGCTGCTTCTCTACTATCTAGTTTTGCTATCACTGGGCACGATAGCGTATGCAATGTTTCTTCTTATGCTAACCGCACTCGCTTACAAATACTTTAGACGGGGCACTTTCATATGGCGCATGGTCAACTTCATCGGGGAGGCTTCTAACTATCCGATTTCGGCATACGGGTTCGTAGTCGCAGGCCTTTTCTCAACAGTCATACCAATAGGCTTCGCCTATTACTATCCATCGGTGCTGCTGTTCGGCGGCTTCAATGCCACATTATTCTACGGTTCTGCGGTATTTTGCATAGCAATTTCAGTTGCATGCTACAAGGCGTTTTACCTACTCATGAGAAGCTACACGAGCGCAAAGGGGTAAACACGCCGCTAAGTAATTAAAACCTTTATTCACATATTCAACAACGTGCGAGCGTAGTCTAGCCTGGTAGGACATTGCCTTGCCAAGGCAGTAACCCGGGTTCAAATCCCGGCACTCGCATACTTTTTCTTTCCAACAAATTATGCAACCGCAAGGGATTTCAAAGCCGAACAACAGAATTAAAGATTGAAGGCATGCAGATTTTAAATGTAGTTTTCTTTAATAAGCATATGCAGAAACTTAAGCATGCCGCGCCCGGCAAAAAATTCAAGTATTATTCATTCGATACAGGCTATGACAAAATATTTTCAGCATGTAAGAAAGAGTTGCGCCCTATATCTAAGCGTGTGGAATTAATCGGCTCGGCGGCTGTGCGTATCGGAGGAAAGAAGGAATTGGACATCATGCTTATTACTGATAACGTCAACGAGGCGCTTAAGCAGTGCAAGAAGTTAGGATTTAAAAAGAAAGCAATAATAGGAAATGTCGCATACACACATAAAATGTTCAAAGGAATGGATATTGATTTGCACGTCGTCAAAGAAGGAAGCAGCATGATAAATTATTTTAGGAAAACTGTCAAAATCCAAAAGTCAAAAAGAGTCAGAGAAGAATATGATGAGCTAAAGCGCAGCATGAATGGAAAATCAATGGTAGCTTACAAGAGGGTCAAGGGCAAATTTTTCAGAAAATTAATGGTGTGAACCTGCAAGACCTTGACATAAGTAATGAATATTCGCAGAGTAAATCAAGGTTGGTGAATATGTCCCTGAAAGAGTTTTGGACAAAAAGCGGTTTTAGGAAGATGTATTAAACCAAAATAGCAGTTACAATCAAAATATGTGCTTACTTTAAGCACTGCGGGAGGCGCTCGCATGAAGTTTTTGATAGGCCCGCTAGCTTTCCGGCCAATTTGATTTTACGTAGCGATGCGGAATATGCGACACTTCGATTTTTATTCTATCAGGGTCCTCGAAATACACCGCATAGTATCCTTTTGTGTACTGGGGAAATATGCGTGGGCTGTTGTACAGGGGCTTCAGCCTCTTTTTAATCAAAAACTTTTTTGTAAATTCATCCACTGCTTTTTGGGATGCAACCCTGAAACATAGGTGATTCAGGCCCGTCGCTTTCCTGTGGAATTTTCTGTTCAGATACTTGCTCTCTGTCTGCGAGACCCATATGTCAAGAGTCCCATTGCTGAACCCCAGAGAATTGGCGT
Source organism: Microcaldota archaeon (assembly GCA_021797745.1). GTDB lineage: Archaea > Micrarchaeota > Micrarchaeia > Micrarchaeales > CABMGC01 > JAJZZD01. Next base: position 2,096 of record JAJZZD010000007.1, on the reverse strand, counting down.
GACGGGACACTATTTTGTATCCTAACAGCAGCAAAAGGTCGCTGTAAAATGGCAGCGATTTCTTTGCGTCAGATACGTTTATTGTCATATGGTCAGGAAACGCTTTCATTTGAATTACCGCTATTCAGGCTTCAGCATAACCAGGCCGTACTTGTCTACGTCAATGTATTGTGCTGCGTATTTCTTTACATCGTCGAGGGTTACTTTTTTAATCATGTCTGGCAGTTTATCCATCAAGAATGGGTTACCATAAGTCAGATAATTTGATGCGATTGAAACTGACATTCCTAAAGTCGATTCTTTGTAGGTCCTATATCTTATGCTTAGCCCGTTTATCCTGCTTTTCAATTCATCCTTGCCAATCTCGCCGTCATGCAGCTTTTCAAATTCTTTTAGAATTATGTCTTTTGCAGTGTCCTGATCTTTGGGTTTTATCCCAGAAGACGCTGCTATGAAGCCAAACATTTTGTTTGAGTTATAATACGCAAATGGATCGTACGAAAGGCCTCTTTCCTCCCTCACTGAATCGAATATCCTGCGTGTCGCCACCTCTGAAAGAGCCAACAGCGAAAGGTATTCTGGCATGCTTGCATCGGAAAAACCCTTTGTCTTAAATCCAATGCCGATCCTTGCCTGCTTAATGCCTTTTTTTCCTATGACTATTTCTCTTAGTTCCTGTTTTTCCCTGCACGGATAACGTTTAGGTACGGAGGATTTTCTGCTGAAATCAGAAAATGCGTTTTCTATCGCATCTAATGATTTTTCCATATTTATCCCTCCATAAACTGATACTACCATATTTCCGGGGTTGTAATAATTTTTATAGAGTTTGAGAATATCTTTCAGCTGTATTTTGTTAATCACGGATGCATCCCCGCTAACAGATCGCTTGGCAGGATATTTGTCATACAAAGCCATTGGCAGAAAATCATAGAAAAACCATTGGCTATTATCATTTCTCTTCATATTTTCGTTAATAACAGGTCCGCGTTCAAGCAGAAATTCTTTTTCAGGGAACACCGAGTTTGTCAGCATGTCTGATAGTAAATCAACAGCATTGCCAAAATAACCTTTGTAAGCTTGGATGTAGTAAATAGTGTTTTCTTTTCCGGTAAATGCACTCTGCGTCATACCTAAATTTCTTACCTCCTCTGCTATCTGCTTCCAAGTGCGCCTTTTTGTGCCCTTGAACAGCATATGCTCAAGGTAGTGCGCCGAGCCGTTTAATTTTGGATTTTCATCCATCGAACCGCAGTTCACGCCTACAGAAACACCTACCGTTTCGAATTGCGGTGCTGAGTTTATGGCTACTTTCAAACCGCTATCAAGAGTGAATAAGTTCATGGCCATAAAAACATTCGATATGAGCTACGTTCCGGACATATATAATTATTGCGCAGGTTTTGCACGGATAATAAAATATCCGTGCATATACATCAGCTCGTACGAACGTGGTTTAAAGGATTTTGGTTTCTTTTTCCTCTGCTTGGAAATTTATTGCATGATGGGAACCGTCGCAGAATGGTTTGTTCTTCGATTGGCCGCATCTGCATAGCTTGCATTTGAGCTCGCCATCAACTATCACGTGGTTAGAACCGTTGGCTTTTGATAATATAACTATTTCAGTCATTAATACGCACAATTTGCTATTTTGTGCAACAAAATATAAAAGGAATGCATTGCTATTAATAGAACTTGCAATGCATTTTACAATGCACATCGCATAGGCGAGAGTAGTCTAGCCTGGTAGGACTTTGCCCCTCCAATGAAGCATTTAAAAAAGCTTCAGCAAAACAAGGCAAGGCAAAGACCCGGGTTCAAATCCCGGCTCTCGCATGATAATCCAGATTCTATATGATGCGTATGGTGCTGCAATGGATTCAAAAAAGGCAAAACTTCTGGCAAAGTATGAAGTTGGTTGGTGGCAGGAGCACGGCCGCAGGCATCTTGTAAAAGCAGCAGATTTTATGGTAAAGGGATATCGATTGCAGTTCAATCTGCCATATGACATAGCAAAAAAAATCAGAAAGCTACAGAATAGACGCAGCTAAGATGCATGACAAGGCGGAGTATTTGGAAAGAAGTGGAAGAAAAAA
>JAJZZD010000009.1 GCA_021797745.1 Microcaldota archaeon | reverse complement strand
GGCTACTTTAGCACAAATAGATAAAGTGAGTATATGATTGAGAAGGATGAGCTTCTTAAAATGCGCATTTACGAGCAACCGTATCAGAAGGAGAAGGACTACGTGGAAGAACTATTTCTTGATGAGATATATGCTGTAACTGGAGAATTGGTGTTTAAGGGCGGGACAGCACTCTCAAAATTCTATAACTCTATAAGGTTTTCCGACGATCTCGACTTCTCGCTGGTGCATGATGACGGCGGAAATAGGCTGCCCGTATTGCTTGACAATGTCGTAGACAAGATTTCTAAGGAATATCCGCTGAAGATTATGAGGAAGAAAAATAATGCCGATATGCTTGTGTACGAGCTTAGCGTGAGGGGGCCGTTATTTGAAATGCTGAACAAATATCAGCATCTGAAGATAGAGGTGGATAAGAAGGCTTCTGTCATTGAGAAAACAGAGGTGTTTAGGAGAAACCCTCCATATCTAGACTTAAAACCGTACACCGCGGTAGTCATGAATAGGAAGGAGATATTATCTGAGAAGATTGTTGCACTACTTTTCAGGCATAATGTTAAGTCAAGAGATTTGTATGACATCTATTTTCTCGCAAAGAGCGGCGTGGATTTTGAAGTCAGCAGGATAGACAAGAAGATGAAGGAATATGGCCATACGTTCACAAAAGAAAGATTGCTTGCCAGGATGAAACAGTTGGGTCTTATATGGGACAAGGAACTAGGAAGGCTGCTGCCAGAAAGCGAATTTGTCAAATACAAGGACGTGAAAGAATATCTTATGATGCGCTTTGAAGCTGCTGGGTTAATCTAATGTGCAGGGGGAGAGATTTGAACCCTCGCGTTCACAAAGGAAACGGGTCCTAAGCCCGCCGCATTTGGCCAAGCTCTGCAGGCATGGTATAAATTGTTTATAACTTGATATCTGGATATCAAAACATTTAAATAACTTGATATTTAAATATCAAATATGGAAATAGAACTATTAACCGCCCAAAATCCATGGTGGGAGGATAATGACGCAATTAAAAAAGACGACAAAGTAAAAAAAGTCCTTGAAACAGGCGAAAAAATACAATTTAAGTTAACTGAGGGAAACCAAGTGTTAATAGGCCCTAGGCAATTGGGTAAGACTACCGCACTAAAATATGACATTTATAAAAAAATAATAAAACGGGGCATAGATCCGCACTCTATAATGTACTATTCATTCGACACAGTCAGAAATTTTGAAGTTGTGTCAGATGTACTTAACTCATTTATAACAAACAGCAGTAAAAAGTTCGTTTATTTGGATGAAGTCAGTTTTGTAGAAGGCTGGCAAAGAGCGGTAAAACAATTTTTGGATTCAGAAAAATCGTCAGGAGTGACTTTATATGTCACTGGCTCTTCGTCAATAAATCTTAAAAAAGAGCTTATGCCTGGCAGAAAAATAAGGTTTCTAGAATTTCTGCCTTTATCATTCAGGGATTTTCTGCTTAGCTTTGGTTCAATACGGCTTAAGCAGTTCCTGGAAAACAATAAAGCGGACAATTTCAAGAATGCCATGGAATATGCTAAAAGCGCAATCACGCATTCAGAAGAGATTAAGAAGTGGTTTGAGATGTACATCAGAACTGGCGGGTACCCTGATGCGATCTTTGATTACATTAAAAACGGCAAAATAAGCGATGACTTATATGATGTACATTGGAATGCCTTTGTTTCTGACATAAGCAAAGACAAAAAAAGCGCAGAAATAGCAACCGCAATCATCTATGGCATTGTGGAAAGTTATTCTTCAAAAATTAACTTGTCAAACATTGCAAGGATGCAAGGCATAAAATCGCATGTTACAGTAAGAGAATATCTAGAATCTTTTGAAGACCTGTTTGTGTCAAAAGGCGTTTTTCCAGTTGCAGGCAGAAGGTATGTGTTCAGGAAGGAAAGAAAAATTTATTTCAATGACCCTTTTCTTTACGGCATGTTCGCAAAAAAGACAAATCAGGTAGATAAAAACAGTGAATCTAAAATAGTAGAGGGCATATTATTCAACCATCTCTATCGTTTTGTTAATGCGGGCAAAACAATAGCTGAACCAAAAACGTCCATAGGATTTTATTCTGGAAAGAAGGAGGTGGATTTTGTGGTTGGCAGCTTTGGCTTCGAAGTGAAATGGCAAAATGAAGTAAATATCGTTGACTTTCCGAAAGTAGATATAAAAAACCGCATTCTTTTAAGTAAAAAAACGTTGGCATATGAAGAGACGACAAATACACAAATATTGCCTTTGCCGCTGTTTCTGTCAGTATTGTAACGCTATGTTTTCAGCTTTCAAAGTGCAGGGGGAGAGATTTGAACTCTCGCATCCACAAAGGAAACGGGTCCTAAGCCCGCCGCATTTGGCCAAACTCTGCCACCCCTGCATCGGCTGGTTTTCTGGCAGCTAATACATTACCTATTTATTATTTATAGGCTATTTCATAGAGTATAAACTGTGCAAACCGAGTAAGTTTATGTTTTCCACAAGATACGTAAGGGACAATTTAGAACAGCTTAGAAAGTCGCTCGACAAGCGCAAGAGCGATTTCCCGTTAGACGAGCTATTGCAAAAAGACGAGGCGATAAGAAAAATCGGAAAGCAGCTTCAGGACCTCAGGGCAGAAAGAAACAAAGGCAGCAAAGAGATATCAGATGTTAAGAAAAGCGGGAAAGAACCAGACAAGGCGCTAATAGAAAAGATGGCAAAGGTAAGGGATCAGATAGAGAGCCTTGAAAAAGAGCTTCCGGAAGATGAAAAACGCGTCGAGGAATTGCTCTGGAATCTGCCAAATATACTTCATGAATCGGTTCCTTACGGAAAGGACGACAGCGAGAACGTTGAAATAAGGAAATGGGGAGAAATAAAGCAGCGTGACGTGCCGGGACATGAAGAAATACTCACGAAATTGGACCTTGTAGACCTCGAGCAGGCGGCCAAGGTAGCCGGCGCGAGATTTTTTTACCTTAAGGGCGACCTAGCTCTTCTTGAGCAGTCTCTGATGAGGTTTGCGATAGATACGCTTGTCAAAAAGGGATTCACGCTCATAGCCCCGCCTTTGCTCCTGAAAAGGGAATATTACAGGGGTGTCACGGCTCTCGGCGACTTCGAGGACGCGCTTTACAGGGCTGCTGACCCTAAAGAGGCAAGCGAGAAAAAGGAGCTCGAGCACGTTGAGGATGATCTGTTCCTGATAAGCACTTCTGAGCATCCTATGGCGGTATTGTACGCAGACAAGGTGTTCGGCGCAAAAGAGCTTCCTAAGAAGCTAGTAGGCGTAAGCCCGTGCTTCAGGAGGGAAGCAGGCGCCCACGGAAAAGACAGCAAAGGCATATTCCGCGTCCACCAGTTCTACAAAATTGAGCAATTCGTATTCAGCAAGCCAGAAGATTCGTGGAAAATACACGAGGAGCTCATAGGAAACGCTGAAGAGATATTCCAAAAGCTGAAACTGCCGTATCATGTAGTAAATATCTGCACAGGAGACATAGGAGTAGTTGCGGCAAAGAAGTACGATCTTGAGGCGTGGGTGGCAGCACAGAAAAAATACAGAGAAATGGTTTCATGCTCTAACTGCACTGACTGGCAGGCCCTGCGGCTCAACATAAAGTACGACGAGGCAGGGAAAAGAAACTACGTTCATACGCTCAACAGCACCGCCGTAGCAACGAACCGCTGCTTGATTGCAATAATAGAAAATTACGTCAACGACGACGGGACGATAACTGTTCCTGATGTACTTGTGCCATACATGGGCAAAAGCAAGATAGGATAGCTTGCTTATTTTGGGTGCTTGTTTTGAAGAAAGAATACGATATGCTAAAAGAGGTAAAAAGACTTAAGTCTGTAAGAGGCTACGGAACGCAGCTCATAACAATCTACGTACCGGCAGGCTACCAGCTTAATGAGGAAATCTCGAAGCTCAAGCAGGAGCACAGCGAATCAGGCAACATAAAATCTAAATCAGTAAGGACAAACGTGCAAGATGCAATAGACAAGATAATACAATATCTTAGGCTGTTCAGGGAAGTACCGAAGAACGGCCTTGCAGTATTCTGCGGCAACATATCCACCAATGCAGGCAAAGTGGACATAGAGCTATTTTCGATAGAGCCGCCCGTGCCGTTGAACCTAAACGTATACCGCTGCGACTCAAGCTTTTTCCTAGAGCCGATTGAAGAAATAATAGAAAGAAAGGACGTTTACATACTTCTCGTGATGGACGGCAGGGAGGCAACAGTAGCTACGCTCAAGGGTTCGCACATACAGATAATGAGAAGAATGCACTCGATGGCGCACGCAAAAATGAAAAAAGGAGGACAGAGCGCAGGAAGGTTCTCAAGGGCCAGGGAGGAGGATATAGGCGCTTATTACGTGCAGATCTCCGAAGCCATAAACGACGTGTTCCTGCAGGGTGGTGGCACTGCAAAAGGGCTGATAATCGGCGGTCCTGGTCCTACTAAGGAATACTTTGACAAGGCAAAGAAATTGAATTACCAAATAAAAATGCTCGGAATGTTCGACACAGGGTATACTGATGAAACTGGATTGAATGAGCTTGTTGTAAAAGCTTTAGATTTATTGAAGGAGCAGGAAGCAGCGCAGGAAAGGAAGTACATAGAAAGATTTGTAAGAGAAATCGCAGTGAACGGCCTGGCAGTTTACGGATATGATAAAACAAAAGAGGCACTGGAAAGCAACAAGGTGTCTGTGCTTCTTATAAACAAGGATTTGGAAATACACAGAGTAAAATACAAATGCAGCGCTTGCAGCCAGGTATTAGAAAAGCTCGAGTACGGTGCCGAACGCCAAGAGAAGCACGAAGACGGCGGCACTCTTGAGATTACAGAAGACAGTGATGCGGTTGGGGAACTGGTTGATATCGCTGACAAGAACGGCGTTGAAACCGTTTTCGTTTCTGCAGAAAGCCCATACGGTAAGGAATTCTTAATGGGATTCAAAGGAATAGGGGCGCTCCTTCGCTACAAATGATGCGCAAAAATTTCTGGAAAAATGTTTTCTGAGAAGAGAATTAGTTCTCTTTATATAGCTTGCGCGCATGAAATAATCTTCCACTATTCAAAATTTTTTACAATGCTTTAAAAGTCTAATTAGCCAATCTAATCTGCTGTTTTTGGTGAAGAGATGAGGGATAGGGCATTCAGTCTGTACGAAGTGGAGCAATTCCTGCGCGAGGCAGGCGCCAAGCGCGTGACAGAAGATGCAGTAACTGAACTGGAAAAAGATTTAGAAAGGTTGGCTGAGCTGATTACGCACAAGGCCACGATTTACGCCAAGCACGCAGGAAGGAACAAATGGATAAAGAAATCGGACATAGTTCTTGTGAAAGGCGACTACAAAAATCCATATACTTTCAGCGCAAAGGCCAGCATGACGAACCCTATTTCTAAAAGAGTCAAGTAGTTTGCTACGTCGGTTTCCTTTGCTTTCTTGATATTCATGACAACGTGTGTCCAGCTGTAAATATGCCTGCCGTACGGAGCCCTGAACGTACCGTCTTTCTGCTTTATTCCTAAATCAGAGACCCTGAATTTCCTACGCAGGTGCAGGAAGAATTCTATTATCCAGGGGATGAATATTATGAGCCCGAAAGACTCAGCGCTGCCCAGCACCATGACCGCAACGAAGCTCGCTCCTATTGCGTATGTGAAGCTGTCCCCGGGTATGATGCGCGACCGGTATATGTTGAAAGGCAGGAATGCAACAAGCGCAGCAAGCACAATGCCTGAAAGGAACGCGCCCAGGAAGGTGCCGTACATGATGGAGTATATGAAAAGACCAGCAAATGCCGCTATTGCCATCTGCGGCTGCAATCCATCAAATCCTCCGAGAAGGTTGAAAGCGTTTGACACGAAAATTATAGCAAGCGGCAGTACCAGTATAGGATAAAATATTCCCAGATTTATAATACCAAAAAAAGGCACGACTACTGTGCTCACGCCGGCGTTTATGGCGACAAGCGGCAGGGCGCCTATTACTGTCAGTAGCGGCTTCTGCCATTGCTTAAGCCCTTTTTTAAAGTCCTTGAGGTCCGTGGCCATTATGTGCTTCCTCCTCACGTTAAGGTCGTCAAGGAAACCCACCATCGAAATAAGGAGTATCGAGAGAATTACTGCAAAAAGCACGCTTATGTTGACTGCTCCTTTTATTGAAGTGAATGAAAAGCTGCTGGCGAATATGTATGTAAGCACGCCCATCAGTACGCCGAATGCCACTGCTATGCCGCCGCTGCTTGGCAGTGCTGTGGGCTTTGCCTTGTTATGGTCTTCGGCAAAAACGCCGGATTCGTAAAGGTAAGAGGATACAAATTTGACTGCAATCAACGTCATTATGAATGATACAAACGACGGTATCAGTATCGACAGGGTTATTGGCGTGGCCATGTTTGCTATAGACAAACACTAATTTAAAATCCTTCTGTATGTACAAACGCCAAAATATGCGTAAACGTAAAAAATAGTTTCATTATGCTGCGCTCAGCAAAATTTATAGAGCTTTAATCCCAAAGAAAATACATGGACTTTTTGCTAGCCGCATTTGTATCTTTCAGCGCTCTTGTGTTTGCGTTTTTGACAGTCATTGACGCCGTGAGCTACAGGGACATGCAGGGCAATGGCAGCTCCAGCCACATCTACAGCCATAGCAACAGAAGAAATTTCATGGGAAAAGCGCTAGTCATAGTGCCGGCAAAAGGCAAAGACATATCGCTTTACGGCAATCTTAAGTCTTTGGCTTCGCAAGACATTAAAAATTACAAACTGATTGCAGTAGTAGACTCTGAAAATGACCCGGCTCTCAAAGAAATAAAAAAGGCAGGAGTGGAATATCTGATTTCAGGAGCTGATTGCGCAAAATGCAGTGGAAAGGTCAGGGCAATTGCCACGGCTGTTGAAGCATATAGGAACTTCGATGTCTACGTAATTGCGGATTCTGACATTACTGCCAAAAAGAACTGGCTTAGAAAGCTTCTTGAGCCCTTCTCGGAACGGGCTGTTGGAATAAGCACTACGTTTCCTGAGTTTTATCCGGTCAGGGGGTTTTGGTCGGATGTGAAGCATGTATGGGGATTTGTGGGGAACAGCCTGATGGAAAACAAAAGGACTGTTTTCGGATGGGGCGGCTCTCTTGCATTCAGGAAGGGCATCCTCGACAAGAAGGGGATGAAATTCTTCAAGAATTCAAAATACTCAGTGTCTGACGACATTCCTATAACCAAGCTGGCAAGGAAAAGAAATATGAAAATTGTTTATGTGCCTGAAGCCGCGCCGATTGTGAAATGCAGAGAAAATATCCATACGTTCTTTGAATGGGCCACAAGGCAGAGCGCGCTTTCGTTTCTGAGCTCAAGAAGGCAGGCGTTATACGGAATGGGATTCTATGGCGCAGAGGTATTCAATTTCATTTCGGGAATTGTGCTCACTGTGTTGGTGTCTCCCGTTTTTCTGATATTTTTCCTCCATAGCGCAATCAGGATGTCGAGAAGCTACAAAAGGTCGAACGTTAAGCGCATGCGCACACTCCTGATTGCCGGCATAATGCCATTTTTATTCCTCGAGAACGTAATAGCAGCAAGTTTTCTGAAAGAAATAACGTGGCGTGGAACAGTGTACAGGATAAAAAAAGGTAGGCTAAATTGATACCACAAGCCGGCTTAACGCGTCTGTGCAGGAAGGCAAAACATGCCTTTAAGCTACAAAGCGGCGAGAGGTAGATGAGCCGCTATGCGATGCCCTTCAGAAATCCGAGCACTTCATCGCTATGCCCTTCAGGATGCACCTTGTCAAATATCTTCAGCAGCTTCCCGTCCTTGCCTATTATGAAAGTTTTTCTCAGCGTTCCAAATCCGAAAAGTGCTCCGCGGTTCCCGTAAGAGTCATATGCCTTTATTGTCTTGCTCTCGGGATCTGAGAGAAGGAGGAAATTGAGCTTGTATTTTTCTATGAACTTATCGTGCGACTCCAAGCCGTCATTGCTTATTCCGACCACCTCTGCACCCAGCTTTTTAATCTTGGATATGCCGTCCCTGAAAGAGCACGCCTCTGTTGTGCAGCCTGGCGTGTCATCTTTAGGATAGAAGTAAAGAACAAGATATTTACCGGAAAACTCTTTCAGGCCGTGCATTTTACCGTCAGAGCCCTTCAGCTTAAAATCAGGTGCAGGAGAATTTTCCGAAACCATTTAATCACACTACATTTTTAGCAGCAAAGGTTAAAAACAGTTAGCTTGCTGCGCCATAGCAAAAGTTATTAAATCAAAAAACAGCAAAGTTAAATGGTCAAAATGGCAGAAACAAAAAAGCTGATCAAGCTTTCGCTGACTGCTTTGAAGAGCAACTTCAAGGAGCTCGGACAGCCTTACAAAATGACTTTTTCCATTACGTATTGGTGCCAGAGCAGATGCCTTACATGCGATATCTGGCAGCTCAGGCCTAAAGGCGAGCTAACGCTTGATGACGTGCAAAAATTTGCGATGAAAAATCCGTATTTCAAGTGGATAGAGCTGACCGGCGGCGAACCTTTTATGAGGAGCGATGTAGTAGAAATAGCGCGAACTTTCAAGGAACATATGAATGACCTTTACCTGCTAACGATGCCCACAAATTCACTGTGCGAAAAGAATATGGTGCTGAATAAGGTAAGGCAGATTCTTGAGCTGAAAGTTCCTAGATTCATAATGACGTTGAGCCTAGACGGAAACCGAGAGCTGCATGATAAGATACGCGGCGTGAAGGGAAACTTCGACAAGGTAATGGATATGGCAAGAGGGCTCCATGAACTTCAAAGCACGTATAAAAACCTTGATTTTGTATTCGGATACACTATGAGTAAATACAATGCAGGCATGCTCGCAAAGACAATAGAGGATGTAAAGGCGGAACTTCCTTTTGTAACTTACAACAGCTTCCATGTCAACATGGGCCAGATATCCGACGTATATTATAAGAATACTGGCCTCGACTTCAGCATTACAGGAAACTCTGCGTCAGACGAGGTGAAGTATCTAATATCAAAAAGGCACTTTTCTGCAGACCCTGCGCAGGTCATAGAGGGCGCTTTCCTGAAGAAACTTGAGAAATACATCAGAACAGGGAAGATTCCGGTTAGGAGCAGGAGCTTGGATGCATCGGTATTCATGGACAGCTACGGCAACGTTTATCCTTCGATAATGTGGGACAGGAAAATAGGCAACATAAAGGAAACAGATTACAGCCTGTTTCCCATACTTCATTGCAGCGAGGCGAATGAGGTAAAAAGGCTCATAAAAGAAGGAAAGGAGCCGAGCGCATGGACTGCGTGCGAAGCGTACCAGGCGCTTGCCGGAGATATAAAAACGGTAATATTCTGAAAGCTTGATTTTACGGAGCTAAGTGTTAAGCATGGATTTTAAAAAGATCTTGAAGTTAGGGAAAAAAAGCAGCATGCGTGCCAGGATAACAGGGATAAACATAAAGTATCTCGGCAGCATGCACGAAATAGACGGCATGGATATAAAGGACAAAGTGTTTGAAATCAAAGTGCCGTTCCAGAACAAATCAGGCTCAGACCTCATAGCGGATCACATAAAAAGGCCTGACCTTGTGCTCAACGGAGTGAAGCTAAGCGCCCCATTCGAGCTTGTGGATGTGCATCCAGACCTGCCGATAAATGTGCCTTACATGAGCAAGGCAGAGGTGATAATACACGCTGCCGCTCCTGATGTGAAATACAGCGGGCCTTTGACGATAGAATTCCTTGACAGGCCTGAAGCGCCGGTACGGATAGGAATAACAAAGATATCGCTGTTAAGGAAAAACAAAATCGCAGATATAGAGGAATCTGCAACTATACTTAAGGCCAAAAAAGGCCAGATATTCAAGCGCGATTTCCAGCTTTACTCGGTGGTGAACTACATGGATTTTGTAGAGGAAATCAGCGTTAACAAGCCGTTCAGCATTGCTGGCACGGACCCGAACACGCCATTTCAGATAAGCACCAAAGACAGTTTCATAATAAGCGTGTTGATAAAAATGCCGGATTTCGACTACACTGGTCCTCTGGAACTGCATGTCGAATAGATGCAGATATTTGAACTGGTCAGATCGGGGCTAATCTACAGAATTCCATATGCTGTCGAACTGGTGCCTAAGCTTCGCTATTTCCTGCTGGTTCCTAGTGATGCGTATGTGCTCTACGTTCCTGTGCATGCCAGCATACGTAAGGTTCGCCGACCCTTCTATGGCCACGCCATCGCCGATGTACATTTTAGCGTGCACGAACTGCTTGGGTATCTTAAGCGTTAGATTTTTCGACACGCAAGTAGCTGCGTGCCGGTTAGCGGCATAGATTAACACAAGGGCGGCAATAATTACCGCTGAGCCGAGCAGCGCGTACAGCAAATAGGCGAAAATAATGCCGATCCTGAATAAAAACAGGTCGAACGCCATAACAGCAGCAGCAGGCAGCATCACATTGAGAACCGACATTGGTTTTTTGACTTTGTCTGCAAGCCTTTTGTCTATCGAAGATGAAATGACGCTTATTTTCCTGTTTCTTGAGTTTGCCACAAGGAAATTTAGATAGTATTCGTCAATGTAAGGGGAAATTATGCTGACGCTTTTCGAATTTCTAATCAGCTTTTCGACGAAAGAATAAGACTGCGTGCCCGAATATGAGTCTGCGCCGGAATCCTGCTCTCTGCCGTCAGGCGGTCCTGAGCCAAACATATTGCAATATCTCTGAAAGGTAATTAATTCCTTATCATCGCGCAGAAGATAGGCCGGTGTTCGGCATGCCATAAAGGAATAAAAAGACTATATGTCAATTAGTTCTATGAATGAAGGCGATAATTCGGTAGAAAAAGTTGCTCTCCAGAATAAACTGCTTAAGCTTATATCTCCGGATTCAAGGATAAGCATGCATGAGCTTGCTGACGAGCTCAACCTGACAAAGACAAGCATGCCACTATTTTTCGACGACCTTGTAAATGAGTATGGAGTGAAATTTGTACCTGAGATTAATTTATCTTCTGTCTGGAAGCTTGAATTTATAACGCATGCGAGGATGCAGACCAAAAGGGGAATGCTCAGGGAAACGCCGGAGGCGTTCCAGACTATGGGATTTGAGGAATATTTAATATTTGTCAGGTTCCCGGGCAAAAAGCCGAAAGATGCAGACATAATGAATGCGCTCCACAACGGCTACAATGTTCAGTTCTCAGCATCTCTGAAGAATCAGTACGACTTGATGCTGTATGCTGTTGCACGTAACCTTGATGAGATAAACTACTTCGCCAGGAAGTTCAGCACGGCACTTAGCAAGTACAAGGCAGAACTTTATATTGACAGGATAAGCAACACGTACGGCTTTTTCCCCGTAAATTCTAGCCTGATAGGCCAGTTCAGCATATTCGACACGTACAAGAACCTTCTCATAGGCATAAACGAAAATGGCAGGGAGAACTTCAGCAAGATAGGCGAAAGGTTCAAGCAGCAGTCAGCCCAAGTGCTTTATGCATACGACAGGCTCAGGAGGAACGACATACTGAAAAGAGTCACGTATTACGAGGAAAAACCTAAAAATAAGATAAGCAAACTGCTCATAATAAAGATAAATAATGAGAGCGAATTCGAAAAAAGCAAGGACAAGTGGTTTGAAGAGGCGGTCAAGACAGAAGAAAACAAGCACAGCGCGTATACGTTCATGTGCGATATTTCAAGCCCGCGAGGCATGGTAGCCATTCTTTCGTTCGAAAGCGAAGCAGAAGCCAGGAAGACAGCGAACAGGATAAGGTCGATGCTTAAGGGAGCCGAGATAAATGACATTTCGTTAGGAGCAACACTGACAGGTCACATGGGTATTCGTGACTTCGATATGCGCTACAGCAGCATATATGCATACCTGGCAGGCAGGGGCATAGTAAAGAGATTCGACGCACATGCGGCTGATATTCAGGTTACTGAAAATCCGGAGCTTTGAAGTTGCCGTGCCTATCGCACAATGTTTGTATACACTATATAGTGCATCGTAGCTGAATCATAATGTTAAATAAAGGCTGTTAACTTGGAACAGGGAATTGTTCTGCAAACAGTTTTGATTGCAGGTTGCGCGCACAATCTTAGCTATAAATTCACTCCAGTTTGCCTTGCTCTTTAGTGTACATAACAAGCTCAGGATGCTTCTTCAGCATCTGGTTCGCTCTTATGCCATATATTGCGCGTATTCCTTTTTGCAGTGCCAGTTCTACAAGCCTTTGCGTTATGACTCCGTCGAGTGCTATGCCGTAAACGCCGTTGGTGTGCTGCATCTCGCTCAGAAGCTTGCTTATAGGTATCTCTTCTATTATGTCCCCGTTGTTGCTGAAAAGCCTGCTGCGCAGTGTCCCGGAAAGTTCTTCGAGGCTCGTTGAAAGCTGGGCTAGCACTGCGCTTTCTATTATGGGCCTTTGCTGCTGAGGCTGTGCGCTTTCAGCGTTTCCGGCAGTGGCCAAATACGGCTTAGGCTGCGCCTGCTGAGGCTGCTGAGGCTGTTCCTGCGTCACGTTGGAAAATCCATATTTCTTTTCCTCCTGCTGCAGCTCGTTCTTCATGTTAAAGCGTTCCCTTCCGGATTCTGGAGCTTGAAAATGCCTTTCGGTATTAGCACTATACTCCACGTGCTCGGCTTCCCTTTGCTGACTTGCGCGGAAATTGCGTGTCTCCTGCTGCATGTGCTGCTCATTCCTTTCGTTCCTTCTTTCAGCGCCAATGTACTGCTCTATCGGCACTTTCGACCTTAGCGCCTTTATTATCTCCTTCCTTGTCAGCTCTTCCACTTCTTTACCAGCTGGAGCTTTTGCCACGAAATCCACTTCTGCAGCGTTGTTTATCGCCCTGACTATCATGTCGCCTCCCCTATCGCCGTCTACGAACATCGTGGTTTCTTTGCCATTGATCAGGTCTATTAGCGTTTTGGGTATCGTTGCTGCGGCACCGCCCACTGCGACCACGTTGGTGATGTCGCTTTTAAGCAGGTTCACTACATCGGCGCGCCCTTCAACAAGTATTACTTCGTTGCTTGTGGCAACGTCAGGACCTGCGGGCAGCTTGTCAGCTCCATATGACGTGATCTCGCTTGCCTTAACGTCGCTCTGCACCAGTTCGGACAGCTCCTTGCTGTCAGGAAGCTGCGTATTGAGCATGAGCTTGAGCAGGCTCTTAGCTCTATCGAGTATTTTCCTGCGTTTCTCTGAACGCGTGTCCTCTATCTTCTCTACCTGGAACTGTGCATCGAACGGGCCTACACGGTCCACAGACTCTACTGCCGCTCCAAGTATGCACGTTTCTATTCGGTCGAGAGATGCCGGAAGAAGAAGTTTTCCGTACGTCTTGTTTCCCGATTGCGAAACGTCGATTTCTATCCTTCCTATCTTGCCGTTTTTCTGGAGTTCCCTTAGATCCAGCTCGTCTCCGAGCAAGCCTTCCGTCTGCCCGAAAACAGCGCCGATTATGTCTGGCTTGTCTACGAGCCCGTCTATGTTGAACTTCGAAACCACCATATATTTTACTATATCTAGATACGATTTTGCCATACTATCACTTTTCTATTTTATTTTTGTTTGTTTGTTTTTTTTGTTTTGCTTTTCTTGTTTTGCTGTTTCAAAAGCCAAATTCAGTTTACCTTTGCCAATATCTCTTCCACAGGACTGCAGATCTGCTCTATGCTGGTTATGTTAAGTAGCCTCATCAGATGCTTTCCCAGCACATCGTCTATCTTGTATCCAGAGTTTACTTCACGCAGTACCGCAAGCAGCTTTTCCTTCTTTTCCTCGCCTCCCTTATCTGAATCTGTGAGCAGATACACAGTACACTCAGCTGCAGGTACTGCTTGTTTGCTCAAAACCTGGGAATAAGCGAATGATTTCAAGCCCAGTTTATTCAGTGCGGCGATGTCGTGCGCGCCTTCGACTATCACGAAGCCTGAGCTGAGCGTTTTAAGTATCTTCTTAACTTTGCCCGCGTATTCCTTATCTTTCTTGTCGTACAATTTACTCACAGCACTGCTGCGCTAGGTGTTATTCAGTTAATGCTCTGTACTTTGTTACAAAATAAGCATTTGACATATTACCATCAACCGCTGACTCTGGTTGACATTTTAACATCTATTGCATCAGCAATAGTAATTTATAAAGAAAAGGTTATATACGTTGTGCATAGCCATGGCGGCCAGCAAATACCAAAAGGGCGCGAGGAGCGAAAGGGAGCTTTTGAACATACTTACGGAGCGCGGCTGGTCCGTAACGAGGAGCGCTGGCTCGGGCGTGAATGCAATAAGCCCCGACCTGATTGCAATAAAAAATGGCAAATGCATATCCATAGAATGCAAGGCCTGGAACAAGGGAAGCCTGTCGATAGACCAGGACCAGTTCAGCAAGCTTCTTGATTGGAAGGAGAACAGTGCATTTCCTACGTTAGTGGCATGGCGCATGAACGGCAAGGGCTGGTATTTTATAAATTTAGATGAGTTCACAAGCGGGAGAGCGCGGCATAACATAACAAGAAAACATGTCATGCAGGTCAACAGAACGCTCGACGATGTCTTCAAAGACGAAACAAAAACCAGCTAGCATGTTTTTAGCAAATCAGGGGTATTTGCGAACTATTGTTCTGTAAGAGAACAGAAATAATTATAAATTGTTCTGTTGTAAAACAGTATATGGAATACCGCGACATATTCGAGGAATGGAATACCTATGCCGGGAAGAAAGAATTACTGTCAAGAGACATAAACCTTGATTCAATAATAGAGAATTCAGGTAAAAAAATAATAGCCATAACAGGCGTGCGACGTGCCGGTAAAACTAGCGTGCTGATGCTGCTTTTACAAAGATTACAATTCGATGGCAAAAAAGCGATTTATATAAATCTAGAAGATAGCAGGTTGAAGAATTATCCCAGCATACTTGACGAAGTATTGAAATGGTTTGGAGATGAAGGATTTATTCTGCTTGATGAAATTACTAACTCGAATGATTGGGAGGGATGGCTGGCCAGAAATCATGAATTGCTAAAAGGCAAATTGCACATTATAATAAGTTCATCGCGCTCAGCAATAATCGCACCTAATAAATCATTGCGCGGCAGAATTTTAGCATATGAGATATTTCCACTTTCTTTTTCTGAATTTCTTAGATTCAAAAAAATAAATCGCGAGATTACCACTGCAGGTTACGGCAAACTCGAAAGAGCACTCGAAGAATATGTCAAATTTGGAGGATTCCCGGAAGTGGTATTGACTGAAAATCAGCTGGACAAAATAAAAATAATAAACTCATATTTTAACGACATAATAGGTTTAGATATTGCAGAAATGTCGCGGCATGATTTGAACACAGTTGAAGTTTTTAGCAGGTATGTATTACAGTCTGGCTATTTCTCTGCGTCAAAGTGTCTAAATTTTTTAAAAACATTAGGATATAAGATTGGAAAGGAAAAACTTTTGGAATTAGAATCATTTTCTGCAGCGAGCTACTTATTTTACTTCGTGCCTATTTTTTCAAATAGCATCAAAAACAGATTACAGTATCCTAGAAAGTCCTATTCTGGCGACCTTGGCTTTTATTATGCAACAACTGGAAAGACTGATCTTGGCAGGTCTTATGAAACGCTTGTTTTTCTTGAACTTAAACGCAGGTTGCAGGAAAATCAACAGATATACTACTGGAAAAATAAGGACAATTTTGAAACCGATTTCTTGATAAGGCGTGGCATGAACAATGTTGAAGCTATACAGGTAGCCTACGACATAGAAGGCATAAATACTAAAAACAGAGAATTACGCAGTTTAGTAGAGCTAAACCACGAATTAGGTAAAATTAACTCTGCAGTAATCACAAAAAATATTGAAAAAACAGTTGTAGTCGACGAAGTGAAAATAAAGTTCATACCTATACTAAAATGGGTACTTGAGTATACAAAATTAACCAAGGAAATACGTGATGCAGGTCAACAGAACCATTGAAGACGTTTTCAAGGAGGAGAAAAAAACAGGTTAGCAATTTCAGTCATTTCTTAATTCTAAAGCCACTGTCCAAAGCCAGTTTCCAAATAGGAATTATTCCTGTGTTGCCTATTTTCCCTTCTTTTTCAGCATCTATCATAAATGCGTCTGCAACTTTATTTCCAAATTTTTCTTTGAATTTTTCAATCTGTTTCACCTCGACTGCAGTTCTCTTCACTTCTACTGCAGTTATTTTGCCACCGATGGGCAGCACTATGTCGATCTCGAAGCCATTCCTGTAGAAAAAGTTGGCATCCAGAATCAGGAATGCAAGATTTTCGATAGCTTTTGGCAGCCACGTGTCAAATGCATCGCTAAATGCGAATGCTATGTTAGGCGTTGTCAGATAAGCTTTTTTGAGCTTACGCATACTTGCAAGGCTGCTGCCCCGATAGTTAAAAGAAAACCGTATGATAAGCCCTGCCTCAAGGTACTTGAAATAATCGGCGATTGTTCGCTTGTCCCTGCCAAGATTGGAAGCTATTTCGCTGTAATTCACCAGCATTCCGGGATTCTTGCTCACTAGATGAACGATATTTTGCAGCAGCTCAAGGTCTTTTATGCCAAAGTCTTCAGGAAGATCTTTATATATTATCCTATCTACAACGTTGTTGATTATGTAATTTTTTGCTGTTTCCTCGTTGTCCTCGCCGACAAGTTCCGGAAACATTCCGAATTTCAAATATTTGTAAAATAAGGGTATAATCGTCCTTTTCCAGACACCGTAGTTCTTTTTTACTTTATTAGTATTGACGCCAGAAAGTTCCAGGTACTCTTTGAAGCTTAATGGCTTCAGCTGAAAATCGTACAGCCTGCCAGCAAGGCTCTCTGCCGACTTCTTCTTTAATTGAACGGATGCAGAGCCAGATAGTATAAATTTAACATTGGGATAAAGGTCGTAATATGTTTTTAGCTTATTTTCCCAGTCGCTGGATTTCTGAACTTCATCTAAAAATATGAAGATAGCAGTTTTAACTTCATCAAAATTTCGGTTAAGCACTTCTTTCTGGTATGTTTCGAGCACATCTTTTATATCAAAAACAATTTCATCCAAAGAAAAGAATAGTATATGCTTTGGGTCTGTGTTTTCCCTTTCCAATAGCTGTTGTATTAACTGGAGCATCATTACTGTTTTCCCTGTTCGCCTGAGTCCCCAAATCAAGAGCATTTGCTTTTTGTTTAAATATTGATTTAGTTTGGTAAATAGATCGCGCTTATAATCTTTGAGAAGTTCCTCCCTAACCTTGCCTGTTTTCCACCAACTGTTGAACCGCTCCAATTCAGATATCTCCATGATTACATTTTGATGCTATAAATATTTAAATCTTATTACATCACGATGTCATAACTTTTAGTCAGAAATGTGGCATGGCGCATGAACGGCAAGGGTTGGTATTTTATAAATCTAGATGAATTCACAAGCGGGAGAGCGCGGCATAACATAACAAGAAAACATGTCATGCAGGTCAACAGAACCATTGAAGACGTTTTCAAGGAGGAGAAAAAAACATGTTAGCAATTTCAGTCATTTCTTAATTCTAAAGCCACTGTCCAAAGCCAGTTTCAAAATAAGAATTATGGCTAAGAGAAATGAAGAAACAAAACAAATTAATATGGCCTGTCAATCGTATGTACCTTTACTCTAGCAAGCTCTCAGAAGTGCTTGCCTGAGCTTGCCTGCGGCCTTCTCTTTTTAGACCTTAGCAAAAGGTATGCCACAACAATAATTATTATGATAACAATTATTGCGATAATCAGCGTATTGCCTGACTGCGCAGGCTGCGATGCAGTTGTTGGAGTTGTATTGTAGGCCGGGATTGTAGTGTAGGCGATTGTTGTTGCGACAGTAGTGGGTACGGTAGTGGTGGCTGCAACTGTGTTGTTTTCAAGCAGCGCCACAATAGGGTCTCCTGGTACGCTGAAGCTTACAGTGCAGGCATTTGCATTAACGCTGAACGGTTTTATCTCTGAAAATATGCCGTTTGAATAAATGTATGGCACAATCCTACTTGCATTTATGCTGCAGTTGTAAGCAAGTGTCACGTTAAGTGTTGCATTAACTGCGCTTATGTTGTATGCAGCGACCTGAGAGAAGTTCGCCGGCACATTTTGCAGTTTAACATTCACCAGATTCTCAAGGGACATGTTCTCCTTCTGCGGCTGGTTTGAATTACCTATTACCAGTATCAGCACATGGTCTAGAGTGAAATTCATCTCCTGCGGAAGTGCCTTAGATATGTTTATCTCTACAGAAACATTCCTTGAAGATACGTTTATTACCGGCCTTACACGTATTGGCGGTATTGTTGTTGTTACAGGCACTGTAGTCGTAGGCTGTGAGACTAAGCCTGTGCCTGTTGAAGGAGCCTCTGCTGTTACTAATGTCGTTGAAGAATACTGCGTAACAGGCGTAGTAGCCGAATCCGTAACTCTGTAGCAGTAATAGTCGCCCGTGTGCGTCGGGAAGCTCGTAGCTGTTGCGCCGGATATCGCAGTGTCGCTTGTGCATGTCGAACTGCCTCCTGAATACCATTGATAAGTATATGGAGGCACGCCTCCTGAAGCATGCAGTTCAAGCGTGACTGAAGTCTGGCCAGTTATTACAATTGGATTTGTTGGAGTTGGCGCACCTGCAACCAGTGTTGAGTTTATAGTCTGTATGCCGCTGAGCGCGCTGTTTGTGGTTTCTTGTGTCGTTGCGCTGTCTGTAACCGCAACGTTTGCATCCAAAGTGCTTCCTACAAGATTCGAGTTCGTTGTAAAAGCGAACGTGTTTGACGTTGAAGCGACTCCTGAAAATGTGACGGTGTTGACTGCGGATCCTGTGACGGAGTTGTAAACAGTCCACACATACTTATAATTTGGCGTGCCTCCTAAAACTGTCGTTGAGAAATCTATTACCTGGCCAGCGTCAATAATCTGAGCGGCAGTCGGCGATATTGAAGGTGTTCCAAGCGCAGGGTCTATTGTTATGGCAGATGTTTTTGTACTGTTTACAGTCACAGGTGTTGTTGCCTTGTCTGTTATTATTACATTTGCCTGAATTGTGTTTCCTGCATCAGCAGCAGGAATGTTCCACAGGAATGTGTTGCTCGTGCCAACAATGTTGGTGTAAAGTTGGTTTGCAATCACTGTGCCTG
>JAJZZD010000006.1 GCA_021797745.1 Microcaldota archaeon | reverse complement strand
ATGGGAACAATTATTAAAGGCCACCATACAGCAATCCGAACCTTTTCATGCGGTGCGCTATCATTTTTGACGCTTCGGCATAGTCTGTGAGCGCAGTGAGGCCTTTTTCAGTTATCTTATACTGTTTCCTCTGCTTTTCGGACCTCTGCCCTGCATTCAGCGATTTTATATATCCATTCCGCTCCAACCATTCAAGCGTAGTATACGTGGCTGCAGGACCAGGCCGCCACATGCCACCTGTCTTCTCGAATATCTGTTCCATTATCTCAAAGCCGTACATGGGCCTCTCTGATATCAGTCTGAGAATATAAGGCTTGAGAAGCCCGTGGGGAATCACGCTCACCCTAAATGGACCACAGTTGCAGTACCCTGAATTTATAAGCATAGCCTGCACTATTTGCTGCCTTTCCTTGTGTTTTCTGCCTTGAGATCCGCTATCCGTTTATCTATGAGCTTTATCTCTTCCGTGAGGTCATCTTTGTAGTATCTTAGCCGTTCAGCTGTTTCGTCGCTTGTCAGGCCCATATCACCAAAGCTCATATGCCTGCGCATTCCTCTGCTTCCACCTCCGCACCTGCAGCTGCATCCACAGTCTTCTTCCTCTATGTTTCTCATTATATCACTAGTGATATATATGGTGATATATATATTTAAATCTTCTTGATATTCTAGAATATAGAACACCTATTTCTACCGAAGACTAAAGACAAGTCCATCGCCCCCTGCTTCACCCGTAAACATAAAATGGACTCGGCGGGATTCGAACCCGCAACCTTCCGCATTTTTGGATTTCTTGGTTAAACTTCTTATTAAGAAGTTTACTTGCAAAGCGGACGCGCTACCGTTACGCCACGAGCCCTGTTGATTATAGCAGCAAGTGCCTGCGTTTGCCGCACTCTGCGCGCTTAATTGAATTTTATACGCACGAAGCGTATAAAAATTGATGCGTGCGGGCAGCATAACGTCGTTTATTTATTCATTTTGTTAACTAACTATCTATTATTTGCTACAAAAGAGTATTTTATGCAACAGTTGTTGATACCTGAAACCAGGGCAAAGTTGCTGCGCGACAAGAAATTTGCGAGCAGCATAAGCAAAAGGCTTGGATGCAAAATCAAGTTAGTGGGTGAAAATACGGTGGAGATAAACGGCGACGGCTACGCAGAATACAACGCGCATAGCGTTCTGCAGGCGTTCGGCAAGGGATTCGGAATCGAAAGTGCATACATGCTGCTGAGCGAAGAATATTTTTTCAAATCCATAGACATAAAGGATTTCTTCAAGAGCGACGACCAGGCACGCCGCGTCAAGGCCAGGATAATAGGCAGAGAGGGAAAGACAAAGAACTACATAGAACAGGTAAGCGGAGCACAGCTGATTATATACAACAACTCAGTTAGCCTCATAGGTACGATAGACGAACTGCGCATAGCCGAAACCGGGATAAACGCGCTCATAAACGGCGACACGCATAAAAAGGCATACAGACTAATGGAGAATGCCAGAAAGGGAATTATGTAAAATCCTGCGATTTGGCGGTGTTGATTATGGCATCACAAAACGAAACAGTGACTGCGGATGAGATATTCAAGGAATTCAAGGAGCACAGCATATCCGAATTCTTCAGGAAAAACAGCCAGATGCTGGGATATTCTGGCAAGGTCAGGTCACTCACTACAGTAGTGCACGAATACGTGACGAATTCTCTCGATGCGTGCGAAGAGGCAAACATACTTCCTTCGATAAGCGTGGAGATAAAAGAAACAGGGGAAGAAAGATATTCTGTATTCGTGTCGGACAACGGCCCAGGAATACCGAAAACGCACATGAGCAAGGCACTTGCGAGTATATTAACGGGAACGAAATTCCACAGGAGCATACAGCAGAGGGGGCAGCAGGGCA
This sequence comes from Microcaldota archaeon, assembly GCA_021797745.1. GTDB lineage: Archaea > Micrarchaeota > Micrarchaeia > Micrarchaeales > CABMGC01 > JAJZZD01. Next base: position 72,723 of record JAJZZD010000006.1, on the reverse strand, counting down.
TAGGAGCCAGCGGATGCACGCTTTTTTCGGAGATAACAACTGGCAAGCCCATACATGTAGTGTCGCGCACAGGTAAAGACGCATTTGAATGCGATGTAACGATAGACATCAAGGGCAACAAGTCCATAGTAACGAACATGACAAATATACCTCCTGGTCAAAGGGGGCTTGCCGTACGCGGCGAGTTCGCAGAGATAAAATACGAGAACAGCGACCACGGGGTTTTGGAGTACCTGAAACGCACAGCGCTGTCGAATCCGCATGCTGAGCTCAAACTTATCGAGCCTGACGGAAATGTCGTGGTGTTTCCGCGCTCCACAGACATGATGCCAAAAAAACCCAAGCTGATAAAACCGCATCCCCTCGGTCTCGGCACGAACGACCTGCTTGACTATGCGAGGGTAAGCCAAAGCAGGAAGATAAGCTCTTTTCTTGTAGACACATTTTCCAGGGTAACGCACGACAAGGTGAACGAGGTAAAGGAAATAGCCAAAGACGTTGATTTTGGCAAGGAGCCGAGGCACATGACATGGGACGACGCAGAAAAAATAACCAAGGCGTTCAAGCAGGTAAAATGGATGTCGCCTGACATGGACGCACTTTCGACAATAGGAGAGAAGCAGATAGAGCTTGCAATGAAAAACATACTCAACCCAGAATTCATGAGCGTCATAGAAAGGAAACCCAAAGTATATCACGGCGGAGTGCCGTTCGTTGTCGAGGTTGGCATAGCCTACGGTGGAAATGCTGGAAAACAGAATGCGGGCGGTGTTTCGGGAAACATACTTAGATACGCAAACAAGGTGCCTCTGCTGTTCGACGCGGGAGGCTGTGCGATAACCGAAGCTGTGAATACAATAGAGTGGAAGAGGTACGCCATAAATATGGAAGAAGAACCAGTAAGCGTTTTCGTGAACTTGTCTTCCGTTTACGTTTTCTACGGCGGCGTGGGAAAGCAGGCAGTGGCGCAGGACGACGAGCTCATAGAAGAAATAAGGCTGGCCACCATGGACGCTGCGAGAAGGCTTGAGAGGCACATAAGCAATAAGAAGAACATGCACCTGCAGGAAAGCAGGTATAAGACCATAATGAGGTATGTAAGTCAGCTGTCAGCAGACCTTGAGGAGATAACCGGCAAGAAGCACACGGAAACGGAAAAGGAGCTCAAGGATCTCATCGAAAAAAAGTACAAAAGTATCATAGCGGATGAAGGCGAGCCTAGTGAAGAAAAGCCAGCAGAAAGCGCAGACGCGGAAAATGAATAAGAGATTCGAGAGGAAATAAGGAGGGAAGTTATACTGAATATATCATTGAGTATATTACTGAATGTATCATTCAAGCAGGTCGGAAAGGTGGTCCGTGTCGGCAAGCCTGACGTAATTGTATTCAACTGCCAGCCTGAGCTCCTCTCCTGCCTTTGAATACGAACCAGCCAGCTTGTCCTGGAACTTTTTCTTTTCGTTGGCATCTATGAATACGATGAACGTCTTTACGTTGGTGTTTATCTTGAAGCTTGCCATGCCGGAGACGCTTGAGTAGATTATTACGTTAATCTGCTTCCCGGTTTTGGTTATTATCATGTCGCTTGCGCTGCTTGCGCCAAGCTCGGTGAAAAGCATTGAATGCGAAACACAGAAATCCCTCAGCTTGCGGAATATCACAAGATACTCTATATCGTGCTTGGATGCCGCGACCCAAGATGTTGGGGCGTAGTAGGACGAATTTTCCAAAATAAGCTTTTTGTCGATCAGCTCTCCGAGTATTATGTTGGCATTCTGGGTAGTTATCGATATTGGCATGCCCTTATACCTTATGTAGTTGTTTATCCCGTTCTTGATTTCGTCTATTGTCAATGGCATGTATTTCCACTTGTAGAAGAAATTCACCCTGTCGAACACGTTGAGCACTGAAACAGTATCAGATTTGACAACCTCTTTTTTAGTGCGGGAGAAAGTCGGCACGTCTATGTAAAATTCATCCTTTTTAGGCGGCTTGAGCACAAGGTTTATGAATATCACTACAAGTATTACCGCAACCAGCTCTGCATCCTGTGGCGATATCTGGAGTGTTTGCTGAGTGTTCACACTGGAGAACGTGTACACCGAACCTGCGAATGAGAAACGGAATACCTGGTTGCCGTAGTTTTGCTGCGTTCCGGCAGGAAGCACGTAAATAAGCGTGCCGTTCACCGCTTTTTCCAGCTCAGGATTCGCCCCGTTAAGGCTTACGTTAAAACTGACGTTGCTTATCGGAGCGTCGCCGCTGCCGAACACACCGAAAACGAAAGTGCCGTTGGCGTAGTTGAATATCCTGCCTTGAGATATACTTATGTTCGCAACCTGGAACACTGCGCCAGCGTATGTTTTGCCGTTGTAATTTTTCAGGAGCGCGAGGTAGTAACCGCTAGGTATATCATTAATCAGGAATTTGTTGAAAGGCGACACTGAAACATTGGCGCTGGGCGGCGTTGGAACCGTCAGTTTGGTCTCGTATGTAAGATTTGACGAATAGATCTCCAGTGAATAAGCGTTAATTATGCCCGATGAATTTGTGATGTTGTATATGCTTATCGAAACCGGCATAACCTGGCCTATATTCACCAATGGGCTCATTCTTACAGCTGCAAGCGACTGCGTGAAGTTCAGCTTTACCGGCAAAATGTCGAATATCTCCCCGCTTTGGTTAGAGAGCGCAATTGAAACTATTGGATAAGAGGCATTTATCTCTGCGCCTATGTCTGCCGAGTTCATGATTGGAATCTGGCTTGTGAATACGCCCATGACTCCGCTCCTGCTGCCGCCTACACTAAGCGACTGCTGGCCGTACGAAAGCTGCGGAATCCAAAATACCTGATGAAGGCTCTGTGCCAGAGCGCTTGCTAATGCCGACGCATTGGACCACCCTGATTTCGGATAGTTCGAAAAAGCCACGAAAGTTCCGTTTAGCGACTTTACATACGATATACCCTGATAGCTTTTACCACCAACCAGGGAAAACGTTGGCGACTTTATAAGCTGCGAACTGCTGTAAGAAGACACATTTGCGTTGAAAGGCTCGGCAATTATGTTGTATGATTCCAATTCCGACACAAGATACGGATTGTGCTCGATGAACGAGCCGCGTGTAGGCGAATATGCGAGAAGGTTGGTGAAATTCCTTCCTATGTATATCACGGTGTCGCCGCGGTTCAGAAGGCTGTACAGCGACTGCGTACCAGTGCCGTTGACCAGCGCCACAGGAAGCAGTCCAGATGCTATCATCACTGTGGAGTTGTCAGGAACAGCTGCGAGTTCTGACATGTTCACCATGCTTATGCTGCTTGAATTGCGCACAAGGTCGTACTTTGACAGGTAGGAAAACAGGTATGTGTAAAATGCGCTTTCGTTGTAGCACTGGTAGCAGAGATTGCTTTCGTTGAGAACGTATATCTTGCTAAGCGGGTTTTCCGAGTACAGAGTCAAAGACATATTTGCCTGCAGCGCGTTCTGAAAATTATAGTTCAATAGCGCATACGCCAACAGTTCAGTGTCATTCGAGTATGAGAAAACGCCATGAGATGACACGTACGCACTTAGCCCGATTGGCCCCTCCTTTGCTGGCACGTACGTGGAATTTGGAGCTTGGTAGTGGGCAAAAATTTTTATCGCAAGTGAGAAAACCAGTAGTATCAGTACGAATACCATTCCGGTTATCGCGATTTTTTTGGCGAGTGACATAAATGCACCAAGCACATTCGCGTACTCACATGCCCTTCTCGGATTTCTTGCCTGCGAAAAGCTTCTCGACAAAGTTGCTTGCCCATCTCGACAGCGCGCCCCTGTTTTCTTCGAGTTTTTTCACTATGTTGTAAACCCTGACGTATTTGTACGGCTTGTTTATCGTTACGTAATATTTCATTTGCCCATCCGGCTAAAAATTATGATTTTTGTATTTTTTTTATATTTGTTTTGTTTTTTGTCGTTGTTTTTTTGTCTTTGTTTTTTTCTTTTTTTTTCTTTACTGTGCTTTTTATTTCTTCTTTGACCGCATTTTTATTTTTTTATTTGTTCCAGGCGTTTTCACAATCATACGCGCTACTGAGCTAGCTCTTCAGCTCAAGATATCCAAGCGACACCATTTTGTCAAGTATCTGCTCGACGCGCGGCTCTGATATCTTGTATGTTTTTGCGAATTCCTCTATGTCTATTGAGCTGTTATGCACTTCTATCCAGTCCTGCGCCATCGCCATAAGCGCTTCGTCAGAATATGTCTGCAGTGAGTTAAGCTGGTCCTGGAGCGCTTTGTTGTCCTGGCTTAGCTGGGATGCCTGTATCGTAAGATTCCTGTTGGCGGCCATGAGTTCCTGATTAAGCTTCTTTGTCTCAAAGTACTCTGCGCTCATCGAATCGTATTTATTGAACAGCATGCTGTAGCTGTCGCTCATTCCGCTGAGAAGGCTGTCTATCGTAGAATCGATGTACTGCATAAACTTTATCTCGTCTATCTTGAACATTGGAGAAATCATAGCCAGTACCGAAGCAAGGTTTTTCAGCACCACTGCGCGCCTTATGCGCTCGCTGGTATTAGGTATTATTGAATACGACAGTACGAGACCGTTGTTCTTGATTTTTATTATGTAAAAAAGGAAAGGAAGCTTCTTTATGTTCCTGCTCTCGACACGCACTATGTCGAGCTCGCCATCCTGCAGATTGAGCGAGTAGAATGGCAGACCGGACATTTTTTCCTTTATGCCCTGCAATGTTCCTTGGAGCTGACCTATGAATTCTACTTCTTCCACAACCGGTTCAGGTTCCGCCTCTTCAGCCACGATATGCCCTCTTTGCTGGTATTTAACAGATTACCTAACCAAGCCCGGCTGATTAAGCGCGTGCTTCGGTTAGACAATCTATATGATTAGACTACTTTTTTATGCCTATTCTTATCTTAGGCATGTAGCTCAGCAGCGACATGAGATAAAGGAACAGCACAACTGCAGCAGAAATCAGGACAGTGCCTATCCTGGGCGAAACGACTATGCTAAGGAATGCAAATATTATTCCGAAGGCGAGATAAAGCCTCTGCCTGCTTTCATATCTCTTCCTTTGCTCTTTGTATTTTGGGTAACATGCCTTGCACACTACGAGCCTGTTGTTCTTGACGTTTTTCGTTACCTTTGTCTTTAACCAGCGGATCGAATTTATCACAAAATCGTTCTCCACCTCTATTCCGTTTGTTTCATTTCCGCATATTATGCAAAAGCTTTTCTGACTTGATGCTTTACTGACTGAAATTTTTCCTGCTTTCTTTTTTTGCTGCATGATTACACCTATGTTTACGTATTTGGCTTTTTTTCACAGCTTAGTCTTCATCAACCAAGCCGCAACTCAGCCATCTTCCCGTACGCGCTCTTTATTCTTTCCTCGTCTATTGCATCGAATATGTTTGTTATCGACACGTCGTCTATTCCAATCCTCCTGAGTATGTTAGTCACATCATCTGTCTTGAGCCCAGTTTTCTGGAGCATGCCTGCGAACACCACGGCGTTAACGTGCCTGTGCATCTTGTTAAGCTGTGAAATGATAGAATCTATGTTCATCTCGCTGACCCCCATTACTGTGAGTATCTTCTTAAGTTCTATCCTGCTTACTGTGAAAGTGACTCCCATTTAGCACCTTTTTACATATTTTTACATTATTGTTACGTATCAATTTCAAATTCATATTTGTATTCATTGCGTATGCGAATCCTTATCAGTTTTACGCTGGGAAACGGCTCACTGCTGCTCAGAGTACAGGAATGTGCGCGTTATCAGAGCGTCTGATAGTCCAAGTATTCTGAGGAACTCTATCACGGCATCCTTGCTGACGCTTTCTGTTATCATGATCTGCACGAGCGCCCGTATGTCAAGCATTCGGCCGCGCGAATCCATCTCGTTGAATATTTTTTCTATTGTTTCAGGGCTTATGTTGCTTTCTATCATCTTCGAGTTCATGTCGAGCTTTTCCATGTAGTATTCCTTAAGTATGCTCGGGTCAGTAAGCTCTCTCTGGCTCAGTATTTCGGACACGTTTATCGTATACACATTTAGCGGTATCTCGCCAACTATCCTTTCTATCAGGAATACTGACGGGAACTGCACGTTTGTCTGGAATGACATGTCTACAGCGGCCTGGCCTACCCCGAACTTTGCTATCTCGCTTCTCATGAAGTTTGAGAAATTCAATGAGCCCTGCATGTAGTCAAGGAATTTTTCGAACCTTATCCTGAGCATGACAGTCGTGCCTACGTTTGAAAATATGGCTTCATTTATGTCTGTAGGGTTCTGCGACGCGACTATGAGTCCGAACTGGTATTTCCTTCCCTCTCTCACTATCATCACTGCGTCGCTTCTGTCGTCGCTGGCGACTTTCCAAGCCTCGTCGAGCACCACAAGTGCCTTGAGCCCTTTTGATGGGCTCCATCCTTCTGTGCGCATTTTTTCCTTTAGCGTTTGGAGCATAAACAGCGCGGCAAGCGCCCTAAATTTCTCGTCAGGCAAACCCGACAGGTCTATGTCAACGAGCCCTGATGATGCTATCCGATCAAGGTCTATGGTGCTTTTCCTGGCAAAGAAGTCCTCGCCCTCCCTGGCGAACTGCCTCAGCCTGTAGACAGCGTTTTCCAGCTCTGCAGGATACTGGTACGTGCCTTCCTGCAGCTTTTCCTGCAGAAGCGCTATTACATCTTTTAGCGTGGGTGCCTGCTTTCTTATGTCGGGAATTTCTGCGGCATTGAATCCGAAATTCACGTATGCCTGCTCTATCGCCTCTTCGGTGAGCCTCTTCTGCTCAGGATATTCGGATATGTCAGTCAATATCTCGAACGATGTCATGATCTGCTTAGTCCTGTCTATGGGCTTCATCGAGGACAAATCCATTATGTTGAGAAAATCTCCCTTGCCAAGCCCGACAACAGTTCCGCCGCTCTGCTTGACCCATGCGCGGTACTCGCCAGCCCAGTCTATTATTATGGCATTTGTGTTCCACACATAACTTGCGCGGGTGAGGAATGTTTTCACGAAAAAGCTTTTTCCTGCTCCTGTTATTCCTACGACTGCTATGTGCGGATTTGTCAGGTTCGCGAAAGTCCACGTGAAAGGAACGCTGAACAGCTTAGTTATACCTATGAAAACCGAATTTGTTGGATCGTTGAGCAAATATTCCTGCGGAGGCTCGGGCGGCCTGCTGAGTATTACCCTCTTTGAGAGTTCGTTGCTCATCACGCTCTGGACTTTGATAAGTGTCATTTCATAACCTGCATTTTCATCCTACGTTCTCATTCTACCTGCTGCATATGGAATACGCAACAGTATATTAAATTCATTTCTGCGTCGCAAACATCTCGGACATTTCGCTCTCAGGCTGCAGTGTGTAGTTCATCCCGAATAGCATGTGCAGCTCTCTGCCTATGACCCGGTTTATGCTTATGTCGAAGCTGCCGAATACAGTCTGCAAGTGTTCGAGCTGGTTTGAAAGCTTGTCAAGAGCCTCCTTCTCGCTGACCCCGAATGACGTGGTCTCTATGTACATCACCTCGTTTATAGGCCTCTCTCCTGCACTGAGCCTGTCTATCCTTGTCTGCAGTGTATTGATCTTGCTCTGCAGTTCGTCGACAACCATTTGGCTCGGAGTCTGGCTTTCCATTTCCTTTGAAAGATGGTACTCCAAAACCCCTCTCTTGCCCTCGAGCTCGTCCCTGAATTTCTGCACCTCTTCTGCAGACGATATTATGTTGAACTTGAAAGGAAATGAGATGTTCATAAGTATGCGCTCCCACACGTTGGGCGATTCCGCGAGTTTAGCCTCCTCTTCGGCGTTGAGGTGTTCGGCTGTGAAAACGTAGTTGAATATGTTGGCTGTGAGATATCCCGTTGCGTAATAAATGCCGTTCACGACTTTTATCACAGCTTCGCCACCTTTTGGCACGTAGTAGCCTTTTGCAAGAAGCACTTTTATGTTCAGTAGCTTTGTGAACAGCGGAAATATCAGGAAATCGGCGTAATTGATTATGAAAATCAAAACAATTCCGATTATCGCCACAAAGACAACTATAATCCCAATTCCGCCATAAGCTCCGAAATTCATGAGAGCGAGCATTATCGCGAAGATTGAAAATGCCATGAATATGAGGGTGTTTTCATCCATGTATAAACGCCATTTTGGTAATTTTAATCATGTGAATAGTTTGAATTCTGTAAGTCATATGAGCCATATGAGCCATCTGAGTCATGCGAGTCATGCAAATCATACGCTCTGCGCCTCGGTTGCGGTTGCCTCTTCGCTTATCGTGTTGAATGGTATCATGTGATCCGGCTCTATGAAAGTCAGCAGCTCTTCGCCCTGAACTATATAGGTCGTGAGCCCAAGTATTGCGCTTATTCCGCTTGCAAGCTCGTCAGCCTGCTGCACAGCCAGGGTAGTTGCCTCTTCTTCCGTGCCTCCGAGAGCAGTCACCATTGCATAAGAAGCCAGGTTCTGCGATTTTATCTTGTTGACGTTATCGTAAAGGTTGTGCCACATGGTAACCTCGCCCTTTATCCTCTCTGCTTCTTCCGGCGGCTCCTTGCCAGTCAGGCTCTGGTATTTCTCTTCGAATGAATCCACCTTGTCTCTTATCTCTGCAATGTATGCATCTTTGTTTATCACGTAAAGCTGCGTGCAGAACTTGGCAGGCGTTTTGCTGAGCGTGACAATCCTGCCGAACATCTTCGAGAATTCAATGCGCTCCTGTTCATTCATCTCCGTTGCCGACCTATAGACGGGTATTCTGACGAATGCGCTGGCGTAAACGTCCTCCCCCTTTCTGACCACTATGGAATTCTGCGCAGGCGACATCACGAAAACCTCGTTCTCGTTAAGCACTATTGTCCTGTTTTTCATCTTAAGGGCAGGTATGAAAATATAGGAATAGTATTTTGTGGTAAAGCCAAGCACTGCAATTGCTATTGATATAATTGCCATTATTCCTTTTACGAAGCCAGGTAGGGGAAGCACATAAAGAATAAGTACAAGCAGCAGTGCAGCTACGATCAGAATTGCGAAAAGCGTTCTTGGGGAGCTGGCCAAAATATCACTGGTTTATTTGTATTTAATTACACTTATGTATTGCGAAACGAGGTTTAAAATTGTTTATACCGCGCACTGTGTCACAATAGTTCATAGTCTAATATCATATCGTTTCAGCTTGCTATCATTTTCAGCTTGCCGCTCACATGTGCAGAACCCCCTATGAATCCTGCAATTTCCCTTATCATCGAATACGTAAGCGCCAGGATTAGCGCCGGATAAAACAGTATTCCCAACCAGAAAGTACCCATGCCAGACTGTATCGTCTGAAGCCCTGAAGCGAGGTTGTACACAGTGCTTGTAAGCGACGCAGATGGTTGATCGGCAAGGTTGAGAGCGCTTCCCATGTTTGATATGACGCCTTGCGAAGTGAATGAAAACGCGATTGCGTACATGATGGGCATTATGAGATACGTGCCTATTGCTATCGCAATCAGCATCCCGCCCACGCTCCTAGTAGGCAGGAATGCCCTGAATATTATTCCAGGGATAAGGAAAATCGGAAGTGCAGCCTGCATGAAAAACAAAATCATGTAGAATTGCATCGACAGCGCCAGGAGCCCGTCAACCAGAAGAGGCAGCACAGTCTCCAGCGGAGTCACAACTATTGCGCCATATATATTCAGAATCGCCGAAGCCAAAGCAGATGTTATGTTCAGGCCTGTGCATACCTCTGCTACGCATCCTGTCAACGATGTTTTAGTGCCTGCAGCTTCTGCAGGAACCTGGATTTCTGAGATATACGTGTTTATTGTCGAACTTACGTTGAGCATTTCAGCATTCATGCTGTACAGCACGGTTTCGTAAGGATTGTAAGGGCCCACAATTATGCTTGGCAAGGTGCCAAAAAGTGTTCCGGTAATAGACAGGAACAGTATCACTATTATTGCGGTGGCCGTTGACTCGTAAAATTCAGCTATGCCGAAATTCCTAAGTTTTTCGCTCCTGAAAACCAGGCCCATAATCAGTATCAATGTGGCTATGGAGAATGACGCCATAAGCGCAATTACTGCAATAGGAAGCCATTTTGACCACACAGCAGCAGTCTGCTGGTCTATGTTGTTGCAGTACCAGGGCACGTTTCCAGAAAGATAGTTGTTGAGATATGCCTCATTCTGACACGGGCTCTGCAGTGTTTCGGGCGACTGTGACGTCTGCGCGTTAGCCGTACTTCCTGGAAGCGAAAGCAGCATCGCTGATACGAGCATCGCAAGAGATGCCAACATTATCAAGGAGAATTTGCGCGACCTTGACAGAGGCGACACTGATTTATGCTGATTTATCATTGGCATTCACATTTTGTTTTGTTTTATTTTTTAAATCTTTTATTTTTCTGTTTATTTTATTTTTATATTTTAATTTACTAGATCATGCCTGTCAGCAGGGACATGAAGTCAGTCTGCTGTCCCAGCGTTTTTGAAAAGTCAATCACAAATATGTCAACAAGCAGGAACACGAACATCGGCACGAATATCAGCCCGAGCGCCACATTCCCGGCATAAACTATGATAGGTGTTAAACTGATCCACAGCCCGGCAGCTCCACCGGCAAATATTGCAGAAGCCCCAATAAGGGCTACGGCGGGGCCAACCGAAGGAATAGACGCTAAGATCATGAAAGCAGCGGGTGACAAAAGTGCGGCTATTGGAAATATGAGCGTAAGAGCGCTGAAATTAAGCGCCTGCACTTGCACATCTATGAATCCATACATCAGGGCGGCAAGCATAGGGTATATGAGACCAAGCCCCATAGCAAGCGCTATCATCGCACCGCCGAAGCTCCGGGTTATCACGAAAATCCTGGAAAGCATTCCTATTATCATCAGTATAGGAAACAGGATCAGCGAGGCAGACAGAAGGTATACCTGAATCCTGCTGAGCACGTAAAACGGGAACGTGACGCCAAGGACCATTCCTATCACATCGTCAGGACCCGTTGACGCGGGCTTCAATATCGTCGACGCCTCGAAGACAGGAGTCTGTATGATGGACGAGGTGGAAAGCCTTGGAGAAGGCGCAAAGCTAATCAGCAGCCCGGCCAAGAACATCTGGCCGTTCAAGTTCGCTGCGGTTTGCGAGAAATAATTTATGTTGCATATTGCCAGCGTGGTCAGGTCGGCGGATGCCTGACAAGAACTTGGGACATATCCTGCAGACGTGTAGGCCTGTGTCACAGCCGCATTCTGGAACAGGTTTATGAAAATAAGGAAAATCGCCATAAGCGCAAGGGCAAGCACTGTCTCGAATATTTTTATCTTTGACCATATTCTTACGTTAGCTGCGTTTCCGAGAAATGGGCTCAGGGCGTATATTAATGAAAAAATAGCAATTATCGCTATTGCTCCCACCGCAGCTATAGGGAACCACGACACGAACGGGTCAAGTGCTATTTGCAGCAGCATCATAAGCATTATATCACGTCTTTTATTTCAACTGTCATGAATGTCATTTTGCATTTCGCACATAATTCAGTGTTGCCTTTCATATTAAATTGCAAATTAACTCTCATACTAACTTCCATCATACTAACTCCAATATTAATTCTCATATTAACTCTCATATTAATTTCTTAAACAGGTCTTTAGACCTGCCTCTCATCGATTCTGCGCCAAGCAGAGTGCTTAGATATTCGAGCAGGTCGAACGATATGAAAAATGCCAATATTATCGCAAGTATCTGGAGCATCCAAATAGACACGGCAGACACGAAAGATTCTATCAGCGGAGTCGGGTTCAGAGTTATGAAACTGCCTAGCAGGGTTCCGATATTGCTGCGTGACGCTAAAATAGTGTCACTGACAAGGGAGGTAATGCTGCTGGACGACAAAGCTGCAGAGGAAGAAAATTCAGATATGTTCTGGTCAGGATTGCTGCTACAGAACTGGGAAAACTCTGGAGTGCTGTTAAATGCCGAGCATACATTGATGTTTGCCTGTTGCAGGTCCTGGAACAAGTAGGGAGTTGCCACATTTATTGGAGCAAGTATTGCGGGAAATATTATGTAAAAGCATATGAAAAGGGATATCAGCGACCCTCCTATTGACCTAGTAAAAGGTATTGAGCGGAAAAGCACGCCAAGATACAGGAACAGCGGGAAGATAGTGTATATCAGGAAAAGAAGAAACATCACAGCAAGGCTCAGGCCTGCCATTGCGCCGTACACCCCAAGCTCTGTGTTGATTGTTTGTATGAATATGTATGACCCCTGCAAAGGCTGGAGCGTAATAGTCAGGAACGGGCCAGGGCTCACCGAAATCGATGCGAGATTGAAGAGGTTAGTTACCAGCAAAGGCAACTGCAGCGACAGGTAGCCAGCCATAAGGTAAGAAGCCACGCTGCCATAAGTGCTGCAAAGCTGCGAAAATGTGGAGAACGAAGAGTTTGACGCAGGGCTGGCCGACGGAGACAGGCTAACCAGAGCCACGTTTGACACTGCGGCGATTGCATTGCCGGCAAAGGCCATGCCCCCGGCAATTGCCACAAGTAGTACAAGATTCACGAACTGCTCCAGGTATTCCCTTTTTACGAAACGCTTGAAGCTGTCTATGCCGAACGTCATGCCTAGTGCGTATACGATCCCGAGCGAAACCAGAACCGCGATTATTATCAGGAAGGTTATGCTGATTATTCCTGAATATGATGATGCTGAAATGCTGCTGGATGCGCTGCCTTGCGGGAAAAGCGTTGCACAAACTCCCTGTGCCTGTGCGTTTGACAGTGCAATCAGAAATGCGGCTGCGGCAGCGGCAACAGGCATGAATATTCTGGCTCTCATCATATCAACCTTTCAAGACCCACCAACGTGGTTTCTCCTCCCATAAGCCCAGACAGGCCCTTGACAGCCGAAACCGCAATCATGAGATTTATCAGCGGCAAAACGAAGCCGGCCAGAGACATTATTCCGTATGCATCTGCGAAGGCTATTGTCGTGCTCACGGCATTTGCAACGTTGCTGCAAGGGGCAAGCACAGCGCCAAGCCCTACTCCGATAATTGGAATAAGAAGCTCGGTTGCGGTTGCCAGCTCCTGGGGCCACAGCAACGGCGTCTGGCCGTTAAGGGCATTGGGCATGCAGCCGTAGAAGTTCGCTATCTGCGTAGTGTTAGGAAATACGAACACGTTTATGCCGTAGGAATTCAGCGCATACTGGTATGCAACTGGGGCTGCGGCCTGCGTCTGCGCCTGAGGAACTGAAGCATAATTGCCTTCTGCCCAAAAAACTGCCGACTGCACAGACGCACCCGAAGAGTCTGAAACCGAAACATAGTATTTAGTGAGCGCAGTAGGAGTGAACGTTTCGCTTGGCGATGAATAGCCCTGGACCTGCGTGTACGATAATGATGAGCAGCCGTATGATGTGCATGTCTGCGTCTGCGGCTCTGAATACCAGGCATAAGAATATGGCGCGCTGCCTCCGGAGGCGGTGGCAGTAAAGGTTACGCTCTGGCCAGGGGTTAGCGTTATTACAGTATAAGGATAGGCGCTTTGGTATGTTGTGCCGCCAGCATCTGCGGTCAGGCTTACGCTAAGCGGAAAAATGGAGGAAGATGAAGCAGCATTAACATTTACTCCGGTAGAAGCGGAACATGCTTGTACGGACGGAGTCTCGCTGTCTGTTACGCAGTAGCATACATACTCGGGTTGCGAAAGCTGGCCTGCCCCGGAAAGCGCAAAATAATATTTGTTTCCTATTCCCGGAGTGCCGGATGAGCAGGTAGATGAAGTAGCCGGATTTGGTGAATAGTACCACGAATAAGTGTATGGCGTCGTACCTCCGGAGGGATTGGCAGTGAATGCATAACAGTATGAAACCTTAAAGCTGACAAGGCCTGACGTAGAGCCGCCTGACGGCTGGCTGCTCCCTCCCGGCGACGGGCTGCCCTGTTGCTGATTGCAAATTTGACCTGATTCGCCGAAGGTCGCCTGGCTGGTGCTCGGGTTCACATATGTCGGCGGCGGAGCGGTGAGAGACGAAGACGAGGATTGCGATGATATAGTTATCAAATCGCTTGCTGACTGCGCAGATTCTGGTGTTGATGCCGAATCTGTCACTACATAGCAGTACCATGTATTTTCGGTCGGGGACGCGGAATATGTATACGATGACGCGCCCGATATCGGCGTCCATGCGCCTGTGCCGCACTGCTCTGCCGAGGTTGCGGTGTCCGTCGTTTGATACCACGCGATATGAAGAGGCTGCTCGCCGCCTGACGGATTTGCGTTAAGAGTCACTGACTTGCCGATGCTAACAGACTGTGAAATTGACGTGATTTCTCCAGCCATTAAATTAGTATTTACAGCAACCTCGCTTGCCGCAGATACGGCAGAATTGCCTGCTGAGTCGGTAACGACTACGCACAGCCATGTTGGATTGCTAGTTGGGTACACGGCATCAAACACTACGCCGCCGCCTGGTATGTCCTGTTTCTGCGCCACGAGCGAGCTGCCTGAATCGCATGTTGAAGTGGATGAAGAGTACAATGAAGCGGTGTATGGCGGCGTGCCGCCCGACCATGTGGACGAAAAAGACACGCCTTGCCCGCTATCTATTGTTGGATTTAATGGCGATATTGAAGGCGTGCTAATTCCAGCGCTCTGGCATACACCACCGGCAGGCAACTGGTAAAGGGGCAGGACAGGTATGTTAAGCACATAAGTTGCGGTGCTTACCACTGAACACGGAGGGCCGCCGTTTACAGGCGCGAATTCGGGGCTGGTAAGAATGTTTCCGGAGCTGCTTGCGCCGATCGGCGACAGCGGCGTGCCAGAGCTCAGTGAAGAATATTCGAATAGGAACAGCGAAGGAAATACTATCAGCGCAACTATTGCTATTGCTATCAGCAATCCGCCAATTCTCCTAGTCAGGAAAAACGAACTGAGTATAAGACCTGCTGCCAAAAGATAAGGCCACGAATAGAGGAATATGTTGATGAAATCCATTTCCAGCACGAAAAGGTAAAACGACAGGGTGTATGCGGTAATCAATCCAGGCGAGATCTGTTCAAGGGCACTGTATCCTGCGAAATAAGGAGTGCTCAGCGAAAAGTACGTTGCAGCGGCGTAAGTATATATGCAGCCTTCAGCTCCGGCGCACACTGTTACAGTGTCAGACATCTGGTTCAGGAAATTAATCCAGCCCTCGTAGAGGTACAGTCCGTTAAGGCTGGATGCCGCCTGGCTTGTAAGATTCGCGACCACGACCTCGCTTGCCGCGAGGCCGTAATCCAGGTTCGGCGTTATGTCGCCGCCTGTGTTGCCTGTTGCTATTGGCTGGATTATGTTGTTGCAGATAGTGTAAGTAGGCGAGTCGAAGAGATCACCTGCGCTCAACGAGTACTGGCTATTTACTATGTCAAGCTGCGATGAGCCTAGCTGCGAGCATACGTTGCTTATCGACGAAACTGAAAACTGCAGAGAGCCTACGAAATTCAGAAGCCATAATATTATCACAATCAGTATCCCAGTCCCGAAAGCGCGCATCAGTTCGTTTCTTGCAGTTTCCTTTACTTTGTTGTTCTGGAACACGAAGCCAACGGCATAATGCACACTTATCATGCTGACGCTGGCGAGCATCGCAAGGAACACTATTGGAAGCCATGACTGGAACGTGGCGTAGTTAGGCGGCTGCGCGTATGCAGAGTTAAGAATAAGCATGAACGCGAACAGCGCGCAGTACAATTTTATTGCGTTGGAGCTTGCCATATAATCATATCATTGTGCTTATTTCTACCAGAACTTTTCACCGCCCATTATATCCGCAAGGGAATCCAATCCCCTCGCAAGGCCAACTGAGAATCCTATTGTTATTGCCAAATCAAGAGATATCAGGATCACTGACAGAAGCATATATGCAGCTATGGTGTTTGCGTATGAATTGATTGTGTTGTATGCGTTTGCTAGGTTGAATATTATTCCGACTACTGGTATGTTGCCGGCGAATGTGGCTGAAGACCAGAAATTTGTCAGGAAGTCCAGGCTGCCGCCCGACTCAAACAGACTTGATGTAGGGATCGATATCGAAGGGAGATAAGGTGATATGCCTTTGTATTCTGCCTTGCTGAGGCCGATGCAGCCTACTGTCTGCGAAGAAGACGGCGGCCCGCCGGAGAGCGAAGGCACGAATGCATTAAGGTTCAGGCAGTTGGCGATGTATGAATTTGACGCAATAGTCAGGGGAAATACGAAATACATGCCGATTCCAAGGGCCAGGAACGCGTTCGAAGCGCTCCTCAGCCGCGGGCCGGTGAAAGCAAGAGAGCGCATAGCCAAAGCGACTGGCACCAGCACAGTAAGCGATATGGACTCGAATATTATAAGAAGGAAGAAAACGATGAAAAGCACTCCGTTGCCTACTACAATGAAAGCGTCGCCCCAGCCGTAAAGTATGTCGTTGAATATGCTGAATATCTTTGATATCTCAGGGAAGGGAAGCCCGCCGATGAATTCAGCAACCCCGCCTCCTGGCAAGCTGTTAAGAACCTGCTGCGCCGATATCACGGCACTGTCGAGAAGGTTGCTCTGTGCAGTAAGCTGCAGCGCAGTGGTGTAAAGGTCGGCGACTATTTGAGTGCCGCTCGAGAAAAGCAGCGTGCCGACATAGTTAAGGTCGAAGCTGTATATGCCTGCGTAATTGTTGTTGCTGGTATTCAGCGCAGGAATGGACTCTGAGACGAGGCCGCCGAGGCTGCACGTGAAATTCGTCATCATTATGAGCGCGGCAATTATTACAAGGCTTATGACAGCGCTGCCCATCTCGTATTTCACTATGCTCTTGAGCTTCTCCCTCCTTTCAGTCGGGAAGACTCCGCTTAGCGCATAGAGCAGCGCGGCTATTGTTATGCTTGCCAGCACAACTAGAATGCTTATGCTGATCCAGTCGTTCGGGTTGAGTGAAGCAAAGCTGCCGCAGTAAGCAGTAATTGCGTCGAACGCGAACAGTGCACTCATATTTCAATCACCGCAATCAGCCTAGTTTAAGTTTGCCGGTAAGGCTGAACTTCAGCGAGCCGCCCAGCACCTTTGCGATGCTGTCGACTATCGCGTAAAATATCAGGATGTCGAATAATATCAATATGTACTGTATCACAAGATAAAGGTTGAAGTCGGACAGCACGTTCAGTATCGAATATATGTCGTTTAACGCGCCCAGGCTTACAGATGCTGCAGTGGCTTTCGGATATATTAAGTCAATAGCGTCAGTCACCAGAGCGCCAAGCAGCGGGGTGCCGGAATTTTGTGCGTAAGTGTTAAGCGCGTTAGTCACACTAGTCTGTTGATAATCAGGCGTGTACGGTACTATGTACTGCGAGTTAGTTATAGGAGCATTGAACAGCGCAAGCAAAGACGGATACACTATGGCAAGGCCTATGCTTATTGCTACCAGCGTGCCGCCCGCATTCCGTGTAAAAGGAAAAGCCCTGAAAAACAGGCCGAGAGGCAAAAACACAGCAAGCCCCATTAGAATTATGAAAGGCAGCAGGAACTGCTGCGCGCCTATCAGAAAAGACAGCGGAAGCACAATTATTGCTATTTCGTCGTTCAGCACTGACTGGTAGTTGGCCGCGCCAGTCCCGGTAAACAAAAGCGGCTCTACGAGAAGCGTTGCGCTGAACCCGGTTGCAAATCCAAATGAAAACGGACCCAGAGGCACGTTTATCGGTATTCCAGCCTGAACGTCAAAGCCGTTGAAGAATCCGATGCCCACGCTTATTCCCGTGACTGTCATTGCTGCGAAGCAGACATTCTGGCCAACTCCGCCAAGATAATTTTCAGCCACGGTAGTAAGGCCCAGCTGATTGGTCTGGAAATTGGAAGAAACAGTATTGCCGGTGAGTGCGTATGCCACGCTGCTCAGGAACGAGAGGATGCTGAATATGCCACCGACAAGAAGCACGCTCTTGGCTACTTCCCAGTACTCTGTCTGGAGCCAGCCGGTGCCTATCCCTGGGATAAGCTTGTTGACTATGTATCCTATACCCAACACTATGAAAGATATCATAATGGCTATAATCGCCGGCATAAGTGTAAAAATGCTAAACTGATTCTGCTGAAGGATAGACGACGAGCCAGACGAACCAGAGGAACCTGTCGAGCTTGAAGAAGACTGGAGCGGATTCAGTGAAGGGCAGAACGGATTAGAAGACGACTGGCTGACAGAAGACTGCGCAAATGAGCTGCGGCTAAGAAAAGTTAGCGACATCAAAAGCAAAAAGATTACTGCGACAATACCTGCGCGCATGCTCCTCGTAAGTTATCGGCTATGAATATATAAAAATCAATGCTTAGTCTGCATGGCATGCGTTATCGGCAGATGCCCTAAGCTTTAAACCGGAGCCGAATCAGTGTTTCAGGATCGGATATTTTTTCATGTATGCTTCTGCCTGGTATATAACGAAATACGGAAGCACAAACAGCGAGTTTACGAAAAGAAGCAGATATCCGGCAAAAGGCGTTCCGAGCAACGCGATGAACAAAAAGTCAAGAAACGAAAGCATGATTACCAGTGACACAAGCCACATCAGAAAATATTGCGGCGCCTTTGCTATCATGCCGACGCTATTTTTCAAGGCAGGGCCTATTCCCTTGCCGTCGATGACGATGGCTGTCGGAGCGTAGAAAATCAGCATGAAAACCACGAACCCTGTGACTGCCGTTAGCGCTGTCTCGATACCGAGATAATATCCGAGAGTGCTTGCCAGGGCAAGCACTAGAAGGTAGAAAAGGAGCACTGCAAACACGCGGCTCGTGTATTTCTCTATCCCGCGCATTACTACCTGGGTAGGCTTTGTGTGGGTCTTGCGCGCCTTAACTATCAGGCTTATCGCCACGAAAGCGAAGCTAAGGAAAAGCAGCGAGAAGAACACAGACAGTATTATTATAGCGATTGAAATGAGGTTTAAGTTGAATGATATGCTCGCGCTCCTGAGGAATATCGCGCCGGAGTCGACATATGAAGGAAGCGGAGTGAGGAGAGGAATCAGGAATGATATTATGAAAGGTATCGCAAAAAGTAGCACGAGCTTTATGTCTGAGAGATATGTCTCAAGCGTATTCGAGAGTATGTTGCCCATGAAATTACATATGTAACTTGCACTATAACAAATAAAAAGATGCTTTTTCTTGCACTGCTGCGGCAGTGCATTCAGTTTTCAGCCGCGATGTACCAGGCTCAACGCCTTGCCTAGATAATAGTACTCGCCGTTGTAAATGGCCGGCGCGACAGATACATACTGCGAAGATGCGTTGCTTGCTACAAGCGTCGCATTCAGCGCGTACGCGCCGCTGCTGCCGCCCAGCACTATTTTGTTTACGTTGACCAGGCACGTGTAGTTATCGGCACTGCATTTCTGGGAATTGAGGATTATGCTCTGGTTCAACAGGCCAAAGCTGCCTGTGTTCCCGTTTTCATAGGCGATGGCGTAAATGAACACTGTGTTGTTTTCAAGCGAGTTGTAATCGAGCTGTGCGTTTAGTGATAGTGTGTTCGCAGATGCATCGAACGAAAGCGTCTCATTAGTTATGCTGATATTGAAGTTTCTGTCATATGCAGAATGCGAGTCATACAGCAGCGCCGCTGAAACCGCAATCAGCAAAAGCAGTGCAGCATAAAATGCCTGTTTGTTTTTACGCAGCAGCTTGCCGATTTCTCCAGTACTTGAAACGCCGGGCTTGGAGTATACTGCGAAAAGGAACAGGAATGAAAAAGTCGCAAGGTATGAAGGCAGCCCGTGCGACAGGAAAAGAAACGGGATAAGGGCAAAAAGAGGTATGAATTCTTTTTTGTTAAAGTACAGAAGAAGCAACGACAGTATTGCCAGTGAAATCAGGAACAGAGGGAAAAGCGCTGAGAGCGTGACGTGGAAAATTGACACAAGGAAGAAGCCGAAAGGCATTGAGCCGTTGGGAAGTATGAAACCTGTCGAAGGCGCGAGTATTGATGAAAAATACTGCAGTGGATTCGGGAACATGAAGTATGCACTGATAATCAGGAACACAGCAATGGACAGCGAGATGTTGTATAGACCTTTTCTGATTCCCTGGTTGTTCAGTGAGTACAGAAGCAGAAACAGAGCCATTGGCCACAACTCTTCCTGAAATGCGAGGATGACACCCAGGGCCAGCCATATGTATTTGCTTTCGAGCTTTGAATACGCAAGCATGAGTATTGCAATCATCAGGAACGTCTGTATTGACGCTATGAACGAAACTGCAAATACGAAAAATGCGAAAAGAAAGAAAGAAGGCTTCAGAATATCTTTTTTCTCGAACGAAAAAGAAAAGGCAATTAGAAGCATCAGCAAAAACACCGCGGCTTCGTCAGTGAAATCCACATGCTCAAGGTTGTACAATGTTGGGGTTGAAAGGAAATAAAAAGGCATGAATGACAGTAGAAACAGCGGCGGGTATTCCAATGTTGACATTATCCTGTTTTGCGTGGTAAGCGAAAGGCCCAGGTTTCTGTTTTCGTACAATACATTTGCGTATGAGGCTGAATAAGGATTGATTCCGTGAAGCATCGAGTTTATGCTGGAAGCAGTTATGAGCAGCTCATCATCGGCCGAAAACGATTTTATTGCCATTCCGCTAACGAAAATAAGCAGCAGAATGGCGAAGACGACGGAAAAAAGGACAAGAGCAGGCAGTTTAGCCTTTTTGTACATGAATAAGTACGTGCCAGCCAGGGAAAGGAAGAATAAGGGCAGGAAAACTAGGAAATAAAGAGGAAAGCCAAGGATGAAATCCAGAAAAGAAAGCGCTATTCCAGGCTGCAGTTCGTGCGCCACAAAAAATATCATAACAAAAGTCAGTATTGAAAGCACGAATAACGCATCTAGGAGCAGAAGCCGAGGGCTGCCGTGTGGCCGCAATTTGGGCGTATCTTTAATTTCGTTCCTTAAAAAAACGAAAGCTACCGAAAAAGCAACAAAACAAAGAGTTATCAGCAAGAATAAAAGCAGAACCGCAGCGGAAAGAAAAGAGAAGTAGTAGGAAATGCCAGAGGCTGCCAAAGTTATAGACAAAAGTATGAAGAGCTCGAAATGATACCTGCCAAGTCCGCCAAAGTTCATGCTAATAGGAAAAGGGGAAAACAAAATTTAAAGCATTGCTTGCGCACGAATTAGCAGAAGACAAGCGTGGTGCTTGAGGTTGCCACGGCATTTCCGAAACCGCCCACTAAGGTAATAAGAGGCTGCGCGATGAAATAAAGTATCACGGCTATCACTGCCGCTACAAGCATACCCATCGACCATGCCTGAAGGTTCTTCCTGAATTCCATTGACACAGGCATGAAGTGGCTTATCGCGTACATAACTCCGCCCAAAAGGAAAAGTGCTATTGCAAGTATGAAAACCAGCGCCTTGACGAAATCCACTATGCCGCAGAGCTGAGATGAAACTGCGGTTTGAAGCTGTGCTGCGGCAAAACTTACTAAATTTATAACTATGAAAGAGTACAATAAAATCTGCAATTTCGAGAAATTCATTCCTTCACCGGAAATATACTCATAATGAAGAATGGTGGTTTAAATACTTTTCTATGAAAGCACCGCGCAAGCCGTGGCGTTTACTGCAGCGTGGCTACGATTCCGTCAATTATGCCCTTTACGCCTATGCCTCCGGTAGCCCTTACTGCTATCCTGTGGCTCAGTACAGGCTTTGCAAGGAACTTTATGTCGCTAATTGTTACTTCCTTCCTACCTTCTATCAGCGATTTCGCCTTTCCGCACTGCATGAACGCTATGTCGGCGCGCGGGCTCGCGCCCATCACCACGTGAATGTCATTCCTTGTGGCGTCCACTATTTTCGTGATGTACTGCACAACGTCGTCCGGCATCATTATGCTTTTCGCGTCGTTCTGCATCTGCATAATCGCGTTAGTGTCTATTACCTTCTTTACATCCAGAGCGATTTCACTCTCCTTTATCCTGAGCATCTCAGCCTCCTGCTCCATGCTAGGATATCCCACATCTATTTTTACCATGAATCTGTCTGCCAACACCTTAGGCAGAGGAACCGTGCCTTCTATATTAAGCGGGTTTTGTGTTGCGAAGGCCATGAACGGATTTGGCAGCTTGAGGTCCTGGCCTGCGATTGACACCTGCCGCTCTTCGAGCGTCTCCAGGAGGGCGCTCATAGTCTTCGGCTGAGTCCTGTTCAGTTCGTCTACTAGAAGTATGTTTGTGAACACCGGGCCCTTTTTCAGCTTTACAGAATTGTCGCTGTCGCGGTATGTGTATCCTATTATGTCGTTGGGCTGCAGGTCTGGCGTGCCCTGGACGCGCTTGAACTCTGCCTGCACAGCGTTAGCGAGCGTCTTTGCCATTGTGGTCTTGGCCACACCTGGAACTCCTTCGAGAAGTGCGTGGCCGTTTGCCACAAGCGAGATGAACATGAGCTCCATTGCCTCGTCCTGTCCTGCAATGTGTTTTCTCATCTCAGCCAAAACTGCTTGATAAGCATCTTTTGCATTCACATCATCACCTAATAACAAGCTATCAATCAATAGCAGTAACATGATATTATGAATATCACAGATAATACTTGCGGGCATATAATTAAAAGAGTTTAACTATGGCACGGCTACGGCGCAATGCTGTAGTACAAAATTCCGCGTCAAGACTGAAGTTGCGTATAAAACAGTTATAATAACAATAATTCTGTTTGTTGCGAATTAAGCCGGCCGCATGGGCAAAAGCTTTAAAGCATTAAACCTGCATATCATAGCGTCATTTTCATGACATTACTGTGAGTTTATGATAGGAAAGAACGAGCAGGCGAAGAAGCCAGTAAGCATGGCCGAGGCAGAGGAGATACTTGAGGAAAGAAAGGAAGACGGAGAGCTTGGCTACGAGCAGAAGCTTGCTTATGAGCACGCGAAGAAATTTGTCAAGCTCAAGGCCAGCGATGCAAAGAAGCTGACAAATGAGCTTGAGGAACTGGGAATAAGCGCCGCTGCTGCCGTTAAGGTAGCAGACATAATGCCTGTTGACGACATGCAGCTGAAGCAGGCGCTTGCGATAGAATCTAGGAAAAGCAGTGAAACAGCAGACACAGAACTGAGCAAGAAGATAATGGGCATACTGGAAAAATACAGGGGCAAATGAGAATGGGCACGTATGTGCGGGGCATATGCAAATGGAGAACGAACGTGAAAAACACGAAGAGCTTGAGGAATACGCAATCGTACTGGACTTTATGCCCACCGGAAGGTCTTCTGCGCTTAAGTCGGAGCCGACAGCGCAACTGCTCGGCGAGAATAAATTCACGCTTCTTGAAGTAGTGACAAAAACCAAGGATGTGGCGATAGGGGAAAGGGTATACATAGGAAAAGGGGAGCGCGACAAAGTTGCGCTAATAAAGGAAAGAATAACTTATGACCAGCTCACCGACGCCGCAAAAAGAGAATTGCCGAACGCGATACAAAGTATTGTAAAAGGCAATGAGCAGAAATTCCTGGCATTTTTCAACAACGCCGGTCCGCTCAATATCAGGATGCACGCACTGGAACTTCTTCCAGGGATAGGAAAAAAGCATCTCGAAGCCATACTGACCGCAAGGGACGAGAAACAGTTCGAGAGCTTCGGCGACCTGCTTAACAGGGTGCCTCTTTTGCAGGACCCGGTGAAGCTAATAACTGAGCGCGTAATAGAGGAGCTGAAAGGAGGCAGCAGGTTCTACCTGCTCACCAAACCAATGGCCCCGCACAGAGAACAGTACTAATTGTGTTTAAATCTGAATTCGCAGGAAAAATAGTTTCAGGCTTTTTCTAGGTGCCTCTGCGGAACTATGATGGTTCTCTTTGTCCTGTTGGAAACGTCGATTTCAACGACATATGCATTGCCGCGCTTTTCCCTCACGACGCCTATCTTGCCCCTGTACCTGGGATGCGGAATGTCCCTGGAGCCGCCCTTTGGGACGATAGCGACCTTGTCGCCATTTTCGAAATGCTTGATAAGCTGCGTTATGCCAAGCTTTGAAGGCTGGTGGTGCCTGGCAAGGTATCTTGTCCTGCTAGCCAGGTGACCGTGTGAACGCTCGCTCATGTGAAAAACCTCATACTGATTGCAGTGAAAACCCAAAAAGGCGAAAAGGTATATACATAAAAACATTAAATACCTTACCATTGAAGATTAAAAGCCGTGATATTATGGCTAAAGTGGAAAAAACAGTTAAACCTGCAGGAAAGAAACCTAAGCTAAAGGCTAACTTCAAAATCGAGAACATAGTCGCAAGCGCAGACCTTGGCGTAGAGCTGGATTTGTATGCAATAGCCAAGGCTTCGATGGACGTAGACTACGAACCGGAGCAGTTCCCTGGAGCCATTTACAAGATACATGAGCCGAAAGTCGCTCTGCTTCTTTTCAAGAACGGCAAGATAATATGCACAGGCGCCAAAACAGAAGCAGACATCAAGAGGGCTATTGAGCAGGTAATAAAGGTAGTAAAGAAATACACGCTGTGAAACCTGAAATTTTGCAGCGGCATTTGGCTGACACTATAGACGCAAATGCGGGAACAGAAATCAACAGCAAGGATACATTGCAGGTTCTGCAGCTACGCTCGATAAAAACATACCTGATTGTGACCTTAATATTCTCGGTAATTTAACTTGTTTACTATCTGATTATTACGGCAGTAAGTCTAAACGGGATATTCTCACCGACATCTCAAAGACAATTGTGCTACACAGAGCACTGCCACCCTGAGTCTGTAGGATTAGGTAACGACACAGAAATCGGCATCATAGTAGACGCACTGTCTGCCGCCCTTATTATAACTTGACTTCGACACCTTCACAGTAAACTAACACAGTCTATTTTTAAGTGCCTGTGGCATGTTTTCATTGATTACATGAAAAACACTACGACGCTACTGGGCGGTATTTGTATAATAGACAAAGTAGAAAAGTGTCGGACAGGTCAGTGTATTGTACAATAACAAAAGCGGGAGATTTGCATTCATAATCATAGAAAAATGTCAGGATGTAATAAAAAGAACAATCTTGTGGACAAGAATCAGAATATAGATAGCTTATACGATTGCGAAGATAACCAGAGTCAGGTTCGCCTATACTGAAAACTCGACGGCCGTAAGTGACGCTATCTTAAGGCCACTTACTTCAATTTACACAGTAAATTGCCGCTGACATATCTGGAATCGCAATAAGCCGATCCTTCATGAATTAAGCCAGCACTTACACTCCAGCCTCGCTCTTGCTGAATGCATAAACTGCGATTGATGCCAATACCACAACAAAAAGCGCGAGGACACCAAGGTCGGTGGTCATAGGTAACGTTGAAACACCGCCAAGTGCACCCCTGATTCCGTCTATTCCGTAGCTGAGCGGGTTGAAATATGCGATTTCCTGCACGACTTTTGGGAACTGGCTAAGTGGGAACAGCCCATTCGAAAGGAAGAGCAATGGCATAGTAAGGAAACTGGTTATCATCCCGAATCCTTGAAGGTCAGTAATTACAGATGCGAGTATGAGTCCTATGCTTATGAATACCAACGCTATCAGCAGCATAAATACGATTGCAAGAAGTATCGCTATGGTAAACTGTATACGGAAACCTATCAGAAGCGAAACCATAGTAACTATCAATGCAGATACCATAGCTGTTGTCGAGCCACCTAGCATTCGGCCAACGACAATTGACGCCCGAGAATTCGGAGTTACCATTATCTCCTTCAAGAATCCAAATTGTCTGTCCCATATCGTAGAAAAACCGGACGACGACGCGGTTGACATCAGTGCCATCCCTATTATTCCAGGAACTATGAACTGCAAGTAACTTCCGCCTGCTATCTCCTGACTTATCAAACTGCCCAGGCCTATGCCCAAGCCTAATAAGAAGAATAACGGCATCACTAGAATGCCTATAACCCTTGATCTCGCTCTTGCGAATCTCTTCATCTCTCTGAGCCACACAACATAAATCGCGTTTGAGTCTATCATTTCCTACCACCGCTCCATGCTGCATGGCGAAGCCTCATCGCATCCTTCCAGTTCCCTTCTTCATCCCTTATGGTCTTTCCAGTATATTTTATGAACACATCCTCAAGACTGGGCTTTCTAATGTCTGTAGAGATTACCGCTATGCCATGCTTTTGGGCGAATATCACGATTTCGGGAAGGCGCCGATCCCCATTTTCTACAGTTAAATTGATAAGGTCGTCATGAATAGCCGCGGCCTTAATCCAAGAAATCCGGTTAAATTTTCGAATAGCGACGTTGGGACTGCCTTTTACCTTGAGCGCTATTATGTCGCCGCCCATTTTTTTCTTGAGAGTGTCAGGCGTGTCAAGCGCCACTATCTTGCCGTGGTCTACGAATGCTACCCTGTCGCATAAGTAGTCCGCTTCTTCTATATAGTGGGTTGTTAAAATTATTGTCGTTCCGTGTTGTTTGTTCAGTCGCTCTATGTATTCCCACATGTGTCTCCTCGTCTGCGTGTCAAGCCCTATGGTGGGCTCGTCAAGGAACAGCACTTTTGGTTCGTGCAGAAGACCGCGGCCAATCTCCAGCCTTCTTTTCATGCCACCTGAATAATTTTTGACCAGGATGTCTGCTTTGTCCTCAAGTTCAACCAGTTTAAGCATTTCTTGTATCTTACCCTCTCTTTTGCTTTTGTCTACCCTATACAGTATTGCATGAAACTGAAGATTCTCCCTGCCGGTCAACTCATCGTCCAACGAAGGATCCTGAAACACGACCCCGATGTTCTCCCTGACTTTCCTTTTATTATTTTTTATATCTGCACCAGCAATATAAGCTTCGCCAGAAGTTGGAGCGAGGAGCGTTATCAACATTTTTATTGTCGTTGTTTTTCCAGCGCCGTTCGGGCCTAGAAGACCAAATATCTCGCCTTCGGACACACCGAACGAAATTCCGTCCACTGCCTTAAAGTTGCCGAACTGCTTTGTAAGTCCCTTTGTTTCTATAATCACGAAACCACTCACTGCAGCTCTGAAAGCCTCTTAGTTATATCCTTAATCCTAACCTTATACAATGCAAACTTTTTCTTGTCACTCTCCGCCAGTTCCTCGAGGTAGGAGACGTTGCTCTCCAGGATCATAAGCACCTCGTCAGCGTCCCCAACGCCGCGTGTCTCACGTTTGTACCTACGCGTGAGTTCGTACCTGCCATCATCTCTCTTCCTTATCATTCCCTCATTCACGAGCTGCTCTAACAGAGGATAGATGGAACCTGGAGATGGCCTCCACCAACCCCTGCTCACCTCCTGCATTCTGTCCATTATTCCTATACCGTTTACCGGCCCCTCCTCCAGAATTTTAAGCACGAACGGCCTCAAGAATCCTTTCTGTCCGAAGCGCCTCCTCCAAGAGTTATAGTTGAAGCCCCATTCGCCGTTACTCGCGCCGTCCATATTTTCACGCATATTATCTAATATTCGATATCTAATATGTGATATTATAAATACATTGCTAGCGTCAAATGTGTATAAAGCTTCCGCACCTGTGATGGTCGCAGAGCCGTTAACGGCATAAAAACGATAACGAGCGGCGTCAAGATTGTCGAGTCAATGCTAAAACCAATCAGTATCGCTATTGCATAAAAGTTGACTTAAAACAGGCGTGCATGGCAATAGCACACGTTACAGACTCGATACGGATATCCGAATCATCGTATAAATTTCATGTATTCAGCACATAACGATCTTTGCCCTTCGCGCGCAATGCCATAAAAACTCAGGGCAGCAACATTGCAATGAATACATACCCAAATTCCTGCCTGTCAATGAAGGGCTGTGATATACGCTTATTGCAGTTAGGGAAGCTATGGATATTGCGCTAGCCAACGTGCTCATCAGCCGCAGCAATTATGCGATAGGCGTTTTAGATTCTAGATGCGGCGCCATACTGAACAACACCGCAAACATGTCGACAAACGCGAGCATACTGCTTATCAACACGCGCGCAACACGGAATTGCGGGCAACAGGGCAATTTCTGCGAGCGCGGGTTCAGGCACTGGAATAGCGCTACGCAACACGACATACAGCTCTGTGCTGAGCAACACCGCGAAGTTATACGCGGTTGGAAGTGGCACAAGAGAACAACTACAAAGTACTGGATAGTTACTTTGCCATAATTTGCAAACAGACGAATGTCTGTTCATGAATCATATTGCAAAATCACCGCCGAATTGCAGAATGGCAGCATGTCGCCAAAACCGCGCGCGTTATTTTTTTATTTTGCCGCTTCTGCCGCTTCTTCCGCCTGTTTTTTTCATCCGCCTGGCTGCGAACCTATACATAAGGAACAGTACTATCGACAACGCAGCCACAGCGGCGAATATGAGATATATGTTCCCAAGCGCTATCGCAAAAACCCCGAATGCCATAAGCGTCGCGTCCCATATTGCGGTGCCTGCGATTGAGTATGCGTAGAATTTCTTAAGCGGCATCTGAGCAAAACCTGCAGGGAAGTTTATTAATCCGCGAATTACTGGAAGCAGCCTGGCTACAAAAACAGTAAACGTGCCGTTTCTCTCGAACCATTTGTCAAATGCCACCACCGATGCTTTTTTTATGTGGAAAAAGTGGAGGTGCCTGTAGACCACGTCCTTTCCTAGAAAATAGGCTATGTAGTAATCGATTCCCATGCCCACTATGCCGCCAAGCATCACAGCAGCAAATGCAGGTAATGTGCGGAGCGCACCGATGCCTATCAGGGCACCTACCATGGGCAAAATCACTTCGCTCGGGATTGGCAGCGAAGCTGCCTCAAGCAGGAGAAGTATGAATATCGCAAGATAGCTGTATGCTGAGATGAATCCAAGTATTGTGCCGTAGGTAAGATTGAGCAGGTTTGTCAGCGACATGAACAACAGGCAAAGCATAAGGTATTACCTAAGCATAAATTTTTATTGATTCCAATTAGAACGCCAGCAAAACGCGAGCGGCAAGTGAAACCAATGAAGGTATTGGGTTTTAACCAGGTATCGAACACATTGAGGCTAGTGCCGGAATCGTTCGATGATTTGTACTTAATAGCGAGAATAGTCGAACCTGGCGACAAGGTGGAATCAAAAAGCTACAGGCGCTTCAAACCTAGCGAAGGCGACGTAGGCGAGCAAAAGGAAGTCAGGATAAAAGTACGCGTTGAAAAAACAGAGCTTGACAAGAATTCCGACAAGCTCAGGATATCAGGCAAAATAATCAGCGGAAAGCCAGAGGAATTCATATCGATAGGAAGCTACCACACGCTGAACGTAGGCACAGGCGAAGCAATAGACCTGTGCAAGGAAGAATTCAAGGAATACGTTTTGGGCATGGTGAAGCAGGCAGTTGCTGAATCCAAGAAGCCAATACTTGGCATAATAGCCGTTGACGATGAAAAAGCGACATGCGCGTACGTAAGAGGGTACGGAATCGACATGAATGCGGAGCTGTACAGCGGCCTGAGCAAAAGGATGAAAACAAGCGATTATGAAAAGATGAAGGAAAAATTCTTTTTGGAAATAATAAAAAAAATGCAGCAGATGAAAGTCGACATGTTCGTAGTTGCAGGGCCGGGCTTCATGAAAGACAACCTAAGGGATTACATAAAATCAAAGGGAATAGAAATAGGGAAAAAGGTTGCTTATGCGAGCGCTAACGACGCCGAGCGTTCAGGCATAAGGGAGGCGCTGCAGAGCGAGGCTGCGAACAAGCTTCTGCAGAACGACAAGATAAGCAGGGAATTCACGCTGTTGAACACGTTCCTGAAAGGGCTTTCGCTGGGTGACGCTTACCGCGGCATAGAAAGCATAGAAACAGGATTAAAGGAATACAAGATAGGCGCTATACTCGTAAACGATTCTGTAATCAATGACAAGGAAATAAAAAAAGTGCTTGACACTGCTTATTCACAGAACGTGAGCATAAAGATATTCAACTCAGAGGACGACGCGGGCATTCAGCTCAAGAATTTCGGAAATCTTGCTGCAATAGGAAAAAGGCTGATGAAACTAAACGCTTAATCAATAATCAAATTCGCTGCCATTTTCGTTTGGCGATGTTAGCTTGGATAATTATCCCACAGACCCGTTTAACTGGAATGCCTGCAGGCCAGAACCGCATTCATCCGACCAAAACACCTCTATCTGGTAAAGGCCTTTGCTAAGCTGAATAACGTTACTCGAGTACAGCGTTGCAGCCTGGTTCTTCCACGCACTGCCGGAGAATATGCTGTTGAACGTGTTTGAAGAAACAGGTTTGTAAAAAACTTCCATTGCGTTGCTCGTGTATATGTTAACAGTCATACCGAGCGCAATCGGGGCAAATATCACAGTCGAAGCCTGAGACATAAGCGAATTGTGCGGGATGCTGCACGAAATGAACGCATTATTCAGCAGTGACGTAGATGAAGGAAATGGTTTTGTCACATAGCCAAGATAGTTGCCGCCGAGATAGTTTCCGCTTGCAAAAGCATATGACATCGTTTTTCCGACGATGACTGCAGGCCAGTCCCCATTCTGAAGGTCAGAATAATTCGAAGGTATGGATGGTATTGCGTTAATTGATTGATATGCAGGAAGGCCAAGCGCTGCAGGTCCCTTGGCTGTAATTACGCTGAATACAACCTGCCTGCTTAGAGAAGTCTGCAAAGAGAATGAGCCAGTATAGGTTATGTTCTGGTTTGTGCAGTTCTGCGGCTGCCCGTAGGAAATCCCGTAGTTGCAGTACTTCCCGTTTACCGCATAATAACCCTGCAGGAAAGTCAGCTGCGGCTCTGTCCCTGTAAGGTTCGCTGCACAGGTAAGCTCCTGGCCCGGATTCAGGTATCTTGGCGCACAGTACCCTTTTGCCGTCTTGCCGTTTATCAAAACAGAAATGTTGGTTATGTTAAGAGGTACGCTCTGGCCGTTAGACAGCAGGAATGATACTATGGAATAGTTGTACGTGTCATTGGAAAAGTACTGCGCAGACAGACAGTTCAGCCCTGTGAAGCCGCTGCACCGCGAAGACACCACAGCAGAAGGCGGGAGCGCAACGAAGAATATTATCGCCATCGCCACTGCCAGGATTATGAACATGAAGCTATAGGTAACGAGAAATTCCAGCGCAGATTGAAGCTTGAACACGCGAACATCCCATGAAAAATGCTTTGCGCTTTTTACGGCATTTTACATTAAGGTTAGACACAGAGAAACTTTTAAAGCAGAGCCTTCAATACATTCCTTGGCAAAGTACGGTGCGACGTGATGAACGAACCACGGTGAACCGCTTGAGTGATAAAATGGGAAACATCCAGAATTTTTTCCTAATGCCGAAGAAGTCACTCGGGCAGAATTTTCTCATAAACAGGAAAATTGCCGAGATCGAAGCCGCACATGCGCCGGGCAAAGTGGTCCTTGAAATAGGGCCAGGATATGGTACGCTGACAAGTGAATTGTGCAAGAAAGCAAAGAAGGTAATTGCAGTAGAGATAGATGAAAATCTATGCAACCTGCTCAGGAACGAAATAAAGGCTAAAAATCTGAAGATAATAAACAAGGACTTCCTCGCTGCAACAAGCGAGGAAATGGAGCTGGATGCTGTCGACATAGTGATATCCAACATACCCTACAGCTTATCTAGCAAGACCATTGAATTCCTGGCCAGGAACGGCCTGCAGGCAGTCCTGTGCATGCAGAAGGAATTTGTGGCGCACATGCTGGCGAAGGCAGGCACTGACAAATACTCGAAGCTGAGCGTGACGACACAGCTGTTCTTCAGCGCTACGAAGCTTATAAACGTGTCAAGAGGAAATTTCAGGCCTGTACCGAAGGTAGATTCCTGCGTGATATACCTGAAACCAAAAAACGCTGCCATAACGCAGGAGGAGATGAAGATAATAGGGCTTATCATGCAGCACAAGAAGAAAACACTCAGGAATGCAGTGCTTGATTCGCATGAAAAAATGGGCGTGGACGAAAAAAGACTCAGAGAGATAGCGGGCGCGATAAGTGAGAATGAGCTGCGTCCTTTCAAGCTGGAGCCCGAGGAGCTGCTTAAGATAGCGCGCGAAATCGTAAAAATGGTAGGATAGAAGTACAAGCTTGCCTGGTTTTTCCGCATTGAAAGCTATTTATAATTTGCATTGGAAAATTATCAGTGTTTCACATGCCGCACAAGAACACTGCATGGCTTGCAGTACTGCCCATTGCGGCAATCCTTGTCACGCTGTCTCTGACGGCCTTGACAGATGCCGGCTCGAATGCAAATACTTCAGCAATAGCAAATTCTCATCTGCAGATTTTTTCGCAGGCAAGCCAGGATACCGGACATAACACATGCTCAGTAACCAGTGATGCGGGCTCGAATTTTCAATGTCAGATAAGCCAGTCTGTCGTTACGCAGCCGGGGACGGAGCTTTTTCCGCAGGGCTCGCAGTCTCAGCAAAGTGTCAGCAATCCTGCAGACTCACCTGTTGCGCAAGTAAACACATATAACACAAATAATGCATGGTGGTTCCTCACATGTCCACTTGACCCTTACAGAGATCCCAATCCCACTGGCCAGGCATTTTTCTATACAGGACTGGTCAAGAACGTACTTGGAAATGCATGCACTCAGAGCCCAACGCTTACAAGCAGCTTCGGCCTGAACACATACACTTCATGGAACGACAACAGCTGGCCAATTTCGACAGTTTCGCCAGGCAGCATAAACAACGCAGCCTATCTCGTAATCAACGACATCGCATATTCCAGAGAGGTACAGGATGGAAACACGAATACCATAGCCAACGGCTATTCGTCGAATTCGTACATATTTCAACAGATACCATCAGACACGCAGCAGGCAATATGGACTTGGAGCGGCGTAATCGCAAACTTCTCGCAAAACTGGCAGCAGCAGGAGCTGCCGCTGTACGCAAATACTGTTGTTAGCGCAAACTACATCACGCAGGGAAGCGTAACCTGGAACCTGGAAGTTGAATGCACAAAGTACTCGTGTCCTACTCCACCTGCGGTTGGCCCGTGCACTCCTTATCAAACATTATGCTCAAGCAGCACGACAAGCAATTTCGAATGCCAGTGGCCGTACACGTACAGCGAAAATACCATAGTAACTGACGTGCACAATTCCTACATTCCGTTCGAGGAGGTAAACCCGTTTGCTGCCACAACCAGTTTTTTCAACGCTAACGCAGTTCCGTTCCTTACGTACAATTACCAGATTAAAACACTGGGAAATCTTAACCTTTCAGGCAGCCAGGATATTTTCAGCCCGTGGAACTATTACACTCCGCAAACGAGTGAAGATATGCTGCCCCTGAACCTGCCTGGAATTTTCCTGTTTAATCACACGCAACAACAAAACAAGTATGTGTTGGATTATATGCCATCTAATCAGGTTTACACACTTTACACAGTACCGAACACTAACTCTCAGGTTTCGCTTACACCTGTTGCGAACATAACAACTGCGGTTTCGTCATCAGGAGCAGTGCCGCAGGTAGTAAAAAACAACATAGTTAATCCCATATCCATAGCCGCAACGCCCAATAATTACATTTACGTTTTGAACCAGAGCACCAATGGAGACTATGTAGTTTACATCTTCAGGCTGGTGCCTCAAGGCGACTACAATTTAAGCAATTACCAGCCTTCTCTTGTTTCTAGCGAATCTACGCAGCAGGAAGCTATTTCTGCATGGAAACAGTACTGGAGCAACGTCATAACTCTGCAGAATTTTGAAATTTACAACGTTAGTGTAATAGATATCACGCAGCTTATGCAGAACGAAAATATGGATACGCACTTCGGGCCTTTAAACATAAGTGTAGACAGTTCAGGAGATCTCTTTATAGCAGGATACTACGACGGCAATAGTGCCCAGTATAGAAGTGGTGGCATCAGCATCATTGGATCACAATCAGGAAATCCTGAAATAATAGAGATAACAAATACGACAGCGCCAAATCCTTCGAGCAGCCCGGAAGAACTGATAAGCATGACGCCAAATTGCATGCAACAGGAGGGTAACTGCGCAGGAATACCGGCTCTTTCTGAAATTGCCGTTTCACCTGACGGCCAACAAATATTTGCAGCTAATCCGTTCGTTGGAACTGTATATGAATTTGGAATAAGCCAGAGCGGCTGCCCAAGCGGAGAAAATACATGCATAGTAAACACTGGAGCTTTCAATCTTGCATTTGGTGCAACCCCTGAAACACCCGGACCAGGCTTCAGCAGTCAGTACACTTCCCAGGGTGTGCAGCTGAGCAGCGGAGCTACAGTCCAATCTTCCACAATAGAAATAGCGCAATATCTGCAATACCTGATAAACAAAGACCCGTCATTGTCCTCTGCTGCCCAGATTTCTGGATATGACCTGAATTCGCTCGACACGGCAAATAACCACCATCCGCTGGCTCTTGCTGACGTGAACGGCTATTTGTACGTTTTGGACAACTGGTATGGAAGTTTCAGCGCTTCATTTAATACAGGGCAGCAGCCTGCAGTCACAATAGGGCAGCGGCCTGCAGTCACAATACCGTTACCGTCATCAGCAACTATGCCAGTCGTCACACAGCAGGGTTGTCCGTTCTATGACCAAGTATATGGTACGTGCCCCGGTGAAACGTCAGGTAGCTCACAACAATCTACAGGCAGCTCACAACAATCTACAGGCACTATGTATTTCAACACAGTATTTTTGCGAGTATTTAATTCCACCGGAGGCGAGATACCGATAAATTCCACACAAACAAACGACGTGTATTTGCAGCATACATGTGCACCAAACTTCAACACCAACAATTATGAAATGTGCGGCGCGGCAAGTACATCAGGAGCAACATTTCCGAGCCCTTCGTTAATAGACTCAAATGGTAATCCGGCACCTTCTCCGCAAGCAGGCCTATGCAGCGGCGGTTCGGTATGCGTTCCTACTTCTACCGGAGGACAGTGCACATATGCCAAAGACCCTTCTGCGTCGTACGATTATTCGTGCCGGGTGTCTACTCTCTTAAATTCAAATTTAAAAACCAGTAATCAGTATTATCTCCCTGGCTCGCAGGACATAAACAATGCGTACCCGCCTTATGGCTGGCTTCTTTCTGCAAATGTGATTTACCTGAGTCAGGGAAGCACAGCAACTCCAGGCACTTGCGACAACAATTCCTGCGAAGTAACATTTTGTTCATCTAGCTCCTGCGCCTTAAACCCTGCGAGTACTGAAACTAACGCAGCATATGGCGGCCAAGTTTCTGTTTTCGAGAACGGTTATCCTCCGCTAGGTCCTAACATTCAGGCAATTAACCCTAAACCTCCGGCAGGCATGGATTTGAGCGCGGAGGTAAACGGCAGCGTGCAAATGCTGCTTGAGCAGTCTTCTGTTTCTGCTTCGTTCACTTACACAAATCTTATCTTAGCTAACATAAAAATTGCAAATTATACCAAAGTATACACAGGTGGACCCACATACACATGCTTTACCAACGAGCCAGGAGCTCAAACTTGGGGGTCATCTTCAGTAAACCAGGGATGCTATGAAAGTAACTTCATAAACAGCATATCCGCACCAATATATCTTGTGGGCAATCCGTTTGCTTACGTGGAAAACCTCGGCTCCACGCAGTCGTATACGCTTCCAGGCCTGCTAGGCTCTGCAGAAGCTGCCGCAACTGCGCAGGGAGGCGCGGGCACGGTGAATCAACTATGCGCCCAAAACTACGTAACAAATGGATCTACAAATGACATATCAGGATGCCCTGCATACACGCTCAATACCATTTTGCCGTCAGTTCCAACGCCGCTGCAAACGCCGCCGGCGGGCCAGCAGACGAGTCTCAACTCGTGGATAAGCGGCCTGCTTGTTGTGCCTTATGCGTATACATACGAAACTGTTGCATCAGTAACATTCCCACCAGGCTATTCTGCTGGCTCGGTGCCCACTACAGTTGGGCCTCAGCCTTCTTCTGCCAACCCGACATGCACTCCCGGCTCTATTCCGATATGCAACATCCCTGCTGCACCATCTGTCGCCAAGCCGGGATATGTCGTGAGCAGCAGTTTAAGCATGTGCCCTGCGCCGCCAACGCCCACACCGTCAAGTATACCGCCAACTACCTATTACACTTACGCAACTGCCAGCGCAGAATCAGGCGTGCTTACTGCAAAACTTGAAGGAGGCGACACGTATTTCAAGAATATGCTGACCGGCACGCTTTACAAACCTAACCTGACTGCAAGCATAATACCGCCGCAGGTGTTTTACAACATACTTACAGATAGGGTTTTGGGTAGCATAGGCATAAATGTCACCGGCCTGCCAGAAAGTTCGCAGCCTGGAATCAGCCAGTTTTGGCCTCCTGAAATCTTGGGATGCAGCTATCAGCCGCAAGGGCCTGCCGGCACGCCTTACGCAGACATACCTTATGAGGACTGCAGCTATAACGCACAGGCACAGATCGCAAGCAACACGGTGCTAAATTACAAGATAAATCAATATACCCAGCTTCCAGGCGCAGGTTTCAGTGGGTTCGAAACAGTAAACGCATTCACGCCGCCAAACACCCAGCCTTCGTTATTGTCTGCACTTGTGTCGTTCAAGTATATTGACAACGGAAATCAACCAGTAGTGCCACCCCAGACAGAGGGCCTCTTCGATTTTTACAAGTCTCTTGCGTACATGGACAGCGCGCAACTTCAGGTAGCAAGCCCACAACTGCTGGGATTCCACCTGCTGAGCTACACGTTGAACGACAGGTTCAACAATACCGTTTATGCACCCATGCCAGTCGACATCGCGAATACTGTGATAATAAAACTCTCGTTCAACAACGTAGTTGACCAGGCAAACTCAAACCAGACAAATGTATATGTCACTGGAAACGTATATTCAATTTCATTTCCGCAGTACACGGCAACGCCGCTGGCAGGAGCGGACATATACCTGTATTATGGTGCTGACATAAACTACGCGCATACTACATCACCTACGCAGAACGCACTGGATGCGTTCGCAGACCCGGTTGATGCAGTACTTTGCGCTTACGGAAATCCGTTGATTTATAAGAATATACCTCAAAGCTGCGAGCTTGCAAATGCGTCGTATGTGGGTCTTACTGACAACGTGAACACGATAACCTACGCGCCGTCATACAACAGCTCTACCACAAATGTTATCGTGAATGGAAAAATGCAATCTGTTAACGCAAACCAGTGCAATCCGGCGCCGACATATTTACTCGCACACATATTCACAGAATGCAACATATACAACATAGGATCACCTGACACATGCCCACGTGCAGGCGACGGGTCGCAGCAGTTCTGCCAGGAAATCAACCCAAGCAACGGCGAGGGATTCTGCACCTCGCAGATAGGCTTGATACCTAACAACACCCCCAACAGTCAGCTGCCGTATTTTGTTACTAATGCTAACGGCCAGTTCACTGCTTCTTTCACTGCCTGCGGCTCAGGGCCTACCCTTGGAGACGCGCAGCTGGTCGCCAAATATTACGGGAGCCCTATGCAACCCACTGCAGTGCACATGCTGCCGTTATACATGCAGTCCAACGTGCTGAACGGTCAGGCGCAGCTTTCCGCAGCAGTTAACGAGTACGAGCCGAGCTACACAATAGAACCTAACAGCACAACTGCACAATTTACAATAGGACTGTTTGAGCTTGGATACGGAAACTTTGGGTATGCGGCAACCGCGCTCATACCAATAATCGGAATAATAATGGCGATGTACGGACTTTTGAAAAAAAGCAGGCAGAAGCCGCGCGCAAGGAAAAAAGCATAAGCGCATGATTATAGCTGCAAAACCTGTGCGCTGATTTTTAATCCGAAATGCTAATAAAGGAAAAACGGCATAATAACATTGAGGACGCGAGTGCATGCTGGCAGTTATACCTGTTATACCTGTTGCTCTTTCGCTTGGAGCGATAAACTCACTCATCCCTTTGCTAATAATAATGATACTCATAGCAGCCGCGGCAGGATTAACACGCGGCTTCGACATTTTCCAGCTGTTCGGGATAGGCTTCCTGGCAGGAGTAGCAGGTACCGCGGCAGGGCAGAAGGGCATGCTTAGGAAGAGAATTGTAAAGGCTTCACTCACGCCTTTAAAGAACCGTTTAGGCAAAGGTCCGCTTCCTGGGGTAAAAAGCCCGCTTAGAGCTGGTCTCGGGACACTAGTTGGAAAGAACAAGGGCGGCAAGCCGGCAAACCTCTTGGGCACCCTTGCGGCAGACAGGACAAGCGGCCGCAAGATGGTAAAACTTGCAACAAAAACAGGAGCGAAGTTATGGAAGGGCGGCGTTGGCGGCGCAGAATACCAAAAGAAAATGTCTACGATTCTTTCCAAAGCAATAGGCAACGTGGCGGCAAGCCGCGGAGCAGGATTCCAGGATCTCAACTTTTCAGGAGTCGCAGGCGCACTAGGGCTAGGCGCCGGGGCGGCTGCTGCATTTACAGGAACAGGGGCAGGAAATGCGAGAAGGAAAGATGCGAATCTGGTGCTTGCTGAACTTAATAAACGCTTAGAAGAGGAAAGCAAAAAAAACAAGGCAGCGATAGGCGAGATGAAAGGACTGAGGGAAAGATTCGACGAGGGCGCACCTAGAACAAGCAAATTAGCAAAGACGGCAGTCGCAGTAGCTGCTACAGGCCCGATAGGATGGATACTGGCTCCAATAGCATGGAACAAGGTGCAAAACGAAAAGGCTGAAAAGGCGATGGGCCCGCACATAAAAGATTTTCTTGATGAAAAGAAAGAAACTGAGCTGAGCAGCTACATGAAAAATGCCGGCAAACCATATGATGATTTAATAGCTGAGCTTACCGAACATGCAAACGACAACAGAAAGGCAGGCGAAGCCGAGTTGGACGAAAAGACAGTAAGAAGGGCTGTCCAAATGACTTTGACGCGTGAGGCAAATGAGGAAAAGGTAGCTGCAAGAGAGAAAAATTACAGCATTGCCGGTAAAAAAGTAAAAGATAAAAAATAGAAAGAGCAGGAACAAAAAATAAAGATAAAAAAGAAAAAAACGGCTTTACAAAATTCAGCTCTCGTCGCCGCCTTCTTCGTCTTCGTCGCCAAGGTCTTCTTCGTCGAAGTCTTCGTCTTCTTCATCTTCGTCTTCTTCTTCAGCATCTTTGTCTTTTGCCATAATACCATCCTGATTGCATCTTTACGATTAGAAATATATTTAAACATTTGCATATTGCTGCACACTGACGCCAAAAAAACACACGCACGCATTTCATTTGATGCAAAACTCTTTCCTTATTTTGCGCACCTTTGGCGCTATCACTAGCAGGCAGTAAGGCTGCAAAGGATTCTTTGCGTAATAATCTTTGTGGTGGTCTTCCGCAGGATAAAAAGCGCTGAGCTTCTTCACTTCTGTGATTATAGACCTGCTGAACTTCTTCTGCTCGATTTTTACAAATTTTTGAATCAGATATTTTTGTTTCTCTGACTCGTAAAGTATCATAGAACGGTACTGCGAACCCACGTCAGCGCCCTGCCTGTCGGCAGAAGTGGGGTCGTGCATGCTAAAAAAGATTTCCAGTATTTTATCCAAGGATATCGTATCTGCGTCGTATTCGACTTTCAGAACTTCGGCGTGCCCGGTATTGCCGCTGCATACTTGCTCATATGTCGGATTCGACTTATTTCCTCCTGCGTAGCCTGGCGTAGTTGAAATTATGCCTTTGAACATCCTGAAAACGGCTTCTGTGCACCAAAAGCAGCCGCCGCCCAGAATGACCGTCTCAGTTTTAACCATGCA
This sequence comes from Microcaldota archaeon, assembly GCA_021797745.1. Taxonomy (GTDB): domain Archaea; phylum Micrarchaeota; class Micrarchaeia; order Micrarchaeales; family CABMGC01; genus JAJZZD01. The sequence continues at coordinate 32,900 of JAJZZD010000006.1, read as the reverse complement.
AATACCTATTCGCCATTTGTCATTTGACATTTGTCATTTGTCAGTTGGTTTTTGCTATTTGACCTTTGATAGCGGCTTTTGACGTTGCCTGCTTTTTCCCTTTTACCTTATCGCCGACCTTCGCATAGGGTATGAATTCCAGCGATATTGAGTTTACGCAGTGCCTTACATTCTTAGCGGTGAACCCTTCGCCGGTGAAAACATGGCCTAGGTGCGCGCCGCACATTGCACATTCTATCTCAGTTCTTGAACCGTCAGGGTCCGGAACGCGTCTGACTGCGCCTTTCACTTCAGCGTCGAAGCTCGGCCAGCCGCAGCCCGAGTCAAACTTGTTTTCAGAGCGGTAAAGTTTGGCTCCGCACCTTTTGCAAACATAAATGCCTGGCTCGAAAAACTTGTCGTACTTGCCTGTGAAAGGCGCTTCTGTGCCCTTGCGCACGATTACCTTTTCTTCTTCTTTTGTGAGCTTGTTCAGCTTCATCAAATCAGCAGAATGATACTGTATGGTTTAATATAGAATTTGCATCGGGATTTGAACCTGAGTCTATGCTTCTGCATATGAAGTTGCATGCTATTTACTGCATGGAACTAAAGCGCAATGTATATATATTTAATCTGAACACAATATGATTGTTTCATGATTGTTTCATGCAATGTTCGCGCAAGAATCATGAGAGTGTCGTGAAGGTGCTTTGAGTGGATAGCAGCCAAATAGAAAAGGAGCTTACTGAAATAAGAAAGGAGCTCAAAAACATTTATTCGAAGAACTTCGAGCCTATTTCTAATGGCGAATCGATGCTGCTCATGAAACTACTGGATGAGCGCGAGAATACGAACAGGACACTGCAGGAGCTGACAAGCAGGCTTAATGTCATAGACAAAACAGTAAAAACCGCGATAAGCGCTCTCGAGCTAGCGCCGACACAGGAAGATTACGCTATGGCGAATTCTGTTGAGATAGATTTGTCGCCTGTTGATGCTAAAGTAATAAATTACATCCAGACAAAAGGCATGGCATGCGCGGAAGACGTACAGCGAGATATGAATTACAAGGGGAAAAATGCCGCATGCGCTAGGATGAATGCACTGTGCAAGCGAGGCTTGCTGAGCAAGCACCAGCTTGGGCACAAGATTTATTATAGATTTGATGCTGGCAAGGCGAACACCATCATTATATCACCTCCCTAGTAAGAGGTATGAGCCTGCCATGTCTTGTGGCAGGCTCTCTACTTTTTAAGTTTTAAGCTTAATGTTAAGCATGCAAAATATTTTTGTAATCACACATGCAAACGACCTTGACGGAATATGCAGCGCTGCGCTTGTACGCATGAAGTACGGCACCAGTACTGATAATATTTTTTTCACTGATTATTCCGATGCGAGAGTCAGGTATGCCTTTGGCCGCGTGTCAAAGCTTGCAAAGTCAATGGACAGCGTTTTTATAACTGATTTTGCCGCGGAAAAATACCACGAAAGGTATTTTATGAAAGTGATAGGGACGCTCAGAAGAAGGGGCGTGAATGTGATTTGGTTAGACCATCATCCATGGCCAAAAAGCACAGAAAGGATTGCAAAGTTGTGCAACTTAGCAGTATTCGGCGAGAGCAGCATGTGCGCAACAGACATAGCTGCAAAAATAATGGATTTGAATGAGCCAGGAGTCAGTCAGATGGTTGCCATAGTACACCGTGCAGATTTTGCGATATATGCGAGAGACAAGGCAGAAAACATGCTTACTGAGAAATACGGCACGCTCATAGTGTATTATGATATGTTCGGAGCTGCGAAGATGAACATGGGATTGCGCAGGCTTGTCGCATTCGTGTGCAAAGACAAGCTTGTGCACGTATTTGACAATAAATTAGCAGATAGACTTGAACTGGAAAGCGACAGGAATATAGCAGCCTGTTTAAAGCAGGTGAAATATGCAGACAAGGGCATAGCAGTGGCTTTCATTTCAGGAAAGCATTTTCTGAACAAGCAGAATGCACTGATGAGAATGAAAAACAAGAGGAAAAACAGCATAGTGATGCTTGTTGACACAGATACAGGCAAAGGCAGCATAAGAAACCGCAAAAATTCAGGCAAGGACATTTCAAAACTTGCAGCTGTGCTTGGCGGCGGAGGGCATCCGCACGCAGCCGGATTCACTCTCAAAAAAGACTATCGGCTTAAAACTGAGCACGGTCGCAAGTCGCTGCTCAAGGAAATAGAAGATGCAGCAAAATCGCTGTGCCTATGTTAGTCGCCGATTAATTCGCGAGGGTGCCATATCCTGAAAGTCTCCATCTCTGGCTGAATGTGCGGAGCACAGATATCTTTGCCTGTTTGTCGACGCATGCGGGGTGTCTCAGCTCAAGCTCGAGCGTGTTCTTTTTGGCTGCCTTTACGTATCCTATCACTGTGCCGGTGCCTATGCCGAGAAGAAGCGGCTCCCCGGCCTTGAAAGCCTGTTTTGGCAAGTCCTCCCTGTTCAGGGATGTGTAGTTTATAGTAATGCTGTTCAGAACATCCGGCAGCCTGCCGACCTTACCTATTATCTGGCCGACGAGCGCGTCGGCTTTCGTGTAAGCCGGGTCTATGTCTGTTCCTATTGCTATCAAACCGCCCGGAATTGCGGCTTCGATCTTTTCGTCCCTAGTTGATATCGAAATTATTTTTGTTATTATTGGGTCGCTCTGCTCCTTTTTCTGCTTCTGCGTGTAAATCCCTGGCCTTATCTCTATTTCATCTCCGACCTTGAAATTGCCGCGCACAACAGAGCCGCCAAGAACGCCACCGTTAAGCCCGTCTATCCCCGTTCCCGGCCTGTTCACGTCGAAAGAGCGTGCTATGTACATTATTGGGTCTGCCTGCAAGTCGCGTTTAGGCAGCTCGATCTTCGTTATCTCCATAAGCAGCGCATCGACATTTATCCCTTTGTTTGCCATTACCGGTATTATCCTGCAGTTCTCTATGCTGCTTCCTTTTATGAACTGCTTTATCTGCGCATAGTGCTTTTTTGCGCCTTCCTTTCCTACGACATCCACTTTTGTCTGCGCGATTATCACGTTCTTTATGCCGAGTGCGTTTATTATCATCAAATGCTCTTTTGTTTGTGGCATCGGGCACGGCTCGCTTGCCGATATTACAAAAAGAACCGCGTCTATTATGCTCGAACCTGCTATTGCAGTCGTCATTAGCGTTTCGTGGCCTGGCGCGTCAAGCAGGGAAATGCGCAGAACCGGTTTTACCTCCTTACCGTCTGCGCATTTGGCGTCGGTCGTGTATGAGCTTATTTCGTCTGGGTCTCCGCAAATGCCTATTACAGCGTCGGCATAGCCGAGCTTTATGGTCATGCTTCTTTTCACGCTTTCGCTGTGCACATCAGTCCAAACGTGCGTTATCGCGTTAGTGAGCGTGGTTTTGCCATGGTCCACGTGACCCAATGTACCTATGTTAAGCTGGCTTTGTTTTGAGATGCTCATCGAACCATTCGATTAATCTGCAAGTGTGAGAGTTAATAAATTTCGGACTTCACTTTTTCTCTGTTTTCTCTGCTTTTTCTTTCTTAGGGAAAATATCTGCCGCTGGCTTTGTGCCGTACTCTGTTATTACGGCGTTTACCTGCTCTGTATCCGCAGATATTGCATTTCCCCTGACCAACCGCCTTGCGCGGTAGCCCTTTTTGGCGTTCCTTATTCCTACGCCTCCACCTAGCAGCGAGAAGGACTTCCTGCTGCCATCTATCGCCTTCCTGGACGGGGCGCCGGTCTTATCGCTCAGACCTGTTATCTGAAGCTTGTAGGCATCCAGCCCAGCTATCGAGCCGTCGATTATATCTCCGATTATCTTTCCCATCAAAATAGACTCTCTATCCTTAGGAATTTCTGCCTGCGCAGTGAGCCCTGTCTTTTTATCAGAATACACCAGTTTCATCAAATTCACCAAATAAGCGTTTGAAATGACATTGTCATTGTATTTTACGTAAATAAATAAGTTTCCCTGAGCTCTGCCGATTCAGCGGTACATGCTTTCCGGCTCTTCCTTGAATCTTCTTATGCGGTCCATGACCTCTTTAGGGACTGCCGGTCTGACCTCCTGCAGCGCTGTCCTGAAATCGTTCATGTTCACCAATGCAAACGCCATGTGCTCCTGCATGGCTTTCCTGAAGTCTTCAATGGTAAGCGCACTCTTATGCTGCTTTGCCAGCGTCTCAGCATTCTTAACCACTGCGTTCAGTTCATCGGCATCTAAGTTCTCGGTCATCCTGACAAGCTCGTCAAGGCTGAAATCTTTTGAAAGCTGCAGCTTGCCTGTTTTCTCCTTGAGCAGGCTTAACCTTTTTTCTTCGTCAAGCGAGGCCGCAAGCTTTTTTCTTATCGCGTTCATCCCTGCTTCTCTGCAGATGTTTTCTATCTCCGCGCCAGTGTAGCCTTCGGTTATATTGGCGAGGTCTGTAAGGTCAACGTTCTTGTCAAGGGGCATGTTCTTTGTATGCACTTTGAATATCTCCAGGCGCGTTTCAGGTGAAGGCATGGGTATTTCTATTATCTTGTCGAAACGTCCGGGTCTGAGAAGCGCTGAGTCTATGTCTTCTGGCCTGTTTGATGCGGCAAGCACCATTACGTTTTTTAGGTCCTGGAGCCCGTCCATCTCAGTAAGCAGCGTGTCGACTATTCTTTCAGTGACCCGTGTTCCCTCGCTGTCGTCGCCGCGCGAGTGCGCTATCCCATCTATTTCGTCTATGAAAATTATGCAGGGAGCCGCCATCCTCGCTTTTCTGAAAAGCTCCCTTACTGTTCTCTCGCTTTCGCCGACATATTTGCTCAGCACCTCAGGTCCTTTTATCGATATGAAATTTGATTCGCGTTCTGTTGCGACTGCCTTTGCCAAAAGCGTCTTGCCTGTGCCTGGCGGCCCGACTATCAATATGCCCTTAACCGGCCTTATTCCGGTGCCAATGAACAATTGGGAGTCTTTAATCGGAAGTTCGACTGCTTCCTTAAGCTGTGTCTGCACGTCCTTGAGACCGCCTATGTCACTCCAGTGCACATTCGGCCTTTCTACGAACACTTCGCGCAGCGCGCTCGGCCGGATGGCCTGCAATGCGTCAGCGAAATTGGCAGCAGATACCGACAGGTTCATGAGTATTTCGTCAGGCACGCGCTGCTTGTCTGTTATCTTTGGCCATATGTCCCTGAGCGCGGACATCGCCGCCTCTTTTGCAAGGGACGATATGTCGGCACCGGTATAGCCGTGAGTCCTGTTTGCCAGATCATCTATGCTTACGTCTTTTGAAAGCGGCATTCCCCTAGTATGTATCTGCAGTATCTCCTTTCTTGCGTCCCTGTCAGGAATCCCTATTTCTATCTCCCTGTCGAACCTGCCAGGCCTCCTGAGCGCAGGGTCTACTGCGTCAGGCCTGTTTGTTGCTGCAAGCACTATTACTTGGCCTCTTGCAGACATGCCATCCATAAGCGTGAGAAGCTGCGATACCATTCTTCTTTCCACTTCATTTGTGGCTTCTTCCCTTTTCGGTGCTATCGCGTCTATCTCGTCCATGAATATGATGCTCGGCGCCTTCTCGTTGGCCTCCTTGAATATTTCCCTGAGCTTTTCCTCACTTTCGCCGACGAACTTGCTGACAAGTTCAGGCCCGGATATGGATATGAAGTGCGCATCTGATTCGTTCGCTACTGCCTTTGCCAAGAGCGTCTTGCCTGTGCCTGGCGCGCCATAGATGAGCACGCCCCTTGGCGGCGCTATCCCCAATCTTTCGAATACTTGAGGGTATCGTATCGGATACTCCACCATTTCTCTTATTTTCAGTATCTCGGTTTTCAATCCGCCTATGTCTTCGTAGTGGACGTCGGCGATTTTAACTTCTGACTCTGAAACTGGCTCGTCTTTTACCTGGAAATTGGTATCCTTAGTTATCTTTGCAACGCCGTGCGGAAGGACCTGCACTACTATGAAATTGAAGACTATGCCAAACATTGCTATAGGTATGGCGTCTCCTTTTACAACTGGCCTGCCTTCTAGTTTTCTTTTAGCGAATTCAGGGAATTCCGGAGACATTGGCGGTCTCTGACCGCTGGGCGGCGCAATGACAACTCTTTCAGCATCTTTAACTTCGGCTTTTGAAACAAATACGGTGTCGCCTATTCCTACGCCTATGTTCTGCCTGGTGTAGCCGTCTATCCTGATGAATCCGAGCCCTTCGTCGCTCGGATGCGCGGGCCAGACCACTGCCGCAGTAGACTTGGATTTGCCTTTTATTTCTACAACGTCGTAAAGCTCAACGCCCATGTTGCTCCTTGATTTCGCATCCAGCCTGGCAAGTCCCCTATTCGAATCTGTTATCAGCGCATCGCTCACTATGAGCTCAATTCCATTGACCATTGTTTACCACATGAATTAAGAATGCAAAGGATATTATGCAAAAATGTATTTAATACCTTTTGCAGCTTGAAATTGGCGGCAATCCTGCCCTGCCCGGTCACGTGCGTGAGCGTGTTGGAAAAACAAGCTAGTTTGAAAAAATCGCATACGAGTTTCCCAGCTGCGACCTTATCAGATACATACTTCCGTATTCGGATATGTTTATGCCTGTGACATTTTCAGCCATTGCAATGCCACTTGCAGATATCCCGAAACTGGCGATGTTTTGATAGGTGCTGAGCTGCACGTACGCGCTGCTTTTTCCATACTCGGCAGACAGTGCACCCGCGTTATGCAGGTTGCTGCCGTATGTTGCGAAGTACAATAACGTAATAAAAGACACTGAAGTCAAAAACAACCCGAAAAACGACATTCACTCACCAGAAGTTATGCATATAACATTGCCTTTAGCCAGCATGCATACGGTCCTGCCGGCTTCTGCATTGCCTACAGTGACGCCCTTTGAATATATTTCAATATTTACGCCGTAAATTTCTTGATAAATTTTAGTAATGGCATATGCGCAACTAGCGTTTGTGTTGATCGACGAAATGCATAACCCAGTTGTTGAGTTTTTCAGAATTTCGTTGCTGAGGTCGTAAAGTGCAATTGCCTCGGAAAGATTGGACTTTGCGTTGTAAACTTGCGAATTGAACAGAGACTGTGACAGCGATATGAATGTCACTGCAGTAAGAACAACTAAAAATGCCAAAATGGCCTCGATTGTGGCAAATTGTGCGTTCATTGTCTCATCAAGTCACTAAATTTATTTCTGAAGTTTGATATTCCAGCGTCTGGTTTTGAATGCCGCTGCTCTTAGAAAAATTGCCATACAGATAAAGGTTTATCACGTATGAAAGTTGGGCAGGCTTGCAAGTGAAACCGGATAATGTGACGTTACAGCTTCCGTTTATGCCGCCTGTGCTCGAGTTGACCAGAAGGCCGTATGCTGTGTTGTATGAATAAATTGCCTGAGCTATCTGCGTTGAATACTGAAGAGTTGTGTTATAATAACCAAGAGTGCTGTAGAGATTGCCAACGGCACGGGTATATTCGTCATAAACGCTGGCGCTTACTGAATTGTATGTGCTTACGTTTACTAGCACAACAAGGCCAGATGCTTGGTTTTCAGAACTGACGCTGCTTATTTTCGCAGTTCCCACGGGAACACCATTCAACAGAGCAGGAGCTTCTGTTTTTGCACTGCTGAGGTTTGAGCGAATTTCGCCCAATGGCATGCCGACAAGCAACGAAACGTTAAACAGGTAGTGTGGTTCCTGTGCATCTGGTGAAATGAGCGAGTAACTGGTGTCGTGCGGATAAATGCAAGTGGTTTGCGTATACGAGCCGTAGGCGGTGTTTATGCAGTTCATGTCGCTGGTTTCGTACTCCCATGCGTTTGCCGTGCCGCATTGCGCTGCTATACCCAGCGGTCTATAGTAGAAGTTGACAAGTGTGCAGTGCGTCTGCGAACTCAGAGTTATCACGTTTTCTGGCGGATTGCTGTCATACAATATCGATTGGTTGCTAGCCGCCAGGAGTGCGCTTAAACCAGTAACGTTGTACGCAGAGGATTTTGACGTTGAAAAAGTCGACAGTGAATATGATTTAGACATAGTGTAATTGCCGCATGTAATATTCAACGAAACAGTGGCTTCGTTAATACCGGGCATCTCAGGAGTGAACTGGAGCGATTCCACTCCAATGCCTTTTATTTCCACAGTTGCGTTTTTCTCCGCAAAAAACAGCGATTGGGATTTCACATTTATTTCTGCAGTTCCGCTGCTGCAGCCAGACACTACAATCTGCAAATCGCTGCCCTGACCCAATATGGAGTTGACTGGCATCGACAGATACGCGTCTGTCTGCTGGTTAAGCATATTGCTGTAAGAGATGTTGGTGTGGGAAGCGACTGCCGATAAAGAATTGGATATTTGGCTGCTCTGGGAGAAAACTGTTTTGCCATACAGGGAAATGACACTTAGGCTCAGTGCCGAAAGCGCACCAAGAATCAAAAGAAATTCAAGAGATGTTTGCATTTTCATAGTAGGTCACCAAAATGTAATTTTTCCCTGATATGACCACAAACCGGCACAGCGTAAGCCGATCAGTACAATAGGAAAAACTGTTCGCGAAGGCGAGCCGGGAAATTACGCCTGAATTGTAATAGCTGCTTACTGCGCGCGACGCATTTCCGTAGCTGAGATTCGCATTGCAAAGCATGCTGGCTACTGCCTGAGAGCTTGAATACAAATGCAGGAGCTTAGTCTGGTAATTGGCAGTGCCGTAAATGTACGCGCCTGAGCTTTCGATTATACTGAACAGCAGAAGTGATGACACTGCGGCAACTGGCAGTGCAAGCAGCAAGTCAAGGGATATGAGCATAAGTTTCGCCATTCAAACCATCAAATTGCATATAACATCACTGCACATTACAGTCTTGACATGCGCTTTTGAACTGCGCAGTATAATTCGCGGCATCACTGATTAAGCTCGAAACACTTGCGGCCCTGTTGCTATTGGCAATTAAGGCATACGCATGCAGCAGAAAGACAGCAATGAGCAAAGATAGCAACATGCTGAAAAGGATTTCAAGACTTGCCTGCAATTTCATTGTTTCACCTGAACGCCGCTAAGTACCTATGGCTGCGCTGCCGTTGTCCGAATAAACTGAAAGCTGCTCGAACGAGTTGTCGGGACATAATTTTTGCGCGATTACAACCGGCTCGCTAAAATAAAAATCGCCAAGTCTCGTAGACAGCACATTTCCGTGAACTGTCGCGTTGCAGAGCCCAGCAGGCACGAAAATGCGTATCGTCGCGTAGCTTCCGTTCAACATGTAGCCGTTAATCGTGTCTACGAACTGCGAAATCTTGTACGATGAAATGAAGTTGCCGCTGAAAGACGTCGTATTGCGCAGAGCCGCGAGCGCAAAGGCTGCAGAAACCGACGCAAGCGCGATGTAAATCAGCAGCTCAAGGGAAAGCTGTAACTTCCTGACCTTCATTTTGTCACTCTGCGCGGCTTGCCGGTTTCATATTGCGTTGCTCGACAGGCTGTTGAGCTGCTGCGAAATCGCCTGTGAAACGCTCACGTTGCTCCCGTTGATTGCTATGCTGTGCATCGCGGCACCCTTCAGAGATAGGACCATTGCCAAAGCCAGCACTATCACTATACTAGCCGCGGATATCATCATTATGTATTCCAACGAGCTCTGCGCCTTCCTAGCTTTTGCCAGCGATGCCAAGGCTGAAACAGCGCTGAACTCAAAAGGCAGTATCTTTGACAGTGCATTCAATGCCTTTCCCGATATGCTTTTGGCAGCGTCTATGATGCCGCTATTTGTTTTTTGTTTTGTTTTTTGTCTCATTTTTTTCACCTTACAGAATATAAGGCAGGTAAGCATATGTGGAGAGCATAACTGCGACTGATATGAGAAAATACGGGATTACTGAAAGTAAATTCCGGAATGATGACCTGAAGCAGTTCTTAAACGAAGCAGAGAGGTAGAGTATAGCGAATACATATGCTGCCATTATTAGCAGGAACCCGTTTGCTTGGTGGCCGCCAGATGCGACGAAAAACGAGCCGGTGCCGATTATTCCGGCACTTATGCCGCTGAATAACGGCAGGAATATTGTCATTCCCATAGTAGTAAGCGCGTTTGAGCTGCCTGTCTTTGTGCTTATTTTCTTTAAAATTTCCGCTTCGGCATCCATCTGTTCTGAATACATGTTTAGCGATTGCACAGGGTTGGAATAGTTGTATGCATTCATGCTCAGTATGAAAAACAGTTCTTTTTCGTCAGCTCCCAGCTCAGCCGGAATAAAGCCCTCCGGATTGCAGCCGAGCGAATTTATTTTTATCAGGACATTTATGCCTGGCATCGCTCCAGAATAGCTCTTGATACATGCGACGGCGCGCCGAACAGACCCAGTATCTTCAAACGCTTTCGATATCTGAAGCGCCAATGCCGCAAGCTGCTCCTTCGACGGCGAGTTTTTATTTTTCAGGAAATCAAGCATATATACACCTGTCGTGCAAAAAACTTACGGCAGAAAAAGCCAGCGGCACGAAAATCAAAAGAGATATGCTAAGGAATTCTAGTCCGAAACCGCTGCCCGATATCACAGAGCTGCCTACAAACAAGAAAACGAAGAAGCTTGGGAGAATCGTGGACACAAACATCTTTAGAGTGGCGAATTTTTGAACCGAGATTTCTATTTTTGAAACACGCCTGGAATCGACATACGATTGCTCCTTTAACATTGCGGCGACATTTGCATCGTCGTTGTCTATTTTTGTTCCGGTAGTTTTCAGGCCTATGGCAATTTGACTGTTTTCTACGCATTTTGAAAAAGGTACGCCAAGCTTGCTGCCCTTTGAAACATAATCAAACGCTGCTTTGACCGCAGCGCTGTCTGTTTCTGATTTTGCGATTTTCTCAAGAGACCTGAAAAGAGGAAATCCGCGGGATCGCAAGTATTGAAGCCTGCGCAGAGTCTGCATATAGCCCTCGTTCAAGAATTTCAGGCTGCGCATCCTGCGGCTCAGAGACAAAAACAGAAATATTGCATACGCAAAGAAAATGAATACAGGCAGGAATGCGACCAGATAAATACGGCTCAGGGAATTGGAACTGACAAAAACCAAATCAATAGCTGCCGCGCACAAAAGTAGCGTTAATGGGCGCGTTGCCTTTTTTGATATGCGCGAAATCGTATTTAGCAGTATTTGCATTTAAAAACCGAATGAGTAATCGTTTATGCGTGCAATGGCGTCGTGCTGTGTTTTGCATTCATCGCACAGCTTCTTGATGAAAGCTGACCTGCGCTCGAGCTCTTTCACTGCCAGCTTCTTTGATATTTCGTATTTCTTCGAGAATGCATCGGCTACTTTCGAATACATCAGATATGCCTTGATTAATTCGGCATTCGAAACCGATTCGCAGATTTCAACGGAGTCGCCGTTTCCCACTTCAAGCGTTCCGTTTAGTGTCTCGGCGCGGCTAAGCCATTTGTACTCGTAAACATGCGAAACGACCCGCTTTGTTATGTCGGTCTGCTGCATGTACACCACTATGTCAAGGAATCCGATTGCGCTTGGCTCTACTGACATGGGGCTTAACAGCAGCCTTTTTATTGTGTCGGCACCACCTTCGTTGCTGTGCATTGTAGTCATGAACTGCACACCGAGGTTTGAGGCGGAGAACAGTTCTCTCGTCTCGTCACCCCTTACCTCGCCAACTATAACTCTCTGGGGACGCATGCGCAAAGCGTTCTGGACCTGCTCGCGCACGCCTATTTTTTCGCGGGATTTTGTGCCATACAGAGCCACGGTGTTGTTCACGTCGATGTCTATCTTGAGCTCGTTGACCTCTTCTTCGATAGTGACAATCTTTTGGTATTTTGGAATGAGCTGCATCAGCGCACTCAGCACAGTGGTTTTGCCGCTTGCAGGCGAACCGGCTATTACGATGTTGAGCCCGGCATCAAGTGACATCCACAAGTATGCAAGTGCGTCGCAGCTTAATGTGCCTTTTTTGACAAGATAATCGAGGCTTGCCGATTTGTTGCCCTGCAACCTTATAGAAGCCGATGCGCCGCCCAACGCATAAGGTGCTATCTGAGCATGCACCCTCGCATTGCCTACTTGCGTGTCTATCACAGGAGCATCTGGCCCTATCTCCTTTTCGGCATCGTAGATGAACCTGTTTATATCGTGTTTGAATGCCTGTTCTGAGTTGAATCTGAGATTTGTCAGGCATCTGCCATATCTGATATGATAAACAGCTATCTGTGCACTCAGCGCATTGACTTCTATCTCCTCGAGATTATGTTTGTCCTCGAGCAGAATGCTCAGCGGTCCGTAACCTACAGTATCGTGTGCAACAAAATATGACAAGTACTGGGCCCGCTGCACGTCAGTGCACTTCAGCAGTTCGGAGCTGGCAATCGCGACAGCGTTAGGCATTAGCGAAAGCAATATGTCGTCATTGCCACTTGCAAGTGTGCTGGCAACTTTGGCCTTGGCACGCTGCATGAAACTAATTTCTGGATTTGATATGGCTGGGCTTCTTGAGCCCACTACGTAAAAGAATGCGTTCCTTTCCCTGAATACGGCTTTAGGCACTATGCCGCTTATTTCTTCTATTTTTTCCTGTGCTTGGCAGTCAAGCACTGAGAAACCCATTTTTGAATAGGCTGTTAAGCCGTCACCGCTGCAACTCTGCAGAGGGGCCTTCGTACCGTGAAATATCTTTTTTACTAAAGTATCTTTATATTTACTTAAGTATAACATAATTTATTTTACTACAATGAAATTAATATACTTTTCCCTCATACTGCGCGATTTGCTGGTTTTGAGCTGCGATGCAGGTAAAGAAAAGTATACCTTTATATTATTTGATGTTCTTAAATATAAATATGGCTGCATCAAGGCGTGAAAAGGGGAGCGATGAGATATGGTTGCTGAGGAAACTCATGAGCAGGCCGAACTATGCTGTGCTGAAGCTTCTTATGGAAAAATCGCCAAGGACCACGAGGGAGCTTTATGCAATACTGGGAAAGAGCTTTACTAGGAAAACGCTGATTATAACGCTGAGAGCTCTTTCGATCAACATGAATGTGCTCCAGCCGACTCACATCAGGACCGAGCGCGGTTACGACCTGGGATACGGGATAAATCCTAAGCTTAAAGATGTGATAAAGCTTTTGGACAAGCTTGAACGTACTATCGAGAATGCGACAGGGGCCAAGCCCGAATAAAAAAGTTTTTCATATCAGACGCCTGTCGACGGGTCGCATGCTCCGAATATATTGATAAGATAGTTGTGATAGTGTGACGCAGGAAATAAAAACACAGAAAATAGAGAAGAAGATTTACATCTTGTCGAGCGTTTCTAGCGAAACTCCAGAAGTGGCTTTGGTGAAACTTGTCCCTGAAGACATGCATGCGCTGGATTTCGAGCCAGGCATGTTCATAATGATTTCGGGGCTCGACGCGCAGACCGGAAAGACATACGTTGCCAGGGCATTTTCTGTTGCGTCAGACCCGGCAGCGCAGGAAATGGAGCTTTTCGTTGTGAAGGTGCACGACAACCACACTACACATTTCCTAGAATCGAAATCAGGCGATAAATATTTGATTGTTGGTCCACACGGCCAATTCAGATTCAAGCCAGAAACTGACAAGAAGGTAGTGTTCATTGCCGGAGGCACGGGCCTGGCGCCTTTCATGTCTATGCTGAGGTACATAAACAGGCTCAGGACAGGCACTGATGTTGCACTGCTTTACAGCGTCAAATACCCTGATGAGATAATAAAAAAAGACGAGCTGGCCGGCTTTGAAAGCAGCATAGGTGCAAAGATAGTCATTACTGTTACGAGGCCCGATGAAGGCAGTGATGCCGCACCTTGGGACGGTGAAAAGGGTCATGTTGATGCAAATATGATAAAAAGACACATCGCAGATTACGCGGATCGCATTTTCTACGTATGCGGCCCGCTTGGCTTCGTGAAGGCTGTAAGCGAAGCGATTTCCTCGCTGGGAGTGGAGAAGGGCAGAATAAAGGCAGACGTATGGGGCTGAATTCCCTTTAACAAAAATCGTGTTCAACAGTTAAGTTAATAAATGGTTTAAGTTCAATGTTAAGCACCGATTTTGCGTATAGAAAGCATCGAAAAGGGCGGTAATGCATGAGCAACTGGCTGACAAAAATAATAAACAGAAAAAATCTCAGGAAACTGGAAAAGGAAAGTAAAATAGACGACGGCAGACCAGTGAAATGGGTCGAAGAAAGCCACAATATGTGGAGAATCGTATATGCGGACCAGGACGGGAAAGAAAATAATGCCAATGACAAAGGCTTAAAAAACGGTAAAGAAGTAACTATTCCGAAAGGCAGATTTGCGGGCAAATCAGCGGCGATGCCGAATGACGGCAACTCCGAAGACGCGGGAGAATTCGATTTCTGAATTTTAAATGCCTGCAAAAACTATTTCTTCACATGTTCTTTTCAGACAAGTACAAGATTATCGACTCGGCCATAAGCATCTTGTTCTTTGACTGCTGCCATACGACACTCTTAGGCCCGTCTATCACGTCTTTTGTTATCTCCTCGCCCCTGAAAGCAGGAAGAGGATGCATCACAATTACGTCTCTAGTTGCCTTGGCAACGAGGGATGCGTTCACCTGATATGGCTTGAACATTCCTTTTCTTTTTTCAGATTCAGCCTCTTTTCCCATGCTTACGAACGTGTCTGTGTATATCACGTCAGCTTCGTCTGCGGCTTCGACAGAATCGTTATATACTTCAACAGGTCCGTACTCCCTGGCTCTTACTAGATAATTTGGGTTAGGCTGATAGCCCTTCGGCCCAGCAAGGGCTATTTCAGCGCCTAGCTTTGCACCTGCAAGCATCAGAGAATTGATTGTATTCTGCGCTATGTCGCCGAAGAACGCTATCTTTATGCCTTTTATCTTGTTTTTTATTTCACGTATCGTGTAAAGGTCGCTCAGCGCCTGGGTGGGATGCTCCATGTCAGTAAGCGCGTTAATAACCGGAACTGAAGAGTTGTTCGCAAGCTCTATTATGTCGTCGTGCTTGAACAGCCGCGCTGCGATGAAATCAGAATAGCCGCTGAGAACGCGCGCCGTGTCCGCAAGCGTCTCGCCCCTTGACATCTGCGACGTGCTCATGTCAAGGTATATTGACCTGCCGTCAAGCTTCGCCATTGCCGCCTCAAAAGACACGCGTGTGCGAGTAGAAGGTTTTTGGAAAAGAAGAGTAAGCACAGCATTTTCCTTTATCGATAGTTTAGCCTCGCCGTTTTTTATGTCGTCTGCGATTTCAAAAATCGAGTTAATCTGCTCCTTTGAAACGTCGTCAACGCTTATGAAGTTCATAATGACACTCTGACCTACGATGCCAATAGGTTAATGCTGCCAGTGCGGCAGTCTAAATTACACTCTCTGGCAAACAATAAATAATCAACCGAATATAAGCCCAAGGCCTTCTTCTGACTTCTCGCGTTCCTCCTCAACATACGCTATCACCTTCCTCTCTTCGTCAGGGCTCGCACGCAGTATGCTTTTAAGGTTCTTTTTTAGCTTTGCTTCGGCACCACTAAGGAATTCGTCAGACGCGCTGATATACAGGTAACTTTTCCCCTCGTCAAGTCCCACTGCCCTGCCGTCCTTTATCTTGTAGTCCTGCCTCGCAAAAATTATGTTTGCCTCGGGGTCGCTCCTGAGTTTCGCAGCTGCATCTTCGGCTTCTTTCTTCTTCCTTTCTATTTCATCCTTCAGTTCGGGATGCGCTGCCATATATTTTTTGTCACTCCAGTCCTTTGGAATGTTTGGAATCAGGCTTGTGTCAAGATAAGGGTCGTAGGCGAGCAGCTTCTTCAGTGTCTCTTCCTCGGATGCGTCAAAAGAGTAAACGCGCGCTGTCATTTTGTCACTTTATTTCTTGCCTTCCTCTGTCAGTACTGCGTTTATGCTGCCTTCCCTGCCGGGTCTGTTGTTAACACGCGCCTGGCCCAGCTCAGTGTCTATTATCGTTCCTTTTGTTATTATCGCCAATCTTGCGAAGTTCCTGTTGTCAGGGGA
This sequence comes from Microcaldota archaeon, assembly GCA_021797745.1. GTDB lineage: Archaea > Micrarchaeota > Micrarchaeia > Micrarchaeales > CABMGC01 > JAJZZD01. Next base: position 16,865 of record JAJZZD010000006.1, on the reverse strand, counting down.
TGTGAGAACGGCAGTGATCTTGGATTTCTTGTAGCCATTTTTTGTCAGAACATTGGCAAATGCTGCATAATGCAGCTTGTTGATAAAATTTGCCCCCCTTCCGCGGCTCGCTCTCACTACATTTGCCTCGCCGAGCTTTGTCGCCACAAAATAGCCCCCTATTTCATGCCTTCTCTTGTCCTGGCTCTTGCGAAGGGGCTTGCCGTTGCCTGTCGCTTTCCTGTCCGATTTTGCGTGCACTTGTACTCCGAATTGACTCATCTAATCACTTATAAAAACGCGTATTATATTAATAGAACATTGCTTTAAATCATTTTGTATCGCTGTGCATTACATGACAGAACCAATAGAACTTAGAAAAAAGCCAGTAGCATACGTCTGCAGTAGCGAATTAAACCGGAATAAATTGCTGAAACTGGTAAATGAAATATCAGCAAATGAGGAATTCATGCTTTTGACAGACTGCAAAAAAGGCATTGAGAATATGCTTTTGCCAGCCTACTTTAATGCATGCATAAGGTGCAAAAGCGGCATCGCGAAGGCAAAAAGCATACCAACTGAAATGCTCCTTTTCATAAACGGCACAATGAACATAGACAAAGCCATTGCAGAATTCGATAAAAATCCTGGAGATGAATTCGTAATCTTTTCCACCGATGCGAAGCTATTCAAGAAACTTCTAGTAAAGGGCAAAATCAAGCAAACGAAAAAGATGAAATTGTCATTTGACGTCGATGTGGCCGCGAAAATCGCTGCTCAGGGAATGTAAACAAAGCGCAGCAACAGGTGTGCATTTCATTCTTGCTCTTTGAACTGCTCGTTAAAAACGCTGAACAGCATAGCGGCCTTTTTTTCGCCTACCTTGTCTACTTTTTCCAGGTCCTCTGCGCTGGCGTTAGACACGTTTTTTATGCTGTGGAAATGCCTGAGCAAAGAGCGTGCCAGTTTGGGGCCTACTCCCGGCACTGAGCTGAGCATGAGCATTTGCCATTCCGGAATCGTGTACGCTTTCTTCCTGCCGACTACCTTAGGCTCCCTTTTTTCCTTGCTCTGCTCTCTTTTTGCTATTTTTTCTATTATCGTGGCGGTTTCCTCTACGCCACAAGAACGTATCACTTGAGTATTGTAATCGGCGAATATGGCGGCGATTGCGCCCGTTATCACGTTGGGACTTAGGGTGAATTCATGCTCTTGCGATTCAAGCAGCAAAACAGGCTTGGGAAAACTGGCGCACATGCGTTCTACCTGCTCGAAAAGCCTGCCGTTCATGATCGAATTCTCGAAATCCTGGGCTGTTTTTCTCTCTATGCACATCCTGTCAGATACTATATAATCGCCTATTGGCAACTGGGCGAAGCTCAGCTCTACGCCTTTACCTGAAAGGAGCTCCAGCAGCTCTGCGTTTTTCTCCCTGTTGTCGACTATGATTTTTACTTTTTCCATAAAGCTAATTCACATTTCAGATATTTAATTTGGAGATATTTAACGTTATTGTAGCACTTCGGCGATCCACAGTTTATGCAGCAACTGACATTAAAGAACAAGTTTAACATTTATGTCAAGTACATGCAGTTAAATTCCGTTAATGTATTGGAAATATGACAAAAGCAAGAGCATTAAGAGCATACCTATTCCGGCAAGCTGCTGATAGATTTTGTATTTTTCCACTTCAACTACCGCTTGAGTTACGGCCACAGGGCGGCCGCGTGATTTATGATTTATATCGAATGACATGAATATTAATGTTGTCATTGAGCCTCAAGCACTGGAGCCGCAAAGACAAATAGTGCAGTATCCTCTAACTGCTTTAAGCCTTCAAAGGCATCTGTGTTTTATCGAAGCAACATTGATAAAGCATAACGCACAAGTTTAGAGCATGGCGCGGAAAGTAAGCAGAAGGAAGGAGCCAAACAGAGAAGATTACAGGCTCAAGGAAAAGATGAAGATAGAGGAGGATATCTTTGACACAAGAACGATGCTGAGGTTTTCCAAGCTTTTCGACAGGGGGATAATCTCTGAACTTCATTTCAAGATAGCAACTGGAAAGGAGGCAGACATATACCTTGCGGTTCCCGGAGTTAAGGTAAAGGAAGACATTGTGGTTGTCAAGGTATTCAGGGCGGAAACGTCCACATTCAGGAACAGGATGCAGTACATAACAGGAGACCCGAGATTCGGAAGAATAAAATCCGACATACATTCTGTGGTGAACGAATGGTGCAAGAAGGAATTCGGCAATCTCAAGGTAGCTGAGATGGCAGGCGTGCATGCTCCGCGGCCGTACGCATTCAGCGGCAACATTTTGACAATGGAATTCATAGGCAGAGATGGCATGCCGGCAAGAACGCTGAAGGATGAGAAAACGGAGATGCCTGAAGAAACCCTCGACACGATACTCGGAGACGTGAAAAAACTTTATGGCATGGGCCTCGTGCATGCTGATTTGAGCGAATACAACGTGCTGATGAAAAAATCCACGCCCTATTTGATAGATTTCGGACAAGCAGTTGTCTTGGAGCACAGAAATGCGATGGAATTTCTGCACAGGGACATAAACACTATATTGACTTACTTCAAAAAAACTTATGGGATAGAGAGAAACACTGAAAAAACCTTTAAGGACATTACAGGCCGCGATTATTCTGGTATTTCGTAGCCTTTCGCCTTAAGCCTTTCCTTGTCTCCAATGCTGTACCTCCAAACTATGTCGCCGCGTTCGTTAGTCTGCACGACCCACGGCTTCACTATGACTATGTCGCCTTCCTTTATCCAGAAGCGCCTTTTAAGCCTGCCAGGTATCCCGCAGAGCCTCTCGAAACTGTCAGAGCAGCGTATCTTGAAATTTGAGGCACCGACAGTCTGCAGAATAACACCGAGCACCTCGCCCTGCTGTGGTAGCTTGAGCGCCTGCACTACAGGAACTCCGCCTTTTCTGTTGAATCCCATAACCATAACCCTTTCATGAATGCTTTACTGTATATCGCGCACCGCACGCCTCACAAACTATTGTTTCATAGCCGCGTTCGACGCCCTCGACGCGGGTGTCCGGCTTGTGACATTCCTTGCATATGACATACGTGCTGAAATATTTCTTTATCTTCTCGTTCAGAACGCTGTTCTGAACTTTCCCGTTTATCGACAGCTTGTTGTCCTCTATGTTTACAGGAACAGCAAGCTCCTTTGTTAGGAATTTTGCTATAGAATCCTTCTCCCTGCGGGCAAGATCCGCAAATACTGAGAAATTCCTGAATATCGTCTTTGAGCCCTGGATTATCGAATCAACGTCAGGCACTACAAAGTCTACCTTTGCCTCTGAAAGCGAAGGCATCTTCGCGAATGCTCGGTCAAGGAGCTTTTCATACTCTTCGTCCTGATTACCCATTTTAACACTTGAAAATAAAGTAGGTTTATTCAAGTGTATTTTTAATCCTTATAATCCTTTGCAGGAAAAGTGAGCTTAAACGAATTGAAAAAGCAGCACCGCACAGGACTAAAATACTATCTAAATTCAATTCACACGTGAATGCGGTTTGCTTCATTTACCTTTTTTACAGAGAAACCGGTTGAGCCAGGCTTTAGCTCGAGTACGTCGAGATTCGGCTTTCCACGCCATAATTTTCGTATTCCATTCTCATGCTCGCTGTCAGACAACGCAACTATTGAATCTCTGCCTCCTGCGCCAGGCAGTTTTGCCGCGAAAGCGCCGATTCGACAAGCTTCGTTTATCAGCGCAGTACTATCGGCAGATTCAATTTCTACTCCGCTTTTTTCACCCAAAGTTTTTGTCAACGCTCTTTCTTCATTAAACGCAGACCTTAAAGCATCGAGAGTGTGTGCTGTTCTATCTCCGGCATTTATCTTTTTAAGATAATAAATTTCTAAAATGACTGCTGAATTTATCTTATTTATTAAATGATTGTATTCGGTCGGATACGTTTTTTTGAATTCGTTTACCTTTTTAACAAATGAATCAGTAATTGTAGCTTCATTTATGAAATTTGCAAGAATCAATTTAAAACTAGTTGGAAATGGTAGGGGCTCCACAGAATAACCCCAGTCTTTTTTAACTGCGGCAAGAACATCTCTACCAGAACAGTTTCTAGGAAAATTCTCAACGGATTCTGCAGGATATAATGAATATTGTATAGGACCGAATACGGCAGTGGCGATATCGAAGCCATATCCGGCTTTGCCGGTCGTTCGCACGTAAGTTAACTGCGAGAGTTTGTAAAGACAATCATTTTCTTTTACATCTGCTCCGAAAGCAGTCAGTATTCCACCCACAGTCGCAACTATGGCCGCAGAGCTACTTCCGAGACCACTTTTTGAAAATGCCTTTTTATCCCCTGGATTTTTTATTCGATAGACAAAAGCATCATCGTTTCTCGTAGTAATTTCAAAACCATTAATGTCTCTTCCCAATGCTTTTACATAAGTCAATGACAGGTCAATTGCAGTAGTTACCAAATTAAGTGATTCTGGACCCGACACAAACACATTTCCAGTTGACGTGTCAACGGTGCCTTCTGCATATGCTTCGAACTGAGGTGCGTTAATTTTCACCACATTATCTTTACGCGGCGTAATATGAACATGAACAAAGCAGTCAAGTGGTACAACGTAGCAGCGATATGATTTTTCCCTTTGCAAAAGAGGATATGGCCCAAACAGCAAAAGTTTACCTGGCGCTTCAGAATCTATTTCTTGTGTGTTATTGGACATGTCATTTACCATAATAGCGATTTGAACTCTAATCATGTTTAATTCAGTTTAACCTGTATCGCACGTTAGTTTTGCGACCACCTATTTAAACTTAACTTCTAGATTCGACACAATAGCATGCGACTTGAAAATTCTTCAGAAAAACATAGATAAGCCATTAAAGTGCCTGCCATATTAGACATGACGGACCTAAATTAATGACCGAAGAAATTGGAGCATCGATAGGTAAAAATTATATTTGAACCTCTTCTTTTAAAAAGTACTAGGTCATAAATTCATTGGTGATATACGGTGCCTAGCGAAATAGAACTGAAGATATTAGGCATAGATAAAAAAGAAGTAGTATCTAGGCTTAAAAAACTAAATGCGAAAAAACTGGCGAAATATAATTTCAGGCAGATACTGTTTCCGATTAAAAAAAATAGCAGTTTCGAATCGTGGTGTAGACTGAGAACCGATGGGAAGTCAACTGTGTTCACCCTTAAAGAACAAAGCGGTAAAGGCATAAGTAATACGCAAGAATATGAAATGAAGATGCTGAATTTCGAAAATGCGGCCATAATATTCTGCAAGATTTTCGCGATAAGTTTGTATATAGAAAATGAAAGGGAAGAATACTCGTTCAATAAAACTCTCGTTACAGTAGACAAATGGCCGGGGATACCATATGTTACTGAAATAGAAGGGCCTAGCGAAAAGTCAGTAAATGAAACTTACAAATTACTCGCGATAAAAGGGAACTCTGTGGGCAATGTATCCCCAAGCAAAGTTTACGCATATTATGGATTAAATTATGAAAAAATAGGAAAGAAAAACTTCAGAAAATTTCTCAACGCGATTTCCAGTCGTAGGCACAACGAAGTCCGCCTTGGCCTATGAAAGCGAGAGCATTTTTTAGAATGCCTGTCAAAGGAGCTTTTCATACTCTTCGTCCTGATTACCCATTTTAACACTTGAAAATAAAGTAGGTTTATTAAAATGTATTTTTAATCGGTATAATCCTTTGCAGAGCAGAAAGCAAAAATACTAGATGCTTATTGCAGCAATATTTTCAGGCTACACGCGCACTCTGGCAGGTTTAGAAACTGATGAAAAGCCGGAGTTATTTGGTCTAATTTTAAGTACAGAAAGAGTTGGTTGTGCACTCCAAAACTTGTGAAGTCTAGCTTTGTCTGTTCCATTTGTGCATATGGCCATAATTGCGTCCTTTCCGCCCGCACCAGGCAACTTTGCCACAAAGGCGCCTCTTTTCTCGCTTTCTTTTATCAGATCTGTGATATCATCTGGTTCGATGCATATCCCGCTTTTGATACCTAATTCTTTTGTAAGAATTCTGCCTTCCACTAAAGCAGTTCTGAGCGCATTTAAATCTGGCTCGGCGTAGTTGCCTGCGCTGATTTTTCTCAGTGCGGCGATGGCGGAAACGTTTGCTGAATTTATTTTTTTCATCAAAGTAGAATATGTTTCAGGGTCTTTTTCTTTAAATTTATTTATTTCTTTAACAAGCGAAACAGTTACTGCGGCTTCTCCGACAAAATTTGCGAACATTAATTCTAGTGAGTGCGGAAACTTAAGTGGCTCTATTGAATAGTCCCACTGCTTTCTTACTGCTTCAAGCACATCTTCTTTTGAATAATCTTTTGGGAAGGTTTTAATCAATTCGGGAGAGTATCTGGAGTATATTATATCGCCATAAGTTGCTGCTGCAATATCGAAGCCGCTGCCTACTTTTTCAGTTGCAATCGCATGCGCGAGTTGAGAAAGCTTATGCAAACAATCGTTTTCGTTCACATTTATACCTAAAGCAGTTAGCACACCTCCCACAGTTGCAACAGTAACTGCAGCGCTGCTTCCCAAACCACTTTTGGTTAGCACAGTACCGCAGTTTGAGTTACTTATTCTGTAAGCGAATTCAGGATCGCTTTGGGTAGTAATTGTAAAGCCACTGATTTCTCTTCCTGTGGCTTTTGCATACATGACAACGAGCCTAATTGCAGTAGCCACCAATTTAAGCGGTTCTGGAACGTTTATGTCCACTTTTCCCATATCAACGTCAACCTTGCCCTTAGCATAGGATTCGAGCTGGGGTGCATTTATCTCTATTTGGTTATCGTCTCTTGGCCTTATCTTGGCGTGCACAAAGCAATCGGCAGTGATTACGTAGCCAGGGTTCGGCCTTTCTAAAACAGAATAGCCACCGACAAAGAGAATTTTACCTGGCGCTTTAGAATCGGTTTCAGTTATTCCCTTTGCTTGCATAGTAATTCCGTTTTAAACGGCCTATTTTGACACTTAATAAGCTTATCGTGGGATTCGACTTTTGTCGCAAAGTCGCAGGCACGGCAAATAATCACACCAGTACTCTTATGCTATCAACTTGGCTCCAGTGCCAGGCCTGCACACAATTATGTTTTTTACTCCTTTGATTTTTAATACGAGGTTTTTTATTTTTTTGACATCGTTTTTCAGGCAGATTATCTTAACTTGAGGACCTGCGTCCATTGTAAAATAGCACCTTATTCCTTTTTCTCTCATTTCATGAACCGCATTGATGACTTCGACTGTTTCCGGAGACCAGTATATTATAGAGGGCGTAGTGGCAAACATTACGCAATGCATCATTATTGCATTTTTCTCAGCCAAGCTTCCTAGCACGGCAATATCTTTGTTTTTTATCGCGCGTTCCATATCGGCACAGGATCTTTCTGATTCATCTGACCATGTTCTGTAGAAAGGTGAATTTTCTACGCTTGTTTTCATACCGGCCCTGCTTTTGATTTTTTTAGGAGCTGTTGAAAGAATAGTTACTATTATTCTAAAGTCTGGCCAATAAAATTCATTGAATAGCTGTTTCCCGTAGCTATCTTTGCCATCTTTCCTGACCCCTTTAACCCATTTCACGAACCCACCGTCTATAGAACGGCACGATGAACCTGAGTTCATCCTCGCAAGTATTGACAGTTCTCTATTGCTCAGGTCAAGACCTGCAGCTTTAGACGCTGCGAGAACCAACGCAGAACCACCCGCAGCCGAACTTGCTAGACCTGCCGCAGTTGGGAAGTTGTTTGCAGACATCACTAATGCTTTGTCCTTTATTCTAGCCAGTTTTCTTATTCTGTTTAGCGTATCGACAACTCGCGCTAGCTCTTCACCTGATTGCGTTTTTCCGTCGAGCAAAAAACTGTCTTTTTTATATTTTTTATCAAAAGTCACAGACGTTTTTGCAGTTAACCCTGCCAGATTTACGGCTATGTTGCTATTCTGCGGTAAAATCAGCTTATCGTCTCGTTTTCCCCAGTATTTTATCAGGGCTATGTTTGCGTTCGCCATCGCTTTTGCTCTCATGCATGACACTTCAATTTTAACAGTATTAGTTTAATATGCTAGTTTTCATAACTTTTAAATTTTTCCTCTGCATTCTGCTGGAAAACTGGTCGGGATTTTTACTCAACACTATCGCAATCCCGCCGCCTCCTCCTCCACTGAGTTTTGCCCCAAATTCTCCAGATTCCTTTGCAGTGTATACAACTTCGTCCAGCTTGTTTGCCGAAACACCTAGCTGTCTCAAAAGCTCGTGGTCTTTGAACATTGCATCTCCTAAAGCAACAACATCCAAATTTTTGATAGCTTCAATTCCCTGTATCGAACATTCGCCAATTGCATCAAGTATTTTTTGCGTATTCTCTTTGTCCTTTTTATATAGTTCAGCAACATGCGCCACCATCTCAGCAGTGCTTTTTTTAGGTCCAGTATTGACCAAAAGCAATGTGAGATCGAGTCCCATTTGAATTTTTTTAGTTTTGTTTGGGGCGAACATAACAATGCCGCCAAAATAAGAAGTATTGACATCTATGCCTCCTGCATTTTTGTTTTTATGGCAAACCCGCTCCCCATCCCTGATCACATCAATTATTTCTGGGTCTTCGATAATCAGCTTTGCGCTTTTAACTAGTGCTTTGGTAAATGCAGTAGAGCATGCACCGCTGCTTGCCAGTCCGCTCTGTGCAGGTATCTTCGATGAAATAATGGCTTTACGCCCCAACACGCGCTCACCAAATTCATTAAGCAGACGCGCAACTATCGTTGCGTATGGCAAAATAACTTTATCGTAAGCCGAAGTTTCATAATATGTTTTAATGTCTTGTTTCTTGTATTCAGAAAATAAATCATTCAACTGCTTCTCGCCGAATTCTTTGGAAAGTTTAAAATCAGGCAATTCAATCAGGAATCGTCCTTCGGTGTATTTTGACACTGTGGCCTCGGCATATATGCTTACTGCAGCTGCAACCGCAATTTTATCATAAAGCGATGCATGTTCGCCAAGAAGCTTTACGACTGCAGGTGCCTTTTCATATACTGTGTCTTTTTCTTCGATTTCAGTTGGCATTTCATCAGAGGTAAGTTAGTATAAATTTCAATTAGCATATTTTATTAGTTCGCAGGCAGTTCGGCACGCAACAAGTATTTAATTAAGAGTATGCTAATTTTACTGCAGCAGAAAGGCGGGAAGCTTGGGGTTTCCTGTACCGCAAATCCCCATTAGGCGGGCCATATGCACAGGCGTGCTATCAGCAAGCATAAGACCTTCGTTGAAGCGTCGACGTTTTGCTTTCAGTGGTGGCGCTTACGTATGAATCGGGCGAGGCCGGAAGGAGCAACCCTAAGTATATAGTGGCCGTGTAGGACATGCAGCGCATTGCTATGCACTTCGTTAAATATACGCCACGTACAAAAGGCCATGCTCTGAAAATACAGAACTGAGCAGATACGGAGTTAATTTTATGCTTGCTGGTTGTGCAAATGTGCTTCTGCTGCAAGGTTTATTTGGTTATTTACATGAAAAAAGAAAACAAAATTTACAATGGAAAACTTGTGAATTTCTATGCCAAAGACGGAATAAGATTAAGCGGATTTTTAGTAGGGAGGAAAAGAGCGCAAACATGTGCGATATTCATACATGGAATGACAGGTAACTTTTACGGTTTTGATCTGCCATTCTTGATCGCAGACAAACTTGCAAAAAAAGATACTGCGCTATTTACTTTAAACACAAGGGGCCACGATATGGCGGCGCGCATATACGGATACAAGAACGGAAAGAAGATAAAGTTGGTCGGAGGTACTGACTTTGAAAAATTTGAAGATAGCGTACTTGATATCGATGGCGCAATAAAAATTATCGAAAAGAAGAATTTCAAAAAGTTCATATTAATTGGCCATAGCACAGGCTGCCAGAAAGTAACTTACTATCAATATAAAAAGCGCAATAAGAAGGTACTTGCATTAGTTCTTCTCGCGCCTTGTGATGATTATAACTTACATAGAAAAGAGTTAGGAAGTAAATTTGCAGAAGTTGTAAAAACAGCGAAAACTATGGTTAAAAATCGAAAAGGAAACGAAGTGAGCGTATTAACTTCAAATTTCTCTGCTAAAAGGTTTTTATCTGTGGCAGATACAAAAAATGTTGAAGCACGGTTATTTGATTATGACGGGAAACTTGATGAATTCAGTAAAATAAAGATACCAATATTGGCAGTATTCGGTAGTAGGGAGCAGTTTGCAGTAAAACCGGTAAAAACTTACTTGAAAATGCTTGGCGAAAGAACAAAATCCGAATATTTTGAATCGCATTTAGTTAAAGGTGCGAAACACTCTTTCGAAAATCATGAAGAAGAAGTTAGTAACATAGTGGCAAAGTTCATTTCGAAATCTAAAAGTAAACTTTAATTAGATAGATTTTTCAGATAATATCTGTGCTGGGTTCGCCTAGTGGTAGGGCGGCAGCCTGCTAAGCTGTTTGGCCGATTTGGCCTTCGAGGGTTCGATTCCCTCACCCAGCGTATTCTTTAAGCACATTAACCAGGATAACGGAATTTCAGTAAGGTTTCAAATTTGTTATTGGCAAATTTTGCCATTCGACGACAAACACCAGAAAACCGCAAAACACGCGAAAACCTGTTCTAGAAGCCGTAGGATTCTTGAGATGTTGAGAATTTTGGAAAAGGTTAAAAATAATTGTTTGTAAATTAAAGGGCTAATTGAAGTTTAAGTTAGGCACAGGGTTGAATGGACAAAGAAAAAATTGTGAAGCTCACTGCAGAGCATGTTAAAACAGTAATGGAAAATGACAGTTCAGGACATGACTGGTGGCATGCATATCGTGTCTGGAAAATGGCAGTGAAAATAGGCAAGACTGAGAAAAAAGCTGATTTGTTCGTAGTGCAGCTCGGTGCGCTTCTCCACGACATATCCGATTGGAAGTTCAACGGCGGAAGCATGGATAAGGGTGCAGACATAGCGGGGGCATGGCTTAAGAAAATAGGCGTAGATGAAGAAACCATAGGCAAAGTGTGCGACATAGTGAGAAATGTATCGTTCCGCGGAGCTGGCGTAAAGGACAACATGAAAAGCCTGGAGGGCAAAATAGTACAAGATGCTGACAGGCTCGATGCGATTGGCGCTATCGGCGTGGCAAGGGCATTCGCATACGGCGGATACAAGAAAAGGCCGATGCACAGGCCTGGCATCAAGGCGCAATATCATAAAACCTTTGAAGACTACAAAAACTCAAATTCGACTACAATAAACCATTTTTACGAAAGGATGCTGCTTCTCAAAGACAGGATGAATACAAAAGAAGGCAGAAGAATTGCAGCTGAAAGGGACATGCGGACAAGGGAGTATTTAGAAAATTTTCTGAAAGAGTGGGAAGAAGCAAGCTAAACAGTGCGATATGCGTGTGCTGACATGCTGTAGCTTTCTGGTTTGCGTTGAATTAAAATGTGCATGCCGCAGTGATGCGAACCAGTTTGCACTAACCAGCATATCAGCATTTAGAATAAGCTGATCTTAGTTATTCTGCCGTATCTTCTGACGAGGGTTCGTCTGACGATGGTTCTGCTGCAGGTTCTGCCGGAGGTTCTGCTGCTCCTGACGCAGGTTCGCCTATTGCGAACTTGGTCCTTACCTCCGTGATTTTCACAGATAGCTTGTCGCCGATCTTTGCACCTTTTATGAAGATGACAAAGCCGTCCTTCTTCGCTATTCCGTCTCCACGGGAAGCAGTACCTTCTACTGTAACTTCCACTACGTCTCCGACCTTTACAGGCTTTGGCAGGAAATAGTTCGGGTTCATCCCGTGGCCTCTTCCCATGCCTCCTTCTCTTCTTTCTCCTCTGTATCCTCTGTCGTCATTTCCGTTCATTTTATACTTTCCTCTGAAGTCAAAACTTCAGGATTATGATATACTGTGTTGCCTATTTAAACTTATCGTTATGACAGACGTCAAACAACTGGCATGCGCATCTGTTATTGTTTAAGGTTTTCTAGCAGCGCATATACGCTCTTGAATATGTATGCGGGTTTAGCCTGCCTGATTTCTCCATAAGCTCCGAGGCCGTCGCATACTATGGCGCAGTCTATTCCTGCATATTTTGCGGCTTCGACGTCGACAACTGCGTCTCCTACATATAGGGTCTTTGACTTGGCAATGCGAAATTTGTTCATCAGTATGAGAAGCCCGAGGGGATTGGGCTTATACCCCTTAATCGAACTTGCACTCAGGACGAAATCGAAATCGTTTACAGGCATAAGCCTGCGCATTTCAGTGATTAGCCTGTCGCGCTGCGCGTTGCTGAATATGGCAATTTTTTTGTGACGTCTTTTAAGCAGATTTATCAGTTCGGCCGAACTGGGTTTCAATTTGGGCTTCATTATTCGCGTATTCAGGTCATAAATTATCGATTTGATTTCGTTTTCTGTCTCTGCGATTTTGAAGTTTTTAACAATCACATGGTCGTATCTTGCCGTGTTATGCACTTTGTGTTCTCCTATGCAGGCATGCTTTAAGCGGGGAATGACGTTAACAAGGAATGAGGATGTGCTCAGTGTGTTGTCCCAGTCGAAAATGAACAATTCGTATTTGTCTAAAATGCGCATAGCGTTAATAAGTTTCTTAACGTATAAAAAAGATTGTGATGAAAACGGTGATCGCTGAGCTAACGCTGTGACGACAGATAGGCAGTCTGAAAAATCATTTGGTTGAAGTGTGTGTCTTGAATGGAATTTCATGAGAACGTTTTGAAAAAATTGCACAAGAGCAGCATACTTGTTACTGACATAGCCAATCAGTTCTGGTGCGAAAGGCAAATGGAGCTTAACTACCTCTTCGGAAAGAAAGAAACCTATGCCATGAGGAAGGGTTCACAGATGCACGAGGAGCTGCAGGAAGAAATATACATTCCGTTAATCGTTGAGCCGGTAACATACGAAGACTACATGTACAAAACAGGCTATGAGAATTATATGTCTCTCAGAACCCTGCGCACTACAGGCCTGTGCAGGGAGCTCAGGCTGTACGGCTCGCTAAACGGCTACAGAATATCCGGAAAGATAGACGAGCTGAAGATGGTAGACGGAAAAGTCGTTGTCAAGGAGGTCAAGACCGTGGACCAAAATACAAAAGAGCTGAACAGCGTGAAGACAAAACCACATTCTATACAGGTCATGCTTTACAGAAAGCTGCTTGATGATTTGAAGACAAAAAAATACACAGGCATGAACTTTGAAGCGTCGTACAAGATAAGCAAGATGAAGATCTCTGACACGTTTCAGAGGGAGATACTTGCATTGGGCATCAAAAACGAGTATGCAAGCATACAGGAGATATTCAAGCTCATGTTCAACGAGCTTTATGCACTTCCAGAGATAAGCAACGTAATGGAACTGTCTTACATAGACAGGTTCAACGGCAAAGAAAGGTTCAATGTGAAGCTTAACTACGACGAGCAGGCAGCAAGCAGGGACATAATATACGCGATGCATTACTGGAACGGTGAGCGTGAGTCCGTGCCCGTTCAGGAGCAGGAGAAATGGAAGTGCAACGTATGCAAGTTCTTCGGAAAGGAGTGCACGGTATGGTGGAACAAATAAGCAGATTCGCAAGTTTGACCTTAGACAATATTTAGATCATTCATATGTTGACAAATACTCCATCGCAGATTGAGATTTTATCAAATGCCCTTAAATATATTTCAACTGAAAGGCTCTTTTTGTCTATAGAAGCAACATCGGAAGATGTGCTGCGTCACTGCGCTTAACACAGGCTTTTATTAATATATAGAAAAAGATAATGTCAATAATGGTGCCATCAATTAAACAGATAGGTTTATTGTGGGATATTTATGTCAATGCCATCGAAAGAAATGAGCAAGGACTCGCTTAGAAAGGAGTTCGGCAATGATTACAAGAATTATTACTCAGTGAAGCTTTTCGAGCAGGAGGGCTTTACGCGCAAGAAGTGCAAGATTTGCGGTAAAAACTTTTGGAGCATAGAAGACAGAGATATTTGCGGCGAACCTGCGCACAAGCCATACAGTTTTTTCAAGGAAAAGCCGAATTCTATTTCTTACTCTGATTTCTGGAGAAAATTCGCGGATTTTTTCAAGAAGAATGGACATGAGGTCGTTGACAGGTATCCTGTCGTGAGCCGCTGGAGGCAGGACCTTTACTTCACAATTGCGAGCATACAGGATTTCCAGCGGATAGAAAATGGCAAAATGAGCTTCGAATACGGAGCAAATCCGCTCATTGTTCCTCAAATATGCCTCAGATTCGGAGACATAGCAAACGTTGGCGTTACCGGCAGGCACTTCACGTCTTTCATGATGGCAGGACAGCATGCCTTCAATTATCCAAAGGAAGGCTATTGGCGTGACAGGACCATAGAACTGAATTACAAGATGCTGACAGAAATAGTGGGCGTAAAGAAAGAAGATTTGATTTATCACGAGGACGTTTGGGCGATGCCTGACTTCTCCGAATTCGGCCCTTGTCTTGAGAGTTTTGCAAACGGACTTGAACTTGTAAATAGCGTGTTTACTCAGTTTGAATACGTAAACGGTCAAACGCGTGAACTTGAGGCTAAAGTTGTGGATGTAGGCTGGGGGTTCGATGCCAGGCTTTTGTGGTTTTATACAGGATACGACAGCGCATTCCAGGCTGTTTTCAAAAAATCGATAGCCAAAATGGCAAACGAAACAGGAATTGATTTCGACAGCGAACTGTTCGGCAGGTTTTCGCGATTTGCAGGAGGTTTGAACTCTGACGAAGTAAAGAACCTAAAACAAGAGATGCAACGCATATTGAAGGAAACAAAAATAAGTGAAAAAGACTACATTACAAAAATAAAGCCGATACAGGCAATGTATGCAGTTGCAGATCACGTGCGCACATTGCTATTTGCACTGAGCGACGGCGCGCTTCCTTCGAACCTAGGCGGAGGATACAACCTTAGAATGATACTCAGGAGGTCGCTTGACTTCATAAACGAATACACGATAAAACCCGATATAGACATAATAGCCGAACTCATAGCCGAAGAGTTCAAAGACATAAATCCCGAGCTAAAAGACGCAATAGGTTTGTTCAGGAAGGTAACTGAAATAGAGAAAGAAAAATACGAGCGCACAAAGGAAAATGCCAAAAGGTCGGTTGAGATCCTGCTCCAGAAAAGCAATAAAATAGGCATAGGTGAACTCAGGACTTTGTACGAAAGCAATGGGGTAACACCTGATTTAATTGAGCAAATCGCAGAAGAAAAAAAAGTGCGCGTAGAACTGCCTGAAAACTACTACGCCGATTTGATAGTGGGGGATTTGGTAAAGAAAGAGGTAGACAAGGGATTGGACGTGAAGCTGCCTGAAAAACTCGAGTCTACTAAACAGTTATACTATGACTTCATCACGGAATCAAAAGCCAAGGTGCTGTTTTCCGATGGGAAATATGTAGTGCTTGACAAAACGCCATTTTATCCGGAAGGCGGAGGGCAGGTTGCCGACACAGGATTTATTGAAGACAGTGAAGTTGTCGACGCGCAGAAAATAAATGGAATAATAGTGCATGTGCTTGCAAATGCACATGCTTTCAAGAACGGAGCTATTGTTGACGCAAAGGTCGATGCGAGGAGAAGAGGAATGATAATAGCGCATCACACGGCTACGCACCTGATGAGCGCTGCTGCAAGGCAGATACTCGGAAAACATGCATGGCAGGAAGGCGCAAAGAAAGAGCCTGAAAAAGCTCACATTGACGTTGCCCATTATGAAAAGTTGAGCCCCGATGACGTTCAAAACCTCGAGGAGCTAGTAAATGGCTGGATAAGAAACGGGATAAAGGTAAAGTCAGAGGAAATGAATAGAGGCGATGCTGAACGTCAGTTTGGATTTGCGATATATCAAGGGCATGGAGTTCCTGCTAAGACGATGAGGATTGTAACTATAAGGTCCCTTGACGGAAAATTCATAGACGCGCAGGCATGCGGGGGCCTGCATGCGGTAGGAATAGAGCACGCCATGGGAATCGTGAAAATCATAAGCACGTACAAAAAACAAGACGGCGTCGATAGGATAGAATATGTTGCGGGTGAGGCCTCATTGAAAAGGTTCAGAAACGAGCACAACATACTTGTTAATGCCACTCAGCAGCTCAATTCAGAAATGCCAGACATCAACCTGAAAATAGAGGATATGAAGGAGAATATGAAGAAAATGGTCAAAGAGGCGGAGAAAAATAGCATCGTAATCGCCGATGCGATAGCCGATGCCTACAAGGACGCGGACATTGTAGAAAGAGAGCTTGATATGCCTAGTGAACTGCTGATAAAGATAGCAAACAGAATCGTTGAAAAAAATCCAAACAGCGTCGTAGTGCTGAGAAATAATGACAAGCAGGTAGTTTGCATTGCAGGGAGCAAATCCGGGAAGAGCGCGGTGACCACATTGAAAGCTCTGTCGAAGAATTTCAAGGGCGGCGGCAACGAAAGATTTGCAGCTGGGATAATTGGATAAATTGCATTTGCAATGTTTTGAAAGGATTTTATGCAGTGGGATATTCTTTATGAGGTCATCGTTTTTCCAATAATATTTATTCTTCCGGCATACGTCGCCAATGGCGCCCCAGTGATATTTGGGGGAGGGAAACCGCTGGATCTGGGAAAAAAGTACCTGGGCAAAAGAATATTCGGTGATCATAAGACAATAAGGGGAACTATTGCAGGTATAGCTTCTGGCTTCGTGATTTCGCTGATTGAAGCCCAGTTTATAAGTTTCATGCTCGCTACGGGGATTATGTTAACTCTCGGGACT
>JAJZZD010000005.1 GCA_021797745.1 Microcaldota archaeon | reverse complement strand
ACGGAATGATACGCGGCACAGGCCACAGGAATGCATATTTTCCTTTGTTAATACCTGAATCGCTGTTGGCAAAAGAAAAAGAACATTTTCAAGGATTTACTGCCGAGGTGTTCTGGGTTACGCAAAGCGGAAATAACAAGTTGGATTCTAAACTTGCAGTCAGGCCCACCTCTGAAACTATAATGTATTCTTTTTATTCGAAATGGATAAGAAGCTGGAGGGACCTGCCTCTGCTATTGAATCAATGGTGCAACACGCTCAGGGCGGAAATAAAGGCCACGAAGCCATTCATAAGAACTAGTGAATTTTTATGGCAGGAAGGTCACACTGTTCATGCGACAAAGGAAGAAGCCGACAAAGAGGTGAGATTGACTCTTGGCTTTTACAAAGAACTGGTAGAGAATTACCTCGCCATACCTGTTATTAGCGGAATGAAAAGCGAGCGGGAGAAATTTGCAGGCGCATTGTATACTACTACTATAGAAGCGATGATGCCTGATGGATATGCACTTCAGTCAGGCACATCACATAACTTGGGTCAGAACTTTGCAAAGGCATTCGAAGTTAAATTTTTGAATAAAAACGGAGAAAATGAATATGCATGGCAGACATCGTGGGGGGTGTCTACTAGGCTGATAGGCGCGCTGATAATGGTGCATGGAGATGATAAAGGGCTGATAATTCCTCCGAAGGTTGCACCTACTCAAGTCATTGTGATTCCTATATACAAAAATGCTGAAAAGAATGTCACAGTTGAAACGACTAGAAATTATGCTGCCATGTTAATAAAAGCTGGCATTCGCGCGGATGTGGACGAGCGCGATAATAGAACCCCAGGATGGAAATTCAATGATCATGAAGTCAAGGGAGTGCCTCTGAGGATAGAAGTAGGGCCGAAGGAGGTGAAAGAGAAAACGGCGTTGCTTGTTAGGCGCGATACCGGAGAAAAACTGAGTGTGAAGTCTTCAACGTTAGTCCAGGAAGTAGGCGCATTGCTTGGCAAGATACAACAAAACATGTTTGATAGAGCTAAAAATTTGCGCGATGAACAGATAACTACTGTGGAAGAATTAGAGCAGTTCAAAAAAGTGCTGAAAGATAAAAAAGGATTTATACGCGCAGGTTGGTGCGGAAGCGTAGAATGCGAAGATAAAATAAAAGAGGAAACTGGCGCGGCAATTAGGGTGATCCCGTTCGACTACGAAGCGGCAAAAACCTGTGTATTATGCGGCAAACCTGCAAAAACATATGCTTATTTCGGATATGCTTACTAAATAATGCAGTTCTAACACATCACTTGACTTTTGGCTTTGGCATTATCATTAAACCTTCTTTTTTGTCTCCAAGAGCAAGATATTTCTTCTGCAGGTACATCCTGCCTACAATTGCGCATGTTATCGCGTCGAGTTCGTCGTGGGTTATGTACTTTTTTTCTACGTCTCCCTTTATACCGAACTTAATCAGTGCTTTCCTCAATCGTTCTATTCCTTTCTGCTTCCTTGGCATGCGCAGAATGTCCTGAGCGCCGCCGGGATAGCTCTCTATAACGTTTAGCCTGTACTTTTCGAACTGCTCTTTGAGCTTCATGCCCCTAGCAGTAAGCATGCGCATAGGGCCGAGCGTAACAGGAAAAAATCTTATCTTCATTTTTCTTAGCTCAAGGTCGCATTTACGGAAATGATGCGTGTCCTTTTGGTCTATGCTCTTTCTGCCGCGGGGAAGGGAAAGCGGGGCGTCTATGCTTATTACATCAGGTCTCGCTTTCAGAACTGTACCAAGTATGTCCTCGTCGTTATGTACAGCAAATGTTTTGCAAAACGGCGTTCCGTTCAGTATGCAGATGCCTGTCACGTGATTGGGACTGCCAGCTAGGTCTATTCCTATTACCTTCATAGAAACGCACTTACAGCTCTCCGACCCTTCTCTTCTGGGTCCTTTTCATCCTCTTCCTGCGCTTCTTCACCCACTTCCAGCGCATCCTGTTCTTCTTTTTCCATTTTCTTGGTATGCTGCCTATTAAAACACCTTTATTGCATATTACTGCGTAGAGTTGCATTACAGATATGTCACATATGCTTTTTATTGTTGTGCTTAAATAACTTATTGTGATGGCTTGCACAGGGGAATAGTTGCATATATAGTGATTTTCATAATTCTGCTTATACTAGGAGGCTTCTTCGTGTTTCACCCCTTTGGCACACAGCCGAGCACCACCACTACCTTACAGGGAGGTGGCCAAGGAAATGGAAAGAGCACATCAGGCAATATCAATGGGAGTAGTACAGCAACATCGACAAGCACCACCACAATATCATACAGCACGTGCCTGTCGTCAAATGCAACCGAACCGATAAAGAATGGTAACTTTTCTTCTGGCACATATGCCGGCTGGAACACAACGGGACCTGGTTTCGGTACGGTACCGTTCAACCTCACATATGCGAATGAAAACAACGAATATTACGGCAGCAAATGGACTGGTTACAACGGTTCGTATGCCGCGTCTACATACCACGGAGGCCTGACTGTAGAAGCGGGCAACATAACCTCTGCGCCGTTCGAGGTGACAGAACCATACTTGGATTTTAAGATAGTGGGCGGCCAGACGGCACTGAACTATGTTGCAATAATGCAGAAAAACAAAACAGTTTTTGAAGCGCATTTCGACACATATGCTGTGAACAACCCTTATCCCACCTCTACATTCGTCAACGCAAGCATTCCGATAGGCAGGTTCCTTTGCCAGAATGTCAGCATAAGGGTGGTTGGAGGAGTGACTGCAGGCTCAACACAGACACAGTATATAGTAGTTGGCGATTTCCACATGAGCAGCGCATCGCAGTCCACGCCAGGCATAGTGACAAGCCAGAATTATACTGGCTAATCCAAAGCTAGGTACATTTGCCGCTATGCTTAACTATAAATATCTCTTTCTGCATAACCATTTTAAGTGACATTAATGAGGGAGCGCCGGTGCAATCAAGCAGATAAGACGCGCGCTAGCTCTGCCTAAGACTTTTTCCCAGCTCCTCGGCATAACAAAATTACCTGAGCGCACGCTAAGGTACAACCTGAATTCACTAAAAGAAAAAGGAGCGATTGGAGAAAAGCGGTGTCCAAACCGATTTAAGGTTCAGAATATTCTATGCAAAAGCAGGCCAGGATGGCAGATCGGCCATGCGGCCGCCTGCAGAGCGGCAAAGAGGGGTTCGACTCCCCTTTCTGGCTACTGGCACCGAATTAAATAAATAGGATGATTTAAGAATAAATGAGTGAAATAGATGGCAGATATATTTTTATACAATTCTTTGACGAGAAAAAAAGAGAAGTTCGAGCCAATCAACGACAGCAAAGTCGGCATGTACACCTGCGGCCCGACTGTTTATGATTATGCCCACATAGGCAATTTGAGGTCGTTCATATTCGCAGACGTGCTGAAGCGTGTTTTGGAGTACAATGGTTTCGAAGTAAAGCACGTGATGAACCTTACAGATGTAGGGCACCTTGTGTCCAATTCAGATACTGGAGAAGACAGAATGGAAAAGGGCGCACGAAGGGAGCACAAAAGCGCGTGGGAGATAGCGAAAATGTTTTCTGAAGCGTTTTTGAAAAACGAGAGTGAACTTAACATAGAAAAGCCAAATGTAGTGTGCAGGGCCACTGACCACATAAATGAACAGATAGACCTGATTAAGAGGCTAGAGGAAAAGGGTTACACGTACAGAACAGCGGACGGCATATACTATGACACGTCCAAATTCAAGGGATATGACAGACTGATGGGCGCGAGGAATCTGAAAAAAGAGGCAGGTAAAAGGGTCAGCATGAAAGAAAAGAGGCATGACACAGATTTTGCGCTGTGGAAATTCAGCCCTAAAGATCAAAAAAGGCAGATGGAATGGAACAGCCCGTGGGGAATAGGATTTCCAGGCTGGCATATAGAATGCTCGGCGATGTCTATGACGTATCTAGGCGACCGCTTCGATATTCATACGGGCGGCTGGGACCTGAAGGAAACCCACCATCCGAATGAAATAGCTCAGAACGAAGCGGCAACAGGTCACAAGGTGGTAAATTTTTGGCTTCACGTCGCATTCGTTAGCGTAAACGGCGAGAAGATGTCGAAATCTACCGGCACGTTCATCACCCTTGACCAGCTGGAAGAAAGAGGCTTCGACCCACTTGACTACAGATACCTCTGCTTGGGCACGCTGTACAGAAAACCTTTCGATTTTACGTGGGAGAATCTGGAACATGCGCGCGGCGATTTTGCGAAGCTCAAGGAAAAGATAATTAAGCTCAGAAAAGAGGCTGAAAATTCAGGCGGCAAGCCAGAAAAAGGAGTGGAAAAATATGACGCTGATTTTCTAGAGCATGTAAACAACAACCTTGACACGAGGTCTGCGTTGAATGTGCTGCGAAAGCTGCTTAGCGACAGCGCACTGCCGGCTGCAGAGAGGTACAAATCGGTTTTGGAATACGACAAGGTATTTGGCTTAAAGCTGGGCTCGCTGGATTCTGGAGAGATATCGAAAGAAGTGCACGACCTTGCAGAGGAGCGCGAGCGTGCAAGAAAGAGCAGGAATTGGAAACTTGCCGATGAACTTAGGGAAAGGATAAAAGAAAGCGGTTATGCAATAGAAGATACCGAAAATGGCTATGAACTTATCAAAAAGTACTGAATGTCAAACTTGTCCTGAGCTATTTGAAGTATTGCTGTCAGCCGCTTTTTGCACGGCCTCTTCCACGTTAGTAAGTTCCTGTTCCCTTTTTACTCTTCCGCCGCGCTTCGCTTGCTTGCCCGCCTTTACGTCTCCGAACAAAATGTCCATGTCATCAGTTTCAGGCGACTCGACCCATGCTTTTATGTATGTGGCTATGTTCTTGAAAGGTTTCGAATAGCGGTCAGTGAAGCTGTATGCATTATTCTCGTGCGTCAGAAGTCCTACTTGTACGCCATAATCCAAGTATCGTTTCCAAGTCGCTATCGGCAAAGCATCGCTGCAGTCTTTTAATCTAAGTGTATTTTTTTTCTTTACCTCGTTGAGCGCCAGACCAAACCGGTAGGCACGAACATCGTTGGAAAAGTAGATTTTTGCAACCTCCCTCACGTTCGGATTCTTCAGCTTCTCCTTGAGAGGTGCATCCTCGAACTCCCAGTACCTGATCGCCATAGTATCCGCAATAGAATGCTCTGTGAATTAATTTAAGCTTTTTTGAAAGGCAGGGCAGTATTATGAATGGCGTATTTTATGAAGGAAACGGCTAAAAAGCGAGATGCGCATAAGAAAGTCAAGAAACGCCACAGGAAGCAATTGATTCCACGCAGTTGGATTTTAGGTTTTAAATTTAAAATTTTAATTTTAAATTGCCATCTTTGATCGGTTTATTTTCGTGTTATTCTGCGCACAATTTATCACTGTTTGGGCACAAACTTAGAAAACTGCTTCCTGAAATCCCTGTTGTTTTTGAACATGCCAAACATTTTCTTCATTTTGTTGAAATCACCAATCAGAGCCCTTACGTCTTTTTCGCTCGTTCCGCTTCCCTTTGCTATCCTCTTTATCCGCCCGGAATTCCCAAGCAGCTTCTCGTTGAGCCTTTCTTCCTTTGTCATTGAATCGATTATCACTTTATATTTCTTCAGTTTGTCCTCGCTGCTCTCAAGAACGTCCTTTGGAACGTCTGCCAGGCCGATCATGCCCATCACGTTCTTAAGCGGGCCCATCTTGTTCATTGTCTTGAGTTGCGTGTAAAATGTGTTGAAATTTAGCTGTTCAGGATTCATTTCCTCCTGCGTCACGTTAGCTTCCTTCACTGCTTTCTGCACGTTTGCAAGCAAGGACTCCAGGTCGGGGATTCCAAGAAGCCGCCCGACAAACTTTTTGGAATCGTACAGGTCTATGGCATCAAGTTTTTCTCCTGTGCCTATGAAGGTTATGCCGACGTTCGCAGCCTTTACCGCGCTTAGCGCGCCGCCGCCCCTGCCAGAGCCGTCGAGTTTTGTCACTATCACTCCCGTGAGCTTTACTGCGCTGTCGAATTCCCTGGCCTGCTTGCCTGCAACCTGGCCTATGTCTGCGTTTATGACGAGCATCTTTTCGTCAGGCTTGAATTCGTCAGCGACTATCTTTAGTTCGTCTATGAGCCCTGCGTCCAGGGCGTTCCTGCCGCTCGTGTCGCAAATTATTACCTTCTTGTCCTTGAGCTCTCCTATTCCGCTCCTGATTATCTTCCTTATGTCTTTCTCTCCTTTAATTCCAAAAAAACCGACGCCTGCCTGCTTGGCTAGCGTCTGCAGCTGCTCGTATGCTGCTGGCCGTGATACGTCGCACGCAAGCAGCGCGGCGCTCATGCCGCGGTCCTGGTAAAACTTGGCAATCTTTGCCGCAGTAGTTGTTTTTCCAGACCCGTAAAGCCCCAGAAGAAGAATGCGCTTTGGCTTTATTTCAGGCTCGTACGAGCCGCCCATCAGCTTAACGAGCTCGTCATACACTATGTTAGTTATGTAATCCTTTGGGCTTACGCCAGCGGGCAGCTCCTCCTTAAGCGCCTCTGCCTCTATGCGTTGGGTGAGCTCGAAAACCAGGTTTACTTCGACGTCTGCGCTGAGGAGCGCTTTCTGCAGCTCCTTGTTGAATTCTTTTATGGCTTTTGCGTCTATTATCGTTGCGCCGGTAAGCTTGGCTATTGCTTTCCTCAGCCCTTCTCCTAAATCCATGCTTTCACTGTTGATAAAACACTAAATTATTGTGTGATGGATTCACGTGGTATAAATATATTAGGTTGCCATTTGCCTGCAAACACTTAAAAAAGACATTTGACAATAGTATTGTGCCAATGGGCTCGTAGCTTAGCCAGGTTAGAGCGACGGTCTTATAAGGAGCGTCTAGAAGAAGCTCCATCAAGAAATAAGAAAGCCGTAGGTCAGGAGTTCAAATCTCCTCGGGCCCATATGTGAATTGGCGCATTGAAAAGCAGGATGAGCAAATGCGCAACGAATCTTTAGTAAAAGAGATTTCTGAATCAAGAATAGCCACGCTTTTTGAAATGGCAGAAAAATGCACTGAGGAAAACACAAAGGAAAGCAAAAACCTATCTAAGAGATATGTCGAGCTTGCACGAAAAATAAGCAGGCATTACAAGGTCAGGATTCCAAAAAAGTTCAGGTCGAAAATCTGCAAAAAATGCGGCAACTTCCTTGTTCCCGGAATAAACTGCAATGTGCGCGTCGTAAGCAGCAACAAATACATTTGCTACAAATGCGAGTGCGGCAACGAAATACGCATATTTTATACTGGGAAGCGCAGCAAAAACTAGGCTAAACCGCGCCCAGCTGCTCGGCGAATTTGTTTATAAACTCAAACAGCTGTGAATTGTCAGCTGCAGTGATTATGTTTTTATCCAGCACTACTGCGTCGTCAGAAGGCACACCCTTGTAAAGCCTCACAAGCCTCGAAGCCTCCTCGTCGTCTATTCCGGCAAGCTTCGTTTCCTTGACTATGTTGGCCTTCGCTATTATTTTCAGCGCATTGCCAATGCCTCCTATAAGTTTTTTGCTGTCGTAAAAGCCCTTGACTCTGTCTAGAAGCGGCCTGTGCTCAAAAAGCCTGAATTCATCAACTCCCTGTCCGTCAAGCAGAAGTATTGCGGCATAATCCGCAGGCTCCATGGTGTCGGCGGAGAGGTCCTGCTTTCTGACTGCACCGTGCGAACCCATGCATTCTTTTTTCGAGAAGCTTGCCAGCTGGTGCTCTATTCCTTTTTTATCCAGATACAGCTCGGCATTCGACAGGGTCTCGTCCCGGAAATCCTTTGGAGGAACAACGATTACTATTTTCATTCAATCACAAAGTGATTTTGTCTAAAAGTATTTCTAAAGGTTTGCGTTTGCAAAGCGAAGCGAGATATTTCGGCGAATCATTCCTGCCGGTCTCCGTCGGCAGGTGTGGTTTTCAGGCTTACCTGACCTTTTCCCAGTATCTTGTTAAGTATTTCCTTGTGCAGTTTTAGCCTCTTATGTCTCAGCTCCAGCGCCGCGGCTATGACCGACAGGGTTATTGCAGAAAAGGCAATGTCGTTAAGCGGAGAGATGAATATTATGTACGTTGTCTCCCCGCTTATTGTAGTAAGAGTCTGATTCAAGCCGAAGAAGCTTGCGCTGCCGTAAGCATAGCCAAGCGGCAGATTAGAAAGCGACAGCGTGCCCGACTGTCCTGAATACGAATGCAGGGCCGTGCCGTTTGCAAACTTCAGTTGAATGGACGCGTTTACAGGCAGCCCGAAAAGGTCAACAGTTTTGATGTTGACGTTGAATATCGGCAGAATAACGTAGTAAGTGCCTGGTCCGGTTATATGCAGTGAGTAATTTATCGGCATGTTTACCCCTTCATAATAAGCGCTTTCCACGCTGTAATTTCCTATTCCGAGGAAAGGCGTGTCGTTCAGCCTCTCTCCTGAGGCGAGAAGGAAATATGGAACTAGGAATGTCTGATTGTTTATGTTCTTGCCTAACAGCGATATCCGGTACTGCTTAACGTAATTGGCATGCAGTGAAAACGGGTAGTACACAGTCACGTTTAACTTAGACTCTGAGCTGCCGTTTGTCCAGTTCACGAATGCGGTCCTTGAGTACTGTGTGGCGTTGAAGACAAGCGTCGATACGCTTATCAAGTCACTAGCACCCGCATTTATCCAGCCTGTACCAGTTGTGCTGCCATACTGCGAGGTTATGTTCACGTAATATTGCCTGTTGAAATTCGCGCTGAGCGTCAGCGGTGCGCTCACTATTGCTGTGCTGTTGCTCGAATTAAGGCCGTCAGACCACGACATGAAAAAGTACCGGGTTGTTGAATTCTCGTAAATCACATTTTTATCTATGCCAAACTTGACTTCAGTCCCGTTCGCATACCAACCGCTTCCGAAAGCCTTGGTGTAATTTGACGTTACGTTTACGTAGTATTGCAGTTGCCACATCGCGGTCTCGGTTATGTTAGAATTCATGGTCACGTATGCCGTATTCGAATTTCCAGTATACGAGCCGGCTCCTGTACCTGACCATCCCTTGAAAACAGCGCGCGACGTGCCGTTTATGTACACTGTGCTGGGCTCCGATATTTTAATCTGCGAATATGCATTATAGTTTGCGGTTGTGCTAAGGTTTCCGTACTGCGACGATGTTGTAAGCATGTAATTAAGGGTCCAAAGCTGCTTGCCGTTGTTCGTGGCAGGTATGCCAGAACCCGCTTCAAAATAATTTGCCCTATTCCCTATCTCTTCAACGCCATAGGGATTGCTGAGCGATTTATCGCTGCCTGAACCGTATCCCACGAATGCGTATCCTGAAAGCACTGGGATGAATTTGCCGTTCTTGTATTCGGAAAGATTCGAAAATACCACTGGTTTTATTTTCTGCCCTGCCGTGTTAGTATTGGCGAGTTCTTCTGTTGCAGTAGGCACGTTGCGGCCAGATGATGATGCATTCAAGTCTGCACTCCCAACCTGCTTGCCGTCGACAAAAAAATACCACGTGTCACCTTCTGAAAAAAATGAATAAGTGTGTATGGTGCCATTTGCGCCTGCGGAGCCGTCAGGTCCTATGCTGCCGTAAAATGTGTTGTTCTGGCCGACAGGGAAATATTCGTAGAACCACTCGGCGTCTCCTGCATTCAGCAGTTCTGTGCTGGAGCAGGTGGGCGAACAGTCAGTGGGATACGTGCCTGTCTGATTTTCTATTATGTAGCCGACCTGCAAAAATGCGCCGTTGGAAAGCGTTTCGCCAACCCAAAATGCTAACGCGCCATTGCCGATGTTTTGGCCAGTAAGTGTCTGGATGCTTACGCTGGCTCCATTGTTATACGAGGTCGTCGTGCCAGCCACAGCGCCTGACTGGAACCAGTACTGGGCGTTTGCGAAACCGGCCAGGGCAGGCAAAGAAAATAAAATACATAGCGTGAAGAAGTTAAATTTTCTCATAGTCAAATCCCATCTCTTCCAATTTTTTCAACACGAGTTCCCTTTGTTCTCCTTTTATGCTCTTCCACTCTATCACTGCAGATTCAGGCGTTGGCCTTGACCTGTCTGCAGCCTGTTCAAGAATGTTCATTACCTTATCGGCGCCGCTTTTATTTATTGCATACCGCGGCATTATGTGTGAGAATGCGTAGTTTTTCTCCACTGCCAATTTAGTGAATTTCTCAGGATAGTGGTTGCCGCCTATTCCTATCACTATTTTTTCGTAATCGATGCTGCTGCCGAGAGAATCCAGGGCCGCGCCATATGCGGATTCTGCGACTTTTTCTGCGAGTGTCTTGCTGCCCAGCATCGATTCATTGCCGCCCAATTCAACGAAAAGCGACGGCGTGCTGACCAGCGGGCCGTGGTGCGTCGCTTCGTAAGTTTTTTCGATGTCATGCCCCGTTTCGTTCTTGTAGAATTTTTGAAGGACAGAAAGCATATCAAGAGGAGCTGCAACAGACAACTGGCCGGGCATGCCGCCAAATGCGCTCTCTGAGCCCCAATTTCCCATAGAATGCGTAGTCATTGCGCTCACCCCTGCTTTGCTCTCGTGCGGGCTGAGGAAATACGCGACGTCAAGATGCAGTCCGTCTATTGATTCTGCGTCGAAAAGCAACGAATCGCTTTTGAACACAGCAATGTCTTTGTTTTCTTCAGAAACCAGTGCAGCGCTTCCGTTTTCCTCGAAACGATGGTTCCTGAAGAGCGACTCCTTCATGTTCTTTGACGCCTCGAACCTTTCAGTGTATATGAAGCCTATCATTAAATCACATCTAAAGGCAGTCGCTATTATATTGTTTTCGTTGCCTATCTATTAATCTATCAGTAGATTGGCAATTGTGCGTGATTCTATGTTCGAACTTAGATTGGACAATGCAAAGTATTGGAGGGACTGTGTCGAGGCTATAGTAAGCCTCGTAGACGAAGGGCTTTTCACGATAACTAAGGAAGGAATTTCGCTTAAAGCCATGGACGTATCAGGCATAAGCATGATCCATTTCGACATGCCTGGCAAGGCATTTTCAAAATATGAGATACAGGGCAGCACAGGCATAGGACTGAACCTCGACAACCTCAGCAAAATCATGTCAAGGACAAGAGACGATGAGGCATTGGCGATAAAGGAGAGCGACAACAAGCTTACGCTTGAATTCTCGAGCGAGAAGAGCAAGAGAAGATACAGAATACAGCTGATAGACATAAAAAACAAGGAGGAAAAAGAGCCGAAAGTGGAATTCGACGCCCATGTCGAAGTCGATGGCGAGCACCTGAAGAACGCGCTGAAGGATGCGAGCCAGATATCGTCATATGTTGCGTTCAAGGCAGCAAAGGGTCATTTCGCCATAAATGCTAAAGGAGATTCAGGAGAGCTGGAGGAATCGCAGGAGATAGACGGCGCACGGATAAAGAAGGTGGAGGCCAGCGCTGAAACGAGTTCTGTTTTCAATCTGCAGTTTCTTGAGAACATGGTGAAGTCGAGCCCCATTGGCAATTCGATAAGGCTCTCGCTGAAGTCGAACCAGCCGCTTAGGCTCAGTTACAACATAGGGGATGCTGTGGTAACGTACTACCTCGCGCCGTATGTTGAGGAGTAAAGTCGCCTCGGCAATTTCGCCCTGACTTTACGCGTTTAATCCAGGCTTAGCTTAACAGCAGGTAGATTTAATGGCAATCAGCAACAAGAGCCTTGATTTTGCTTACAAGTATCCTTTTTCCAACGAGGCAAAGGATGTAGTTAAGAGTTTAGAGGCAAAGGAAATAGAGGAAAAATTTCTAACTGCAGGACTACTCCGCGTAAATGAAGCGCTAAGCAAGGACAAGATAGCATTCGTTCCCACAAACTACGACGACCTGAAGATTACCTATGTCATGAGCTATGTATATGCAAGAATGTTGGTAAGCGCAGTGAACGACACGAGCGTCATACGCAAGTATGCAGAGGCAGAGTCTGAGCGCTCGTACGACGCGCTCACTGCAGACACTGTGGAGAATGCATTTCTGGTTTCAAAAGAGCTGGGGATGAATGCAGAAATCAGGAACGGAATTTTCTGCATGCGCTTCGAGGACTTCATCGCAGTATCTTATGAATCTGGCGGGCTAGAGCTCGTTAACATGCCTCTCAAAAACGGCACAGTGTACATAAGGAAGGATCGCTTCCTGCCGCTTCTGAGGAGGGCGATGGAATTGAAGGTATTAAACGGCCTGCCAATTGAGAGAAAAGAGCTGCCAAGCCAGATAATCGCGAGCGCAAAGGGAATACACCTTGAGCCTATCCTGAAAAGGATAAACGGGAAGGGGACATACGCGTGGATAGAAAAGCTTCTAAGCACTCCCATACCTGACGTAAGGCACAGGACAGTCAATCTGGTGCTTGCCCCGTACTTGACTAATGTCGTAGGATTGGATGCCGAAAAGGCTTCTAAGGCGATAACTGAGTACATAGAGAAATGCAAAAAACTCAATCCTAACACGAGGATAAACGAGCAGTACATAACATACCAGTGCAAGTATGCAAAGGCAAAGGGGATGCGTCCGCTGTCGCTTTCGAGGGCGCGGGAGCTTTACAAAGGGATAATAGAATTTGAATAAAGCCGAGAACGCCAGACGGCAGAGACAATGGCAGATACTGTATAAATCGCCATAATTCGTTCAGATTAGGAAATAGTGCACAGCCTGAAATGCAGGGTGTATTTCCATACTCTCTGGTTTTTCGCGGAGTGTATTTACATATTTGCGCAGTTTCGCAAGGTTTAAAAACATTACAAGAGAGGTCTATTTGATGAATATGTTAGGAGGAGAAGGAGACTGATATTAATTTGCCATTCCTTATTCCTATTTGTAATCAGCTTATTCTTCCATTTCTAAAAGTTTCTTATACAAATGCGTTTTTGTATTGTCAATTTTTCTGTAGCCTAAGTTGCCTACTATAATATCAGACACTATCGATGTTTGAATTACAGTTCCTTTTGCTTCTTGCACTAACTCCTTTTCCAACCTTTCTAGATCGCCATTTTTATAAGTCGGCGCCATAAGCAGCAAACCGTATGGCGAACCTAAATCACCAGAAAATAAAAATTTGTTTAGTAGAGCATCTTCATCAACTAACCGGTATTTAAAATATTCTTTTTTATTTTTGTTAAATTTTTCGATGTCTAACTGTTTCAATACGAACACAACAGTATCTTTTATCGGTGGCTTGCTCATCGTTATTGTAGAAGACCGTATTGTTTCGTTCTCTAAGAGCTTTCTGTAGGTATTTTGAGCAGACCCGTTTTTCAATCCATGCTTTTGGTCTATTCGATTAAATGAAATGGTGCTATTCTTATTTAGCTCTTTCAGTGTTGCATATTCCCTGTAAAAAAACTGTTCCGGCGCTTTTTTCGAACTTTCTTTTGTTCTTTTCCAAACACGTTCTCTAATCAGCTCCAAAAATTCATCGCGTAAAGGAATAAATCCATAACTCTGCGAGTTATAGCTGACATGCCAAATTGCTTTAGGGACAGAAAGAAGCGTATTGGACCTTAATTTGTATATTATATCTTCTGCATCAAGAGGCTCGTTTACAAACATAAATATGATTAAATCATAAGCTCCGCGTGTAGAAAGTGCTAGCCTTATTCTAGGCTCTACAGCCAACAATTTAGCAACTTCGTTCATGTCTGGCTTTCCGCCTAAAAATTTCACTAAAGCAACAAATTGATAGTGATAGAAGGTTCTCAGAGTAGTATCTATAGTATATTTTATTCCAAAGTTGTCCTCTAATTTTTTGATTCTGTTTGATATTATTGTTTCAGACACGCCTAATTTTTTACTTATTTCAGTCACAGGTTCTCTTGCGTCAGTACTTAACTCAACCAATATTTTTTTATCTAATTCATCTGTGGAAAGCATTTCTGTTTTTTCTTGAGATTCCCAAACAATTTTTCCTCCGTGCGCTTCTATCACAGCTTTAGATATTTCTACTTCTTTTTCTTCCTTGCTCATTGACTTTTTAATGAATGCGCCATCTAAGGTTATTTTTCCTAGATATTCTGACTCTGTTCTTCGCTTTTTATTTGCTTTATTCCATATGCTTCTGTGTCGGTAAACATAATAGTTGCCGTTAATTAGCTCTAATGCAATATAAAACTTATACTCATTTCTTAGCCTTGCATACGTCACCATTACCGCATCAGGAACTTTCATGCTATTATATTAGCATACAATATATTTAAAGATTTCTTTAATTAATGCTAAATAAAGCTGAACATAGTATATAAATTAACTTTAATTTATGAAAAATGCGTATAAAATTTAATCAAAATTTACCGCGCCTCTCGTTGGATAATCCGTCAATATATAAATAAAACAAACTTCATAATATCAGCACAGAGGGTGGACATGGTAGGGATAACAAATAAGTACCTTGTACTTCTATTCTCAGTTTTCCTGCTTTCGATGAACAGGATAGCGTATTTTCCCCACTCATGCTGTCCTGTTTTCCCACCCTCTCACCACCGCTAACGAGAGGACTGGAGCAAATGAATCAGAATCTTAATCCCAGCAAAAAGGTCAAAATAAGAAGGCAGGCCGCTTGCAGCAAATTTGTTTTTATTAAGCCAAAGCCGTGCAAAGATGCAGATGAGTTCGCGAAATTCCTGATTATGCAGCACAACGTGCAGGAAGTTTATGTAGGCGAGGGCGATTACGGTTACATAATCAAGGCGAAGCTTGACGACGGCCAAATAGAAGATGAAATGATGAAAGTTACGCGCGGCGGTTCCGATACGCATTTGCCACGATTTTCAAGCTACTTCAAGTACACAAAAAGCAGCATATGAAATAACGCATTTATACGCGGAAATCAGTGGCAGATTTCCCTTTTGGAAAAGCGGTTGCGTTCTGCGCCTCAACTGGCAGCCCTATCTGCTCAGCCATCCTGTTCAGCTCGCTCACATCTATTGTTTTATCGGTATGCAGTATCGCATAAGTCAGGTTGCCGTTGACTTTGTTTATTATCCTGAACGTTACCTGCTGGAACATGCCCCCCCGATTTACCCTTTCCTTTATGAACCCATCTTTCAGAACCTGCCTTGCTTTTTCAGGTATGTTTTCCATAAAAAATCAACGTGAATGCGCATTCTCAGATTCACGATAAACTCTGGCGTTATAGTATATTAACATTTACTGCCAACTATTGGCATGCTCTCAGAATATGTCGTTGTTTTGGTTTTCGCCGCAATCGCACTGCTGGTACCGATAAGCATACTCGCTTTCTCCAAATTAATAAGGCAAAAGACCGCACCTAACGCAGTTCAGGAAGAAAACTACGAGAGCGGGGAGGAGAGCGTCGGCATAAAAACAGGAATCATGAACGAGTACCTTGTTTTTTTCCCGCTGTTTCTGACATTTGAAATAATAACAGCAATTCTGCTGATATGGTCGACGTTCGCAGGGGCGATGGCTGAAGTTGACAGCATTTTGATATTGATGATACCTGTTGTGGGCCTGGCGTTTGCGTTTGCTGTGCTCGCAATCGCAAGGGCTAAAAGCGCGCAGCATGCTGCATGGTGAAAACATGGATTACACTGAAGAGGAGTTCCTGAATGCAGAACAGGAGATGAGCAGGCTTACGTCTCAGTCAATGCAGAAATATGGCATCAAGCCAAATGTCCTATTCGGGAAGCTGTCTGACATAACCGCAGCAATATCTAAGGGCGTTGTCCAGTGGTCGCGCCGAAGCTCGCTTTGGCCAATGCAGTTCGGACTCGCCTGCTGCGCAATGGAGCTTTTCGATTTCGGCTCGCCGAGAATAGACGCAGAGCGGGGTGGCTATCTATTGTTCCGCGGCACACCCAGGCAGAGCGACGTGATGATAGTAGCCGGCTGGATAACCAAATCGATGATACCGGAAATAAAAAGGATGTATGAGCAGATGCTAAGCCCGAAGTACGTGATTTCCTATGGTGAATGCGCGACGTGCGGCGGACCGTGGTGGGAAAGCTATAACATAATCAAGGGAATAGACCAGGTGATGCCAGTAGATGTGTATGTTGCCGGCTGTCCGCCGAAGCCCGAGAATCTTTTCACGGCGTTTTTGAAACTGCAGAATAAGATAGATGGTAAAATTGAAGATTGAAAAGAACGATTTGCATGCGAAGCTGAAAGAGCTGAAGAAAGATGGTTACAGCTATCTCGTCAAGATAACGGCAGTAGACTACGTGAAATATCTCACTGTAATTTACATCATCAGAGACCTCAAGAAAAACGCAGAACAGGAGCTTGAAGTAGACATAGATGCTTCGGATTCGTCAATTTCAACAGTAATGGACATTTACAGGGCCGCAGACTGGTACGAACGCGAAATGCAGGAGATGTTCGGCATAGAGGTAAAAGGCAGGCGGGCGGGCAGGCTTCTTTTGGAGAAGTGGAACGGGAAGGCGGCTCCACTCAAAAAGAATTTCGAGTGGGGTGCCGATTACGAAACATGAATCTGGCAAACTGAAAATGTGAAAAAAAATGGTAACAAGGATAAACGTAGGACCGATACACCCAAGCACACACGGCGTTCTGAGGCTTGTAGTGGACGTTGATGGCGACACCATACAGAGCGTCGAGCCCCACGTAGGGTTTTTGCACAGAGGCGTGGAGAAACTGGTGGAGAACAGGATGTACATGCAGTCCCCTACATACATGGAGAAACTGGACTACATAGCGCCTCTTGCCTACGACGAAGCTTATGTCGCGGCAGTCGAAGCAGCACAGGGCGCTGAGGTGAAAGAGCGCGCCCAGTACATACGCGTGATACTTCTGGAGTTGCAGAGAGTTGCCAGCCATTTGCTTTGGCTCGGAACCCTGGCGAACGACATAGGCAATTTCTTCACGCTGTTCATGTGGTGCTTCCGCGACAGAGACCTCGTACTAAGGCTGCTGGAGGATGTGTCGGGCTCAAGAATGTTCTACGTAAACATGAGAATCGGAGGACTGAAATCTGACATTCCGGCCGGATTCGAGGAAAAAACCCTGGAAGTGGTTTCGTACCTTGAAAAACGCATCCCTGAATATGAAAAATTCCTAGAAAAAAACCCAGTATTCCTGGAGAGAATGAAAAAGGTGGGGGTGCTGAAAAGGGACGCCGCAATAGAGCTCGGAGTTACTGGACCTGTGCTCAGGGGTTCTGGGATAGGTTGGGATACGCGAAAAGACAAGCCATATTATGTTTACGATAAATTACATTTTTCTCCGCAGATAAGGGACGAGGGCGACTGCTTTGCACGGTACAAGGTAAGAATGCTTGAAATAAAAGAAAGCCTCAGGATGGTCAGGTATGCGGTGAAACTTTTGCCTGGCGGCGACGCAATTGGCTTGCCGATAAAATTAATAATGCCGGCCGCAAAGAACAGGATCTCAAAGGTAAGCAGGGAAACGCCTAGGGGCGAGGCGCTTATGTACCTTGTAGCTGACCCGCAGAGGCCGTACAGGCTAGCGATACGCGCGCCAGCATTCATAAATCTATTCGCACTAAGCGAGCTTTGCAAAGGCGAAAGATTTGCAGACATGTTCGCGATACTGGGAAGTTTGGACGTTGTGATGGCAGATGTTGACAGGTAGCTTGTTGCCGGGCATGTTTTTCGGGATTGTGTATAGCTTAGGCTCGTGGCTAAACTCAGGCAATATGTGGGTTTCTCTGCTTGCAGTGATAGTTTATGCAGTATTGGTAGTGGTGCTGATCACCGTATTTGACTATATGTTCGGGTGGGCAGAGAGGAAAATTATGGCAAAGGCGCAGTCGCGCCACGGCCCCACGAAGGTGGGAAAATATGGGATACTGCAGAATCTTGCAGACCTCATAAAGCTCATCGCCAAATCCAACTACGCGCCGAGGAATGCAAAGAAATTCATTTTTTCATTCACAATCGTTCTGATGCTTGCCATTTCGATATTCATAATACTTCTGCTCCCTTTCTCGCAGTCTTTGACAGTTGCCAACCTGGGATTCGGGCTTCTGGTAATTTTTGTGGCTCTGGCTTTCATGCCGATAATAATATTCATAAACGGATTCGCTAGCGGCAATAAATTCGCAGCTATAAGCGCAGAGCGCTCTGTTGTGATGCTCGTAAGCTACGAGATACCGCTGCTTATAATAATTGCGTCAGTAGCGATGCTGTCGGGCAGTTACAACCTTGTGGAGATAATAGCGGCGCAGGCTGCCACGCACTGGTATGTATTGCTGATGCCAATAGGTTTTGCAACTTTTTTCATTGCGATGCTTGCGGAATTCGAGAGGCCGCCGTTCGACATACGCGAAGCTGATTCGGAACTGATAGCAGGATGGCTGACTGACGTGAGCGCGCCGTATTTCTCGCTTGCGCTGTTCATAGATTACACCCGCATGTTCCTGGGAAGCCTGGTGATAACGATGCTCTTCCTTGGCGGTTGGAGCGGGCCGGGATTGCTGCCGCCGATTTTCTGGCTTCTGGCAAAAAGCGTGGCGATTGCGCTGGTGATAATAGTTATACGCGCTACGATGGTGAGGATGAGGCTTGACAGGCTGCTGCGCATCGGTTGGATGGCGCTTCTGCCTCTTGCTCTCGTTAATTTAATACTTACATTCATAATATTCGTGAAATAAAAATTTAAAATCAAGATATAAATTAAGACACAAATTAAGACACAAATTGAAAAAATACAGGTTGCTGATATGATATTAGAACCGTTGGCCAAAACCGCAAAAAGCATTGCCGAAAAGCGCTTCACGCTCGAATTCCCTGAGGAAAGGGATTCTATGAGCGACAGGGAAAAGTACATGTTCAGGCTCGACATGCCTACGTGCATAAACTGCGCTGCGTGCGAGAGGATATGCCCTAACAAAACAATAGACATGGTAGATGCACTGACTGACAAAGGCGAGAAGAAATTTCCGCAGATAGGGATTGAAAGATGCCTGTTCTGCGGCCTGTGCGAGGAGGTGTGCCCCACTAAGTGCCTTACGCTCACGAAGGGCTATGAGCTCGAAGCATATGACAAAAGGGATTACGTAAAAAGGCCTGAAGAGCTTCAGGGATGATTTTATACTTGAAAATGAGATAAGCCTGCTTGTGTTTGCTGCACTCACGGTAAGCAGCGGCATTTTCGTAGTTATGAGCAGAAAGCTCATCTATGCCATTATTTTCTTCGCGCTCGCAAGCGTGGGAAGCGCAATAATTTTTGCGCTGCTCGGCCAGGAATTGATTGCTCTTTTGCAGCTCCTTGTGTTCACCGGCGGTTTGGCTACTTTTCTGATAATCGCAGTAGCTACAGAGGAAAAGAATTGGAAAAGCCAGGGTGCTATGCATGCAAAATTTCTCGTATTATTCTCTGTGATATTTGCGATTTTAGCGTATTTCGCCGTGTCGCTGGGTCCAGCATACAATGCAGTTTATCCCAGCAACGTACAGTCCGGAGCAGAATCGGCATTCTCAGGCAGTTATATGTTATTGTACGCAGCGATGCTGCTTATGTTTGCTGCAGTGACGGGAAGCGTGCTGGTGCTGAAGAAATTCGCAAAAATAGTGATTTGATGCTGTTCATTTATTCGTTCCTTGCAAGCATTGGCCTGCTGTCTGCAGCGCTAGCCGGCCTGATTGCGGAAAGGCATTTTGTCGTGATGATGGTGTGCATAGAGCTCATATTGCTGTCGAGCGTAATCGCACTGGTTACTTTCATGTCCTATTCCCAGAACCCTGGAGGCGACGGCATCATTCTTCTGATAAGCCTGTGGGCAGTCGCCGCTGTGGAGGTCATAGCGCTCATAACTTTCTACGTGTTCATGAAATCGCAGGGATTCGATTTCGACGTGAGCAAACTGTCAGATTTGAAGAGGTGAATATTTGGTACCTATAATCTTGATTTTGCCTCTTTTAGCTGCCATACTTCTCGCCGCGATACTCGACAGAAAGCAGGCGAAATACGCTGCGTTGGCTGCGAGCGTAATAAGCCTGGCGCTGCTCCCGTTCATAGGCACAGGCACATACACGTACGGCTGGATTGGCGTTGGGAATTATCAGTTAAGCATCACGTTTTCAGTTGGCGCTGTAAATCTGCTCCTGCTGTTCATGGTGCTTGCGATAAGCCCGTTCATTTTCCTGTACTCTTTCGGCTACATAAAGCTGCCGAGCGAGCAGAAAAGGTATTACATAGAGATGCTCGGATTCGAAACCGCAATGGTAATTTTCGCAATGGCCGGAGGCTTCATTGTTTTTTTCATCGCCTGGGAATTCCTGAGCGTTGCAAGTTATCTGCTAATAGGATTTTACAACAGCAGGGACAGGGCTGCCGCAGCCGCCAGAAAAGCGATTACAATAGTCATGATAGGAGATATACTGCTTTTTGCGGCAATAGTCCTATTTCTAGTATCGTTCGGCACTCTCAACTTCGGGCCCATATTGTCGGGCATTGAGGCACATTCCGGAATCTTGCCTGGCGTGGCGGTTTTTCTCCTCACGGCTGCGGTTTTTACGAAATCTGCGCAATTCCCTTTTCATGAATGGCTTTCCGATGCGATGGAAGGACCGACAACTGTTTCCGCGCTTCTTCATTCTGCTACGATGGTAAAAGCGGGCGTGTTTGCAGTAATAATTTTGCTGCCAATATTTGCGGCGTACGGTTATTTGCAACCTATAATAATAGTGGGAGTAATAACTGCGGTGCTTGCAGCGCTTAATGCGATGAAGGAAATGCAAATAAAGAAAGTAATAGCATATTCCACAGTACAGGAACTCGCACTTATGCTTGTTGCCGTATGCGGAGGAGCCCTTGCCGCAGGCATTTACTTCTTCTTGGCCCAGGGTTTTTATAAGGTGCTCCTGTTTTTCAGCGCGGGCAGCGCAATGGAAGCCACAGGAAAGGAGAGGCTTGATGAAATCGGCGGGGTCAGAAGCAACAGGATGATTTTCGTAACTACGCTTTTTGGTGTGCTCGCAATTGCGGGATTCATACCTTTTGACGGCTTCTTTTCGAATGTAGGTCTCGGTTCTGCATTCGGTGCGCTCGCCGCGCAGTCTGCATTTGAAATGAATTTCATAATATATTTAGTCATGCTTGCAATGGGACTTGCCACAAGCTTCTACATGTTCAGATGGTTCTTCACGATTTCCAAGAAAGCAGACAAAAGTGTGGAAATCGCATATGACATGCAGCCCAGGAGCATGAAGTACAGCATGCTAGCGATGGCCGCGTTTACACTGATTGCTGGAGCATGGTTCGTGTACGCACAGACATATATTCCGAATGGCCTTGCGTATCATGGTGTGCCTGGCTACGCAAACTACAACCTGCTTTCAATAAACGTTGCTGAATCGGTTATTGAAACGCTTATTGCTGTTGCAGGACTGATTTTGGCATATTTAGTGTATGCACGTGCAAGTTCTGCGCTGGCAAAAACAGCTAAACGAATCGGAATGAAGGGCCACCAGCTTCCGCAGACAACTTTCATATTCAATGCAGTATACAAGTATTTCTGCCTAATGTTCATCGAAATAGCAGATGGCTTTTATTTCCTTGATTTGCAGATTAACGAACTGTTCGACAGGCTTGGGCATGCAATCAACAGGTTCGGCTATTACTCTAGCTTCGCAGCGACTGGCAAGTTGAATTATTATGTGGCGCTTTTCGCTGCGGGCTTGTTTGTAATTCTGGTGGTGGCTTTGTCGGTGATTCTCTGATGCAATATATTGATTGTGCTGTAACGTATTGGTTTTGTGTTGGTTGAGTACAAGTTTAATGTAAGTGGAATTAAGTGGAATGCGAGTTGAATATTAGTTTGATGTGATACCTGATGATATACATAGATGTTTTCGCTGCACTGTGCCTTGCTCTGGTTTTCGGAGATGCGGTACTCTGGAACCTCAGGAACAAAAAAGTAATATTTGCGTACAATGAAGCGGTGCTGTTTTCCCTTTTCGGTACGCTATTACTGCTCAGTTCCTTGCCTGGCAGTGCGACATATCTTGGGACAGTGAAAATTAGCCAGTTCTCGACGTTTTTCATGCTCCTGTTCACAGCAGGCATGCTTGCTGTAAGCTCAATAGCATATGAATATGCCGATAATTACGGCGATTTCGCAGTACTTAGTGCATTCGCGCTCATAGGCATGTACCTGGTTGCATCTGCAAGTTCGTTGATAATGATATTCCTCGGTTTAGAACTGATGTCGATTCCGAGCGTGTTCATGTCCCTCCTATCAAGGAAAAGAAGCCTCGAGGCGGCCACTAAATTTCTCATAATGGCGTCTCTGGCCACGGCACTCGTATCGTTTGCAGTGGTGCTGATATACGGCGCTTCGGGCTCGACTGCGCTTGCTGAACAGAACTTTGCAGTAATCACAGTATTTGCAAGTGCGATATTCATTGCGGCTCTCGGATTCGAAGCTTCGCTGTTCCCATTCAACGTGCTGATTCCTGACATATACCAAGGCTCTTCTGCATATGTGACTGCCATGCTAGGCGGCATAAACAAAAAAGTGGGATTTGCCGCGCTGATTCAGATAGTCATACTCTTATTCATAACGTTCAGGTTCGCGTTCGATGTTCTGGTCGCGCTCGCGATACTTACCATGTTCTACGGCAATTTGGTTGCGCTCGTCCAGAGGAATTTCAAGAGGATGCTAGCATATTCCTCTATATCGCAGGCAGGATACATATTGATAGGAATAGCAACTGCGAGTCAACTCGGAATATACGCAAGCATGTTCCAGATATTCGCGCACATGTTCATGTTCATAGGCCTGATGTGCATAGTCGCATGGCTTGAGAAAAACAGCAGGAACGAAATAGTTGATATGATAGGCTTATTCAAGGAAAATAAGTTTATGGCAGTTTGTGCGAGCGTGCTCATGCTCTCGTTGATAGGCGTGCCGCTCACAACAGGATTCATCGGCAAACTGCTGATATTCGTGAGCGCAGTGAACGCGGGGCTTTTGTTCCTTGCGCTGATAGGAATATTGAACAGTGTCATTTCAGTATTTTATTACTCGCGCGTGATATTTGCAATGTTCACTGACAAGGTGGGAGCAAGGCACGTACAGGCTGGCGCCGTTACAATATCCGTTGTTGCCGCGTGCGTACTGATTACACTTGCTTTTGGGATATTCCCAAATCCGGTGATGCAACTTGCGAGCAACGCAGCCGCGGCGTTATTCCACTGAAACGCGCAGGCTGCAAACGCGTATTTAACCCTATCGCGATTAAGTATTAGTATTCAGGAAAATGCCAAAAGGGATGATTTCATGAGGATACTCGATGCGCTGCCGCCGCACAACCTTTTCGGTGTAGAATCAGAATATGAAAATTCGAAGGTGATCGTTTTCCCTGTTCCATACGACTCTACTGTGTCGTACAGGTCAGGGGCGCGAGAAGGGCCGCATGCAATAATAGAAGCTAGCAGGAATCTTGAGCTGTTCAGCGAGGAGCTGGAAACAGACGTAAGCAAAATAGGCGTATTCACGGTCGAGGACCTTGAGCCTGACGTAAGCTCCCCGGAGAATAACATACGCAGGATAGAAAAGGAGGTTTTGCTCGCCTTGGAGGACGGCAAGGTGCCGTTGCTGCTTGGCGGCGACCATTCGATAGCGCTTGGCGGGATAACGGCGGCAAGCAGGAAATACAAGGAGTTCACAGTATTGCATTTCGACGCGCACAGCGATGCCCGCGATGAGTATATGGGCAGCAAGTACGGGCATGCAAACGTGATGGCAAGGGCAAGGGAAATTTCTAAGAGCTGCATAAGCATAGGCGTGAGGAGCACTTTCAGTGAAGCTTATTCAAAACATGAAAAGGATACCATTTACAGAAAAAACATGAGGGGCAAAAGCCCTGAAGAAATAGGGAAGGACATAGCGAAGAAATCGAAAGGAAGGGTGTACATTACAATAGACGTTGATGTGCTAGACCCCGGGATAATGCCAAGCACAGGCACCCCTGAACCGGATGGGCTTAGTTTTCACGAGCTTACGCACATAATAAAAACGGTTTTGGAGGATAAGGAGCTTATAGGCATGGATGTGTGCGAATTGAATCCAATTCCGGGAATTGTGGCCCCTGATTTTCTGGTCGCGAAAATGACGTATCTAATACTTGGATACGCTTTCTGCAAAAAGTAAGCACTGCGCAGTCTACGACTCCAAGATTATTACAGCCAGAGGCAGAAGGATAATCCCGAACACAGGAACTATCGAGGCAAGCAGCGTCACGTAAAGCACGGCTCCGGCGTTGCCTGATATTTTACTGAATACCTGCAGGAAATTGGCATTGTGGCTGCTTGACTGCGCACCGAGCGCAATCCCCACGTACGCAGCAGTGAACAATCCGAATACGAAAAATCCGAGCCAGTTTACGTAGAACAAATAATCAGGACCCGCTCCGGCATAGCTCGATAAGAATCCTCCAACAAAACCCAGCAGCAGAACAATCGCGAGCAAGTTCTTATTTGACAGCGCCCGCTTGATTCCGTTGCCTATTGCCAGAGCGAAATCGAATTTTTTTGATTTTATAAGCGCTATTGTTTCAAACAAAGACGCTATGAATATGAGCACAGCTGCAGACATGAGCAGCGTCCCTATGGATTGAACAATAGCATAGGTCAACTGGTTAAAGCCAAAGGCAGAATAGTAGAACGGCCCGTAATATGCAGAAGTGAACGAAACTGCACCGGCAATGGCGCTGAATATGCCGTATATCGCAAAGTACGCTATGAGAAACACTACAGTAAGCAGCAGGAAACTGACAAAATTATCAGAAAGGAATTTGAACGCTGGATTGAGTAAATCAGTATTTGCCGTCATATAATCACATTTGCAACTAAGTATAATCAGACGTCATCATTTAAAATAATGACGGTGGCGCATCTTGCATTTGGAGCAATGCGTCAGCGCTGTCCGTACTGGTCCATGAAAGCAGTATATTTTTGCATCGAGTACGTAGTAACAGACGGCTTGATTTTCTGCAGCAGTTTAAGCAGTTCGTCCAATGATATTTTGAACGCGCCATTTTCCATGCTGGATTCAAGCGCATTCATCTTCGCCTGCCTGCAGATGTTCTGTATATCTGCTCCAGTGTACTGCTCTGTCATCTGCGCGAGCTTGGCGAAATCGACATCGTTCTCAAGAGGCACCTTGTCGAGATTGCGTCTGAAAATCTCCTCGCGTTCCTTTGCGTTGGGAGGCGGCGCGAGTATGAGTTTGTCGAATCTGCCGGGCCTAAGAAGCGCAGTATCCAGGGAATATGGCCTGTTTGTGATTCCAACTACTACTATGCCGCTCGATGGCTTTATGGCGTCGAACTCTTCGAGAAATTCACCCGTTATCTGTATTCCCAGTTCACTTGAATCTTCCCTTGAAGGCACAAGCGCGTCTATTTCATCTATAAATATTATGGCTGGTGTGTTCTCCTTTGCCCTGTCGAAAGCTTCTTTTATGACAACAAGCGCCTTTTCAATTCCGTACCTGCTTATGTCGTAGCCGGAAAGCTTGAATATATGCACATCTTCAAGTTCGCCTGCAATCGCATTCAGAAGCATAGTTTTTCCGGTTCCGGGAGGTCCGAAAAGCAGAACTCCTTTTATGTTAGTGATATCGTATTTTTTGACCATGTCAGGATGCAAAATTGGCACTTCCACAGCTTCATAAAGCGCTCTCTTCGCTTCTTCCAAACCAACAACATCATCGATCTTCAGCCTAACCTCGTTTTCGACTGACTTTTCGGGATGGGCGCGCCTCTCGTAGTCAACTTTGAATTTAGTGTAATCTTCAAGCTGCGACATCGTTGTCGATGGCTTTGTTGATTTTATGGTTTTGATTATATCTTTCATAGTTATGATCAGCACTTTTCTCTGCGCTATCGCAGCTTCAGACACCTGCCTCGCAGTTTCATCGGCAATGTTCTTAAGGTCGGCACCTGAATACCTGCTTGTGAGCGAGGCAAGCTGGTCGAAATCAAGGTCCTTGCTTGCCGGCAGTCTGGAAAAATAATACTGGAGTATTTCGGCTCTTCCTTTCTGGTCAGGAAGTGGCATGTAAAGAATTTTGTCGAATCTACCAGGTCTTAGAATCGCGCTGTCCAGCGCATTTGGTATGTTTGTTGCTCCCACTATCGCCACACCCGAAACTGCATTGAACCCATCCATCTCTGTCAGCAAAGCAGTCATCAGCTCCCTTGACGATTCGCTCGACTCCTGCTCCCTTTTTCCCGCTATTGCGTCGATCTCGTCGAAGAAAAGAACGCTCGGAGCGTTCTTTTTGGCAGTGGTGAATATCTTCGAAAGCATTTGCGCACTCTCTCCGGGATACGGAGATATTACATTAGACGTTTTCACGTAGAAGAAGCTCGCCCTTACCTCGTTTGCTATTGCACGCATGAGAAGCGTCTTTCCTGTTCCAGGAGGCCCGAAAAGCAGTATTCCCTTGGCCGGCTTTACGCCGTATGCACCTGATATTTCCCTGTGCTCTATAGGAGCCAAAAGCGCCATCCGTATTTCACGCTTAGTCTCAGTGTAATCGGCAACATCGTCGAGCGTTTCCTTTGATCCGTGTGACAGGTCTTCGAACGCAGTGCCGAATTTGCCTAGCACATCCTGTTTCATAACCTCCAATGCCTTCACTATATCTACACCAAACAACTCAGCAGAGAAAAACAATGCCGGCGTTATCAGGAAGCTCACCAGTACCAAATAGTTGTACTGCAGCGAAGTCACTGATGCGAGCACGTAGTAAGCTACGGGTATCAGGAATCCA
Source organism: Microcaldota archaeon (assembly GCA_021797745.1). Classification (GTDB taxonomy): domain Archaea; phylum Micrarchaeota; class Micrarchaeia; order Micrarchaeales; family CABMGC01; genus JAJZZD01. Next base: position 53,475 of record JAJZZD010000005.1, on the reverse strand, counting down.
AAAAGGCTCGATTCAGCACCTTTATATGCGGAACGGCTTTTGATTGCATAGTTGTGCACTACGAATATCACAACCAGCCAAATCAGGAGCTGAAGAAGGAAAAGTGGGAATGCATAGCCAAGCGCAGTTAGTCCGTAGTATATTGCATCCGAAATTCCACCTGCGACACCAAGACTGAAAAACGAGCCGAGTGAACTGAAGAATGCGCCGGTAATGTTTGACAGCACAGGCACAGGTTTGACTGGGACCACGTAACTGGCATACGACGCATCTTGCATTATCATGGCGTGCGCCCCAGCAGTATTGTAAATGAAAGGACCTGCTATTGGAATTCCTGACATTCCTGAAACTGCCACAAGGATGACAAGAGCGGCTATAGTAACGCCCACTGCGCGCTTGAAACCTAGTATAATTATCGCTAGCAAAAACATTGGCAGCTCAAGAAGATAACCCAGGAAAGACAGCGGCAGTGCTACCAGCAGGAACAGGAACGTTATAGCGCGGTAGAAGTAATATCCGACAAACAATGCTGCAGAAACGAAAAGCGCGTAAATCCATGCAAGCAGAGGCGCTTGGTACATGATGGGGAAGAACGAGAGGAAAAGCAGCGTAATCAGGCCCATGAATGAGTGCAGCATAGTTATTATGAAAATCAGAGCGAGAAAAGGTATCAGAATAGGCAAAGGCAGGAAGGGAAACGCGATAGATATGCTTGCGAAAGCGAAAGTTGTTGCAAGTGCGTCGGCAAAATTTTTGTTGTTGACTACTGCCCGTGCCATGTCCTTGAATCGGTAGTAGGTAAGGGGGGTGAGATACGCCTTCCTTTTGCCAGTTTCGGCCTGCTGCTTTGCCGTATATTTTTGCGCCTCGCTGAACAAAACATTAGCTTCTTTTCTTCCTTTTTGCTGCCTTTTTATCGCCATGAAAGTTTACACCGACGAACATATTTATATACTGCTTGCAGTTATTAAATACCAAACCCGCTGTAGCTCAATGGCAGAGCGATCGGCTGTAGCTTGTAAAGTAGATACCGATAGGTTGCTGGTTCGACCCCGGCCAGCGGGAATGCAAGCGTATTCGTGCGCAACAGTGATTTCATGATAAGCGTATTTTATATTTCACTCATAGGTTTTGCCGCAGGGGCGCTCAACATAATAGCATATATCCCCCAGGTAATAAAAGCAGCAAGGACTAAGTCCACAAAAGACCTTTCAGTTTCGTGGCTGATATTCCTGTCTGCGGCGTTTGCTCTTTGGATAGTGTATGGGATTGAATTAAATTCCTTTCCAATACTAATAGCAAACATAGCTTTCATGATAGTATCTTTAACGCTGCTTTCATTGAAGCTTAATACGGTTGAACCAAGCCTTGGTAGTGTAGTGGTCCAGCATTCGAGCCTGTCAACGCCTTTTTAGGCGGCAGCTCGCTTGAGACCCGGGTTCGAATCCCGGCCAAGGCGCCAGTTTTTGTCTTCGGAGCGGAGGGTCCGTTCACGGCGGGCTCGGCATGGTTAAAACGCGAGGGAACGCAGGTTCGGTGTTCGTCTTCAGCGAGTTTTCAAGCCGGTTGGAGGAGCTGGCCAACAGCCTGCCCAAATCGAAGCTCGAAGAGCTCAAGGCGGTCCTTCACAGGGTCTACAAGAGACGCTTCAAAACGCCGAATTCGCCTTGTGGCGTGCGGCCCTGTAATAACGCCGTTCTACCCGTGGTGCTGCTAAGTGCGCTTCTAGTGCGCTTTTGAAGGTCGGGAGAGAGTTTGCATTACCTGCCTTGCTGACGGTGCTCTTGGGTGATACGGGCAAGTACTGTGCGACAGGCCTGCTCATGGTTACCTTATCCGTTTTTGGGGAACGCCATTCAGGCGCGCGTGGAGAAGGTAGCACCATATTTCGCGCGCGTTCTCCAATGAAACGATTCTGCGCGGCCACTCCTCTATTTGATCTTTATAGCCTTTATCGTCTTCTGATGTCATGGCGTCTGTCCGACCATTACTAGTTTCTTTCATCCACCAACCCACTATTGACACACTGACACACTTGGATATTTAAGCCTTTCTTACAGAATAAAGAAGCACGGATAGATATATAATATATGAATTTTCTGGTAGAATATTTTGCGGTGATTTAATGACCAACACAAAAAACAAAATAGAAACAGACAAAAAAGGTTGCCCATTTCTAAGTTTTAGAACAAAAGTAAATGAAAGAATTGACGTCAAAAACATAAAACGCGGGCAAAAAAAGTATACGTACGCCGAAATAAGAGTGGCGGGCAAAGAACTAGACCAATATAAAGGCAAAGAAGTAATGGTATTGGTTTTGCGCATAGATTGAGCAGAATTAAAACAAATCAATGAGGTTCTGGCAATATTTCTATTATTCATTGTTTCGACGCCAGTATTGCGCGGAATCATAGTGTTGAGCACGGTGATGGGAGCGGCCGCCAGCCTGCCGCGGCTCTGGCATTTGCATTCGTTCTATTCCGCAGAGACTACTCTGGAATAATAGTCATTGTATCCGGAGCCATAATTGTTATATTCTTGCGATTGCGCCGGTTCTGACAATTAAGCAATGGATTCGCATCTGCTTTAATAAATAAAGATATTCAAATAGAAAGTATGGCAAAAATAAAAAGTCGCAGGCACAGAATAGACGGAATAAACACAAATAGTTACAAAACAGTAAAAGGATACATAGAGCACGAGCCTGAAAACGTCAGGGAAGCTTTAGGCAGAATGAAAATACGGATAGTTCCTGCGATTCTGGCATCGGTTGCACTTTCAATGCTTGTCTTCCTGCTTGTTTATTTTAAGATAGATGCGATATCTGGCGTTGGCACATCCGCAGTTATATTTTCTTCTTTTGCAAGCAGTATTTTCATAATGTTCATAATGCCAAATTCAAAAATGGCAAAAATAGGAAAGTTCGTTAAAAGTTATTTAATAGCGGGAGTAATAGGATTTCTTGGAAGCCTTGGTCTAGCAGTGTTTCCCATATATATCATTTCCGCATTTGTTTTGTTCGGAGTGATAGTGCTAAGCGTTATCACAAGAAGCGACCATCCTCCTGCTGCGGCCATAGCGTTTGCCTTTGTATTATTTCACATAAGCTATGGCGGCATATTAGTGATTGTGCTGGGAGTCATTATCGTTGTGTTCCTGCGCTATGTGCTGGAAAAGAGCATCTTTGAGTTGGAGAGAGAGGTAAAGAGTCTCGAGAAACGTGGAATAACGAAATGACAGCAAACATGTAAAAGGTTATTCGCAAACAATTAGTTAGCCAAGTAAGTAATTCACTGCTTATTTATGAGCAGGTATTCTGGCAACGCCCGTGATATCATGCCTGACGTACATACTTTATGCTACATATGCGGCATGCCAAGCCTGCATGTATGCACGCTATGCGGCAAACATGTCTGCGAACTCCACTACATAAGCAACAAGGGAATGTGTACCGTATGCGCGGAAGGGAAAAGATAATACAAATATATCGGTTGTGTTTCGATTGATGGTGAATAAATGAAAGCAGAAGTGTTCTTGTTCGACGAGGTACCAAAAAAAGATATTAGCAAGAAAGTCCTTGGCGGAAAGGGTTTCGGTCTGGTCGAGATGACAAAGCTCGGATTGCCTGTGCCTGCAGGGTTCGTAATAACCACTAACATGTGCAACGAATTTTTCAAAAAAGGCAAGAGAATGTGGCCTGAACTTGAGAAATCAATTCTTAATAATGTTTTGAAACTTGAGAGGAATACTGGCAAAAAGTTTGACGATGCCGGAAAACCGCTCCTTGTTTCTGTCAGGTCCGGAGCGCCGATGTCGATGCCCGGAATGATGGACACCGTGTTAAACCTCGGCATAAACGACAGGATAGCAGAAGCGCTTTCTAGCAAGACTGGCGACGCGCGTTTTGCATATGACACGTACCGCAGATTCATTCAGCTGTTTGGAAAGATAGTAATGAATGTTCCTGGAGAAAAGTTCGACACGATACTGGAAAGGTACAAGGAAGAGTCAGGAGCGAAAAATGATGTAAGCGTCAGCGCGGAAGGCTGGCAAGAGGTTGTGAAAAGATACAAGGAGTTGATAAAGAAGGATACTGGAAAGGAGCTGCCGCAAGAACCGAGGGAGCAGCTTATGATGGCAATAGGCGCAGTGTTTAATTCCTGGTGGAACCAGCGCGCGATAGAGTACAGGAAGATATACAACATATCCGACAGCCTTGGAACTGCTGTTAACGTGGTCATGATGGTATATGGAAATTTCGACGATAAATCAGGAACGGGCGTAGCTTTTACCAGGGACCCATCGACTGGCGAAAAGAAGGTTTACGGGGAGTTCCTGATGAAGGCGCAGGGCGAGGACGTTGTCGCAGGGATAAGAACTCCGGAGCCTGTCAGCAGGCTCAGAGAACAGGTCCCGAAAGCTTATGATGAATTAATGAGCATTTTCAAAACACTAGAGGGGCATTTCAAGGACATGCAGGACATAGAGTTCACTGTTGAGAGTGGCAAACTGTACATGCTGCAGACAAGAAACGGTAAAAGAACGGCGAATGCGGCGGTAAAAATAGCATTGGACATGGCAAAAGAAAAATTAATATCGAAAGAGGAAGCGGTTTTAAGGGTGGAAACAGGCCAGTTGGAGAGGCTGCTTTACAAACAAATCGACAAAAATGCGAAGGCAGAACCGCTGGCTAAGGGGCTTCCTGCAGCTCCTGGCGCTGCGATAGGAAAGATAGTGTTCACAGTAGAAGATGCACAGTCGGCAAGAAAAAAGAATGAGAAAATAATATTAGTAAGGCCGGAAACCACGCCCGAGGACATAGCAGGAATAGCGGCAGCAGATGGCGTGCTCACGAGCCGCGGAGGCATGACAAGCCATGCGGCGGTTGTGACAAGAGGTATGGGCAAACCATGCATAGTTGGCGCGGAGGAAATGAAAATAGACGTGCGGCGCGATTCTCTAAATGTAAAAGGCAAGACGCTCAAAAAAGGAGATATGATAACAATAGACGGGGGAAGCGGGCTTGTGTTCGCTGGCGAAATGCCGCTCGTTGAACCGAAAATTTCAGGCGACGTCGCCGCGCTGCTCGAATGGGCCGATAAGTTCAGGAGGCTCCAGGTAATGGCAAATGCAGATACTCCTGAAATGGCAGAGAAGGCAAGGCAAAACGGCGCGCAGGGAATAGGCCTTGACAGGACGGAGCGCATGTTCAATGTGCAGGAGAGGCTTGACATCGTCAGGAAAATGATACTTGCGGGCACTGCTGAGGAAAGGAGAAAGTACTTGGATGAAATAAAACCTATGCAGAAGGGCGATTTCAAAAACATACTCAAAGCCATGCACGGCCTTCCCGTCACGATAAGGCTCCTTGACGTGCCGCTGCATGAATTCCTGCCGAAATTGGACGACATACTAGTAAAAGTCACTGAACTCAGAATGAAAAGAAAAGGGAGTGAGGAGCTGAAAGAAAGTGAAAAGGTACTCAGACGCGTCAATGAATTGAGGGAGTACAATCCAATGATGGGGCAGCGAGGTGTCAGGCTCTCGCTCATGTATCCTGAGATATATGTGATGCAGGTTGAGGCGATAATGGAGGCTGCGGCGGAGCTTAAGAAAGATGGGGTGGACGTCGAACCCGAAATCATGATTTCGCAGGTGGCTACGGTGGGTGAATTTAGAAAGGCACGCGAGATAGTGGAGAAAACTGCAGATAGGATTTTGAATGACTACGGAGTTTCAATCAGTTATAAAGTTGGCACAATGATAGAAACGCCCAGGGCCGCATTGACTGCAAAAACAATTGCAGAGTATGCCGACTTTTTCTCATTCGGGACAAACGACCTCACACAAGCGACATTTGCCTTTAGCAGAGACGATGTGGAATCAAAACTCATGCCGTTTTACATCGAAAACAAATTAATTGCGGAAAATCCATTCGGAACCTTGGACTACGACGGCGTGGGAAGACTTGTGTCAATTGCCACTTCAGAAGGAAAAGACAAAAACAAAAAGTTAGTTGTCGGAGTGTGCGGGGAAACTGGCGGAGACCCTAAGTCAATAGAGTTCTTCAACGAAACGGGGCTTGACTACGTGAGTTGTTCACCGTACCGCGTTCCGGTTGCAAGGCTTGCTGCTGCGCAGGCGGAGCTTAAGAAAAAGTTCGCTGCTGCGTCCACTGTTTAAGGTAGCAGCTTATTGTCACACGACATAAAATATCTATCGACTAAATTAATCAGATTGTGCAAAATGCGATTTTGCTGATTTTATGTATCCAAACGAAGAAATACAGTTTACAGGCAAGCCTGCAGCCACAGTAGTCAATTCTGCCTCAGGAAAAATCGAACGAATATACAAGAACATAGAAAACGAGCCGCTAATCAACCACATAAAAGCGCTGGAGGAAAAGTTGGAAATACTCACCGGAGTGCAGTCAGTTGAATTAGATATTGAGGAAATTGAGAATCCAGAAATGAAGGACCTACAAACATTGAGCCCGGAACAGGCTGTTGCCAAAAAGGAAGAAATTCTCAATAAACTGCTTGCTGATTTCGGCGAATTACTCAAAACACAGTATGGATCATTGGGCTATCTGGTCATGTCCGAGTCAGAACAGATACTGAAACTTTATGGCGTAGATACCGACGACGATTATTTCTTTGATTTTGAGGGCAGCACCATGAGGATAAGCAGCAGCAAACTGGAAAAGATGGTTGCTGCAGGGGGAGGAAAAAGATGGATCGGAGAAGACGCACTTCACGCAAAAAATCCGGCTGAGACTCAGGATAATAGAAAAATTGCTGATGAAGCCATAAATCGAATAATGCAAGCTATAAAGAACATGCTGGCAGAGCTGCAGAAATAAATATCTGGGATTGCGCCACTGTCGTTATTGGCATGCGAGCATGCCTATTGACGATAGGCGTGGCATTAGAGTATTTAAAGTTTGTCGTGTATGTATTTCAGGTAATGAAATGAAATTTGGATTCGGAATGCTAATGGGAGTAATAATCCTGTTGGCTGACCTGTACTGGATCTATCTTGTATACCCGGGGTATGCATTCTTTCCCCTGCCGATATATCTAGGTGCAATAATACTTATTGCTGACCTGGTTTGGATGGCACTGGAAGAAAGAGGGTCCAAGTAATAGAAGAAAGGTGCGTTTGCCGCAGCACAACGCTGCGGCAGTTTTCTTTTTATGCAGGCATTCGTTCAGATTGCGCAATAGCTTAGGAAATGTTCGGCTCTGTTTTCTTGGAAAATCTAATAAGCAAGAACTGCGCGATTAATTTGTGATGTTTTGAGAATAACTAATGTTGTGAGATCAGGAAAAACTGACGCTGCTGAAAAAATAGTAGTCGTAGACACTGGAAGCGGATGGGAATATACTGCGGGCAAGGAAGACGGTGAGCTGAGAATTACAATAGACAAAGTTACTGGTGACTTAAAAAAAGACATTAGGCACGCATTAAGGGTTTTCGGCAGGCAGAGAACTAGTTTCTTTTCCCTGGGCGGCCTGTCCGATATGGCCACTCTTAAACGGCTCGGCGAGGAGTTAAGGAGAGGAAGGGTAACGATAGCAAGAAAACAGCAGGTGCGTGGTTGAAAATTCTTTCTTGGAATGTTAACGGCATACGAAGCGCGGTAAAAAAGGGCTTGGCCGGGCTTGTCAATTCACAGAAATATGATGTGCTATTATTTCAGGAGGTAAAAGCGGACGTACTTCCTAAAGAACTGGCCGGCAATGGTTACCTTAGCTTCCTGTATCCTGCTGCAAAAAGAGGCTACAGCGGACTTCTGGCTTTAACTAAGATAAGGCCGCTTTCTATAAGCTACGGAATCGGCAAAGAAGAATTTGATTCAGAAGCTAGGACAATGACGTTGGAGCTCGAAGATTTTTTTGTAATAAATACCTATTTTCCCAATTCGCGCAGGGAATTGTCGCGGCTGGATTTCAAGCTTCAGTACAACAGTGCATTCGCAGAATTCATACATGAATTGGAGAAAGTAAAGCCTGTCGTAATCTGTGGCGACTTCAACGTTGCGCACGAAGAAATAGACATAGCAAGGCCCAAGGAAAACGAAGGAAATGCGGGGTTCACAGAGAAGGAAAGAAAGTGGATGACCGAATTCCTGAAAGGAGGATATGTTGATACATTCAGAATGTTCAAAAAAGGCGGCGGAAATTATACGTGGTGGACTTATAGGAGCCTTGCAAGACAAAGAAACATAGGCTGGCGCATAGATTATGCGGTAATTTCCGAAAGGCTCGCGAAGAACGTAACCGATTCAAAGATATTGGAAAATGTAACGGGGTCAGACCATGCGCCGATAGTGCTTGAGCTGGAATGAGGCTGCTGCTTTCGCGGCAAATAGAGGAATGTAAAAGAAGTTCAAAGCCTCATTTAAATACTTTTGAATGATTATTTAATCGGTGATTTCGTGGAGGGAAACAGGAGAATCTCTGGTTATGCAGATAAAACAGACATATTCGTAAGGGAGGCAATGAGCTATCCGGTGGTGGCAACTGATGAAAATTCAGATGTGAGAAAGGTAGCGCAGCTGATGAAAAAGTACGACATAGACACGGTGCTGATAAATGACAGGGAAGGCAGGCCAGTAGGCATAGTGACTGAAGGAGACATAGTCAGGAGGCTGCTTTCAAGAAGAAAGAGCTTGCTTTTCACAAAGGCAAAGCATGTGATGAGCAGCCCGGTAATAACAGCCAACGAACGCGAATCGCTCGAGGACTCGGTTAAGAAAATGATAAACAACAAAATAAACAGGCTAGTAGTTGTAAACGGCGACGGGAAGCTTACTGGAATTCTTACGCAAACGGACATAATTAAAAATGCGAGTTATCTCATAGGACTTTTCAAGGAGATCATAGACACAGGCTATGCGGAAGAGGAGCAGGAAATTATAAAATAAATATTCAGATATGCTTATTTAGATGTGCTCATGTCATTATGACAGCTCAGATCAGCACAAATGGGAAAATGCCGAGCGATAAAATAAACAGGACGAGCAGCGCGGCAGAATATTTTATCCCTGCTCCAGGGCTTGCATAAGGTTCGGTGTGCTTTTCTGTGTTGAAGAACATCCTCTCGAGGATCCAAAACAAGTATGCGGCTAATATGAGTATTGCGCCTAGCGGTGCAAGCCCGGCTATGCCGAATGCCGTAAACGCACCTGAAAAGATAAAAATATCAGCTACGAAAGCAGTTGTGAGCGGCAATCCTATAAGCGCAAAAACAGCGAAAAGAAATATGTATGCGACATATCCTACGCTTTTAGCAACGCCTCTTATCCTGTTTATCAGCAGCGTCCCGAACGACTCATCTATTGCTCCGGCAAGAAGGAACAGAAGCGAGATGATGAATCCATGGCTCAACATGCCGTAAAACGCGCCGGTGTTTCCGTATACGTTCAACGCGGCAAGTCCTATTGCAACTATTCCCATGTCGATTATGCTTATGTATGCTATTGCGCGCTTAAGGTGATTCTGCATTATCGCCACAAATGCGGCGTAAACTGCAGAGAAGCCGAACAGTACCGCAAGGTACATGGCGTAATGCTGCGCGACAGGGTCTATGAGAAACAGGAGAAACAGGCCGTAGCCTCCATATTTGAGCAGTGTTCCTGCAAGTATCATGCTTCCAGGAGTCGGGGCCTCAGTATGAGCGTCAGGAAGCCAGCCATGGAAAGGAAACACTGGTATTTTTATCATGAACGCGAGAGCCAGCAACACGAAAACAAGCAGCTGCGTGCTGTGCGGAATCGATGCGGCTGAGGCAGCTATCTGGCTGAGCGCGAACGTAGGCACAGGCACGCTTGTGTAAAGCAAGATTATTCCAATAAGTAGCATGAGGCTTGCTGCTATGGAATAAACAAGGAATTTTACCGCAGCATATTTTCTGTCGTATCCGCCAAAAACGTATATTATGAAGAACATTGCCACTTCCCCGATTTCCCAGAACACGTAGAAGAAAAGCATGCTGCCCGAAAGGAAAAGACCGAGCGATGAGCCTAGCGCGAGAAGGAACAGGGAGTTGTACAGTTTTTTGCTTTCCTTTATGAAGCTGCTTGATGATATGGCCGCGGCAAGAAACACTACAGAAGTCATAAGCACAAGCATCTGCGTGAGGTCATTCATCTGGAAGCTCAGGCCTGTGCCCAGCGCGTTTATGTAGCTGTAGGAAAATTGGAGCTGTGACATTCCGGCTGCATTTCCCACATATACGGCGCAAATAGATAGAATTAGCGAAATTGCTGAAGCCAGCACTGATATCTTGAAAGAGTGCTTGTCATTAAGCAGCAGGACTGGAACAACGAAAAGGAAAGGCAACAGCGCCAGTACAGGCAGAATAAATTGGTCAAACATAAAACCATTTCAGCATTGCAATTTATTTGCATTTCGGAGCTGACGACTGCGCATTCATGCAGTGGAATAAACGGCAGTGGCTGCCGCCTTCGGCCGGGTGTGCGGGCGTGACTATTTTCCTTTGTGGTTGGTGCGCATGAAATCGTCGTACCATCTGTCCAAGGCTATGTCCTGCTTTTTCAGTTTCTCCATTTCTTTTTCTACAGTTTCAATCTGTTTATCCATGGCCATTACGCGCTCAGAGACATCGTCAGGCATCTTGCCCACTTCTGTTTTCCTTTTGCCCCATGCTTTCTTGAAATCGTGCAGTACTGTCTCTGCTACATCTATCATCCAATCCATAGCATTCATCATTTGCATTTACAGTAAAAAAAAGGCTGGGAAATTATTTACGCATATATGCATAGGTTTGACATAAGCATATTGGCTGCCGCGTATGGCGCGTGCGGCAGTGTATTATGAAACGCTACAGGACGTCGACACTGCTTTCCGGATAGCCTAGCTGCGAAAGCAGCTTCTTAACTTCCTGCTTGTGATCTCCCTGCAATTCAATCACGCCGTTCTTGAACGTGCCGCCGCAGGCAAGCTTGTTCTTCAGCTCTTTTGCCGTCTTCTCGAGCTCATCGCCTGCGAGTCCTTCTACTATGGTCACATACTTTCTGAATTTTGCCTTGGCAGAATAAACTTTGATTCTGCGCGCAACTTCCCTGTCCAGTATGTCGCATACGCAGATCTCTTTTGGTAGGCCGCATTTTGGGCACATTTCAGCCATTAGACGGTCACTCCTCTCTCTTTAAGAATAGTAAGTATTTGCGCTATAGTTCTGCGCATTTCGCGGACTTTGCCCTTCTTGCTCTGAACCCCAGTAGAGCTTATTTTCCTTTTTTCTATCGCCAGCTCAAGCCTTAGCTGTCCAAGCTTTGCATTGAGCGCGTTAGCGTCTAGCGATTTCAAATCACGCATGTGCATTCGATGTCACTTTGTTTGTTCAGATATTTAATATTATCAGATGGCTGTTAACTTGTATATTTTGATATACAGATATGTTGCAATATGCCATTAACCGATTCAGGCGTAGCAGGCATTTGAGTTTCACGACGCGCCTTCTATGCTCTTCGGCAGCGCAACCGCTTTCTTTATCTCCCTTCCTGGGAATATCGTGCCTGGCTGTACTATCCTGACAGTTATTCCGATTGCTCCGTACTTAGGATACGACGCCACGTGGGCCTCGTTTGCGAGCTTGACCACATATCCGGCCTTCGGTATGTAGCCGTACATGAGCTTCATGCTCCTTGCCTGTGCGCTCTTTGCCGCGAGCTTGCCAGTTGCAATTATCTCGACCCCCATGGCACCGTTGTCTACGATCTCTTTTAGAACACCGTGCAAAAGGCTCCTCGCCCTAGCGCCCCTTTCCAGAGCGTTGGCGATGTACTTGGCCACAAGCCTGGGCTCGAGCATCGGATTTTGCACCTCTGCAACATTGATTTGCGGCTCTTCCACGTCGAATTTCTCCTTCAGCGAAGTTGTGAGCTGCTTTATCGTTTCGCCGCCTCTTCCTATTACCTTTCCCGGGTTTGTCACGTGAACTGTTATCCTAGTAAGCATCGGAGTCTTCTGTATGTCTATTCTGGAAAAACCTGCACGGCTGAGCTTTTGGGCGAGATATTTTGTTATCTCATCTTTTACAATCGAATCAGATATGAATTTCCTTTCTACTACCAATAAATCACTTTTTATCTGCAGGCATAGCTATTTGTCCTTTTTCCTTCTCGACCTTGTTCCTTGCATCCTGCTCTGCTTTGAACTCCTTCTTTTCCTCTGGCACTGTTTTCTTGCTGACATCAGTTTTGACGGTTTTGTTCTCCTTGCCGCCCTTACCTTCTTTGCTTTCCTGCAAAGCACCTTGCTGCTTGTTTTCGGCCTTAGGCTGCGGCTTGGCGCTAGGCTTGGGTCTGGATGTTTTTACTTTTGTTTTTGAGCCTGCTGTTTCGGAAGGATTCTTCGCCTTCATCAAATATCTTGCATTTCTCGGAAGCGATTCATTTTCGAATTCAGAAACGCCTATCTCCACCTTGGCGTACTCTATGTCGCTGTGCACGGCTGCGCTGAATCCATACATTCCTCTTCCCCATGATGCGCCTCCTTTTGATGGGCCCCTCCTTTCTATGTGCGTTTTGTTTGCGCTTGCGTACGCTATGAATATGTTATCTGCGTCGAAGCCCTTGTTTTCGGCGTTCGACCGTGCATTTATCAGCACTTTTCTTACTTCCTGGGCTGCCCTGATCGGATATGCGCCTTTCCTTCCTCCGAGTTCATGCCTTGCGCCCATGTGCTTATTGAATTTTTTGAACAGAATCGGCCTTTTCTTGCTTATTATTCCGTCGAGAACGCCTAGCGCCCTGTCGATCTTTAGGTAGCGTATCGAATCGCACACTGCGCACATGTCTTTGTAGCTAGCATTGACGTCGTAAGCCTGCGCGAACGCTATGCCTTCACTTTTTGTGTCGAAAGAATATCTATGACTCATTATTTCACCGCAAGGAACTTGCTTCCGCGCGTTGCCCTTATGCCAGGCGCTGAATGCATGACTCTGTGTGTAGTATAAACGAACTCTCCGAGCCTATGGCCGAGCATTTCAGGAGTTATGACTATCTCCTGGAAGGTTTTCCCATCATACACTCCAAATTTCAGGTTCAGCCACGAAGGCAGTATCACAGCCTCTCTTACGTGCGTCTTGATTACCTTTTTAGGATTTGACTTCTTCGACTTTTCGACCTCGGCAGCAAGCTTCTTGTAAAGCAGTCCAATCCTCTTGATGGCACGCCTCTGCCGCGAATTTACTATCTTTGAAAATTCCTGCGTGCTGAGGGCTGCCAGCTCTTCAGCAGTCTTGCCCCGGTAAGTGTATATTCTTGGCATAAATCATCAACCTTTAACCTCTTTTCTTCCTTCCCACGCGGCTTGCGCCTATGTGGCCTACCTTTGCCCCTGGCGGCGCATTCCATGACGTCATGGAGCTCGCTCCCTTGTGGTGCTGCTTTCCTCCGAATGGATGGTCTACCGGATTTCCTTTTACGCCCCTGTACCTGGGCCAGAGCGCATTAACTGCGTGGTGCATGTAGTGGCTTTTGCCAGCCCTAAGTATCGGCGCGACACCCGCTCCGCCGCCTGCGGCGACTCCGATCTGCGCCTTGCAGTCGTTGCTCAGCTCTACTGTAGTTTTCGACGGCAAAAGCACTGAAACTCCTGTGTCTAGATGCGATACAACTGTAGCGTAGCTTCCTGCCGCGCGTGCGAATTTTCCGCCGTCCTCAGGATTGAGCTCGACGTTGTAAATAAGCATGCCATCAGGTATGTTCGAAAGCGGGAGTATGTTTCCTATTGCCACTGGCGCGGAATTGCCTTCGTGTATTTTGCCGCCTATCTGTATGCCTTCTGGAGCGATAAGAACATGCTCGCTCATGTCCTCGAACCTTACCTTCATCAGAAGCGATGAGTGCATCGGGCTATCGACAAAATCTATGACTTCGCCCTGCAAAGCGCCCTGCTGAACCCTGTTCGGGAACATTACGTCCGCCTTGCCTGCTAGCGGCGGCTTAGTGTATGCATTGCTGCCTTTGCCGCGTCTTTGCTGTTTAAGTCGTTTTCCCATTTATGCCACTTCGTTAAACCAATTTAAGCTTCAGCGCTATGTCGCTGGCGCTGAACTGCTTTTCAAGCGTTATGTATGCTTTCTTGTAGTTTTTAATGCTATTCGCAACATTCACTTTAGCCACCTTCACATTGAATGTCTTCTCGAACTCCTCTTTTATCTCGCTCTTGTTCGCCCGGGTATCCACTATGTACGTGATAAGGTTGTTCCGCTCTACCATATTTATTGCTTTTTCTGTCGCAAGCGGGTAAAGAAGCACATTCATTTTATCACTTTTATTTTACATTTTATTTTATTTTTGTGGGTGTGGGTGTTTGTGTTTGTATTTGTATTTTGTGTTTTGTTTTTTTTTGCCGCAATTTTACCTGTTCATCCCCGAGCTTGATATGCCTTTTTCTATGTCGCTTATTGCAGACTCGCTCCATATGGCTATCCTTGGATTGGCGCCAGGCGCTAGCTTCTCCACAGTCATGCTCTCAACACCTATCACGTCTATCCCAGGAATGTTCCTTCCCGCATAATGCAGCTTTGAAATGTCTTTTGCAATTATCACTGCGCCGCTCTTGAAATGCCTCTGGCGCGAAAGCCTCCTTAACCCTTTTCTCTTGGCTGGCTTGTGCGAATCATCGAGCACCTCGCTGAAACCGAGTGCGTTCAGCACCTTTACCAATTCCCTGGACTTGTTTATTTTTTCTATTTCTGAATCCACAACAACAGGCAGCTGGATTTTTTCATACTTGTAATTTTCCTGCACAAGCTTCTTGTTTGATGTTGCGGCTATCACCATAGATATTGCCTTTTCGTACTCCTTCCTGTTGATCTGTTCTGCAGTGATTTTGTTTGTCTTCTGCGGGTGCGCCCTTCGCCCTTTTGTTGCCGATGGTATTCTCCTTACGTCTCCCATCGCCCCGGCCGCCAGTTTTTGCCTGGGCCTTATTGCCCTTCCCACGTGCCTCAGGGTTCTGTATGTTCCGTACGCGCCCATATAAGTTGCTGTAGTCTGCAATCCTGCAAGGGGATATCTGCCCTGCGGCTGGTATTTTTTGCTTTGCTCACTCAGCAGAGCGCGCATGACTATGTCTTTCCTGAATTGCGTATCGAAAACAACAGGCAGGTCTATGCTTTTCTTCACTGTAGAATCCAGTTTGTAAACGTTAGCTTGCATCATAGCACCTCATTAACCCTGTTTTGCCGTAAGCGACACGTACTTTACCTGCGGCTGAGCCTCAGAGTACGTGCTTCTTAATGCCTTTCGTATTCTTACCATTCTCTTCGGAGTCCCGGAAACCGAACCTTTCACTATTAGATAATCGTTCCTCACAACTCCATAATGCGGAAATGCACCGCTTGGATTTATTTCTGAAGCGCTTGCCGCGCTTCCTACTTTCATTACACGCTTGTTTAGTTCTGTCCGGTAGTTGTAGCCCATGTGCCCTGCCATTGGGACGGAATAGAGCACCTTAGGCGGGTGGAATGGACCCAGTGTGCCTACGTGCCTGGTCTTGCCTGTTGCCTTGTGGTAAAGCCTCGCCACACCGAATCTCTTCACAGGCCCCTGCCAACCCTTGCCCTTGGTTATCCCAGTAATGTCTATGTAATCGCCTGCCTTAAGGAAATTTGTTATCTTAACTTCCTTGCCGAGAAAACCGGCTATGAATGCTATTTTCTCGTCTATGCTCTTGCCACCCACGTGCATTTCGAATCGCATAAGCTTTTTCATGCCGAAGCCCAGGCTTGATGGGTCGAGAAATGCCAGCGCTGCAGCGTCCACGTATTTTGATGTGTCCTTTTTGACAGAATCGAGATTCGTCTTTTCGGTTTTTTTGATTCCGATTTTAGCTGCAAGCTGCTTGTCGTAAACTTCGTCAACAGGCTCTTTGTAAACAGTTTTGTGGTAAAGCCTGATACCGTAAATGAAAACTCTCGGTATCTCGAGCACTGTGGCTGCGCTTATTATCTCGGTGCCTTTGGCAGGAGAATTAGAATCGTCTGTGAAGCCTATGTGCGTCATGCCTGTCTTGAAAGCGACAAAATTCGCAAAAGAGGGCTCGGCTAGTTCGACCCAGCTTCTGAGCCTGGGCATCTGTTTTTTTGCACGCCTGTGCGGCCAGTATTCTAGAGAGCCTCGCCTCATATCAATCCACTTTTCAATTCACTTTTTGTTTTGCTTGCGATTTGCTTGCCCGTTCGCTGATTGTCAACTAAATACCAGATAAGTATAATTTCAACAGACTGGAATTCATGCACGTTATTTAACAGCCGTAATTATTGCCTTTTTATTGCCTTTTGCATATTTATATTTCTTGCGCAAGACTAGGCAATCAGGCTAGGGTGCGTTTCGACCGCTCCCTTTAGCTCCTATCCTTTCCAAGGCGTCATCGACCCTGCTGATTACGCGTATCTGCTTTAGTGCGCTGTTCATCGACGCGAATAATGCTGCCGCGTCGACAGCACTCACATGGATTTTCAGGCTGTCCTTTCCTGCATTTATTTCAACGCTGCTCCTGTCGTATTCTGGCGCTTTGCCGAGTATAGACACATAATCTTTGGGATTTCCCTTGAATTTTATCTCGATGTCCGCCTGCGCTTCAACCTCCATACTAATGCCCTGTGTTCAATGTGTAGTGACTATCATCAGCCCCTGAAGAAATGCCTCTGCTTTGACCTTATGCTAGGTCTGACTTTCTCTGCGCCTTTGCCTTTTACGAATAGCCCTCTGTGCGCTCTGCCTGAGCTGGTAAGGCCGCGGTAAACCCTGTTTTTCTGACCAAGAATCCTGGAAAAATCAGGATCTGAAGCTATTGCAGGATGACTCCTGTCCAATAGCATTATCTCGAAGTACTTGCTGCCGCCGTCTTCACCTACGTAATATGAATTGAGTATTTCGCAGTTGCTGAATCTCCTCGCTGCCCTTTCTTCGGCTACGCTCTGAAGCGACTTCCTGTAGGCATAAAATCTTCCCATTTTTGACGGCTTTCTCCCGTGCGCCGGCTTCTGCCTCTTGCTGAGCCCTTTGCCGACCCTAACCCTGACAAGAATCACACCCTGCTTGGCCTTGTATCCGAGCGACCTGGCTCTGGATATGTTTGTCGGCCTGTCTATGCGAACTATAACTTCGCCTGAATTCCATGCATTCAGCCTGTTTCTTAGTTCAACAGAGCGTGCTTTGTATTCGTTTTGGAATGTTTTTTCGATGTGTCCGTAGGATCCCATTCGACCACTTATTTTTGTATTGTTTATATGCTCTTTGTATTGTGTTTTGCATGTATTGCATGCATTAGTTTAGCTGCAAGTTTCTGCGAAATATGCTGTTTGTTTTTCTTTGTGTTTATTTGTGTTTGTCTGTGTCTGTCTGCTCCTGGTTCTTATTCCTTGCTGCTCTTTCCACACATGCGCCTATACGGCGGTGAATATGCAGTAGGCGCGTCTGCTCAAGATTGCACACTAATTATGTCCGCATATCCTTTTAAATATAAGTATACTGCCACATAAGTGGGAAGTATTACTTCGTTGTTGGAAAAAGGCCCGTAACTTTGGCCATTCATTTCAAGCGCATAAGGCGTGGTTGCTTTTATTTTCATTTCGCCTTCTCTAAAGACTATCGGGTCGGTAAGTGGTGCGAATTTATCCAAAGCGCTTATTGATTTAATTTTTTTAGCCAGAAGTCCGCTGCTGCCGTGTATGGTGTTCTGAAGACGCATAAGATGGTATTTCTCTATTGTGACGTTTTCATCTATGCAGACTGATTTCTTTTTCACAATGTGTTCTGCGATAGCAGACCACACCTCTGCCTTTTTGTCTATTCTTACCATGTCCCAGTTTCCGTTCTTTATGCCCATTTCTATCAGCGCCTTTTCGCGGCATAGTTTCTTGGCTGTTCTGTACTCAACACCCATGTTCGCAACAGCCTCGCTGCCCTGGCCAAGTGCCGCAATGGTGTTTCTGGCCATAATGCCGCCCCATCCATAATCATCGGGCTTGGGTCCTGTGAAACTCTCCCCACGTTTTCCGAGCGCAGGAAAAAACTCTGATGTTTTAAGCCCTATTGCCTTGATGAAATTGGCGATTTCCTCCCTTTCGTGGTTGCTCAGCTTCATCACGCTTTCTTTTGTTATGTGCACATGATAGCCTCTGTTGCCACTGAAGTTTATTCCTAGGTCGCTTTCCTCGAAACCGAACGAATCTATGAGGAAATCTTGCGCCAGGGCAATTGTATCTGCCTTCACGGCATCAAGCCTTTCCTCGCAAAGCCAGCCCTGCTCGTGCTTTTTGCACTCGAATTTTTTGTCGCTGGCGTCTAGGTCGAACCTCAATTCTGAGCCAAGCCAGACCTTGTTTTCCATCGGTCTTGCGCTGGGAAATTTGTAATATGCTGCAGAATAGTCAGCATAAGGAGGAGCCTTTTCTACAAGATATTTCCTGAATTCCGCTTCATTCTTGAAAGAAATGTGCCTGAACGCTATTTTGCGCGAGAACTCGCCAAAGCCGAATTCGCGCTGCTCTATCCTGTCCGGAGCCAGAGACTCGGCTTTTTTGTAGTAATTCCTTATTAGCTCGGTTATTGCTTTCTCTGCCAATTCTGACATGATAATCAAACGTGTAACATCGCTGGTTTAATGTTGATTTCAATTATATAAGAGTTAGTGAAAAAAACACCGAATATATGGAAATACGGCAGTATGCAGCGGCTTTCGCATATGAAAATTGCTCTTTGAATATTTTTTAATCCCTTCTCAACTGCTTGATTTTACTTTTTCCTGCCTCGAAAAGTTCGTTCATTATCAAAAGGGCGATTTCGGCGTCGCGGTTTTCAACGCACTTGTTCTTTTCTTCTGCGAATACGGCACGCTTTCCCAATGTCGTAACCCTTGCTTGTTTTCCTATCCCGAAATCGAATAACCCGCGACTTCTTAACACGTTTAAATTCAGCCAATAGGTGCTCTCGGAAATGCCGTTGTCTTGGCAGTAATAAGTTATGTAAGAAGACAGACCGGGTACATAAATGCTTTCATATATGTTGCTGCTTGATGCACTGCGCTTTCTGTACACGCCAGGTACGCCACCGGCAAGGTCTCTCAGCCATTCAAATCGTTTGTGCAGTACTTCTGGCTTGCCGTGTGAGGAATTTATTAGTTCTTTGACTGCGAACGCGGGGGTTGATTTCTTTGCATAGTTTGTGCTAAGAGTGTTGTTTTCTACATTGATGTAGCCGGCGTGCACCAGATAGTCTATTGCCAACTTGACTTCCCGCTGTTTAATCTTCAGTTTAACTGAAGCGTTGGATATGAACGGCTCCATTTCGCATGCCTTGCCTGCTTTGGAGTCTGTTCGGGAGGCAGCACAGGCTGCGTCGTTTCCATGAGCCTCCTGAGTTTTCCACCTGGCATTTCCAATATTACGCATAAGACTACACAGAATTACGTAAGTGGGGCTATTTAAAATTTATTGAGGAAATAGTAAATGTTCGCATGGCAGAGATCAAACAAGTCATAATAATAAGAAGCGACATAAGCATGGGCAAAGGCAAGCTTGCTGCACAGGCCGCGCACGCTTCTCTCATGAGTTATCTCGAAGCAGAAAAAAAAGACAAAGAGATTGCAAAGCAGTGGATAGACGAGGGCGAGAAAAAAATTGTGCTGAAAGCCGATTCAGAGGACGCGCTGAAAAAGCTTTTCGAGGCTTTCAGGTTCAAGAAGATTCCATGCTCGCTTGTCAGCGACGCGGGGCTTACGCAACTTCAGCCAGGAACTGTCACGGCACTGGGAATAGGTCCGTGGAATGGCGAAGAAATAGATAGGTTTACCTCCACATTTAAACTGCTTTGAGAGATAATGTTATGGTAAAAAACAACGAAAATTTTGGCGCAGGGGTAGAGAAATTAAGAACGGCGATGATACTGTACCTAGTAGGGTTGGCGGTAATAGTTATAGGCGGCATACTGGCAATAGTTGGCGGAGTCAGCCATGTGCCCGGCATAATTTACTGGCCGGTGTTGATAATTGGTTTTGCGATTTTTCTGCTGTCTTTTTTCCTAGAGCGCAAAGGGTTTGCGATAATCAGCAGCGCCAACGAATCTTACAGCATAGGCTCTGTCGGCGCGCTGCTTCAGTTAATAGGTTCTGCGATATTTCTTGCCGGAATTGTTTTGATCGCTGTCATAAACTTACTTACAATAGGTGCCGCAGTGCATTCACTGCAGCAGCCTAACGGGGCTAGTGCAGGCTATGTAGCATTGACAGGCACTGGCACGATGTCAGCGATAATACTGCTCGTGGCCATTTTTATTGGCGGTGCAATAATATTCATAGGAAGTATATTGGCCATCGTGGGCTTTTGGAGGATAGGGGCGTCGAACAACAGCGACATGATACAAGTCGGGGCGATATTGTATCTTGTAGTAAACATAATAGGCGCGATTTTGCTGATGATAGGCTTAGACCCGAGCAATATAAAGAAGTGACGCGGGCATAGCAGTTAAATGCAGGATTGCTAGTCAAACGTATGTGAGCCAGCTTTCGAATTCCTCGTATGCTCCGTGCACTGCGCGCGTGTAATAGTCGGTTATTTGCCTTGTTGTGTTACCTATTTTCCCGTTTCCGAGCTTGTAGGCATCTATTTTCAAAATAGGAGTTATCTCTGCCGCAGTGCCGCAGAAAAAGGCTTCATCGCATGTGAACAGTTCTTCTCTGTGGATGTTTCTCTCTTCTACGCTTATCCCATTGGCCTTTGCCAGCTGTATCACGCTGTCCCGCGTTATCCCTGGCAGGATGTCAGCTTCCCTCGGAGGCGTAATCAGTTTCTCGTCTTCCACTATGAAAATATTTTCACCAGGCCCTTCTGCAACATAGCCATCGATTGACAGCATTATGGCCTCGTCCATCCCCAGGCGCTTTGCCTCCGAAGAGGCAAGTATTGAATTAAGGTAGTTGCCGCTAGCCTTGACCTCGGGAGGTATGATTGTGGAATTTATCCGTGACCATGAAGACACCATGCAGCCTATGCCAGTATTCTTTTTCGAGAAATATGCGGCGAGAGGAATTGTCGCTATGATTACACTGGCTTTTTTATTTGCAGTTCCAAGTCCTATGTTTTTGTCGTTATAGAATGCGAACGGACGTATGTAGCATTCTTTCTGCCTGTTCTTTATCACTGTTTTCACAACCGCATCTGACAGCTGCCTACCTGAAAACCTGACAGGCAGCGACATTACCTTTATGCCGCGCATGAATCTCGCAATATGCTCCTGCAGCCTGAAAATCGCCTTGCCTTTCGCTGTTTCGTATGCGCGTATGCCTTCGAAGACGCCGCTCCCGTACTGGAGCGAGTGCGTCAGCACGTGAACTGTGGCTTTAGCGAAATCCACGAACTTCCCGTCAAACCATACGTACTGGGGATTGGCCATTGCAACAACCATGTTATTTACGCACAGCAATATAAAAAACTGTGCAGACAATAAACATGGAATTGCATGCTCGCCATAATCGTAAACATTGCGCTGCTGCTGGCAATCGCAATTGCATACGCAGCATTTGATGTGTTCAACAAAAGGAACGTGCCTAACATTTTTGTTTATGCAGCGCTGGCTTTGGGCGTTGCCGTAACGCTGCTCAATGGCGTTTACACGGCAGAGATAAGTCTTGCGATTGCACTGGTGGTGGGCGCAGCAGGCTATGCAATTTACAGAATCGGCTACTGGGGCGCCGGCGATTTCTTTGAACTTGTAACCATAAGCCTAATTCTGCCTATACAGCAGACGCCTCTGCTGCTGAGCGTGAACCAGTACGGAATGCCTTTCCTTCTTTCTGTGTTTATAGCCGCAGGAGTGTCGGCAGTGTGGATTGTACCGCTTTATTACCTGTCGGCAGGCAGGAACGCAGTGAAAGTAAAGTCGAAAGGCATAGCTACAGAAAAAAAAATATTAAGCATAGTAATGCTTGCGATGTATCTGCTGCTTTTCTTTGTCATAAGCTCATTTTTCAGGCTCAGCGCCACGGGCGCTGTGATACTGGCTGCTTTCGCCATACCTTCGGTTGTGATGCCGATGTATGAGAGCAGAATCACGCAAAGCATGGCAAAGCCTGTAAGCGCTAAAGAATTAGAAGAGGGTGATATGCTCGCGTTGAATTTGATGGATGAAAAGGACATTTCTTACTTCAAAAGGCGCTCGAAACATTTCGGGCGTTTGGTGACAAATGAATTTTTAAATGACTTAAGAAATTCAGACAGGAAGCTGCAGGTTTACAGGAATGCTGCTCCGTTCGCGCTTTTCATTCTCATCGGCACTGTGATTTCGCTGCTGCTCGGGAATCTTATGCTTTTGATTGTTTAAAAATTTCATGAGTAAACTAGCTCCAGCAATTCATCTTCTGTCTTTGCCGAACTAAGTTCCCTTGCCGTTAACACAGGTATTGTGCCTATTTTGCCTAGTTTGCTACTGCCCAGGAAAAACGGGTAGTTGTTAGGAAAAGCGTCTCTAACGCGCTCCAGCAGGACTGCCTTTTTCTTCGCCGTCCTCGAATCTGTTTCATTGCAAAGTTCATAGTAGTTTTTGCTCTTCGCCAGCTTGTTGAATGGTGATCCTCCCAATTCCACCACGCTCAGGTCGGTTTTTCCCAGATACCCTGAATAAATGCTTTTTTTCCCGATGACCTGCCTATCTTCCGACCTTATGTCTTTTCCCAGTATGCGTTCCAGGGCCCGCACTGTGCCCAACGACGCATATAGGTCTGAATGCTCGTGTTTGTACAGCGTGCTTGCGGCTATCCCCGCTTTGGCTGCAAGCGAATTCAAGGTAAACCCATTCATTTTACGCGTGCTTCTTAATTTTGAGCAGGAAATCCGGACTTTAACGCCCACTGATTTAGATGCGATGTAAGTGTGCATGTCATCGAATGCTGTGTCGAAAGATGAAACGGATACGCAGTTTATCTCGAACCTGCTATAAGTGACCTTCTTCTTCAGGCATTCGTTGTTCGAACGCACTCCGAGTATCAGAGGGCAGGAATCAAGGAAAGAGGCCAGCTTATTTAACCTGGTCGCTTCTGTTTTGCTTACCGAATCTATGTTGTGCACTATCTTTATCGCGAACTTTCGTCCAGGCTTGCTTGCCAGTATGTCGAAACATGCATGCACAGAATCGGCAGTCACTGAAATGTATGAATCTTCCTCGAGCCCACGCGCTGTCTGCTCAATCAGCCGTTGCCTTTTCATAATAGTATTCAGCAGGTAAAATTTATTAGGTTCGTGCAATAAATAAAAGCATGGAAAAAATAGCCAGGTCTCTGGTTTCAAAAGTAAAAATAGTAGCTGACCTTGACGGTACGCTGACAGAAAGTAAAATGTCTATTGGTAAAGAAATGCGGCAACTTATTTTCGAGCTGCTTAAAATTAAAAAGTTTGCAGTGATTGGAGGCGGACTCTATGGATTATTTCAGAATCAGTTAACGAACACTTTGCCAAAAGGTGCCAATTTATAGAACCTTTTTATTTTTCCTGCAAGTGGGACCTTATTTTACAAATTTGCAGACGGGAAATGGAAATGTATGTAATCGGAAAATTTAAGGAGCAGTGAGATAAAAAAAGGTTTTAGTTGCAATTAACGATGCACTGGATAACGCGAACTTTGTCCAGCCAAGGAAAATATAGGGAAGCCAAACAGAAATAAGGAGCATACAAGTGGCTTTCACTGCATTGAGCGTGGATGCGCCAATAAAAGTAAAAAAGCGCTGGGACCCTCATATGAAAAAAACGGTTAAAGATAAAAAGGCAGTTGGACAAATTGTTGCCTAAATTCGATGTCCCAGTGGCAGGTACAACTACAATTGACATAGGGAAGAAAGGAATAGACAATGCATATGGAATGAAAAAGATAATGCAGGAACTGAAATGTGGTAAGAAAGACCTTATTTTCACATGAGACAAACTAGAAAAAAGAGGAAAGGATTACCCTGTAAGAGCCACGGGCGTGAAGTGATTCGCTGTGAAGAATCCTGCCGAAACGAAAGTGCTGTTGAGACATATAATAGATGCCAAAAAGTGACTGACAGGCGGCACAGCATGTCATACTTTTAATTTATCCGGTATGATTTTTTTAAGCATGGTGACGTATGAATCATATGTTTCCTTGTCCACGCCGCGCGTCAGCGTTCCACTGGCCTGCAAAAAGAAGCGGTATTTTTTATTTGCGGTGATAATCAGATATGCCGCTCCTATCAATGGCTTGCCAATCCATACTTGCTTTATTTCAGGATAAGATATGCTAAAGTTTTCCTTGTCCTGCTTCAGAATCTCTTCAGGATCTGCGCTCTTAAGTGTGTCTGCCTTTTCTTTTGATTCGTTGAGCTTCTGCGATATTAAAACACTGCCAAGCGGCACTCCGCCTATTGATAAATTTCCAAGAAGGGCGTTCGTGCCTCTGCCTATCATCTTAGCTGCTATTACTCTTGTCGCAGTGAAAAATAATGAAAACACCTTTGTTCCGCCAAATGCGCTCTGCATTGTGGCGCCGTTGATCACACCAATTACTCTTTCTCCTGGCATATCATTACCAAAATAAATACACAATCAGGATTTTTAAACTGTAGCAAATAGTTCCTTTGCATCCTAAACGTACGTACCAACTAGCACAGTTTGACACAATTCCGGCTATATTCATCGTTCTTCATTGTTCTTGCGGCTGTTTCGGCAGATAGGTTATTTTAATGTTTTATGCCTTTCATTTAAAGATACCAAAAGTAAGCACATGAAGATAGAGCACAAAGAAGGCAGGTTTTCCGCAAAAACCAATCACGGGGATGCAGAGCTGCTTTACACAAAATCCAACTCGGGAAATATTGAAGTTTACCACACTTTCGTTCCGCCCGAAGAAAGAGGCAAAGGCATAGCAGAAGGGCTTGCGTTGGCAGCAATAGAGTATGCAAAAAAGAATAAAGTGAAGATAGTGCCGAAATGCAGCTACATGGTTCATTTTTTCGAAACTCATGAAAAACTAAGGCCGCTTTCTGCCGAAAACTGACTTGCCATTTCAAGTTCACAGAAGCGCTAGCAGAAGCACGCTAAGCAAAGACCCAGCTACAGCGCAGGCAATGTTTGAGGTGTACTTGTTGCCAACGCCCTTTTCCTCGAAGTAGCCGAATATCGAATCAGTAAGCGAGCCGAACAGTCCAGAAACAGCTATTATAACGAAATAGTACACGTTCGAGTAAAGCACGAACACGCTCATAGCTATTACTGCGCTGCCGAACAGGCTTGCAAACAGCCCGAATGGCGTTACTGCGCCTGATGTTCCTTTCTTTGCCTTCTTAAGGGTGAGAAGAGTGTATGGCTCTCCGTCAAGCACCCCGAGCTCGCTAGCGAACTTGTCTGCCATGACAGCTGAGATGCTCGCTATGTAGGCTATCAGGATTAGCGTAGTAAAATGGCGGTTCAGTACATATGCTGCTGCATAGACAACTGTCCAAAGAAGCGGTATTGCGCCGTTTGCCGCAACATTTTTCCAAGTCCTTGACTTTTCGTAGGTCCCCATCCACATCTTTCTGTGCTTTCCCGCAGATGTGACTATTGTGGATATTACAAGGAAAAATATCAGGTCTGCGAGGAAGAAAACGCCATAGTTTATGCCTAGGAAAAACACCGCAGTTCCGAGGAGAATTGCAGATACCGTGCCTGGATTGTCGAGGGTAAAAATGGTTTTCATTAAATTCCATCTCTATGAAACGCGCTGCTTGATAGAAACTCTTTTAAATCTAAATTTATATAAAACATTACGAGTTATCGTACGAATCCTCTTACTGGGGAAGTATGAAACTGGTCGCCTTGCCAGCACGTGTGAAAACACGCGCTGGCCTTTTTCTTTTTAATTTTCGGTCAATTCAGCTGTAAGTTTCAGCTGCGGCTTTGCTTTGTTAAAGCAGCGCCTAAGCGCGATTGACGAGTACTGGAAGTAGCGTGCGGAGATGCCGAGAGATTTTGCTGATTTCTCTGTGTTCTCTTTGCAAGATCTCAGCAGAGAAATGGCATTCCCGTTAGCTAAACTAATGAATGCGAGTTTTGCATACCGCTCTCTTGTAGATGGAGCAAGGTCGCTTTCCAGCATGTCACGTATTTGGCGCTCTGTTTTGCCGTTGAAGCTTTTCAGTATCTTGTCGGTTTGCATGTGGGTTGCGCGGCTTAATCTACGCGCCTTTGAAAGCGATATCTGCAGCGTCCTTGCCTGACGTCTTCCGCGCTCCGAAGGCAGTATGTCGGTGAGAACGCCGGCCATGCGCCAATTCTTCACAGTAGACACCGGTCTCTCTAATTTTTTGGCAGCGCCAGCGACATTGGATCCGTACGCATTAATTGTCGCATAAGTTCGCATGTGCGTTACCAGGCTTGTAAGATCGGATGTCAGATTCTCCAGCAGACCTGGATTTGGACACTTGCCGTTCTTACGCAAATATGCGCTGCGTATCTCTGCCTTTAACTCATCTCTGCTCATCCTTGACAAGAGCTGCGCATGTTCTTCGCGCAGAGACTGCTGTTTTGTTGGTGGCTCAGTGGCTAGTTTCATATCCAAAACTTCATTTCATTAGTAGTGAAACGCTAACACCGTGGAGGTTAAAGCTTCTTCGTTCCCGCACGGTCACATTCATGCTTATCTTTCAAAGCGTTATTTCCGGTCTGCCTGGCGTCAATTGTTTTTGTGCAATACATTTATTTATGTACTATGTCTCTGCCTTATTATCGTGCAGCTTGCTTTAATATCTCCGCAAAAGTAGATGGAATTTCTCGCTCGCGGCATTAAAATTTTTCTTGGAAAAAGAGCAAGCAATACAAAAGGTTTAACTTTTTATGCGGCATTATATATCTGCCTGTTTTTATCATTATTGCTAACGGTATTTAAATGGCAAAGGAAAAATCAATCAAGGAAATAGAGGACCTGCCAGGAATAGGC
This sequence comes from Microcaldota archaeon, assembly GCA_021797745.1. Lineage (GTDB taxonomy): Archaea > Micrarchaeota > Micrarchaeia > Micrarchaeales > CABMGC01 > JAJZZD01. Next base: position 26,507 of record JAJZZD010000005.1, on the reverse strand, counting down.
CCTGCCACTGCCGAAAAACTCAAGGCGGCAGGCTACACTGACCTTGACAAAGTTGCTGTCGCGTCTCCTTACGAACTTTCGGAAGCAATTGGAATAAGCGCGGATAGTGCGAAGAAGGCAATAGAAGCGGCAAAGCAGGCGACCACGCTCGAGTTTGAGACAGGAGAATCAGTGCTCGAGAAACGGGAAGCGATAGGAAAGATAAGCACTGGCTCAAAGGGATTTGACGAGCTTCTTGGCGGTGGCGTGGAGACAAACGCTATAACAGAGGCATATGGAAGGTTTGCAAGCGGAAAGACGCAAGTCGGATTCCAGCTGGCGGTCAACGTGCAGCTCGATCATGGGAAAGGAGGCTTGGACGGGGGCACGCTCTTTATAGACACAGAAGGAACGTTCAGGCCCGAGAGGATAGAGGCAATAGCAAAGAGCGCTGGGCTTGACCCTAAGAAGGTGCTTGAAAATATTTTTGTTGTGAGGGCCACCACAACGGACCAGCAGGTTATAGCGATAGAAAGGGCAGACAAACTAATAAAGGAGAAAAACATCAAGCTGATAATTGTCGACTCAATAAGCTCGCTTTTCAGGGCAGAATTTCTAGGAAGAGGGGGATTGGCAGAAAGACAGCAGAAGCTCAATGGGCACATACATAAATTGCAGAGGCTTGCAGATACGCATGCAGTAGCAGTTTACATTACCAACCAGGTCATAGACAACCCAGGCATTCTTTTCGGAGACCCGACTACACCCGTGGGCGGTAACATAATAGCGCATGCGGCAACTACGCGACTTTATATGAGAAAAAGCAAGGAAGACAAGAGGATAGTGAGGCTTGTTGACTCGCCAAACATGCCTGAAGGGGAAGCGGTGATAAAGATAACTCCAGAAGGGATAAAAGACTGAAAGCAGAAATAGGAATTCTCATTTCAGACGCTGATTCGATGCTCGTTTTAATAGGACTTGGACTGGAGGCAAAGGACATATCGGTCAGAGCGCTCGAAGAACTGAAGAGAGCGGATGCTATTTATTTAGAAAGATATACTGCTCAGGTGGAGGATAAATATGTCAGATATCTCGAGCAAGAAACTGGGAAAAAGTTAGTTGAATTGCACAGACAGGACCTCGAAGATCACTTGGATAAAACAATCTCTGCCGCGAAAGTCAAAAACATAGCAATTCTTTTCCCAGGAGACCCGCTGATTGCAACAACGCATAAGATAATCTTTGATTATGCAAGAAAATCAGGCATAAAAACGAAAACCCTGCATTCTGTTTCGATACTTACTGTCGCAATAGGCGAAAGCGGGCTTGACGCGTATAGGTTCGGCCCAGTGATAACCATACCTTTCTGGCAAGACGGCTACAAGCCAGTGTCATTCATTGATTCAATAAGGAAAAACCTTGAAAACAACGAACATTCGCTGCTGCTTCTTGACATAGACCAGAAAAACAGCAGATTCATGAATTTGCACGAGGCGTTTGACGTACTGAAAAAGGCAGACGCTCAAGGCGCGAAGACGGTAATAGCAGATAATACAAGCTTCGTGATGATAGCAAATGGGGGCAAAGAAAGCCAGGTGGTAAGGTACGGAAAAATGTCGGAACTAGAAAAAATTCCTTACGCTGAGCTAAAAGACAAAATTCTGTCTCTTGTGCTTCCTGCAAAATTAAGTTTTGTTGAGCAGGAAAGCCTCAAAAGATTTGAATAACGCCGCGGATATTTCTTTTTTATTTCCAGTATCTAGTAGTGTAGAAAAGGAATGCGAATCCTGTTGCTGCAACGAACCATATGCTGCCGAGCCGGAAAAATATGGTTATTGCCGATGCCACTCCGAAGTTCAATCCCATGCCTGGCAAGAATGCAGAAAGATATCCTATTAGAATAGCATCAGTTACGCCGAGAGCTGCAGGTATGCCGCTCACTATGCCAAAAAGAAGGGCCGAACTATAGATGAAAAGAATTGTAGGCAAATAGGAGATTGGCAAATGAATTCCAAAGGCGAGAATCACGAAGAACAATGAAAGCCCGCTTATGACCATAGAGGGTATGGTGAAAAGCATTGCATAAAGATAAGAGCCCAAACTTATTCTTTTGCTGCTTGCAAAGTAGCTTTCTCCTTCCCTGAAAAAACGCTTGAGAAATGTGAACCTTTTCCATTTGCCTTTTATGTATTTGAAAGGTTTCTTATAAAATATAAAGAGGAAGGGAACCATCAACAATAGTCCTATGAACACAGTAATGGCAGTAAACTTGCCAACAAGAAATGACGTGACAAATACAACCACTATAAAACCGAGAAAATCAGTGAATATGTCGGCAGCAATCGCAGGGAATGTCTTTGCAAATGGAGTATGTGTTACTCTATTCAAGGTATAACCTGCAACTGCGCGCCCCCACCTGCCAGGAGTTATGTCCATAGAGAACATCGACAGGTATATCATCAGATTTTTCTTTTTGGGAATTTTTATCTTCAGATTCTCTATGAAGCGCTGCCATTTGGGGAATCCCACTAGATTGCCGAGGAAAAGCAGAAGAAGTGAAATTCCATAATAGAAGGGGTTGATTGAAAGAAGAGTATGTAAAAACGCGCCGACTCCCTCTTTGGCCACGCTCAGCGCGCCTATGACTAAAAACACTGCAAAACTGGCAAGCAGTATCAACAGCACCATGCGCTTGGCTTTATTGGAGCGCTTGATCTGTTCAGATTTTTCTTTTTTGTATAGCGAACCATTGGCCATGCCGGCATCACTCAGGTTTGTTTTACCTTCTTTTCTTTTATAGACTACGATTAAAAGACCTTTGCAAGATCAGTAATATAAGCAGATTAGCAGAAACTAAAAAATAAGCGTGGGAACGCCGTACGGTTTGATTGAAATGTTGGAGTTAGAGTTAAAGGGTAGAAAGGGAATCTTTGCGGAGGATAGTTCAACAAAGGACATGTTAGGAAAAGGATTTTACGGGAACAAGATTGACAAAAAGCTCAAGCTGGGGATAGTGGAGGCACTCTATCTGCTTGACGAAAGGAACGCACGGTGCACATCATCAGGGGAGGAAATCAATTTTTCACGCTTATCAGAAAAATTTTGGAGATCGAATAAGTTCATCGCAAGATACTTTACGTACAGGGACTGGCGTGATAGGGGTCTTGTAGCAGAGGAACCTAATAGTATTAAGGAAAAATCCTTTGAAACTCCAGTAAAAAGGTACCCGTCGGGTTCGCTCATCATATCTGGATCGCTGAAGGTCAGCGGTATCTTTTTCAAATCAGATCTTATGACCATTCTGAATGAGGAAAAGGAGGGAAAGGAGCTATACGAGAGATACTGGCTGGGCCAGTACGGGTCATACAAGGCTGCAGACAGAGGCAAGTTCAATAAGCTCGACATTTACGAAACGTTGTATCTTTTGAATAAGAAAGTGCTAGATGTAGAAAACATACAGCGAGACGAACTTTTCGGCTACGCAAAAAAGAGAAGAAAGGACTTCGAGAGCCTTTATGAGGTTTATAGCGACTGGAGGGACAAAGGTTATGTGATAAAAACTGGCTTTAAATTTGGAACGCATTTTCGAGTTTATTTCCCCGGCGCAAAACCAGGTGCAGCAAACGGAGATGAAAAGATACACTCAAAACATGTAATACAAGTATTCCCGAAAGATTCCAAACTTCTCATATCTGAGTGGGCCAGAGCAGTCAGGGTTGCGCATTCAGTAAGGAAAACATTTATTATGGCAGTGCCAGGAAAAACAGGCAGGAAAAGCGCAAAAATAGATTTCGTTCTTTATCACAGAAACGGAGGCGAAGCAGACAATCCGAAAAATGCAGAGCCTAAATTTGCCATGCTGTCGCTGGGAGAAGAGGAATACATAGGAGGAAGCGATTTCGCTGCGGCCATAGCCGAAGCAAAAAGAAAGAAATTAGAACTGCTGCTTGCAATAGTAGACAGAGAAACTTCAGTAACGTATTACAGAGTCAAGCAAATAATGCTGGGAAAAAGTAATAATGAATATTATGAAATAGATTGGTTTCAGCCGTGAGTTCTGAAAATTAGTAATATCTAGATCGTTTTGCGCAGAAAATGAGGCTTAGTTATTCTGAACTTCCAACTTTTGTCTTAAATTCTGGGTTTATGTCGTTATGTCAGTTACGACATATCATTGATGACACTATTCCTGCAGTCAGGGCATTCCATTTATAACAGATACACGTTTTTAGGACGACATTGCAGAACGGGCATCATTCACACTGTTTTCATAGCATTTTATTATAATGTTCTTCTTCCCATTCGGTATTTCAAGCCAGGCTACGCTATTTGCTATTGTGTCTGAATGCTAGCCAGATCTCACCGAACACAATGTGCAAGCCGTGGCATGATATTTATTGCTTATGTATACTGAAATTTGTGAATTCGATGCTGATAGATTGTGAAGTTCTATCTCATTCCAATAGGAGCTTGCCGCAATATTGCACTTTACATCAGCGAATGTGCAAGTATATACGAGTAACTGAATACTTTTTAATATTAAGAAACACGGAAATATATCTGGCCGTGTCTCCTGTGTTTGAACCTGAATCAGTAAGCGTGGTGTTTGGCTCTATATGCGACGCAAGCCAACAATACGCTTGCTTCACAAAAAGCAAGAGGTCGAATATCTGAGTTCACTCATGTATGCCAGCTGCTGTTCAGGCGTGATTTGTGATGTTAATTATAACTCTAAGGTCATCTACGAAACTTATATAATCGCCATTACAATCAATTAAAATAGTGTTAAAAGTTTATAATTTATCGAGAGTCAGAAATATCTCGATTTAGAAACTTTTAAATAATGTTGCAGATAAGAGATAATAGGCGATCGTGATAACATGTTGCTATCTGAAATCTACAGAATGGACATATACAGTGACTCGGGACAGTATCTAGGTGAGGTTCAGGACGTTGTGATAGACCTCGAAAAGGGCGAGCTTAGCAGGCTCATGATGGTGCCCTGGAAGGGGGTAAAGGGGGATGTCAGGACAACTTTGAGGCAGAAGAGTATATTATACAAGACAGTCAAGAATGTGGGGGATGTTGTGCTTGTTTCAGCACCTGCTAACGCTCCAGAAGCATCAAAGGAAGAAACAAACGATCTTTCAAAATAATTCCCAGAAGTTAGGGACTTTTATTTTAATGCATTGCAATAGATACTTCGAGTGTTATCGTGTTCATAGTTTTTGAGGGAATAGATGGGTCTGGAAAAACGACACAGGCAGACATGCTTTACGAATACCTGTCGGAAAAATACAGGTGCATAAAAACAAAAGAGCCTACAAACAGCAAAATAGGAAGGCTTGTTAAGGACATACTGAACAAATCGCAAAATGTGGACCCTGCTACGATTCAGTTGCTTTTCACAGCAGACAGGGCGCAGCATGTAGAAAAAGAAATAATACCGGCAGTGAACGAAGGAAAAATCGTCATTGAGGACAGGTATATTATGTCCACATTAGCGTATGGGATCGCCGCGGGGGTAAGCGAAAAAGGGCTGAAAATGATGAACTCACAGATGCCAGCACCGAATATTATTTTTCTGATAAACATAAAACCTGAAACTGCCATGAGTAGGTTAAATACAGCGAGAATACACCTTGACGCGTTTGAAAAAATAGAATTCCTTAAAAAAGTGACCAGAGAATACATGCGACTAGCCAAGAAAGCAAAAAATTGCTTTATAATTGATGGCTCAAAGAGCAAGGAAGAAATAAATAAGGAGATAATTAGAATAGTAGAGGCTCATATGAAATGAGCGCAGACGCTCCCATCGTCTAGTCCGGCCAAGGACATGGGGCTTTCAACCCCGTAACTCGGGTTCAAATCCCGATGGGAGCAGTTCAGAGACAAATAAATAACAGAAATTACAGTTAAAATAAAACCTAATGTAAACCCAAAAGATATAACTATCTTGGATCGAATTATAATGCAGTTAAAGTCGAGAGCAGTAGTGATTTTTACTAATAAGAAAACTTGTAAAAATAGTGCATAGTGCTACTTGTTAGATTTGGAAGCAGAAAACAAGTAATAAAGATATTAAAAAATAGATAAAAATAGAAGTAAAAATTCACGAGATTACTATGTTTTTGCTCACAAGAATGTCAAAAGGTTTTGTTGTCATAAGAAAATTTGAGAAATGCGTTAAAAATCAATAATAAAAATAAAAGAGCATACATCAAATTCAAAAGCAAAAAACATTAAATTAAGTACTTGAGAATGCCATCAAGAATGATCTAAAGGCTATAAACTAGTCAACCTCCTAAAACTTAATAAAAGGCGACGTAATGGCAAAAATTTCGTTTCTGATATTCACAATAGATCCATACAGGGAAACACTTCAGGCAATCGAAAAGATATATGACGTAGCTGACGAAGTCGTGATAGTCGACAGCAGCAAAAAAAGCAATAGAAGCGCGTTGCGCAGAGCGATAAAAAGAAGGCAGATGAACAAAGTCAGGGTGTTCGATTTTATAGCTTTAGGCTATGCCGAACCGGCGTATCACTACGGGATAAGCCTGTGCAAAAATGAATGGCTGTTTCTACTCGACACTGATGAAGAGCTTTCTGCGGCGCTGAAGCAAAGAATTGGCTGTATCACAGACGATAAAAAAGTAGACGTGATCAAGATAAAAAGATATGAGAACTCTAAGAGGAGTTTTTATACGTGGCAGCCGCGGCTGTTCAGGAAGGGAAAGATAGAACACCTTGGTTTCATTCACAACCCAAGCATAATATACGGAACGTCTATCAAGATAAAAAACAAAGAAATATACATGGTGCACAGGCACGACATCTACGAACACAAAAGAGACTACAATAGGATGGCTATTTTCTACAAGCATCCGTACGTGTTTCTTCTTAAAGAAATATTCTTAACACTGAATCTTAACAAACACTCGATTTTGGGGTTACGCAGGTTCTCTGCATTTATTAAAAGCAAGAGTTATTTGAAGAGAACCAAAGAGACGGAAGACATCGCAAAAGAGATACATAAAGACGGTTTGATAAAGTACCTAATGCTTGATAGGCCAGAAACAATAAAAAAGTTGAATAGAAAGTACGCGGGCAGAAAACAAGGGATTGACCTGCTGATGGAGCTCATATACAAAAAGCATAATGGAGATTATCCATGAATGCGCCAGCCGGGATTTGAACCCGAGTCGCGAGCTTGGGAAGCTCGAATCCTACCAGGCTAGACTACTGGCGCGTAATATGTGCAGCGTAAATGCTGCGACGATTGCAGTATTTATTCCGCGGTATTGAAGATAAGGAAAAGGTGCATTTATAAATTACCTTATGTAGGTCAAATCCTCTTTCTTTTTCTGACTCTCAAACTGAACCTGCTGTCCTGCAGGGCCTTGCTGCGCCTCGAGTGCGGACCCTGATATGTCTTCTATTTCTCTTATGGCTTTTTCAGTGTCCTTCTGTATCCTGTCCAGGTTCTTGAAGTCGACAGGCACGTCGAGTATTTCTCCCATTGCCCTAAGGACGCTTTTTGCCGCAGTTGCATCCACTTCCAGCATATTTGTTTCTCCCATTATGCACGCCGCCTGCACATTGTGCTTCTTAGAAAAAGCGAGTATCATCCCGGCAGACCCGAGAATAGATATTCCTGCGGCCTCACCGAACCTTATCCCAAATTTTGAAAGCGCTGTCCTGACCTGTTCGTCTGAAGAAACACCGAATATGCGTGGTTTTTCTGCGTTCCTGTTGCCGGTGTTGTACCCGCCTATTGTGTATATGGTGTTGCCCCCAAGGTTTTTGAAGAATTTCACTATGCGTTCGTTCACGTCGTATTGCCCTTCAGGAGAAAGAGGCTGGCAGTCGCCCATTAAAATTACAAGATCTCGTCCTTTCTTGTTTTTGTTCTTGTAGTAGTAGAACCTGTTGCTCACCAGCCTGAAGCCGCCGTTCTTTAGCGTTATGATCTGATAGGGAAAATACGGAGAGTACAGGGTAGCGAGCTTTTTCGCTCCCAGCTTGCTTCTCAGCTGCTCAGCCACCAGTCCCCCGACATAACCGACGCCAGGCAGTCCTACTATCAAAATAGGGTCGTTAAGCTTTACTTTTTTGTAATATATGGTTGTCTTGATCATTCAACACGTCCCTCATGCAGATTCTTGCTTTACTGCACTTTGCCTTTCTCAGCCACGCTAAGCTTGCCAGAGAACTGTGAAAGTATAGAATTTGATTTCTTGATCATGTCTTCGGCCTCGGGATAGCTCTTGTTAGTGGCCGTGAATTTGTAATGGGGAGCGCCTTCGTAAAGCACAGAAACCCCGGCCTTCTGCACTAGCCCGAATGCCTCCTTGAGCGTGTTGATGTTGCCCTTTCCATTAAGCGCCTTAACCTCAAACCTGTAAGCTACAGTGTAACTCTTGGGTTTGATGTTCTTCTTCGCAATCTCCACAAGAAGGTTTGCCGCTTCTGTGCTCATCGTTCCCTTAAGCAAGTCATGGTTCTCGTATGCTGCGTTGATTACATCAGCATAGGTCTGGAACTTCTGAGAAAGCCTGCTTTTGATATCTGCAAGCTCTGCGCCGCTGAGTTTTGACAGCGCCTTGCTGAACAGCTGCTCTGCCCTTTTCTCTGAATTATATTCACCGATTTTGTCTTTTTTCTGCTTGCTCGTTATTTTTTTAAGTGAAACGTCCAATGCTCTTTTTGACGGGTCTATGAAAACGACTTTTGCTACTTCGCGCTGACCTTCTTTTATGAACTCGTGTATGTTCTTTATCCAGCCGCTCGCGACCTCAGATATCGGCAAATAAGCATCGACGTTATACTCTATCAAAGAACAGTACGCGCCGTGAGGCATGATTTTGTTTATCTTTACCAGAACTACCTCGCCCGAAGCAGGCAGTTCCTTTGCAACTATCAATAAATCACTTCTTTATTTCTATTTTTTTCTTTGCCTTGCCGGAAACAACACGTTCGACTGATTTTTTGCAGATTTTGCATTCGAGCATTACCTTCTGCTTTTTCCCGATTTTCTTGTTTCTTAGCTTCACTTCTACGCTGCCCACATACCCTTTTATCGCTCTCATGTGCCTCCTTGTGCCTATGCTGAACCCTCTCTGCGTGTTCTTCTTGGGCATTTTGACTGCATGCAAGGTGTGTTTGTTGCAGTAAGGGCAATACACGTTCATTTCCTTTTCTATTTTCATATCGATCACATTTTTTCTCCTATCTTGCTGTTTATTATAAATGCTTCTTCGGCTGAATCGTCTATGTCGACCAGTTCGCCTTTTTTAAAAGGGCCGATGTGCTTACCCTGCGGCGTAATTATTTCAGGTATTTCTTCAGATATTTTTATTTTTGCGATGCTTTGCTCAGAAGGCGTCCCATTTATTATTTTTTGCACCTTTTCGTACATTTTTTCTTCGTTTTTGGGAACAGGTTTGGGCAGTGGCTTGTCGTATGCAAGATACACCAACAGCTTCTGCTTGCGGCGTTCTTTTAATTTGGCGAGCATCTTTTTAAAGTTGTTGTTTTGCTGCATGTCCATGTCTCCTGACTTGCTGTTTTTTTCTAAGTATTCTTCAGCTTTATCAAAAAAATCTTCTTGAAGAGGTTGGAGTTCGCCGGTACTTGTTTCTTTAGAAAGCACGTTGAAAATCAGCGAAGGCGTTATGTCACTTGTCATGCTATTGCCTCTTACAACCCCTTAATTCCACTATTCTGTTCTATTTATTCTTTTTGTTTATTATGTTGTAGTTGTCTTGATAATAATATAATATAATAAAAGATTAGCGATTAGTGGAACTGCGGGGTGTTACATAGCGAGGGGTGGATTTGGACCACCGATCTCCGGGTTATGAGCCCGGCGGGCACTCCAGGCTACCCTACCTCGCTTCGCTAAAACATTAACTGTTGCATAATAAAAGAGTTTGCAAAACAAAAGCGCACGCGTTTCACCAAAATCTGTTGACTAATGCAAGCACAAGCCCTATTAATACGGGTATGTCGTCTCCAAAATCTTCCGGACTTTTCAGCTCCACAAATATGCCTACTATCTGAAAAAGTATCATGGCTACTACTAGCACGAGCATTATGTTGTTCTGCAGTTCAAGCTTCTTTGAAGATGTGTCTTTGCGCATGTATGCCATCAACAATATGCCTATTGCGGAAAGCGATACAATCGCTATGTCATCCAGTGCGTAGGCAAGCACATCTAATTCAGCCATCACGTCAAGAAGCATTCCTATGAATAAGAAGGCGAATATGAACAGGAATACGCGCCTTCTGCTGATTTGTTTTGTAATATTTTTGTTTTCGGCCAAAGCATCGCCCTGTGTAATTAATAAGGATAATTACGTTTTTATTCCTTGTTGTACATACGCTTATGTCGACAATAATGCAAAAAGGAAAAGGTCTGCAAATAAAAGCGTTTATTGCTCTGGCCCTTGTTTGAACATTTGAATTACTTGCTCTCTGTTCAGCTGGTTCAACTTTCTTCCGCAATCGCATTTAAAATCGGATTCAAACGCGGAATCGAACGGCAGTATGAGTTTTTGAACTGAATAACATTTGCTGCAATAGAAAAAGTCATTGCAGTTTTCAGGCAGGTTATAGTTTTCTTCAGAGCTTGATGTTGTTTTGAGGCTGTCGCCGAACTCCTTCATTTTTTCAGTATTGATGTGCCAGCTGAAGGTCAGCCAACCCTGATTGTCTTTGTGCGAATCATATCTTACAAGCCCGTAGCTGCTGAGTACGTTCAGCATGCGCCTAACCTCATTTATCTTTATAGAAAGCGACTCTGCAAGGGAATCATCCGTCTTTGGCGTTTCGAGCAGTTGAATAACATCTGAAGCCCTTTTGCCTATATTTTGGGAAAGGAACCTGTTGAACGCATCGTTGTTGGCTATGTTTTTAACTACCTCTACAGTCTTGCTATGCTCTTCTATTGCCGCTTGTTCAAGCAGGAGTGCTCTCTTTGACTTATGCTTTATATTTTCTTTTTGCCTTGTATTGCTTTTTATCTTAGCTGATATCTTGGCTTTTTTGGCAGTTTTCAACAGTTTCTTTGTCTTGACGTTTACACTAACCTTTTTAGTGTGCTTTTTCGGAACGGATCTGGCCTTCTTTGCAGTGCTACGCTCGACTTTCCTTTTATTAGCGGCTGTTTTGTTCTTTGCGTTATTATGTTTGTGCGCTGTGGGCATTTTATCACGGGAATTTTGGTTGGAAGATACAAAGCAGGCGTAACAGAAATGTTGCTTAATATCCGTCTGCTTTGCCTTCAATATGATATTTGCCTCTCCTCATATATAAAGGTGCGTTAAAAATGCAATTTATTTACGCAATTTTGTTATTCTGTAACGCAGCACTGTTTTGTCGCCTTGCTGGGTTTGCAATCATATTATGTACGAACTGATATATTAGCCTTATTGTCAGAATCAAAACCCTTAAACTGCGGGCCCGGTGGGATTTGGACCCACGGCTTGCTGGTTAAGAGCCAGCCACTCTACCAATCTGAGTTACGGACCCAAAGCAGTTAAGCGCTTATATTGATTTTGCCAACTTATTTATTGCTTCGTCTAATTCTGTGCTTCTGGGCCTGATTTCATAGCTAACCTGCACAATCGGCTTGTTCACGTTTATCAGATGCCTTATGTTGGTAGGCGTAGCGGAAACCACTGTGTCGCAATCGGCCCTGTTAATCGTTGTTTCAAGGTCTTTTATTTGCTTTGCACTATATCCCATTGCAGGCAATTCTCTTCCAAGTGTTTTGTACTTTTCATAAGTCTGTTTTATGCTGCCAACTGCATACTCCTTTGCATTTATTATTTTTTTGGCATGATATTGTTTGGCTGCTACTGTTGCGGCTCCGAATGTCATGTTTCCATGCGTTATTGTTGGCCCATCCTCAACCAAAAGCACACTTTTACCACGTATCTCGTTTGGATTGTCTGCGCTTACGATGGAATCCGCAAGCATTATGTGTGCTTTTTTGTTTATCTCTTTCAAATTGCTGCGTACTTCTTCAATGTCTTTTTTCTTTGCCGAATTTGCCTTGTTTATTATCAAAAAATCAGCCATCCTGGCTACGGTTTCTCCTGGATAATATGCAATCTCATTCCCCGGCCTAAGCGGGTCGGCAATCGCTATGAATAAATCCGGCTTTATGAACGGCGCGTCGTTATTGCCGCCATCCCAAATTATTACATCTGCCTCTTTTTCAGCCTTCCTGAGAATTTTTTCGTAGTCGACGCCCGCGTATACGATGAACCTGTTCATTATGTGGGGCTCGTAATCCTCCCTTTCTTCGATAGTTGTTTTGTACTTATCAAGGTCCTTTATGCTTGCGAAGCGCTCTACTACTTGCTCTTTCAATATTCCGTAAGGCATCGGGTGCCTTATTATCACCACCTTTTTTCCCATGTCCCTGAGCTTCTTTGCAATATACCTTGTAGTGGGGCTTTTGCCAGCGCCGGTTCTTACTGCGCACACCGCTATGACTGGTTTTGTTGATTTTAGCATGCTTGATTCGGGAGTCATAAGCCAGAAATCAGCTCCGCATGCATTTACGAGGCTGGCCTTGTGCATAACCGCAGCATAGGGCAAGTCGCTGTAAGCGAGGATGCAGGCGTCCGCATGTAAATTTTTTATAAGCCCTGGCAGCTCACTTTCGTCGTATATCTGTATGCCTTTCGGATAAAGCCTTCCGCTCAGCTCCTTCGGATATTTCCTTCCGGAAATGTAAGGAATCTGGGCAGCGGTGAACGCAACAACTTCACACTCTTTGTTGCCCCTGAATAACGTATTAAAACAGTGAAAGTCGCGGCCAGCAGCTCCTATTATGATTATTTTTTTTGGTGCCATAAACTCACAATAATAATGTGCGGCATATGTTTTTACGCTGTACTGCCTAACTTTTGCATATTGTCGCTTTCTCTGATTGTACGACGACAAATGTTCGACGACAAAACAGCCGGCAAACCTTTAAAAACGTTTAAATTCAATTTAAACTTGCTTAATTTTACAGAGAGCGGTTGATGTAGTGCAGGGCGAAAACAACAAGTATGACGCATCGAAGATTATTGTGCTTGAGGGAGCGCAGGGAATTCGAAAAAGGCCAGCTATGTACATCGGCTCGACGGGTTCTAAAGGCGTCCTTCATCTGCTGCAGGAAGCAATAGACAATGCAGTTGACGAAGCGCTTGCGGGCTTCGCAAAGAACATAACCGTGCATTTATCGAGCTCCGACACCGGAGATGTGGCTGAGGTAAGCGATAACGGAAGAGGGATACCTGTAGGAATGATGGATAAATATGGGAAAAGCGCGCTCGAAGTCATAATGACAACTCTGCATAAAGGAGCAAAGTTCAGCAATGACGTTTACAAAATTTCAGGAGGGCTGCACGGCGTAGGGCTTACTGTAATAAATGCACTTTCCGAATTTACTGAAGTTACAGTAAAGCGCGACGGGCATATCTATACACAAACGTTTTCAAAAGGCAATCCAACATCAGAATTGCGGGTAATAGGCGATTCAGACGAGACCGGGACATCGATAAAGTTCAAACCAGATCCTGCGATATTTCCCGCAACCAAATTTGATTCGGCGCTCCTTTTCGAGAGGCTCAGGTACACAAGCTATCTTGACCCCAAACTCATGATAAAGCTCGTTGACGATCGCTTCAACGCGCACGAAGAAACGGAATTCTATTCTGAGAATGGAATCGCTGATTTCATAAAATACATAAACGGTGAGCAGAAGCCGCTCACAAACATAATCAAAGCCAGGAAGCAGCAGGATGGCGTGCAGGTCGACTTTGCATTCCAGTATGTCGATTCCTTCGATGAGCGGCTCGAGGCCTTTGTCAACAACATAAAAACAGGAGAAGGAGGAACGCACGTTTCTGGGTTCCACTCAGGACTTACTCGTTCTATTTTGAATTACATTTCAAAGAACAGCAAGGAAAAAAGAGAGTTTGACATAATCGGCGACGACACAAGGGAGGGGCTTACTGCAGTGCTTTCTGTTTTAATGCCTAATCCGGAGTTCGAAGGCCAGACAAAGGAAAAGCTCGGTAATGTGGAGATAAAAAGCATAATAGAAACCGGGGTTTATGATTCACTTTCAAGATATCTGGAGGAAAACCCAAAAGAGGCAAGATCCATAGTTGAAAAGGTGATAAATGCCGCAAACGCGCGAGAGAGCGCAAAGCGCGCAAGGGATCTGGCAAGAAAGAAAAGCATGTTTGAAGGAGCTGTGTTGCCTGGAAAATTGACCGACTGCATAGAAAGAGACCCGGCAAAGTCAGAGCTTTTCATAGTTGAAGGGGAGAGCGCAGGAGGCTCTAGCAAGCAGGGCAGGAATGTTCAGATACAGGCAATACTCCCGCTAAAAGGGAAAATACTCAATGTGGAAAAGGCGAGCGATGAAAAGATATTTGAGAGCGCGGAGCTTAATACAATTGTGACTGCGCTCGGCACAGGAATCAGGGAAACTTTCAATCCTGAAAAAGTAAGATACAAGAAAATAATAATAATGAGCGATGCAGATGTTGACGGAAGTCATATACAGACCCTTCTTCTTACCTTCTTCTACCGGTTCCAGAGAAAGCTGATAGAATCTGGTTATGTCTACATCGCACAGCCTCCGCTTTACAAGGTTTCAAAGGGAAAGGAAATAGCATACTGCTACACCGATGCACAACTAGCTGAGAAATCAAAGACATTTGGCGCTAACGTTTCAGTGCAAAGATACAAAGGTTTGGGGGAAATGAACCCAGACCAGCTGTGGGAGACCACAATGAACCCAGATTCAAGGGTGCTTAAGCAAATCACAATAAATGACGCCGCTCTTGCGGAACAGCTATTCGTTATACTCATGGGCCTGGATGTAGCCCAAAGGAGGAAATTCCTTGAAGAGCATTCCGGAGATGTCAGATTCCTTGACATATGAAAAATAGCGATGATATTTCATGCAAAACATAACGCCCGCACTGCTTGAAGATGAATTGCAGAACAGCTATCTTGATTATGCAATGAGCGTAATCATAGGGAGGGCGATTCCTGACGCACGCGACGGGCTTAAGCCGGCACAAAGACGTATCCTTTACTCTATGTATGACTTAAACAACACGCACGATCAGCCCACTAAAAAAAGCGCGCGAGTGGTGGGAAATACTATTGGCAAATTCCACCCTCACGGAGACATCGCCGTTTATGACGCGCTTGTCAGGATGGCTCAGGATTTTTCCATGAATCACACACTTGTAGAAGGTCAGGGAAATTTTGGTTCGCGAGACGGAGATCCACCTGCAGCGATGAGATACACTGAAGTGCGCCTGACAAAAATGGCAGAGGAGATGCTTGCCGATTTGGATAAAGAGACAGTGGACTTTGTTCCTAACTTCGACAACACCGAAAAAGAACCAGTAATTTTGCCTTCAAAAATACCTAACCTGCTTGTCAACGGATCATCCGGAATTGCAGTAGGTGTTGCAACAAGCATACCTCCACACAATTTATCAGAGGTTTGTTCTGCAATAGTGCATGTCCTTGACAACAAAGATGCAACTGTTGACGACATACTGCAAATCATCAAAGGGCCTGACTTCCCCACCGGAGGAACCGCCATAATGTCTGGAGCAGCGCTTAACGGTTACCGGCTTGGCCGTGGCCAGCTGACAATTCGCGCAAAAGCAGATTTGAGCAATGGCAAAAAGATAATTTTCACAGAGCTGCCTTACAACGTCAACAAGTCGGCGATGATAAGAAAGATAGCTGATTCGGTAAGGGAGAAGAAAATAATAGGAATAAGGGACATACGGGACGAGAGCGGTAAGGCAGGGATAAAGGTGGTAATAGACCTAAAGGAAGATGCTGAGCAGCAGCAGATTCTGAATCTGATTTACAAGCACACCCAGGCAGAGTTGACTTTCCCTATAATAAACCTCGCAGTAATCGGCAAAAGCCTAAGAAGCTTCAACATTTTGCAGATGCTTAATACATTCATAACCTACCGGCGCGAAATAGTGACAAAGAGAAGTACGTATCAACTGAATATCGCGAAGGACAGGCTTCACATAGTACATGGTCTGCTAATCGCGATAACCAAGATAGACGACATAATAAAAAACATAAGGGAAAGCAAGGAAGTGGGTGAGGCAAGGAACAAGCTCATGGCAAATTTCTCACTAAGCGAGAAACAGGCCAATTCAATACTTGACATGAAGCTCAGCAAGCTCACGCGCCTCGAGAACGATACGCTCAGCAAGGAAAAGTCAGATCTCGAGAAGGAAATCGCTTATTATACAGGTGTTCTTGCGGATCAGAGCAAAATAGACCAGATAATAAAAGACGAAACTAATGAAATAAAGAAAAAATACGGCAGGGAAAGAAAAACGGAGCTTGTTTTCAGCGACGAGGAAGCGGAAATACAGGACGAAGACCTGATAAGCGATGAGCCCGTGACAATACTCCTGACAAATTCAGGCTACGTGAAAAGGATGAGCACAGGCAGCTACAAGGAACAGGACCGCGGCGGAAAGGGAATCATAGCAATAAACCTCAAGGAAGGCGATTTCGTAAAGCAGGTAGTAACTGCAAGGAACAAGGATTTCATAATCTGTGTTTCCAATCAGGGCCGCATCTACTGGCTCAAGGCATATAACGTGCCGGAGGGCTCACGATATTCTGATGGCAGGGCGATAGCCAATCTGCTCAGACTGGAAAACGAAAACATAGTAGGCATGTTCAACATAAAGCAGTTTGAAAAAACGAAAATAGGATTCCTAACTGCAAAAGGGCTTGTCAAAAAGCTGGATGCGGTGCTGTTCTCGCACCCAAGGGCCGGCGGCGTGCGCGCAATAACGCTGAACGAAGGCGACAGCATAGCCGATACAATAGTTTACACTACCGAACCGTATCTTGCAGCCGTATCAAAGAACGGCAAATCAGTTCAGTTCAGCGAGGCAAACGTAAGGTTCACCGGAAGAACATCAGCAGGGGTGCGCGGCATACGGCTGAAGAGCGGAGATGAAGCGAAGAACATCATAGCGTCTGCAGATACCGGAAGCATACTCACTGTATCAGAAAAAGGCTACGGAAAAATAACAGACATAAAAGAATACAGGGTTCAGGGCAGAGGAGGGTCTGGTGTGATTAATCTGAAGGTAAACGAGAAAACAGGACCAGTGGCAAAGGCGCTGTTCATAAAGAATGAGCAGAAGCTGCTCCTGCTCAATTCAAAAGGAATAAGTATAGAAATACCAATTGCTTCGATAAGGATAACGGGCAGGGCGGCAAGCGGGGTCAGGCTGATGAAAGTAGAACCGGGGGCGAAGATAATAGATGCGAGACTGCTTGCCTAATAATTTCGACATCATTTCATGAATATTGAAAAATTTCCGTTCGCATGCAAGAGCGACATGTTTCCTGTATTGAATACTGTTCCTATGCTTTCGTTGAACATTATTACGCATGCGCCGTCAGGTATCTGGCCGCCGAACACAGACTTAACTGATTGATTGTAAATCATTAGATACGGCCACGCGTTCGAGTATATATTGGTGCAGTTCAACGTGTGCGCAGCTAAAATAGACTGCGGGTATGCTGGCATTTTAGAGAAGCCGGCAGGTTTAACCATGCCTGGGCCGTACGGCAGGCCAGCAAACATCATCGAAGCTATGACCAGCGAGAACGCCGCAAATGCAGCAGCTGCATTGACATATCCTGCTGTTTTCCTGTCATTCTGATACGCGCTGAGCAATTTTGCAGTAGGTACAAGAAACGCTATGAAAACAGGATAGCCGAGCCATGCTACGAAATTTTGTGCACTCCCAACGTATAAAAATTCCACGAATGCAACTGCCATTAACGAATAATCCCGCACATCTAGCCTAGCGGCATATTTTTTCAACACTTGCGATATGCTGTGCAATGCTACTGCAATTACGCAGAACACAATTATGAACTGATAGTTAAGCACGAACAGCGACAACAGCGCAGCACCTAACTGAGTCAAGTTAACAGTATGCAGTGAAGAGAAAATCTGGTTCGCCTGCATATATCCATAAAACGGGTTGCCGAACAGCGCATAATTCACTGCGAACCACGGCAGATTCACCAAAAACACTATTGCCAAAGACCTGGCAAGCTCCTTTTTCCTGAATATGAACGGAAGATAGAAAATGAATATCAGGTTGGTGAATTTTGCAAGGAAAGACAGCCCGAACATTATGCTACTTTCAATGTTTTTGCCTTCGTAGTAGTATGCAAGGGCAAGTATGACGAGCGTGGCGCCGAGAATATCAGCCAGATTCAGCAGCGTCATGAATCCTATGACTATGCCTGTAACTGCCACTAAATACAAACTTGCTCCCTTGACTTTCAGGGCGTGTGCAAGCTTTTTTACCGCAAAAAAGAAAAGAACAGTCAGCAGCACCGAAACAGCTTCCACTGTCACGTAGAAATTCTGCGTGAGAAATGCAAATGGCAGCATGAAGAACTGCACTAGCGGCTCCCTTAGCATTTCGTAGTACGAAGATCGACCGAGCATGGTTAGCGTGTTGAAGTAGCTGGCACTATTGTCCCATGTGCTGCCGTACATGCTTATTATTTCAAGGTCGTAAACAATCAGAAGTGCCAGAAGGGCAAGCTCAACTACCACTATCTTGTTTAATTTGCGTGGCACCTGTAATTTCATGAATTCAACTTGAAGCGCAAGTGCTGCAGTTAAACGTATCAGCATTCAACTTTTTATTCCAAATACAAGCCCTATTTTTTCCAGAATTTCTTCGTTCTTATGAAATTCTTCTGTGCTTCTATCAAATCAGTGTAGAACTGCAGCTTGTTTCTTCTCAGCATCCTCAGCGCGCGAGCCGCAGAAACAAGCCCTATGCCGTATGTCGACAGCGCAATCAGTGCGCGATTGCCGTATGCTTCTACTAATCCAGTTTCCTTTACCATGTTTTCATATGCTTCCTGCTCTTTTTCGCTGAGCTTTTTTCCTGCGAGCCGCTTTTCTATTATTTCCTTCCTGTCCTCTGTGAACATGCACACCATGGGGCTTTTGCATGAATGACACGATATTTTACCCTCATCGTAGTTTTCTATCTTTTTGCTGAACTCAAAACCGCAGTATGTGCAAAGCAATTCCGCAGTTTCTCCTATTGCATGCCTCTCGAATTCCTTCAGTTCTTCTTCAGCAGGGGCTGTGGATAAGAGGAATTCACGGTAGTTGTAGTTTGCGCGGAGTATCTCTTCGCCAAGCGGCGACACAAAGCCGCGTATGACAGCGACTTCTATGCCAGCGTTTCGCATATTGCTTAAGAATTTTTCAACCACCTTTATGTCAAAATAATTTTTCTCCAAATCCCTCAGCGTTTCTTCTGCCACAACGGAATCCTTGTAGAAGTCAACGAGCTTGAGGGAATTGCTCCTTGTCATCTTCGCCTTCTTTTCAACTATTCCGAAAAGTTTCGCTACCTGAAGGAACTTGTACCTGAAAAGCTCAGAATTTATCACGAAATTCCTTTTCTGCACTGCGATGTCTATCGTTTTGAGCGAATCCATTATCCGTTCCAGGTTCGGACTTTTCCTGGACTCTGAATAATCCAAAGTTATGAGATATGGCGTAGCTCGCGCAGTTATGCCCTGATTTCCTGTTGCAGATAAGATGTATGAAATCATCCTGGCTATGAATTCATTTGCTTTGTTGCCGAGAGGCAAATAAATCAAGGCATATTTTTCGGTTTCTTCAATGAGAACTCTGCCCCTGGACTTTTCGAAAAACGCATTTTGCCTCTTGATCAAAGAGCCTGCCTTTTGATTTGCGTTTGCATCCATAAGCTTGGCGTCTTCCTTGCTTATCCCTTTTCCGAAGAAGTCAAACACATGCTGTGCTGTTTCGTACGTTACAGGTATTTCCTCGCCTTTCCAGTCAGGTATTGCAGCCTCGAGGTCTGTGCTTGGTTCTGCATATACCGTTTCCTCTTCTATGCTCGTCACCTTCCACGGCGTGCCTTTTGCTATGAACGACGCACCCTCGTCGAGATAGCTCGACACGAAGCGCTCATCCAGCGTGGCGACTGTCTTGTTGCTTATTGCATCCTTTACATAGTAGCTGTAGGTTTCCGGTATCACGCTTATGTTGCTGTAGAAATAGCTTCTTCCCCTGGACCCGACTGCTATCCTGTCGTTTCCAATCCTGATTATCTGCAATCCAGCGACGAACTCAAGCAGCCGTTTAAATTCTTCGGCTGTCAAATTTCTATAAGGCGCTGCGCGCTTAATTATTTGGAATGCCTTGTCTTTGCTTATTTCCTTGTATTCGAGCGCTAGCGCACACAGCTGGTTTGCGAGCACATCCATGGCATGACTTTCTATATCCTGCTTCTCAATTTCGCCCTTCCTTACCTGCTCGGCTATGCTCAGAGATTCAAGCGCATCAATCGGGTTTCCGACAATTATCTTTCCTGCAGACACTTCTTTTTCACTGTGGCCGCCTCTTCCTATCCTTTGTGCGAGCCTTATTGCCTGCCTAGGGGAGCCGTACTGAACTACCATATTCACGCTTCCTATGTCTATCCCCAGTTCCAGCGAGCTAGTCGCTATTATGCTGCGTATTTCCTTGCTCTTGAACGCGTTTTCCACTTTTATTCTTTCCAGCTTGTCGAGCGAGCCGTGATGAACCGCTATGCCGCCGAAAGGCTCCTGTTTGTTGTAGTAAATGAGCTTACTTCCCAATGATTCCACCTCCTGCCTGGTATTCGCGAACACGAGCGCCGATTCCGAGCCTTTTATCAGCTCGGCAATCCTTTCTATTCTTGCCGCAGACTGCAGGTCAAGCTCAAATTTTTTCTCGAATTCCCTGTGCTCTGACTTTGGCTTGTCAGGCATCTCCACGCTTACTGCTATTTCCTTGCCCTTTGCCAGGTTTGCAACAACGCATTCACGATTCGGGCAAAGCAATTCCCTTGCGCTATCGATATTCCCTATTGTTGCGCTTATTCCTATCCTTTGGTAATTTTCAGCCAACTCCTCAAGCCTTTCAAGTGCAACTGCAAGCTGCGCCCCTCTCTTGTTTGAATAAAGTTCGTGCAGCTCGTCGATTATCACAGCTTTCAGATTCCTGAATGCGCTTCTCAGTCTAGGAGACAGGAACATGCTCTGCAGGCTCTCAGGGGTTGTTATGATGATATGCGGCGGGTTCCTGACCTGTTTCTGTCTCTCGCTCTGCGGCGTGTCGCCATGCCTTACAGATATGCTGAATCCAGACTCCTCGGATATCGACTGCATTCTTTTGATTATGTCTCTGTTTAGCGCCCTCAGCGGCGTTATGTAAAGCGCGAGTATTCCTTTGTCTCTGTTTTTCGAATCAGCGAGTCTTTTCAGCGTAGGAAGGAATGCAGCCTCTGTTTTTCCGCTACCTGTATGCGCTATTATGAGGCAGTTTTTCCCGCTCTCCACTATTGGTATCGCTATGTTTTGTATGGCGGTGAAGCTGCCGTATTTTTTCAGGAACGAGTCGTAGGCAAATATCAGCATTTCACCCTAGTTGTATGTATGCGCTGCCTTCAGTGCTGTTGACAACATTTCCTACTGTGTAATTCATGGCCAGATTTAGGTGCAGGTTGTATGCTATTCCGTTCAAGGGCTTGTCCAGGCTGTAGCAGTATGTCTGCACGTTTATCTTCGCGTTCTTTGCGACAGTGTGGCCTACTGGCAGGTTCACAAGCGGAGGGTACCTATAGCAGCCGAAGCTGTCGATTTTCACGCTACTGTTCAGCAGATTTGTCAATGTTACGGAAAGTGTGCCATTCAGATATGTCGCATTAGCGCATGAGAATGCGCTGTTGAACTGGCAGCTGTTGGTCAGCAATGTGAACTGCATAGATTTTCCAGTTAGATTAAACTTTTTTATTGTGTTTATGTTGTTTTGTACTTGGTTGAGGATTTGTGACCCGTTAACCAGTGAAAACACGCTTGCGTTCTCATTTCCTATGTATGCAGTGGTGCGTATTAATGCAAATTCATTTGTCAGTTTCGGCGAGTTGGAAGTGAGCTGGGAAACGTTCAGAATGTATCTGCTGCAGAAGCTGACGTTGCCTACTGCGCTTATTATGCCGAGGCATGTGCTGTTAGGCGACACCTCGCCTTTGGTTATGCTGCTTAACAGGATTGAGTTATTGAGCACAGAAAGCGTTCCTATGCTGGTCTTCGTGCCTACTGTATATGCAACTCTTCCTATTGTTTTGTTTCTTGCCGTAATGGTGCTGTTCAGGTCGCTCAGGTTCTGCGCGTATGCCGGTTCTCCCCGCTGCTGCGACAGCGCGGAAACGCACGTCTCATTGCCATGATATGCAAAAAGCTTTAGCCATCCGCGCGAGTAGGTGCTGCATACCGTGGTTGTGTTTGACAGCCTGACCAAAGTGAAATTTTTAGACCCGTTTTCAACGTATGAAACATTGTATCCTGCTCCCTGTGCAGCTACGCCTATTGTGCCTGGTGAAAGATAGCCGAGCAACCATATGGCAGCCTCTGAGCTATGTGGGTATACTGCATATGTCGCAGATGTGTTTTCAATGTAAGTAGAAGTCAGATTAAGAAGCGGGTAAAGGAAAGAATTGAAATCAGTCATCTGGCTGAGTGCAGTCGGGGCTATCGCATACTGCTCATCCAGATACAGCGCATAAGGCAGCCCCGCGGGACCAAAACTGTAAGTTCCGTAATATATTGTGTTCTCAGGACTGACATTCTCGTATTCGCTTGCGTTCTGCGGAGAAAGAACAGTTATGTTATACTTTGTTTCGGCCTGCGCTCTGTTTGCTATGTTATAAAGCTTTCCTGGGTCTGCTATGAAAGAAAAAGAATAAGCGCCTGGCGCAGTCGGGCTGAAGTTGTAGTAGACTGTTGTCTGCTTGCCAGCCGGCAAGGTGACTTTGTAAAGCAGCGTGAGGTTATCATTCTTGTAAAGACCTATACTCATGTTCTCTATCGGGCTTTGGCCAGTGTCAGACACTGTGACTGGTAGAGATACTCTCTGATAAGGATAAAAAGTCGAGTTGCTCAGGTTTTGGGCCTCGAGCGAAATGCTGAGCTGAGGCGCGTAAAGATACTTCCAGTAAAGGGCCGCCACGAAAATGATGGCAAATACTGCTATCCAAACATAAATTTCGCGCTTCACGAATTCACCTCATGCCTCTATAGTTTTATTCCTCAACTCTTTTATTGCTTCCCCAACCTTGCTGGAAATCTCATTGTAGTCTGATTCGAACACGCTCTTTGCCCAGGTTTCTGGGTCAAATTTATCTCCAATCGCAGGCGGTTTCAGGTAAAATTTACCTTGTGAATTTTCCACGAGCCCTGATTTCTTCATTCTAAGAAGATGGTATCTAAGTGTCTTTTCGTTTATCTCTTCCCAGTTCTTATTAATGTATTCCACAAGTTCAGTTACCGAAGGCTCTGATTTTTTTGTGAACTGGAAATAAAGTAGCGAGTCAAATACAGCAAGAGAGCTCAAGCGCGATTCGCCTGGATTCAAGACGCCCAGCGAGAGCGCAAGCCACCTGACTATCGACCTTTTTGTTTCCAAAACGTCTTTTGGCAGCCTCAAGTTTCTGAGCGTGATTTCCTTTTCTATCAGTTCCGATTCGTTCAATGCCATTCAACTACCTGATTCGCTTATTTGTTGTCTATTGCCGTTTATCATTGATATCTGACATTTGTTGTAAAAAGATTTATTAAATGCCTGCTGCCACGCGCAACTTATCATAATGACTTTCTCAATTTCCTTATTCTGCGACCGAATATATTCCTGTTTCTTTCATTCTCTATGGTAGAAACGATGAACATCGCGCACACTATCAGCAATATCGAAAGTATGACATCTGGGTTTATGGCGCCGACAAAAACCGCATATATTCCTGAAATGAATATGACATCGGTCTCGCTCACCAGAAACAGCACATTCGTACCTATAAATCTACTTATTCCTTTGTAGTTTTTCATGTACCTGTAGCTGTACACGGTAGTGACTACGCTGATGAACATGACAAGACCTCCCGTAACTGCATATGCTATTATCGCTCTGCTGAGCTGAAGTCCTGCACCTGATGCTATGAAGGCAATCATGGCGACTGTTGCCGACACCACAAAGATCCACAGCATGAAATTTTCTTCGTTTGTTGTCCTTTTGCTGTTGTGCGATAGCAGATAATTTGATGCGCCGAAAGAAAAAATCAGGACAAACGCAACCGCAAAATCATTTTGCGACAAAGCAGTGAATCCCGTCTGCTGATTGAACAGATAGATTACCTCTACTGCAGCCAGTATCAATATCGCAGCAACGAATAACTTGGCCACTACCTTTGCGTTCACAACTTCCTTGTGGTGAAGCGAGTTTATGGCTGTGAACACTATCACGTTAAGTGTGGTCAGCGCGGAAAGCATGACTATGTTCGATACGTTCACTATTGATAAAAAAAGAGCAAAAGAGAATGAGAATAGAATTCCATTCGCAACAGTCCTTGGTCTTGGTAATTCGATCTTCCTTTTCCGGAAATATTCAAAAGCGCTGTAGAAGGCGAGTACAGAAAACAGCATAAGCACAAAGTAGTTCATCGGAGTCTGAATCTCAATGGCTTTCATCGATATGATGAACCATGTGCCGAAGGACAAGGAGGATAGTAACGACAGCGCCATGGCGCGCGTAAATCCTATGCCTTTGTCACTGAAACTATTCATGTCCGCCTCTTGGGCAAATGCCCCGGAGTATACTGCATGGCTTTATGCACGCTCATCCTTAAAGCTTTTTCTTACAATAATGGTAAATTACAATCGGACGCAACAATGCGGCCGAACCAGATGAGTTTATGGCACAATCTCAAAACATGCAAAACCAGCAGGAGGACGAAGTGGAAAAACTGCTAAGGGACTATCAGATGGCGCAGGAGCAATTGCGCGCCCTTGCGATGCAGCTTGACCAGTTCCAGGCGCAAAAGTCAGAACTTGACAGGGCAAAGCAGGAAATCGACAAGGCGTCAGGGAAGATATACAGCAACGTTGCCGGCATAATAATAGAGACCGACAAGGCAAAAGCACTTACAGACATAAAAGACCGGTCTGAGCTTATCGAGCTCAGGATAAGCTCGGTCACGAAACAGTACAATGACTTCAAGGGCAAGGAAAAGCTGCTCGGCGACAAGCTTACGCAAATGTACAACTCCCGTAAAAGTGTTTCTCAATGAACCAGATAGGCTTCACTGAGCTTTGTGACTTGGTAAAAGATTCAAAGAACAAAAAGGTATCGATAACCTTCCACTCGATAGGCGACAGAGACTCTGTCGGCTCTGCAGTTGCGCTTTCAGAATATTTTGACGACGCAAGCGTCGTGACTCCTGATTTCCTTACGAACAATGCCAGAAAGATGCTCGAGAACATAGGATGCACGACAGAAATCAAGACAGGCATGGAAAAAAGCGATGCCCTGTTCATCCTGGATGTGAACGAGGTGGAAAATCTCGGCAAGTTCTCTAAAAATATATCTGATTTTTCAAACGAAATAATATTCATAGACCATCATATCATGCCGGCAAACGCCGACCTCGCAGCCAAACTGTTTACTGACGAAAGCTACAATTCCACAGCAAGCATAATCTACGATATACTGAAAGCGCTTGGATTTAAGATCTCGAAGGTCGCAGCGCTTGCGCTTATCAACGGCATATTTGCCGATTCCGCAGATTTCCAGAACTCCACACCCAAGACATTCGCACAGATGTCGGAACTTCTCAGCATTGCAAATACTAACTTTTCTTCCATAACTGAAGATTTCCATGAGATGGTGCCAGTTGAAAACCGCTACTCGACACTGCTTGCCATACAGTCCTCTAATGCGGAGCTTGTGGGCAAATACATCTTCATGTACGGCAAAACATCTGCGCACGCAAACGTTGCTGCCGATGCGGCGATAAATATCGGTGCAGATGCGTCTGTGTTCTGGGTCATCTCCGATACTGAAATATCGATTTCTGCCAGGATAAGGTCGCCTCTCGATAAGAGACTCGGTTTGCATCTTGGCAGGCTAATGCAGGAAATAGGTCCACTGCTCAAGGGCAGCGGAGGCGGCCACGCATGCGCCGCAGGCGCGTACGGGCCCAATAAGAACGCAGAAAACGACGCAACAGAAAGCATAATAGAACAGATAAAACAAAAATTAAGATAAGATTAAAATGAAGTTAAATATGCGGGCATGTTTTTCATGAAAATAGCCATACTGTCTGATTTTCACATAGGATACGAGCGTTTCAGGGAAGACGCGCGCAAGCAGGCAGAGGAAGCGCTTCTCAGCGCTGCCGATAACGCGGACATGCTGCTCATACCTGGAGACATATTCGACAGGCGTTCTCCTTCTCCTGATGTGCTTGTCGAGGGGCTGACGCTGTTCAGGTCGGTGTCGCGCAAAAAGTTCGATGCAAAAATAACAAGATATCTGGGTGAAGGGAAAATATACACTGATGTTCCGA
>JAJZZD010000004.1 GCA_021797745.1 Microcaldota archaeon | reverse complement strand
CCGATCTCCATAAACAAATTCCTCTCAATTATTGCCTTTGTATGTAACCTCAAAGGATTTTATATCGTACAGTTATACCACTGCAAGGGTCCTTATCTTGTACCTTCCCCTTTTCTCTATCTCTGCAAGTCTCCTGAGCATCTCAGCTCCGTTTTTTGCATATCGTGTGTATCCTTCGATGAACCTTTTATACTGCATTGCGTTTAGGGACCTTTTCATGAGCAAAAGGTCTATTGCCTTGTCTTCAACGCTTTTAGTCGTGTCTGCAAGCCCGAAATCAATCACTAATAGGTCGTTGCCTGAAACCACTATGTTCGCAGGCGTGTAATCTCCGTGGGCTATGTCGAGTGCATGCAATGCTGCAAGCATACTGCCTATTTTACCATAGCCTTCTGCGTTTATTTTCGTGTCCTTGAGCAATTTTCCGCTTATGTACTGCATGTATATCGAGAATTTGCCGCGTGCGAAAACCTTCGGAACGCTTATGCCCGCAGCCGCTGCTCTGAGCATTATCCTGAACTCCTTTTTGGTTCTTGCCTGCCTAAGCGAAATGTCAATAGGCGCAATCCTGTACCTTTTTTCTTCCCTGTACTTCACTATGGCGTCAGCTCCGAATATTTTCGTTTTGTATGTCTTTGCTTCTGCGCCTTCACCTATTTTTTCCATGCTAACACATCCACGCAATTCAGTAAACCGTTGCAGTTTCTATCCTATATTTCTGCTC
The DNA here is from genome assembly GCA_021797745.1 of Microcaldota archaeon. Classification (GTDB taxonomy): domain Archaea; phylum Micrarchaeota; class Micrarchaeia; order Micrarchaeales; family CABMGC01; genus JAJZZD01. Next base: position 80,057 of record JAJZZD010000004.1, on the reverse strand, counting down.
TATATCGCAATTTTCCAGTTTTTCTTCAATGCCACTGCTCAGCATCTTTTCAGCAACGTATGCAATCATGGCTCCGTTGTCGGCGTTGTATTCGTCTGCAGCGTACCCGAATCTATACCTATGCTCCTTTGCAACGTCATTAAGCATATCCTTCAGCCTTTTGCTCTGTGCCACTCCGCCGCACACGCACAGCTCATTGCTGTTTGTCAGCAGCAGCGCCCTTTCTGCTGCTTCGCATAGGGTAGAGAAAGCAAATTCCTGCAGCGAATAACACAAGTCAGGCACTGATTTCTCCTTCAGAAGTTCTGTGGCTTTTGTAAGAAGGCCTGTAAATGCAAAGTCCATGCCCTTTACAGTGTATGGCAATTCTACGTATTTTCCACCTGCGGCCATTTTAGCTACTGTCGATCCCCATGCTGGGTTTAGCTTTGCGGACCTGGCAAAGTTGTCAAGCATATTTCCGACTCCTATGTCGAAAGTTTCCCCAAGAACCCTGTATCTATGCGCCTTCTTATCAAGTTTTAGTATCTGCGAATTTCCGCCGCTGACATAAAGCGCAATCGGGTCATTGAGATGCGCGAAGAATTTCGTTATCTCTATATGGCCAACTGCATGATTCACCGGCACTATCGGAATATTCAGCCTTTTGGCTATAGTTTTTGCCGCCAGCATGCCTACCTGCAGGCACGGGCCCATGCCAGGCCCTTTCGTATATCCTACCCCCTCAAGCTCGTCTATCCTTATGCCTGCCTTTTCAATCGCCCTTTCAATAACGTTTCCTGAATTCTCGGTGTGGAAATTTGCGACATCGCCAGGAATCATGCCCTTAGTGGTTATGTGGAACATATCTTTTTCGTTGGCAAGTATGCTCTTGCCGTCTGTTATTCCGACTCCGAATGTGTGCGCACTGCTCTCGATCCCGATAACCATCATAAAGCCACCTGTGCCGCTGCCACTGAATCTTTAAATACTTATTTTGGCAAGAACTTTTATATGCTAACCACTATTTTGCTGCAGAGCGCTTCCGCGGTATCAAATGCAGTCAGTGCCGGTTCTATATACACTGAAAATACCGTTACTGTTTTGCTGATGATGATAACTGTGCTTGCCGCATCAATACAGATTGCAAGAGGTTATTTCCTCAGGATACTTAAAAAATTCACGCTCAGGCTCGCTGCTGATATCTGGTGGCTTTTGTACATCATACTGAGAGATGCCAGCGTTTTCCTGGCCGTGTTCTTGGGCCTAATAATGTTCTGGCCTGGAATATACCAGGATTTTCCTATAGCCGTGCCGTTCATGCCGCTTGCAATCGATTTCTTTGCGATCGCATTGGTGCTAATGTTGGTCAAAGACACTGACGAAGAGCCGTTTTACAATAGCCTGCTCACTCTTGTAATTTTAATCGGGGCATTCCTTTACATATTTGGCACAGTTTTCATAACTGAAAGCGCTGTTCAGCTGTCTGTACTGCCGCCTACCGTTTCAAACAGCACAGGCAACTTCTGGGGTTTCATGTACCAGAATTTCAATTCGCAGAACAATCCCACGCTTGCCATATATACGTTTTACGTGACCTTTACGATATTGATGATATGCGGCCTTGTAGCCGTGCTTTCATCGTTTAAAGGCGGCTTCTTCAAACGGTTCATAGAACCTAAACCGCAGCCGATTGAAAAAAACCCTGCTCCCGCACAGCCTCAGCCTCCGCAGCAAAAGCAGCAGTGATCTGATGCCGTTCAAATACACTTTTGATGATTCAATATGCATACAGTGCGGTATATGCGGGGACGTGTGTCCTGTAAATGCGTTGGATTTCACAAGGCCAAGGCACAAGAACGTCGAAGACACAAATAACGAAACAGAGAGCGAAATAGACATGACCGAATATCCGATACAAGTGGATAAATGCATAGGCTGCATGATATGTCCTGAGGAATGCCCCGTGTCGTGCATAGACATAATAAAAGTCGATAAAGAACCCGAATACGCACCCAAGCAGGGCCCTATGCTTACGGTTGAACCGACAAAGGACACGTTCGCGCTATCAAAATACACTAAGTTAAGGCCAACAAAATCTAAGGTAAAGGACCCGTGGGGCCACGAATATATTTACATACCAAAAAGAAGGAAAGCAGCCAGCGAAACCTGGAATGAAAAGGACATGGAGTAAAAACTAATTAAACAAGCTTCAAAGGCCTTCATTAATTTCATATTTGGTTATTTTCTGGCTTCCGTACGAGTCGAAATAAAATTTAGCAGTGAACTTTTTGCCTTGCAAAAATATAGGAAGCCAATATTTGTCATCTGGCCACATTTTCTCGATCGGAATGCTGTTTTGGCCAAACCACTTCAACTCGCCTTCCTCATTCGCTTTTTCCTTGCCCGAAAAGCTGTTTGCATAGAAAATGTAAACCTCTTGGTTGTACTCGCCGTTTTCAGCGAACACGAAGAATATCTTGCCGCGCAGATTTGGCTTTTTGATCTGCAGCCCAGTTTCCTCAAACACTTCCCTGATTACGCCTTCTTCAGGCGTTTCGCCCTCTTTTAGCTTGCCGCCAGGTGCGTTCCACTTTCCACCGCCGAATTTTTTGATATTCTTCAGCTGGAGAAGCACCTTGTCATGCTTGAATATGTAGCAGAGAGTAGCCCGTCCGGTGACGTCTTTTTTATTCATTGTCTTAAGGTCGTGCTTAACTGCATTGAATGGCTTTTCATCAACCCTTTTCCTTTCCTTGAGTCCGAACATGTCTGTCTATTAGTATAAAGGAATCTACTTTATTTATAAACTTCCATCTGTCATCAACCTGCTTATTCTATTTACATGATCCCTGCTTTTTCCGCCAGCTTTTGAAGGTCGATATCATCATTTTTCATTATCACCTTTTCTAGGTCTTTTATTGTTACCTTTTCGTACGCTTTCCTGAAATCTGATACTCTTTTCATGACCTGCTCGAATAGCATGTTTTTCAGCTCTCCGCTTAGCAGCTTCCCTTTCTTGTAGTCGTCGTACACCTGCTTCGACTCGTCATGGTTCAGGAAATAACTTTTAAGATACAGATATGCGATGTCCACGTCAGGGTTTCCCCCTATTTTTCTATGTTCTTCTATGCTTGTTGCGCCTCCGCTGAACGATGCCATGATTTTTTTTCTTATTTCCTTTTCTGCATCCAAGATGAATATGGCATTGCCTCTGGATTTCGACATCTTCTGTCCATCGACGCCGGGCATGAAAAGGGAATGCAGCACAGCCGGCTTGGTGTAGCCGAATTTGCCTGCGAGGTCCCTGCACGTCCGCAAGTGCGAGTCTTCGTCGGGCCCGATGGGGACAAGCACGTTTTTAATGTGATCCAGTATCTGCGGAAGTATTATGTGTGCAGCTTGGACTGTTGGATAAAAATGCAGACCTATATTCTGGTCGTGCGTGTATCCATAAATTGCCCTTATCTCAGAATATGTCACGCCGCGCGACAATTTTATAGCGTAGTTGTAAATATCCGTGTAAAGCTCGTCTATTATCAGCTTCGTGTTGTTCAGATCGAAGCCTAATGCAACAATCGCTCTAGATAGTTTGAATGAGTTTTGCAGAGCCTCTTCCTGAGTTTTCACTTTAAGCGATACGTAGCTTTCATCATCGGAAATCGGTATGTACACCTTGGCGCCGTATTTCCTCTGAAAGAACAGGTTAGTGTCAAACACCGCCAGATGGCCAAGATGCGGCGTGCCGCTGGCGTTGAACCCTGAAACGATGGCGCTTTTTTCGCCTTTTAACAGATTCTTGAAGTAGATGTCAAAATCCCTGTGCGAATAAATGAGACCGTTCGTGAACGTATAAAAATCAGGAAGCTCTCCAATGTCGCTTATTCTGGCAGCGCCGAATTTTTCTATCAGCTTCTTATTATCCTCTTCCAAATCAGCCATTCAAACCACTATCCTAACTTATCTAACTTATTTAAACCGTATCTTGGCCTAAATTAGCCATTATGTGCATCTAAACATGGCTTTCCAGCAGTTTCAGTGCATTTCTATACAATATTTTGTCCTTCTGCGGTGTAGTCAACTTCGATTTTGTTACTTTCATTAGTTCTATCTCAGCATCAGAATAAGGAGTGTCGGAGCCAAACAAAATCCTGTCTGCGCCTATCGTATCTGCGCGCCGTTCTATTATCATAGGCGATGATACGATTGAGGTCTCTACATATGCATTTTCATATTCTGTTATTTTTTCAAAAAACACATCTGAATCGTTGGCAAAATGCGCAAAAATGAAATTGATACCTGGATAAAGCTTTGCAATGCCTATTAACCTGTCAGGGTCGCTGTACTTATTGTTCTCCTTTCTTGAATGTATTATCACCGGTTTGCCAGTAGTCTCTATGAATTCGAATGTGTTTTTGATTTTCTTGTCAAAAACGTCAAAATTTTCAGCTCTGGGATGAAACTTAAAACCGCAGAATGCTGCAGATAATTTCCTAAGTTCATCTAGCCCTGTTGTTTTCGGGTCAAACCTGAAAAAAGGGAAGAAAAATTCTGATTTATATGCGCTGTTTTTGAGGTTTTCTGTCAAGAGGTCTTTTTGAGAGTCCTGTCGCGTAGGAAATACTACTGCTTTGCCTATTCTGTTTTTCTTAAGGTCTAGCTCCAACTGTCTTATGTGCGAGCCTATTTTACCGTTTCCAGTATGCGTATGCACGTCTATTATCATCTTTTCACCAGCTTAAAGTGTAGCACGAAGGCGTCTCCTCGATTTACGTCCAATTGTTCGTAAATTTTATTTAGATCTTCATCCCTGGTTTTTTGGCGTTCACCTGTCAAGCAGCGGCCATACGCCCCGTTTATTCGATCCCTTGTGACTGTTATTTTTCTATCTTTTGCAAATGTTTTCAATGCAGACAAAATGCCTTCTTCGACCTTTGGATTTTGGGTGCGAGTTCTTACTTCCTTTCCTTCATCCAAGCCTCCTACTGCAATCCTGAATTTTGTCATCTCCTTGTAAACGCCCTCTCCCTGGAAATTTATGTCAACAACAGCAGCGCTAAGATATAGCGACCCGTCATCTATCCTTAAGCCGGCAAAGCCTATTGGCGACCCATTTTCATCATATGCCACAGTAACAAAATCATTGCCGTATATAATATGATCTCTGACCTCCTTGTCTTCCATTCCGTTCCCAAAACTTTTCACCCCAATGTCGATTAACTTTGCAATTACATCTTTGCCTATAATTTCTTCCGGTGTTTTATCAGTAGCTTTACCGCATGCATATAATGAATCGTGCATGTAGTATGCAGATATGCCAAATCTTTCATAGAAGCCACCGGCTACTTTCAGTGTCAGTAAACGCGTTCTGCTGCTTCACCTCAACGCCCTGCGGCTTCCGGTCTTTATTCAAATTCTGATTTTTTTCTAGATTCATTTTATTCACCTATTTTAGTATTTAATTCAAAACTGCTAAGTATTGCTTTCGACTGGCAATATTCCTTCAATGTGTGCACTATACTTTTTGCAATTTCCCTGTTTGCCTCTGAATCTTTTACCACTTCGACAGAAAACCCTCCGCTGCCTATCATTCCTCCAGGCAGGAAATACCTGTCCTTTTCCATCTTTTCATACTGTGCAGAAAGGTCTATGCCGTATATTTTCTTTGCGTCGTCAACCATTGTGCCTCTGTGCGCCAGCACATAGCCGATAGGCCCTGATTCGCTGTTCAGCAGTTTCCCGAACAAGCCAGCGAGTTTTTGCATTGCCTGCTTGTTTGTTTCGATGCGCGTATTTTTTTCCTGCTCTGTTTCTCCTCCTCTAAGGAACTTAGAAATTCCCGACCTCTCCTGTCTTATATAAGTCTCTGCCAGCTGAATGTCCTTAAGCAGAGCGCCACTTTCGCTTACATTTTTTGTTTTCATACGATTCACCCTATTGAATATTGAGTATCACACGCTGCCATTTCCGCAATGTGCTTGCCGAGCTCAGTCGTTTTCGCTACTGAGCCACCGGCAAGTTCTGGCAATCAAGCCGAGATTGCACAGCTTCCTTGCGTTAAGCTTCAATGTAGAAAGAGGAATCTTGGTAGATTCTGAAATGTAGAACAGGAGCGCAGTCAAACTCCTGTATTCATTATGTGCGGCGCCGTGCAGAATCAGTTTTTGTGTGTTCGTTAATCCATCAGGAAATAGTCCGTTTGATTCGGCAAAATCTCCATTAACAACGGTCCTTACGCCAGGACCCTTTGCCATTGGAAGTCTCTTGCCCTCATGACCTCATCCGAACATTTGTAGTTTACCTTTGTGCAACTTATAATATTTAAGCCTATTGGGCAGCTATTTAGCATCGTTTTTATCCTGCATTTCCCTTAGCACTGCGTCTTCAAGAACCTTTAGCGTGTCTATGGTCTCAATTTCACTCTCATCGTTATTTGCGATTAACTGCAGATCGGTGCACGCCAAAATCACGGCTTCTGCCCCGCGTTCTATCAGTCTGTTGCGTATTATGTCTATGTTCATTCTGTCGATAATGCCGCTGTTTCCATTGAGTATGTTAAGTATCGTGTTGGTTATTGTTGCTTGTTCTTCTCCGTTTGGCAGCACTGCCGTTATTTTCCTCTCAGAAAGGGATTTTTCAAACACCTTATTTTTTACAGTTCCATTTGTTGCGAGCAGCCCGACCTTATGAATGCCTCTCTCGGCCAGCGCTCTTGCTGTTTCTTCCGTTATGCTCAGTATCTGAATTTCAGAAACCTGCCTGAGTTCCTCTATGAACACATGTACTGTGTTGCACGGAATCACGATGAAATTAGCATCAGTGGCATTCAGCCGCATTACACTGTCTTCCAATAGACCCAGCACCTTCCTGCTTTTGCTCCCCCGCACTAATTTCCGTTCCTCCAGCAGAGGCATTCTAACGTTGTCTACGACGACGCTTGGGTTGACAGAAGCCAGTTTCCTGAATCGCGAATTCAAGTCATCAAAGAATTTGGCTGTGGTTTCGGGCCCTAAGCCGCCAACTATGCCAACCACTTTGCCGCCACCGGCATTTACCTGAACAGAATGAGAAAGCGTAACTACTCTTAAACGGCCCGAATTTCCTTTTTCGTGAGCCACCGGCCGGCGTTCGTGTAATATTGGTGTTGCATCACATCAACGATACATTTGTTCACGTCTTATAATATAAACGTATCTGTAAGTTTGGAACTAACCCCTGCTTTTGGCTAGGACATAACTATAAAAAGAAAAAAGGAATTGCCAAACGGCAATCCCTAAATGCCGCAGTTACTTCAGCTTGTGGAACGCAACAACTGAAAATATTGCGCTCAGTATGAGCAGCAGGTATCCTATGCCACTTATCACTATGCTTGCCTCTGCGTTCAGGTTGAGCAGCACAAGCGACGGTATGCCGAAGCAAAGCGAGGCGATGAATACTGATATGCCTGCGAACTTGAATGCGTGCACCTTTGTCTCAGCCGCAGCCCTTACCAGTGCAAACATGTAAAGCAAGCCTCCCACTATTATGAATATGCCGACAAGTGCGAAAGCAAGTGCCAATCCGCCAGTAAGTCCCACAAAAGACCCTGTAAGCGAGACGTATCCGGTTCCTGAATAGAAGCCTGCCAACCCTGATATGTTGCCAAGAACGTTTCCTGCAAGAGCCCCTGTGAAACCGAACAATGCAACTGAAATTGCGATTATCGCTATAACGTCAAATACGAATCCTGCGAACCCATACCAGAAAACCTTGCCTTCTGATACTGCATCGCTGATGCCTCCGAGCGCCACAAGGTAAAGTACTAAACCTATTACCACCAAACCGAAGGCCATGACAACAAGCGTGCCTACGAAGAAGGCAGTTGAAATTATCTGCGCATATGTGCCGTTAGAAGAAAAAAGACCCAAAACGAACGCAGCAACGAGCAACACAGCCCCAAGAAGAAACAGGGAGCTGCCCGCTATGCCTTTTTCCTTAGCCGAAGCTTTGATGTCAAAAGCCATCTTATCACTTGTTAGAAAGTAAGATGTTAATGTTTATAAATAGTGCTAATCAGTGTGCGCCGCTCAGCTAAGTTTTTCAACGGACTTGTCGGCCAGCAGCGCGTCCAATCTTGTTATTCTAAGCGCTTTGCCATGGTATTTGTTTTCGCGGTCTGCAAACACTGCTTTAATTCCGTGCCGTTGGACAGGAGCGTTCCTGTAACTTTGAAAACAATCTTCTTTCTCATATTTTGGGGTTTTGTTGTATGTCCACATTGCAATTTTTATCCGTCGCTTACTATTTTTTAATCAGCGTTACTGTGTCGCCGCCCATTAGCACGTGCGCAATTCCCACGCGCTGCATCCCGAACCTTATGCTTGGCCCTTTCACGTATGCGCATTTCAGCTCATCAATTATCTTCGTGTGCATCTTATTTGCAGCATCTCCTACCGTAGCTCCTTTCCTGAGTATCATGGGCTCTGCCTTTTCTGACTCAAGCCTGGGTTTCATGTAAATAGTAATGAGCTCTAGACTATTGTAAATACCGTCCATCAACTCATTTATGTTCGTGTTCTCGAACACGCTTATCGGTATTACTTCTATGCCATATTTTCTGCTTATCGAATCGGCGGTCTTCCTGTAATTATCGTCTATGTCTATTTTGCTCAGCGCCACAATCGCACGCACATATGTTGACTTGCCTGAAACAAGCGAAATAAGTTCATCCTCGCTCAGCTTAGACCTGAGCCTGACTATTGAATTCTTTATTCCAAGGCCGGAAAGTATCTCATGCACTGTCCTTTCATCAAGGCCGGACTTGTTTATATCTATCACCAATCCTGGCTTCTCAGATTCGTGTATCTCAAAATCGGGCTTTTCTTTGTTAACGTATATCTCCAGCTTCCTGAATTCGCCCATTATCTTGTCAAGCTGCTCGGGGTTTGTGGATTCTATTACGAAAACAATGAGGTCGCATACCTTTGCCGCTGAAATTATTGTTCTCCCTCCGCCCGCGTTTATGCTCGCATTCTCTATTATGCCCGGCAGGTCGAAGACCTGGATATGCGCATAGTTGTGTATCAGCATGCCTGGAATTACTTCCGTGGTTGTGAAAGCGTAGCCTGCGGTCTTCGAATCAGCGTTAGATATCGCGTTTATCAGGGTTGATTTGCCTGCGCTCGGAAATCCAACAAGCGCTACAGTGGCGTCGCCAGTTTTCTTTACGAAAAAGCCGCTGCCTTTTTTCCTCTTGCCCGCCTCTATTATCTCTCTTTTTGTTTTTGCGATCTTCGCCCTCAGCAGCCCAAGATACTTGTTCGTGGCTTTATTGTACTTTGTCTTAGAGTAGTCTTTCTTCAACTCTTCCAGCTTGCTCTCGAGCCTTTCTTTTTCTGGCATACTAACACATACGTCATTTAACCTTTCTTGCTTTGAACACTGAAATGTAAGGAACCTTGTAAATCCAAAGCCATTTTCCTGCCTGCTTCCTCTTGCTTTCCAGCGGCTTAGCATCTATGTAATCGTCGATTATGAAACCATGCCTTCTCAATGCTTTGATATAAGTCTCGAGAGTGTATCCCATGTAACTCATTTTTATCCTGTGCCTTTTGTGTCCTAGAGCCCATTTAGCTAACACCTGACCTTCTTTAAAGTAGTCAACGAACCTGCGCAAGTTCCTCCGCGTGCCTCGTTTGTGAACCGTTGCCCTTAACACCGGATTTCCTACTGAAAATATGAACGTGCCATTTTTCTTCAATACTCTGGTAATTTCCGAAAACGCCAAATCCAATTTGTCAAAATACTCTACGGCTAAAGCAGATACGACTATGTCAAAATAATTCGATTTGAAAGGTATATTGTAGGCGCTTCCTACTCGGAAGTCAACGCCTTTCGTATTCGCCTTTGCGATATCTATCTCTTTCGCAGATATGTCTACGCCCCAGACACTCGCGCCCCTTTTCTTTAGTATCTCCGCATATATGCCTGGCCCGCAGCCCAGGTCTAGAAGCTTCTTGTGCCTTATGCTTTTCAAGAGCGACAGCACTGCCGGCATATCGACATATTCGTTTATGAAAGCCTTGCCTGCCTTTCTGTGTTTATAATATCGTTCAGCGATTTCGTCATATTTCTTTGCTGTTTCCTTTTCCATAAACTTATTTTGCGCACATAACTTAATCAGAGTTTCCTGCGAATCGCAGATTTCGACACGGAACCAAAATGAAACACAATAGTGGCAGTTCCCGTTTTTTGAGTTAAATATATAAATCTATACTCTTCTAACATAGATAACATTCCAATTGCATGCGTAGCCTCAGCGCTGCTTCTAGGTGTATTGTTGTCAAAGCGAGACCATGAACTTGTTCCAGCTCACAGACTCATGAGCGCAGACGAGCGCAAGGCGCTTTTTAAGAAGCTGGATGCAAAACCAACCAATCTGCCTAAAATCTTGAGCAGTGACCCTCAGGCAGTCAAGCTCGGAGCTAAGCCGGGCGACATCATTGAAATAGAGCGGGATTCAGACGGCAAGCCGTATATGTATTACCGTTTTGTCATACAAGGTTAAGTGTGTCCGATGAAAACAAATCTGCTGCTCGAATCGTTTCTGGCGTCGACATCACTAGTGCAGCATCAGATTGATAGCTACAACAGGTTCGTAGAGCAGGATTTGCAGAAGATAATAGACCAGCAGTCAGTGATAGAGCCGAGCGTAGAGGGATTTTCGCTCAAGCTTGGTAAGATAAGGCTTGAGAGGCCTTCTATAATAGAGTCCGACAGCTCGAGGCGTAACCTTCTGCCGAACGAGGCTAGGCTCAGGAATCTGACATATGCAGCTCCTATTTTCCTGGAGTTTGTGCCTGTGATAAAGGACGTGGCAAAGGTGTCGTCATACGGTGAAGTGTTCATAGGCGAACTGCCAGTCATGATCAGGAGCAATCTCTGCTACGAAAAGACTATGACAAAGACGCAGCTTTTGGAGAACGGAGAAGATCCGGAAGATCCCGGGGGCTATTTCATAGTCAAAGGAACTGAGCGCACGCTCATAGGTCTTGAAGATCTCGCGCCTAACCGGATTATAACGACAAACAAAAAGACGGGCAATATGGTGGTGAGCCAGGTATTCTCTACCGCTCCAGGGCTTCCTAGGGTCAGGACAGTGGTTTCGAGAAACCAGCACGGCATCTTCGCAGTCGAATTCCCAACTCTTCACAATGGCATAGACCTAGTCATGATCACACGCGCTCTTGGGCTTCAGTCCAGCGACCTCATGGCTTCGACAGAAGGGTCGCTTTCATTCAAGAACGACATGATGCTAAACATAGAAATGAGCCCGTCAAAGGACATATCGACGAGTGATGCGCTCAAGGAGTTCGGCAAAAGCTCAGCGCCTGGTCAGGCGCCTGAATACCAGCTCAAGCGCGCGGAGTCGCAGCTTGACACATACCTGCTTCCTCACCTTGGCACAGAAAAGAAAGACCGCGTAGAGAAAGCAAACTATCTCATTCAGATGGCAAAGCGCGCGAGCCTTGTGGGAAACAAGCTAGCAAAGGAAGATGACAAAGACCATTACGCAAACAAAAGGGTAAAGTTCGCAGGGCAGCTCATGTCAGAACTTTTCGCCTATGCGTTCAGGTTTTTCGTGAAAGACGTCAAATACCAGATAGAACGTTCAAGCGCAAGGGGAAGGAAGCTCAACATACCTACAATAATAAGCTCAGACACTATAACCGAAAAAATCTCATATGCAATGGGCACCGGCACGTGGGTCGCAGGCCAGACGGGCGTTTCGCAGGTTCTTGACCGCTACAACCAGCTAAGCTCGGTATCGCACCTGCGCAGGATCAAATCGCCGCTGGCAAAGAAGCACCCGCACTTCGCAGCGCGCGAAGTGCACGGCACGCAGTGGGGGAAGATATGCATAGCTGAAACCCCCGAAGGGCCTGAAGCAGGTTTGACTAAGTACCTTGCGCTTATGGCTAAGGTCAGCGTGGGCGCAGACGAGGATTTCATAAAGAAGCAGATAAATGACGTGAGTAAGCTGGATACCGGTGACAAGGAAGACGAAGAAAAGAAAAATGAGAAAAAATGAGAAATAGAGAACAAGATTAAATAAAATTAAACTGGGTTAAGGGTTAAATTAAGCTGGGAAAAAACGGCAACGAAAGAAAAAAAATAAAAGTGAAAAAATGGCTAAGTCAGGCGCAAAAGCGCAGGAGAAAGTGTACGTCCTTCTCAACGGCAGGATTATAGGTCATATCAGCGAACCAGAAGCATTCGCCAACGAGATAAGGCAGGGACGCAGAAACGGAGTCATATCCGGCGAAGTTAACATATCATACGACGCCAAGCTTAACGAAATACACATAAACGCTGACAGGGGTAGGGTAAGGAAGCCATACATAATTGTAGAGAATTCGAAATCTAAGTTCACGAAGGAGATTCAGGACAGACTGGAAAAGAAGGAAATAGACTTCAACTATCTCACGAGAAATGGCATAGTGGAATTCCTCGATGCAGAGGAAGAAGAAAACGCGCTCGTGGCTTTCACTGAAAACGACATAACTGACAAGACCACGCATCTTGAGATTGACCCGGCAGGCATATATGGATTCTCGGTAAACTCGTCGCCGTTCCCTGAGAATAACGCAGGCCCGAGGGTGCTTACAACTGCGAACTATCTTAAGCAGGCGCAAGGGCTTTATGCGTCAAACTTCAATGTGAGATACGATTCACGTGCACATCTGCTGTTCTATCCGCAAAAACCCATGATAACTACAACAGCGTATGAAAGTGCAGGCATGGCAAAGCGCGCGTCAGGGCAGAATTTCATAGTAGCTTCAACCACATACTACGGCTACAACATGCTAGATGCAATAGTGGTAAACAAAGCGGCTGTAGATAGGGGGCTTGGCAGGAGCATGTTCTACAAAACATACACTGACGAAGAAAGGAGATATGCCGGGGGACAGAAGGACATTTTCAAGATACCAGCGGCAACTTCAGAGGGATACCTGGGAGAGCATGCTTATTCCAAATTGGGCGAGGATGGAGTCATAGAGCCAGAATTCGAAGTTGAAGAGGGCGACGTCCTGATAGGAAAGACCGCGCCCCCGAGATTCCTGGAAGAAAACCTCGGAGCAGGAGGCATAGAGGCAAAAACCAGGGATGATTCAAGCGTTCTCAAGGCAGGCGACAAAGGAGTGGTCGACTCTGCCATATTCACAGAGACCACTGGGGCAACAAGGGTAGTTAAGGTCAGGATCAGAAGCCTGAAAATACCTGAAGTAGGCGACAAGTTCGCGAGTAGACACGGACAGAAAGGGGTAATTGCATTAATAGTTCCCGAAGAAGACATGCCTTTTACAGAATCTGGAATAATACCCGACCTTTTGTTCAACCCTGAAGGAACACCTAGCAGGATGACTCAGGGTCATTTGCTGGAAATGCTTGGAGCGAAGGCAGTAGGATTGACAGGCATAAGGGCAGACGGCACGCCTTTCGCAGCAAGCGGCAGGAAAAGAATGGAAGAATATGAGAAAGTGCTTGACTCGCACGGCTACGACAAATACGGCGAAGAGACGCTCTACGATGGCATAACAGGAAGGCCTTTCAAAGCAAAGTTGTTCACAGGCATAGCCTATTACATGAAGCTTTACCGCATGTCAAGCAACCTCTTGCAGGTAAGAAGCAGGGGTTCTGTGCAGATACTTACTCACCAACCTACAGAAGGAAAAGCAAGGCAGGGCGGTCTGAGATTCGGAGAGATGGAACGAGATGTGCTTGTAGCATACGGCGCATCGCTCCTGCTCAAGGAGAGGATGCTGGACCAGAGCGATAAGGCGCAGGTATACATCTGCACAGAATGCGGTTCAACTGCATATTACGATTACGCGAAGCATATATCAATATGTCCTATCTGCCACAGCAACAAGTCAGTGACAATGGAGATAAGCTACGCGTTCAAGCTGCTGCTCGATGAGATAAAGTCGCTGCACATCGACCCGAGCATTAGCATTTCAAGGTGAAAAATTTGCAGACTGAAGCATTGCAATACGTAAAATTCGGAATATTTTCGCCAGAGCAGGTGAAATCACTCAGTGTAGCTAAGCTCACTGTTCCTGACACTTACAATGAAGACGGCTATCCTATAGACGGCGGTCTTCTGGACCAGAGGCTTGGCGTGATTGACCCCGGGCTTGTATGCAAAACATGCGCGGGAAGGGCCAAGGTATGCCAGGGCCATTTCGGACACATAGACCTTGTGAGGCCTGTCATACATTCTGAGTTCTCGAAAATAATTTATATGGTTCTTCAGTCGACGTGCCAGAAATGCCACAAAATACTTCTGAGCAAGGAGCAGACCGAGGCGCTTAAGAAAAAAGTAGAGAGCGACGCAGCAGTGGAAGAGCTGACGCAGCTGCCTATGCCGCAGAACAAAGAGGCTGACAAGAAGGCAGTGAAGAAAATAAAGAACATAAAGAAATGCCCGCACTGCGGGGCGATACAGGAAAAGCTCAGTTTTTCGATGCCTACTTATTATTATCTCGGAGACCGCAGGCTTAAGCCAGACGAGATAAGAGAGATGCTGTCAAAGGTAAGCGATGAAGATCTAGGATATCTCGGCATGAAACCGCAGAGCGGCAGGCCCGAATGGACAATTCTGAGCACGCTCCTGGTTCCGCCTGTCAACGTGAGGCCTTCTATAACACTTGAAACCGGAGAGAGAAGTGAGGACGACCTGACGCACAAGCTGGTAGACATAATGAGGATAAATCAGAGGCTGGAGCAGAACATAAACGCCGGCGCGCCTCAGATAATAATCGACGACCTGTGGGAACTGCTTCAATACCACATCACCACATATTTCAACAACGAAACCAGCGGCATACCGCCTGCCAGGCACAGGAGCGGAAGAGCACTGAAGACGCTCACGCAGAGGCTCAAGGGAAAAGAGGGCCGTTTCAGGTACAACCTGAGCGGGAAAAGAGTGAACTATTCTGCCAGAGCAGTGCTTAGCGGGGACCCGAGCCTGAACATAGACGAGGTCGGGGTTCCTTTGTCTGTCGCAGAAAAACTTACTGTGCCATTTTACGTGACTGAATGGAACTTGGAAAAGGCAAAGGAGATTCTGCAGGCTACTCAATACCCTATGGTAGTAAATGTGATAGGCTCTGACGGCAAGCGCAAGAGGGTGCTCGACGCCAACAGGGAAGACCTGATTAAAGCGCTGGCGCCCTTGCAGATTCTCGAGAGGCAGCTTCAGAACGGTGACATAGTGCTTTTCAACAGGCAGCCATCGCTCCACAGGATAAGCATAATGGCGCATTTCGTGAAGGTAGTTCCGGGCAAGACGTTCAGGATGAACGGCTGCTCCACAGACCCGTACAACGCAGACTTCGACGGAGACGAAATGAACCTTCACGTGCCCCAAACCTTGGAGGCCCAGGCAGAGGCCAAATACCTGATGCAGGTGTCTGAGCAGATCTTTTCGCCCAGAGATGGCGAGGCCAAGATAAATCCGCAGCAAGACGGCATAATAGGGTCATTCCTGCTTACCCTTGAAGACACTTACGTTACCAAAATAGACGCCGAATACCTTCTGGGCTCAGTTGGCATCATAGAACTTCCGAAGCCTGAAAAAGACGGTACGTATTCAGGAAAGAGCATATTCTCGATGCTTATACCGAAGGGAATATCGATAGAGATACCTTCGAAGAACGGAAAGGTAGTAGTAAAAAACGGCGCGCTTGTAGAAGGAGTGCTTGACAGCGTGACTATGGGGAACGGGAGCAAGCTTCTTGCCAAAATAGCAGAGCAATACGGAAATGAAGTGCTTAAAAATTTCATATTCAATTCAGCGAAACTTACTCAGGCATTCTGCACTATGTACGGCTTCACGCTCGGCATCAAGGACTACATAATAAGCGAAAAACTAGTTGAGGAGAGGGACAAGATAATATCTAATGCAAAGAAGAACACGCAGGAGCTGATAGACAAATACGATGCTAACACGCTCGAGACGCTTATGGGAAGAACACCGCAGCAGTCGCTCGAAGACATGATACTTGCTGAGCTACAGATAGAGAGAGACAAGGCAACAAACATAATAAACCAATATACAGACAAGCGCAACGCAGCGCTCATGCTTGCTAACTCCGGTGCAAGAGGAGGAAAACTGAATCTTGAGCAGATAAGCATGTTCCTAGGTCAGCAAGCAACTGCCGCAGGCGAGAGGATGAACCGCGGATACAAAACTAATAGGCTTCTGCCGCACATAAAGCCCAACGACAAGTCTGCAGTTGCGCGAGGGTTCATAACGAGCAACTTCCTCGAAGGCCTGCTCCCGATAGAAGCGATAATGCACGCGAACGGTTCCAGGGTTTCAATAGTGCAGAAGGGAACAGGGCCTGCCAAGAGCGGGTACATAAGCAGGAAGATAATGAACTCAATGCAGGACTATTACGTTTTCCCTGACCTGAGCGTAAGAGATGCCAACAACAACATCATAGAGACTATTTACGGTACAGACGGCATAGACCCAGTCAAGGTCCAGCTCCGGCATCAGCTCCAGGAAGAGAAATGAACAAAAGCGAAAAATAAAAATAACCCAGAGGAATGTTTATGTCTGCAAAGAAAGAGAATTTACAGATAAATCCGGGAGAACCGGTAGGCGCCATAGCAGCGCAGTCAATAGGGGAGCCAGGAACGCAAATGGTGCTTAGGACATTCCACTTCGCAGGGATAGCATCTGCAGTCACTACTGGCTTGCCGCGCGTAACAGAGCTTCTTGACGCCAAGAAGGTGCCTGCAGGTCCGCTTATCACGATTTACCTCAATTCAGAAGCCAAGAATAATTTCGCTAAAGCTGAAGAAATAACCAAAAAAATATCTGAGATAAAAGCAAGCGAGATAGTGAGGCGCGCTGTCGAGAATTTCTCAAAGGGAAAGATAACGCTGATAGTGAACGAACAGGCGCTTAAGGCAGTGGAAATGACTTCGCGTCAGCTTGCTGGTATAATAAAAAGCAAATTTTCAGTAGACACGGACATCGACGAGGAAGGCAACATAGAAATAAGCGCCCACACTAAAAAGCTGAGGGAAATAAGGGAACTCGCAGTCAAAATCATGAAATCCACGGTGAGGGGTATAGAAGGAGCAGGAAGGGCAATGATAAGCCAAGACCAAAAAACGAAGGAATTCTTCGTAATGTCAGCAGGCACTAACGTCAAGGACATAATGGAGCTCGAAGGCGTAGACAAGTCCAGGATATATTCAAACGACGTTTTCGAGATGAACAGGATATTCGGAATAGAGGCTGCAAGGAACGGGTTGATACGCGAGCTGCTTAAGACGTTCGAAGACCAGGGAATAAGCATAAGCGTAAGGCACCTTCAGCTGATAGCAGACGGAATGACATTCAGCGGCGTGATAAAAGGAAATTCAAGGAGGGGCATAATTGCCGACAAGGAATCAGTGTTTGCAAGAGCTGCGTTCGAGGAAACTGTGAAGCACCTCATAAATGCGGCTGCGTTCGGCGAGCAGGACAGGCTCAACGGCGTCACTGAGAATATACTTATAGGAAAACAGATACCGCTCGGGACAGGCTCGATAAAGCTGGCGGTAAAGAGCGGAAAAGAAGCCAAACCGAAGGAGGGCAAGGAAGGCAAGGAAAGTAAAGAAAAATAAATGTGCTTGTTCAATGTTTTATTGAGATTAATCAAGTCTAAGTTCAAACGCGTTTGAATATTAATCTTATTGATTGTTGATTTTATGCAGCAGGAAAGGCCGTTCGATCTGTTGAACAAGTCACTTGGCCAGCAGGTGCTCGTCAGGCTCAAGAACGGGGTAAGCATCAGGGGCAAGGTAGGCAGCTTTGACATGCACATGAACATGGTAATAGAGGATGCGCAGGAAGTCGGGGAGAACGGAGATGCCCAGACTAAGCTAGGAACTATCCTGCTTAGGGGCGGAAACATTATTTTCATATCTCCCGTATGAAAACTCAAACCTCTGCACGCTCATGGCTAAATATTTAGACATTTCTAATTGTAATTATACTGCGCAAGGGCTCCTGGCGCAACGGTAGCGCGCCTGCATGGCATGCAGGAGGTTGCGGGTTCGAATCTCGCGGAGTCCACAATATTCGAGTCAGTAAATTGAACTGTAATTGAACTGTAATTAAACTGTCGGATTAACATAAAGTGAGTCAGTGACCTACGTAAAGGATTTCACATGGAAGAAGAACATGAAGGCCAGCGACCTTGTCGGCAGCCTCGGCTCTGTGGGGTTCCAGAGCGTTGAGCTCGACAAGGCAGCGCGGATAATAGTCAAGATGAAGGAAAGCAACGCCAAAATCTTCCTTACATTTACTTCCAACATGGTAACGTCTGGACTTAGGGGCTTTTTTGCACAGGTAATACGCCTCGGAATGGCAGACGCAATAGTAACCACTGTAGGCTCGATAGAAGAAGACATAATGAAAGCCCACGGCGAGAAGTTTCCGATAGGCACGTTTCAACATGACGACACAGAGCTGCACGAATCAGGAACCAACCGGGTAGGAAACATATTCATAAACAACAAGAGCTACGAAGTTTTCGAAGGGATGATGCAGCACATATTCAAGGAACTGTACAAGAAGCAGCACAGATGGGCGGTTTCAGACATGCTCAAAGAGATCGGGCTTATGCTCAAGGACAAGAACTCGATTCTGTACCAGGCGGCAAAGAACAACGTTCCTATCTACTGCCCGGCGATTACAGACGGCGCATTCGGATTTCACGCATTCATGTTCCAGCAGGAGCACAGTGATTTCACCATAGACGTAGTGAAGGATTTCGGAAATATTTTGTTTTACACAAACCAGGACGACAGGAAGGGCATCATAGCACTTGGCGGCAGCGTTTCGAAGCACCACGCGCTTCTTGCGTGCCTGCTAAACGGAGGCTGCGACTATGCAGTTTACATGACTACTGCGCACGAGGCCTCTGGCAGCGTCGGAGGCGCCACTACCGAAGAAGCAAAGAGCTGGGGGAAGATAAAAGATGCTTCTGATGTGTGCACAGTAATAGGCGATGTCACTATTACGTTCCCTCTTGCAATGGCCAAGGCCCTTGACGTGCTTGCCGGCAATAAGCTGATAAAAGGAGTTTGAATGGGAAAAACAGAGGAAGCGCACTTCATTCTCAGCAAATCAAAGCTTCTCAAGCAATACCAGATAGTCTCGGGACTTGCTGACCGCGTCGCGTATAGCTACAAGACAAACCCATTAGTGGGAAATCTTCTGGAAAAACTCACTGATTGCAATCTTTCAGTGCATTTCGTGAATTCACTGAAAAACATAAAGGACAAGAAAAGAGTGTGGTTTCTGGGACTTGCTCTCAGCAAAGAAGCCGTTGACAGACTTCTTTCCCAGGGAATACGGTCTTTCATAATTGAGAACAAGCCAGACCTGGATGTTCTTCTGGAGCGCATAGAGAAGCGCAGAAGACACATAGACCTTCTTCTCAGAATGAGAATGAAGGAGCATACTGTAAAAACAGAAACGCATTACGTATATGGCATGCTCTCGAGCGACATAAACGTGTTAATCCCTGAACTGCGCAAGAACAAATACATCGATAAGCTTGGCGTGCACTTTCACAGGAAGACGGAGAACATAGGCGAATGGGAGATAAAGGAAGAATTAGAAGAGATGCTAAGCGAATCTACATTTGATAACATAAATATAATTGACATAGGCGGAGGAATACCGGTAGCGTACAAGAATTACAGCGGGGAAACACTGCCATATATTTTCAATAAAATAAAAGAAGCGAGGAAGTGGGCAAACAAACGTGGAATAAAATTAATTGTTGAGCCGGGCAGGTTCATAGCGGCGCCGTGTATAGAACTGCATACGACGATAACTGCAATTTCTGGCAATACCTTGTTCCTGAACTGCTCGGTGTACAATTCAGCCATGGACACGATAAACTACAACATAAAGCTGCTGGTAAAAGGAGAGCTCGCAAGCGGGAACGGCAAAAGATACCTGCTTAAAGGGTGCACGCCCGATTCGCTGGATATTTTCAGGTACAGCGTTTATCTTAAAGATGCAAAGATTGGAAACAAAATAATATTTACGAACGCAGGCGCGTACACATATTCGACAAACTTCTGTGACCTTGAGCCTTTAAAGACAGTCATCATAAAATAACAGTTCCGCATTAATCTTGCCAACCATTTTCTGCTTCAACTGCATTTTAGGCATATGCTATTTTACTGCGCATACTGAAATTATGACATGATTATTCGCTTCTTCAAGCAGCATTAAGCCTCTGCTTTCCGTGAAAATTCTCCTTCGATACTTTATGCCCACATTTCTTTTTTATGTACCTATCAGTTTTATTTCACAGCTGCGGAGACATAACTCATCCTGACGACACTTTACTTTTTGCCTAAACTCATGTTAATTGTTTTCAGTATCACATCGAGATTCTTTTTCAGGTCTACAAGACTGCCAGTGTTAAGCAGCACGTAGTCTGCGCTTTGCATGACTTTCTTCAATCCATATTTTACTTCTTTAAGATTTGTTGAGAAGCCAAGCATTTCGCGCTTAGCGATCCATCTGAATTCCTTCCGGTTCTTAGGGTCTTCCTTCTTTCCCCTTTTTATTATTCTCTCAAATCTTGTTTTTTCAGGCGCGTAAACGGCAATCACCGCCATATTTTTCTCCGTTTTTTTCAAGATTTCGAGTTCGTGCATTGACCTTACTCCAATTATCGCCTTATTTTTTGATTTCGATCTCTTTACTATGTCCAACGCCTGTTTTGCAACTGCGCTCTGGCCTCCGGTTTCCCTAAGTTTTTGCGAGAAGTTCCTTAGGCTTTCCGTTGTTATTTCCAAATGTCTCTGCATCATAATGTTTCGCACTACATCGCCCATTTCTTGGACGAAAAAACCTTTTTTCCGAAGTAAATCTCCCACTTTACTTTTCCCTGAGCCTTGCAGTCCAACTACGCAAATTATCACGAACACACCTAACTATCAGCTTATTTTACTGCCCGGATTCAATTCTCTGTCGGGTTCAATCAGCGAGATTTTGTCCGAGTCCAAAGCCGCGAGAAGCATGCCCTGAGACTCTATACCTGCTATCGACCGCGGTTGCAAATTAACTATGCAAACTACTAGCTTGTTCAGAAGCTCATCCTGCGTGTAATCTGCGGCTATGCCCGCAACTATGGTTCTCTGTCCAAGCTCGCTTCCCAAGTCTACAGTAAGCTTGTACATCGGCTTTCTTGCTAGCTTATGCGGCTCAGCAGTGATTATCTTCCCTACGCGAATGTCGAGTTTCCTGAAGTCGTCTATGCAGATTTTGTCATCAGCGCCTATTATGTTTTCTGCCGGCTTATTTCCAGGCTTTTCATTATCCATAATAATTTTATCTTCGTCCATACTATCATAGTAACCTTCTATTACATTTCAAATATGCTGCCATAAGTGTGTTGCACATGCGTTTATTTATAGCGATCGATATCCCAGAAGAAATAAAGGAAAAGTTAGTTGGCGTTTACAATGAAATGTCGAAGCTAGGTGTCAAATTCATCCCGGTCGATAAACGTATAATGCACATAACGCTCAACTTCATAGGTGAAGTTGACGAAGCCACAGCAGAGAGAGCCAAGGAAGCGGTTTCAAAGCTTAGTTTACAAGAATTCGAAGCAGAAATGAGAGGCATATCTTATTTTTCTCCAAGTTTCATAAAAGTCATATTTGCCGATTTTTCCCGAGGAAACGATGAGTTGAAGCGCATCTTCTATCTTGCCGGGTCTGCACTGTCAAGAAAGAAGGTACCTTATCAGGTTAGAGAATACGTTCCGCACGTCACATTGGCCAGAGTAAAAAGCATAGGCAACAAATTAGCGCTCCTTGAGTTCATAAAAGAACATGCCGATTTTGAATTTGGTTCATTCAAAATAAATGAAATCTGCCTGAAGAAGAGCGACCTGAGCAGCAGCGGACCTGTGTACACTGATTTACTTAAACTCGAGTTTTGACCTCTGTTTGTTGAATTCCTCCAATGTCAACCGCGTGGCAAGCTCTCCCGGCTTGTAAAACCTGTCGTTCAGCAGTATGTCGAATATCATCCCTGATTTCGTGTCGAACGCCAAATGCCTGGTGTTGTTTCCGAATAGATCTATTTCCATAGTTATTGATTCGGCTAACTTATGCACCTTTTCAATCTCATTTAACAGCGATGTGTCAGCGTTCTGCATTCCTATTGCCCTGAACTCCAGGTTATGCCTGCCTAGCTTCTTTATGAAAGACACTATGTGTTGCTGATCATCTTTTCCAAGCGGCGATGTAATCCGCATAAGCATCGCCTGCGTAGAGTTGACGTCAAAAATTGACATGAACAGGTCGTAGTCAAGTCCCTTTACCGTTACGTATCTTAGCAGCTCGCTGAATTTCAATGAACATGCGGCGCTGCGCTGCAGCTCCTTGGAATGACTTAGCAGTTCAGACATTGATGCGTGTATCCTTTCTCTAGAACTTAGGTAAACCCTGTCCGAGCCCAAATCCTTTCCTGCTTTTAGCTTTTCGTATGCTCTAAACACGTCCATGAAAATATGCCTTACTTGTTTTCTTGTTTTCTTATTTTCTTATTTTCTGGCAGCAAATATAAACATGCTCTCTTAAATATTAATCAGCGCTAATTGACTGATTAGCCGACTGTCAAACAGTGAAATAATGGTTGATTCTTCGTCAGGAAATTCCGAGACGTCTGCAAATGCACAGAATCGCAATGCCTTGAACAGCGCTGCGCCGCAATCGGCGATGCCCTCTCAAGCGGCTAAGCTGCATTCGAAGAAAGCAAAATATCTGATTTTAATAGCCGTTATCATAGCTATAATTGGGGTGATTGTGTACTTAATGTATGGCAGAACGCCTGCTGTTGCGCAGCAGAACGCGACGCCAAACGCCACAGCGTTCAAAGTACCTTCTTCTTATTTCCCTTCATTGATTAGTAACATCACCGGCTTTCCCAGTATAAGAAGCGCCCTGTCGTTGTATTCGTCGCAGTTTCCAGGGCGTATTAATTCGTGCACAGAAAACTGTCCTAACGGCGTAATATCATGTTCTGGCGATTCATGCCTTGTTAGCCCCAGCCCAACAACATCGACTATTACGATAACCACCACGACAACCCCCATAAACAATACAACACGCAGTAGCACTAGCCCAACAACATCCGCCAGTGCGATAACTACCACTGCAGTTTCCGGAGGCGGAGGCAGCGGCACAGGTGTAGGCAGCGGCAGTGGTAGCGGCCTTTCATGCCCTATAACTCCTCCGTCAATAGCGCCTGTTGCTTATGCTAATGTCACTGTCGTTAACTACCAAAACATATCTGCTCCTGTAAACTTCCAGCAGATGATTGTCATAAATAGTTCCGATTACAAATCCTACATAAATGGCAATTGGAGCAACGTAGAATTCACCACAGATCCAAATGCCACCGGAGCTGTGCTCCAAGCATGGGTGGAGAGCAATGCCACAAATTCATCTTCACACACTATCGTGTGGGTAAACATAACGCGTGCAGGTGCGTTAGGAAAATATCAACCAACGGCCTCAGGGCAACCTTCGATATCTAGTTCAGTGATATTTTACATGGACTTTCTGCCAATGAATGCCAGCATATTATCCACATGCGGGCCTACTGGCGAAGCTCCGCAGCTTAGCAGCACATACGCAAAATACGACAACGGCGCCCACGTTTTCGATTTCTACGACAACTTTGCAGGTTCGAATCTTAATTACGCCAAATGGAGCAATGTTAACAACAATGCAAATGCTAATGAAGGATTTATTGTGGTGGACAACGGGACAATGCTGAATGCACTGGCCACATCGCAGAGCGTGGCAACATCACAATATCTTTTTACCAACAAAGCGTTCGGTCCAAACATAACTGCAGAGGCCGATTTGGCTGTTTTGTCAAATGGCGCCGGTAACGTAGCGTCAATGCAGCCTGGTTTATCTAATCTCGTTTCGCTTGGCAGTATGATAAATCCGCTTGGGCCGGCTGCACCCGGAGCAAGCGGCATGTCTATCGATTGGGGTCTTGGAAACTTCAACAACGCGCAGGCTTTTGCTAAAAGTCGCATTTCTAAAATAAAAAACACAAGAAACCTCGAATTCCAAAGCGGACAGCAATACAGGATATCCGCCGGCGCGCCTTATGGCGGAGCCAGTAACATATCCATCATTAATTATTCTATACTGTATTCGCCTGGACAGACTGTAGTCGTGAATGTAACTCCTGCTCCGGGATATCACGTAGCTCAATGGGTAGTTTCAGAACTGCATCCTGATGGCTTTTCGTCTGAGGTAACATATAATATATCAAATACTACGTTCCGCTTTACCGTGCCAAACCTCAACCTTAGCAGTATCGGAAATCCAGATATATTCATCGAGCCGGTTTTCTTATATTCTGGCTCTGCGCAGCCTGCAACAACATCACTTACATCATCAGTGCCAAATGCAACAGCGTCTAGCGTTCCTCATACAGGAACTTTCGAGCAGCAAGGCACTGAGAGCATGTTCACGTCAAACGCATATTCCACGGGAATTTATCCTACGTCTCTTGCAGTAATGGGAATAGGTTACAGTCAATACGCGTACAATATGGAAAAAAGCTACTGGTACACTAATTACCAGCAAACGTTCTCTAATTCAACTTCACCGATAGGCAAGGTTTTCTTCGCAATAGGCGTGACGGCTCTGAATAACACTCAACACTATCCTGATCAGTTCAACAATTATGCCGGATTGCTTGTGCGATGGGCTAGGGTAAGGGCATTCCCGCCAAATGGAATTATGCCAAACGTGACGATAAGCAACATACTACCAGACCCGCTCTATAAATCCAATTCAATAATGTTGGTATGGAACATGCTACCGCCATTTAACAGCACGTGCGCCTTCTCCTCTCCTGAATGCGGAACTGTAGCAGTGTACGGCAATTATGTATACGCAATCGGTGGATCTTACAAGGAGAACAATGTAAGCTACCCAGGAAATAATGTTTACTACGCCCAGTTGTTGCCAAAAGGAAACCTTAGTTCTTGGCATCAGACGACTTCCTATCCTATGACCTTTTACGGCTGTACCTTTTTTGCTTACAACGGCATTCTTTACTGCATAAGTGGAGGAAACACCTATGGCGGAAATACTAATCCTGGCGGTTTTCAGTCATTCGCGGCGCCCATAAACGGTAACGCTGCAGTAGGGGCATGGCACCTGCTTTCAAATGAAAAATTTGATACCAAAGGTAGTTGTTTCGTAAATTTCAGCCGTGTATATTGCATGGGAAGCTCATTCTCTCCAACAAACCAATCAGTATACAGCCAGATAACTGTGAACGGTACTGAAACTTTGGAAAACACAACGTCGTACCCCGTTCGAGTAATAAGTCTATTCGGAATTTCACTAGGCTGTGCCTTTTCATTTAGTTACATATACTGTGCGGGTGGCAGTTCTGGAGCATACTATCAAATTTCCGCTTCATATTACGCTCCACTAACATCAAACGGAATTGGAAATTGGACAAACACCACCGCTCTAGGCGGCACTAACGGCTGCATAGCATCCAACAGCATAATCTACTGTTTTGATCCAGCACACAACCAGACTTTTTACGCTTCGATTTCACTAAACGGCATAGGCAAATGGCGACGCACGACCTACTTCGCAGCTTTCGTGTACAATCCTACCTGCTTTGTTCATGATGACTACTTGTATTGTTTTGGAGGCAATGCCCCGATAGCAGCATCGGCTAAACTTGCTTGATCTTAATTACGTGCACATGTCGAACAAGTGCGCCTGTAAAGTGCTCTATCAGTCACATATTTTAAGCTTTTTGCTGCATATATTCCATGCTTTCTAGTTTTGCAATTGGTTAGCTGGTTACATGAAAATCAACATAGAAGAATCATCGCCCGAAGCCCTGCGCTTCACGCTGTCAGGCATTACCGCTGAGTTCGCCAATGCGGTCAGGAGGATAGGCATGACCGGGGTGCCGTGCTTCGCAATAGACACCGTGACATTTTACGACAACACAAGTGCAATATTCGACGAATACATAGCCCACAGGATAGGCCTCATACCGATATCCACTCCCTTGAAGGGATACGACGAGAAAGATCAGATCATATTCTCGCTGCAGGCAGATGGACCAGGCATTGTTTATTCAGGCGACCTAAAAAGCAGCGACAAAGCAGTCAAGGTCGCTAACGACAAAATACCGATAATCAAGCTTGCAGACAACCAAAGCATACGCATAGAGGGAAAGGCAGTGATGGGAATTGGCTCGACAAGCGCTAAGTTCCAGCCTGGCCTAGTGACATACAAGGCAGTGAACATAAAGCCGAATGCAGATTCTGACTCATATGACTTTTACGTTGAATCATTTGGACAGATGCCAGCCCTTGAGATACTGAAGAAAGCAATAGACATAATAAACAAAAGCCTAAAAGAGGTTAATGCCCAAATAGGCAAATGACCAAAACCGGCGGAAGAATTAACGCAGGGGTGGCAGAGCTTGGCCAAATGCGCAGGACTGAGGTGCGAAAGCGCGGAACTCCTGTGGTCTAGTACCTGCGAGGGTTCAAATCCCTTCCCCTGCAAGGTGTTTAAATGAGGAAAATAGAAAAAGAACGCGTGCAAAGAATAGCAGACATTAAAATTGACGCTAAATCTAAGAACGCAGAGCGCATCAGGAAGTTCATAGAGGTTGCCACTAAACCGAGGAGGCAGAGGGTAGCCGTGGACTTGTCCAAGATAAACAAGCTTGCGAAGAACAACGAAAACATAGCTGTGCCGGGCAAGGTTCTGGGAAATGGCAACATTTCAAAGCAATTCAGCATAGCTGCAGTAGAATTCTCAAAGAGCTCATTGGAAAAGCTTAAGAATTCAAAGTGCAGCATAGTTGAGATAAAAGACATGCTTTCGAAGGAGGACGTACGGCTGATAATGTAATTCATATTGCTAAAATAAAATAAAATAAAATAAAATAAAATAAAATAAAATTTAATTAAATTAAATGAAATAAAACAAAGACATGGAAGTGAGCAGATGCCAAATTGCGTAATTGATTGCGATTCAAAAATCCTGGGGAGACTGGGAAGCGTCGTTGCCAAGCTGCTGCTAAACGGCAGCGATGTGGTTCTGTTAAACGCCGAACGCGCAGCGATAAGCGGACACCCTAAGGAGATAGTGGCAAAGTACAAGGTAATGGTGGAGCTGCATGACAAGGCAAATCCGGAGAACAGCCCGTACATATCCAGACGACCCGACCTCTTCGTAAAGCGCGTGATAAGGGGCATGCTTCCTTACAAAAAAGAGAAGGGCAGAAATGCTTATAAACGGTTGAAAGTATATATTGGCGTTCCCGAGGAATTCAAGAGCGCCAAAATCTTAGATATCGAAGCCAAGGAACGCAAAGACGTTTACGAAAAAACAATCACTGTAAAAGAGCTGTCTGAAGGTCTTGGATATAAATACTGATAAGCTTAACGAAGTGAACAAATGTCTGACGAACAGAAACAAATGCCGCAATCCCAAACTCCAGCCGCAGCTGCTGCCGCTCAGGCACAGCAGGCAAAACAGTCTAAAGGGTTCGAAGAGCTGAACAAAGAGCTTGCAAAAGTTGTGGGAAAGAAAGGCACTTCTGCAGCTGCGCCAGAGGAAGCAGCGCAGGTAAAATCACCTGCCGCAAAGAAGCGCGCTCCAGCCAAGAAAGTCAAGCAGATAGTGGTGAGCTCAAGAAGGAAAACGGCTTTCGCAAGGGCGACGCTTGCAAAAGGCAGTGGCAGAATAACGGTCAACAATTTCGACATTTACGCCATGGAAAACAGGTATCTGAAAGAAGCTATGCTTGAGCCAGTCAATCTGTCCAGGCTTACGCGGGAAGTGGCAAACGGTTCGGACATTAGCGTGAATGTATCTGGCGGTGGCGCCAGCGGCCAGGCACAGGCCGCAAGAAGTGCGATAGCCAAAGCAATTTCGCAGGCTTCGAAAACTGACGCCATAAGGAAAACTTATTTGGATTACGATAGGTCGCTTGTGGTCGATGATGTAAGGCAGGTCGAACCGAAGAAATACAAAGGTCCTAAGGCCAGGGCAAGGTTCCAGAAATCATACAGATGATACTATGATGATGCCAATACGATGTTTTTCATGCGGCAAGGTAGTGGCAGACAGATGGGAAGAGTACGACAGGAGGGTAAACAGGAACAATGAAAGCCCCGAGAAGGTGCTTGACGACCTTGGCATGACGAGATATTGCTGTAGGCGCATGTTCATAAGCCACGTAGAGCTGATAGATGAGATAATAAATTTCGGTAGAATCTGAAACCAAATTGGAAAAAAATAAATCAGATATTAGGAATGTGATTTGAAAAAAACATATCGGAAAAGCATATGCGGAAATACCTAGCAAACATGCATACTGCCTTGCGAAAGATAGATATTAAAGTTCAACTGCAAATAAATATCTGCGGGGTCGTCTGCTAGCCTGGTAGGCTATATGCTTAGGGAGCATATGACCCGAGACTTATGCGGGAATTCAAAACCCTATGCGTGAAAATCTCGGCGACCCCGGCGTGATTAAATGGAGGAAGACCAAACTCAAGCAGAACAATCAGGACAGCAAGTCCAATCAGAGCAGCAGAGCCAGTCCGATCAGGTTGACCAGTCGGAATACCTTGAAGCCGGGATACAGATAGGAGCCAGGATAAGAACCCCTGGAATAAAAAGATACATTTACAAAGTAAGAGAAGACGGCCTTTACCTTCTAGACCTGCCTACAATAAGCGAAAGGATAAAAATAGCAGCGCAAATGCTTTCGAGATACCCGCCTGAGGAGATAGCCGTAACCGCATCCAGGGTTTATGCTACTGCTCCGGCCAAGAAGTTCGCTGAGATTACCGGGGCAAAGCTGCTAAGCGGCAGAATAATGCCTGGCATATTCACTAACCCGAAAAGGGACGATTTCATAGAGCCGTCGATAATACTGGTGAGTGACACCAGGAACGAGAGGCAGGCTGTAAAAGAGGCAAGCAAAGTAAACATACCAGTTATCGCGCTTTGCGACACTGACAACTGGATGAAATTCGTGGACCTGGTAGTTCCATGTAACAACAAGGGCCGCAGGTCGCTCGCGCTCACCTACTACCTGATTGCGAGGGAGCTGCAGAAAGCGAGAGGTTTAATAAAATCCAATGAAGAATTCAACTATAAGGTTTCGGACTTCGAAGCGAAGGTCGAACTTAGAGTCTAATTAAATGCGAATGCATGAAAAGAGCGTAATGCGCCGATGCGGAGCCTGCGCCCAAAAAGCACAGGCAGCCATCGATTTCCTCATTTCCTACGGAATAGCGCTGGTATTCATCGGCGTGACGTTCGTAATAATTTACGACGTGAGTGTAGTAAATCCGTCGCTTGCCACGACATCGTGCACACCGTCCCCAGGATTCTCGTGCGGATTTTACGCAATAAATTCCAGTGGCATAGTGTCTATACAGTTATCGCAGTCGCTTGGCGCATCGATAAATATCCAGGGAATTGCATGCTCGACAGCAATAAACGCTACTGGAAATAAGCCTCTTTACGGAAACATATACGTCAGTAACTCGATTACCTTCTATACTTCTCCGTTTTCCACGAACACCATTTATTCCGGCGCAAGTCCTGTATTCAAGCTGTACTGCTATTCTTCTTCCGGCAAGGCCACCGGCTATGCCGGGAACCCATTTATAGGATACATATGGCTAAATTACACCATTCCTGGCTTCGGGGCTGTAATTCAGCAGGTGGCCGCTCTGGATTTGCGTTATACTTGATGCATTGAATGTACAAGCACATCATCTTTGATTTCGGAGGCGTGTTCCTGTATTTGGGCAAGAAAAACAATGAGAATCATGGCTATCATTTTTATCTTGTCAATGAATTTTCCAAAAAATACGGAGTTCCGAGGGGCAAAATAGCAAAAATGTTCGAAGCGCACCACAACAGGCTGCACACAGGTCGTGAGACTCCAAAACAGTTTCTCGCGCTAGTTGATAAGCGCTTCAACAAGAATCTGGATGTAAATGCCGTGCACCTGGAATGGAAAAAACGCCACAGGCTGAGGAAAGAAGAAATAAACTGGAAACTTGTCAGATACATGCAACATCTCAAAAAGAGGTACAAAGTGCACATGTTCAGCAACGCCATAGACCTGAATTACACTCCGGATCCCAAGTGGCTCCTGCGGCTTCAAGGCAACTTTGACAGCATTTTCATGTCTTACAAAGAAAAAATAAAAAAGCCAGATAGGTCTGCTTTTATTTACGTGCTTAAAAAAATCAAGGCGAAGCCAGAAGAGTGCATATTCGTAGACGATTTGAGGCAGAACGTAGCCGCCGCAAATAAAATAGGCATAAAGTCATTCCTTTTCGTGAATGTGGATAAGCTGAAAAGCGATATGGCCAAGGAAAACATTATTTAACGTTAAATTGCCATTTATGCCTAATCGTGATCAATTTGGAAAAGACAATTGTTACATCTGCACTTCCGTACATAAATGCCACGCCGCATCTTGGAAATTTCGTAGGCTCAGTTCTTCCTGCTGACATATATGCCAACTACCTGCGCATGAAGGGCGAGGATGTAATATTCATATGTGGTTCTGACATGCACGGCACGCCGATAGAAGTGCGCGCGATAAAGGAAAAGGTTAACACTGAAGAGCTTGCGGAGAGCCTTCATAAAAAAGCAAAGGAACTGTTTCAGAAGTTTAATTGCAACTTCACTTATTATGGCGACACGAATTCCGATCAGAACATGGAAATAACCTATCAGATATTCGACGCGCTGGACAAAAACGGCTACATAAAAGAGGTTCAGAAAGAACTCCCGTATTGCAATTCTGACGGCATATTTCTGGCAGACAGATTCATAGAAGGGAAGTGCCCGGTTTGCGGCTACGAAGCCGCAAGAGGAGACCAATGTGATAAATGTTCAAGCCTCCTAGAACCCAAAATGCTCATAGAACCGCATTGCACGATATGCGGTAAAAAAGAAATCGTTTTCAAGAAGACAACCAACCTCGCTCTCGACCTCAAAAAATTGCAACCTCAAATAGAAGCGTTCTTCGAGAAGAATGCAAAGGCAAATTGGAGCAAAAACGCAGTTAATGAAGCGCAAAAATACTTCAATGAAGGCCTCAAATACCGGGACATAAGCAGGAATACAAAATGGGGGTTTTCCATACCAAAGAAAGGGTTCGAGGACCAGGTTTTTTACGTATGGTTTGACGCGCCGATAGGATACATTGGTATAACAAAGGAATGGGACGATTTGAAATGGAAGGAATACTGGCTTTCTCCAGACACTAGAATAATACAATTCATGGGCAAGGACAACATAGTGTTCCACACTATAATTTTTCCTGGCATGCTTATCGGCTCAGGACTCGGGTACACTCTCCCTAAAACAATCAAATCATACGAATTCCTCAACTGGGAGGGCAAAAAATTCTCTAAAAGCAGGCACATAGGAATGGACATGGAGGAAGCGCTGAACATAGTCCAAGACCCGGATTACTGGAGGTTTGCGCTTGTCCTGTCTGCGCCGGAAAATTCAGATACCGATTTTACCGAAACAGGTTTCGTGGAGGCGGTAAATAAAATAATGAACGGAAAAATAGGAAACCTGTGCCAGAGAGTATTCACTCTTATAAATGCCAATAAACGCATGTTCGACGCCAAAGCCACGCCAGATCCGGAGATATCAAGCAGGTTGGATGCGCTAGTAAATGAGTACACTTCTTATTTCGACAAGCTGGAGCTCAGGGAGGCCTTGAGGGTGGTTATCGAGATGTCAGACCTGGGCAATTCACTTATGAGCGAAAAGGAACCTTGGCTCCTCGCCAAGGCTGCAAATTATGACAACAAAGCCGCAGCCGAATTCTCAGTTATTATGAATGCCCTGCTTAAGGTCGCGTATACTGTTAGCATTCTGATGTATCCTTTTATTCCTAATTCGAGCTTGCGCATTCTTAAGTATTTTGGAATTAATAGAGCACCAGTATTCGCCGATATTTCATCCCGGCCAGAACTAGACCCAACACTCGAGCCAAAGCCGATTTTCGAAAAGCTTACTGACGCACAGATAAGTAAATTCCGCAACTTTTCATAATTGCGTTGCCAGTAACTGCTGACAGAATCCCCGCTGCGACGCGCATCGAATCTTGAATAAAAATCAATAAACATATAACTAAAGTTAGGGAATTCTCTGTATTGCTTATATACCTTTTCCTACATCTTCTTAACAGTTAATTTTTCTATGCTTATTTTGTGCTCTGAGAGTGTGTTTCGTGGAAGCAATAGCTAATAAAGAGTTCGAAGACAAGTTCGTCGAGTTCTACAACAAATACTACATTGACCAGATAAATGAATTGTTCATAAGCTATCCCCAGAAGAGGTCGCTTTACGTTGACATACAGAACCTCGAGCAATTCGACCACGAGCTGGCGAACGAGCTCATAGGCAATCCTGACAATCTGATTCCTGCGGCAAATGCGGCCCTTTCCAGATTCAGCGTTAACGCGGATATCGCAAAGCCAGTTTACGCGAGATTCTACGGGCTTGATGCAAGTACGATGCCTTTGATACAGGACGTGGGGTCAGAGCATATAGGCAGGCTGCTTACGCTGGATTCGCTTGTAGTCAAAAGATCAGAAATAATGCCGATGGTGCACGTCGGTGTTTTCAGGTGCGCCATGTGCAACACGGTAGTAAAGCTCGAAGTAGAAAGAGACAATATGCCGGAAGTATGCCCTCAGTGCAAGAGAAGGTCGCTCAGGCAGCTTAACGAGGAGTCGAAGTTCATAAACCTTCAGAGGCTTGCAGTGCAGGACCCGCTCGAGAAGCTGAAGGGCAGCGCGCCGACATGGCAGCTTGAAGTATGGGTGCAGGACGACTTGGTAAATACAATAATGCCCGGCGATAGAGTAGACATAACAGGAATACTGAGAATCAGGCCAAGGAGGAACCAGAAAGGGAAGCTCGAGAAGGCGATATTCACGATGTTCGTGGACGTGATTGCGATACGCACTAAACAGAAAGAATATGCCGAATTAGAGATAAACAAAGACGAGGAAAAGGCAATAAAGGAATTGTCAACAGATCCCAGCATATCCGACAAGATCGCGAGGTCGATAGCGCCTTCTATATACGGATTCGACATGATTAAAAAAGCAATATCGCTGCAGCTTTTTGGCGGCACACCAGGAAAAACTCTTGTCGATGGAGGGGTAATAAGAAACGACATACACATTCTGCTGATAGGAGATCCGGGTTCTGCTAAGACAAGACTTTTGCAGGCTGTTACTGCAATAGTACCTAAAGGAATTTACATAAGCGGAAAATCCACAAGCTCTGCCGGACTTACCGCAGCAGCCGAGAGGGACGAGCTCGCAGAAGGCGGCTGGACTTTGAAGGCAGGCGCGCTTGTTCTGGGAACGGGAGGAACTGTCGCTATCGACGAATTCGACAAGATAAGCGATGACGACAAATCAGCGATGCTCGAGGCGATGGAATCGCAGACGATAAGCCTAGCAAAGGCAGGTATAATTGCGCGCTTCAGCACTAAGACATCAATACTTGCAGCTGCGAACCCTAAGTTCGGCAGGTTCGAGCAGAGTCAGTATCCTGCTGACCAATTCGACATACCTCCGACGCTTCTGTCTAGGTTCGACCTCATATTTCCAATCAAGGACGTAATAGACGACGAAGAGCTGAACAAGAACATCGCACGGCACATACTTATTCAACACGAAGCTGCAGGCGCACAGCTTGCAGAAATAACCGAGTACGAACAGGTGCAGGCGCCGCCGATAAACCCTGACATGCTGCGCAAATATGTGGCGTATGCGAGAAAAAACATAATGCCAAGAATCACAAAAGAGGCCGCCGACAGGATACAGAATTATTATGTGGAGCTGAGGCGCATAGGAATGAAGCAGGGGGCTGTTCCAATCACCCCAAGGCAGATAGAAGGACTCATAAGGCTTGCAGAGGCGAGCGCCAAGTCCAGACTATCGAACCTGGTGGAGCTGAAAGACGCGAATGCAGCCATAGATATGTATGAATACATGCTTGGCACTCTTGCAGTCGACAAGAGCGGCAGGAAGGACATAGACATACTGCAGACGGGCATGCCTAAAGAAAAAGTAGACAAGATAAACATCATAATGGGAATAATAAAGAAGCTTGAGAAGGAAGAGCAGTATGCCCTAGTGCCGAAGGTTTTCGATGAGGCTGAGAAGGCAGGCATAGAAAGAGAAAGGACCATAAAATTCATAGACGAACTGGAGCGCAGTGGCGACATCTACATGCCAAAGCCTGGCGTCCTGAAGACAGTAAACAGGGAAGCCGGCTGAAACGGATATGTACGCAGAGCTGGCTAACCTTAATATTATTTTATTTCAAAGAGTAATAGGTTAGCAAATCGTGCGTTAACCGGCAGGCGCCCTTCTTTGCTGAAACCTTTGCCGGAAAATTCTGCCAAGGTGTGATTTTGGAAAGAAGGATTGAGTACAGGCAGCTTATCAGCATACTCTCTTTGTTTTTGATAGTGCAGCTGCTCGGACTTCTTATAGCCTTCTTTGCAGTGTCGCCGAGCGTAATAGCCCAAGCAAGCCAGACATCGAGTACAGGCATGCCTTCGCTGTTTTACCTGATATTCTACATAATGTATTTCATTGGCTTGTCTGTGTTCATATTTTTCATCATACGACATAAGAGCGGCAGGCTATTCCTCATGGCTGCAGAGTTGCTGACCCTGCTTGTAGCTCTGTATTTCCTGCTTTGGATTACTCTCGCCTCGATTTTCCCAGGCAAAGCAACATCATATCCTGTAGTTCTGGCTTCCCTGCTTATACCTATCTTCCTGATATATGAAAAGAGAAAAATACCGTCGCTTAGGAATGGCATTGCCATGGCTGCAAGCGTAGGCGTCGGCTTGTTTCTTGGCATATTCTTCAACTTCCTTCTCGCCTACTTCTTCATGGCATTCCTCGCGCTGTATGATTACATTGCTGTTTTCGTAACAAAGCATATGCAATCAATGGCAAAAACTGCAGTGGAGGAAAATCTGGCGCTTCTAATAGGCACCTCTGACACTGAAATAATGCCCAACCGCTATTACAGCAAAAAAGACCTGCAGGCGCTTAGGGAGCAGCTCAAAAATGTCAAAATCAGGAGCAGCAAGGTGCGGGAGCTGATAAAAAGCGGCAATATGCCTGTGATGCTGCAGTCTGCACTTGGCGCCGGCGACCTCGCCATGCCTCTAATGCTGGCAGTCAGCGCATACATCACTTTTCAGAGCTATTTCATCGGATATGTAATAGCTGTTTCGGCAGCGTTCGGGCTAGTGTTTACGATGTATATGCTGAAAACCTACAAGATTGCCCTTCCGGCGATACCGCCGCTATTCGCGTTCATAGGAATAGGGCTCGGAATTGTATTGCTTATAGCACAACCATTAAACTATCTTGGCTATCTTTCATTTTTTGCGTCTAGCCTATTGATACTTTACATAATGATATTCACCGCAAAGCGCCAGATGAAAGCGCAAGGCATGAGGGTTTTCAAGTAATTTTGGCGTGCACATGAAGCCAGAGCTCCGCGGGAATGCACATATTCGAACGAGGATAAAAGCAGGTGCGAAATAGGCAAAGTTTCATGCCTAACGTAATACTTCAAAATACTCTGGCTGCTTATGCTGCAGGCAGACTTCAGCCGGAGCATAATATAAAAGAACCGTCGAAAGTACAGAAAGGGTTTTTATTGATACAGCACGACACGCTTTTGCCAACGCAAGCGCAAGATAGCTTATTAGCAAGCCTAACACAATCGGAACTGCTGGCAAAATCAAAGATCTTATACACAACGCTATAGTTGACAGTTACATTCGTTTACCAAAAAAACTATGCTTCGCTGCGCTTTATTTTAAAATAAAAAAAGAAAAGGGGGAGCGAACATTAAATTAGGTTTTAGTAACGGTGGGCTCGCAGGTCACTTGCGCTTCCTGCTTATACCCCCGTCCTATCTAGTAGTGGAATACTACCACCCTAAATGTCTCGTTTCGGTTCAGGCTTCGTCCTTAGATGCTTTCAGGACTTATCCTTCAGCGCGTGGCTACGCGGCAATGCTTACACAACCGCTAAACTAGTGGCGCCGCTGCTCTATTCCTCTCGTACTGAGAGCAGCTTAACCTCTGACATTAACACATTCAGTAGATATTACCGTCCTGCCTCGCGGCGGACTTAACTCAGCTCATGTATGTCTTTAACGGGCGAGCAGCCCGGCCCTTGGTGGTTCCTGCGCCACCGGGATGACATAAGCCCATATCGGTGTATCAAACGGCTGGGTCGATGTGAACTCTCACCAGCCACGAACCGGTTACCTCCAGAGTAACTTGTCTGAAAGTTTGGGGCCCAATTAAAAGGGCCACCAAAGCTCGGTAAGCCCCTGTTTCCAGTCTGCATCCCCCGCTTTTCGGGATACAGTCAGCCCTGCATTTGCCTTTTAGCTTAACGGCGGGTTTCCAACCCGCCTAAGCAGAGCATTGGTCACTTTCGTTTCCTTATCGAAAGCAACCGCCCAGTCTAACTATCCGCCTGCTGCTGTTCCTACTAGGTGAGTCATGCCGCAAACGAAGATTGGTTTTACATTGTCGCTCCGCAAAGGCCGAAACCTTTGCATCGACGCTCCCAATTATTCTGTGCAACGCTCACAACACGACAACAACAGGTTATAGTCAAGCTTCATGGAGACTTCATTTCCCACTGAATGTACGTGGCATGTTCACCACGCAGTGAGTTCACCGGGCACCAGGTTGGGACAGTGGGAGAGTCATTACGCCCTTCATGCAAGTCGCCTATTAAGCGACGAGGTATTACGCTACCTAAAGAGGGTCAGAGTTACCCCCGCTCTTTGCCAGCGTTTATTCCCTTTCGGGTGTTCGCGTACTGGCGGTGAGCAGGCGTCACCCATCGTATTAAGCCTTACGGCTTTGCGGTGAGTTGTGTTTTAAAGAAACAGTTGCTCTCCCCTTGTTATTGAAATCTGCGTTTACGAAACGCAGACATGGCTTGTCGATATCTTACGCCACTAACTTGCCGATTTCCCTAACCTGATTTATCCCCGGCACACCTTGGCCTTTTCAGCCAACAGCACCTGCACTGGTTCTAGGTACGAACTGATACGATCGTTGCAGATTCCCTTTTCACGGGCTCAAGAATTTGGTCTAAGTTCATTTAGCCGCTTCTCCTCATAATGAGACTCTGCGGCCATTTGCACGTTCCGAGGACCTATCCTCAAGCGTCAGGAATTTGCCTTGTGTTGCCACGCCTACGTATCAGGTGCTTGAATCTTAACAAGCTTCCCTTTTGCTGGAAAGTGATTGGCTTCCAGCTTAGGATCGACTAACTCCAAGCCAAAAATTGTTGCAAGGAAAACCTTGTGCTTCCGGTGTATAGGATTCTCGCCTATATTTGCTGTTACTAACACCAGGATCTTCTCTACTGCATAGTCCACGCTGCCGCAAAGCAGCGCTTCTTGCTGTGCAGTATGCCCTCCTACCCACTCTTTCGAGTGCTAAGGTATCGGTACCTAGTTTAGCCCCGTATATCTTCAGAGAAAATTATCTCAATCGGTACGCTGTTACGCGTTTTTTAAAGGATGACTGCTTCTATGTCTACCTCCCGACTGTCTAAGATAAAATCCTCCTTCAAGACACTTAACTAGGATTTTGGGACCTTAACCTTAGTGATTGTCATTTCAACCTCATAGCACTAGCTTACCCAATGCTATCGACTCCCTGGCATGCGCAGCATATGCATTCGGAGTTTGACTCGAAAGCGATCCCTTTCGAGATCTACAATCAAATCGGTCGCTCTACCGCATATGCGAGCTGTCCAGAGGCTATCCTAAAGATATTTCGAAGGGGACCCGTTATTGCCATGTTCGAATGGTCTTTCGCCTCTACCCGCAGCTCACCCAACAGGATAAACCATGACAGGTTGCAGGCCTCCATCGTGTTTCACCACGACTTCGCCTTAGCCGCGCGTAGATCACAATGGCTTCGGGTCATATGCTAGTGACTTAGGCGCTTTCGCACCCGTCTTTTGGACTTCGCTTTCGCTACGCTTTTATGCTTGCCACTACCATAAACTCCCTGGCTCTTGCTTCGAGAAGAATTATGCGACACTACTCCACATTGCTCGCTGGTTGCATTACACAACTTCGCTTCGCATGCTTCAAAGTTCGTGCCTCATCTTCTTGTAACCACCTAGTTTCAGATCTTTTCACTCCTACACGTGTAGGAACTTTTCAGCTTTCGCTCGTGCTACTTGTTCGCTATCGGTCTCTAACCAATATTTAGGGTTGGAGTTTAAGAGCCCCATATTCGTACGACGTACCAAGGCCGTACTACTCTATCGCAGGGAATTGCCTATTTGCTTAACTTACGAGGCTGTCACTCTCTTTGGCCACTTTTTCCAAAGCGTTCAGTTCGCAAATATGCATAAGCCCCTGCACCACATTTCTCTGCATTTGCATACAGAGATTCGGTTTGCCCTGTGCTGTTTTCACTCGCTGTTACTAGCAGCATCTCATTGATTTCTTTTCCTGCGGGTACTAAGATGTTTCAGTTCCCCGCGTATGCATGCACCATTATTCATGGTGCAATTCGGCTATCTCGGGTTCAAAGCTTGCATGCAGCTACCCCGAGCTTATCGCAGCTTGCCACGGCCTTCTCAGCTGTTAGAGCCAAGCCATCCCCTAGGTGGGATCAAATGTTAATGTTCGCTCCTCCTCAAATCAATCGCCGAAGGCGATATCACGCATAATTTTGTGCTTGCAAATTGCAAACAAACTCGAAAGGTGCTTCTAGCTATTAGCTAAAAACTTCTTATTTTCACAAAACCAGAACGCAAAAGCGCTCGCTCTCTAATAAGTTCCTTTACAAGCGAAGTGTCTGCATAGCAGCACCACTACATTTTGCTCGGAAAAGGTTTATATAGCTTGTTCTTGAAGCTGGCGACGCAGATATGCTGATTCCTGTGTGTACTGCGCCAGAATTAATTCCTTCCCATGAACAATCTTTTATTCAAAACCCGCACAGGCGTCACAACCTTTAATACCTTTTACTCTGCCGATATTTTTCCGTGGTACTATGACAGATGTTGCAGCGAAAAAGATGAAACTGGTTCTGAAAAGAATGGTATATTGGAGGCAGCGCGCAAAGGAGTTGAAAAGTGGCCCGAGTGGATGAAAGGAAATGACAGTCCCAAGTAATTCACTTGTCAACTGGCGAAAACAGGATAGAGAAACTAAAGAATTCTTAATCCGTGAGCCCTTGTTACTTTCTTTTTCCCGCAACCAATTCGGCAATTTCATTTACGAAAACTTTTCTTTTTTCAGTAAGCATTCCTTTCGTTACTTTATCTGGGTCGCCACTGATCATTAGTGAAACAGCAGCGAATACTGCACCTGCTTTGTGTCTTCGCGATAACGTCAGCAATGAATTGAGCCTGCGCCCTGCTTCTCTTGAATCAGGATTGCCTTTAGTAATAAATTCATATTTTTTGTCTATTTCGCCTTGTGGAATATTTTGATCCGTTCTTAAAATAGAAATCAATTCATTTATTTTTTTGCTACCTTCAAATTCTGGATTTACCAAGCTTGCTGCAGCAAATAGCTCTGCGCCGCCTTCCATATACGGCATATTTTTCAGGTCAAAGTAGGAACTATGTTTCATCTTGGCATTTTGAACAAAATGTCCAAATTCATGAATTACAGTCCCGTACTTCATCACTGGAATTAAACTTTTTATCTGCTGCCTATCTTGATCAGGTATCATGTATTCTTCGCGGCCAGGCATAAACAAAGACTTTTCTAGCGTACTTATTTTTTCATAAGGCTGTAATACATTATCTACATAAGTTGCAACGTTGTACTCCATTTTCCAATCATTGTACGAAATATCTAACGTATTTCCATTCGTTTTGCCTGCTATGGTGAGCATATTGCGTCTGGTATTTATTTTCAAATTGTCAATTGGAGGGCATATATCTAATCTCCGTGCTTCAGTGACTGCTTTTGAAACTCCATCTGCAAGTATCTCATAATAAGCCTCGTCTTTCACTGCCTTTTTTGAGCGAATCAATACTTCAGGAGTAAAAATTGCTATCTTGCGAGTAGTTCCGCTTTCAGGAATAAAAGACATCGTTGAGTTTAATCTTCCATATCTATTATTTTGCAAAAGCAAAATACCAGTTGAACTTACGCTCGCAATTTCTAAACCTAAAATCAGACTGCCTAAAACAGTATTTCCTGCAATTATATTGACCGCAGTACAAATTACCGAATATCCGGCAATCCATGTCCAGGTTGGTTTACTCTCGTTTAACGTATTTACAATTGCATATCCTAAATTGCTGCGGGTGACTCGGTCAATGACCTTTCTTTCGATGCTTTTCAGAGGTGCATGCGGCGCTTCGATTCTTACCCTGACGTCAAACTTTTGGTTTTCAGCAGCTCTTGAATAGGTTTCCATATTTTAACACTTTCAGCATTTCCATTCAAAATACGCCTGTATTTAAACATTGTTCTGGATTTGACTATGTAGTTTAATCATCGAAAGTAAGCCTGTTGAACCAGAAATTAAAAAGCGGTGTCACTTTAGCTCAGAAACAGGATTACTTATGAAGCCTGCTGTCGAGTTTGAGAACGCGAATATGCCGATGAGCTCGGACCTCGTGCCCGATCCTGCGTCGTAGTTCGTCGAGAAGTCAGAGAAGTTGTAGGTTCCCGCGTTTAGGTCTGCCGATATTATTTCGTAGCCTCCGATGCCAACTCCGCTGCATCTGTTAGACGTCTGGCAATGCGCTACTGAGTCTACAGTGAAACTTGTGGTGCTGTTAATTGTGTTGTACCTGGCCCCGCCGGAAACTGTTACAATAACAACGAAAGCGGGTTCCGGCAGCGTAAACGAGAAATTGAATGTTGTGTTCTCTTCGATTGGTGGCACGTTCAACTTGTACATATCTCCATAATATTTGTAATCCCTCACCGCAGCACCGGCTATCGCATAGCCTGCATCTTGCGTTGTGTATGAATCGCTGCTACTGTTTGTGATTGCGAGCCCTGAGTCTACCTGCCCATTGGCGCCGATCCCTACTGCGTAATTTCCCTTTGCGAACGGAGTTGTGTTGTAAGCGCCTCCATCCGTAAATGCGAAGATGTATGCGTCATAACCGCCCGGAAGGCTTAAGCTTGTCGACTCGTTTGCATTTGCGACTAATGGATTTGGTCTTGATGCACAATTCGTATTCTGGCCGCAGCCAATTACTGTTGTTGTGCTCGTGATTGCACTGCTCTGCGACTGCATTTTAGTCAAAATGATTGCACCAATTACCACAATTGCAACCACTGCCAGTGCCACGACAAACCGGTTCGGCATCTTTGCGCCTTGCCGTGCGTCAATATTTTGTTGTGCTTGACGCACAGTTGGGCTTGTTGGCATTGCCTGCTGAGTTGTCACAGGCTGCGCCTGTTGCCCATTCGTCAAAAGTTTTATTTTATAGCTAGAATAAACCACCACGACTGCTCCCAAACCAACAAATGACAAAGCAGTTGTGGTAAGGTACCTACTTCCTAGTAGTATTGCTACAATCGCCAGTCCTGCAATAAATTGAGTTAATCTATTGGTTTTACTGTTTTTCTCCATTAAAATTATCGAGAGGACGATGATTGCAATACCATCAATAGCCACTCCCGCAGCGGCAATGATTACATCGTCTACTGCACTTTGCAGTATAGCATTGGATTCAACGCAAGTAAAAGAACTACTTGAACTTATGGATCCGGTGCATGGCTTTAAAAAACCGGGGCTCGACAGAAGGCTCTCCGCTGAAAAGACGTTTAGCAAGCCAATTATAATAATCACAGCGGCGCCAATCCAAACCAGTGCAAAAAATTTGTTGAATGGCATAATTTTCACTGTCGCATATTATCGTATATTAATACCTTAAGAATTCCCCTGGCTTCGTCAGGGGTTGTCTAATTCTTCAGTAATATACAATCATTTTTGCAATAATCCTTCTAACGGCAAAGTGTAGCAGGTTTTAACTGCCGATATTTTGCCGCCGAAGTAATCTTATGGATAGAATAGGGTATGAAAGAAATAAAAACGCACCGGAATTTCAGTACAATTTTCAGCACGTTGTGCTTGTATCGAAATATAAGTTCAAGGTCTTCAAAAATCCGAAGACGCAGAAAATTGTTGCAGATGCATTCAAAGAAGTCGAAATGCAGCACATTCAGCATCGAAAGTTTTCAAGGAAATGCCAAATTACACAAAACGATATCCAAAAGGAAGTTTTTGGGGAGGTCAGTACAGCAACAGCAGTGTAGGTCCTGCAAATGAAGAAGCCATAAAGAATTACATACGAAGACAGGATGTTTCTTATGAACCATTCGCGCCACACAAAGAAGACGTGTATCAAATGAAACTTCAGTTTAATTAATTCGAGCGATTGAGATACCCCCGACGTAGTCGGGGGAGGAAATCGCTCGTGCAGCAGGATTATAAGGGTGAAGCCCTTATGTCATAGTCAATACTTGAAGACTATTATACCTCAGTCAATTTCATGAAGCGTGCTACCGAATCCCAAAAAAACTGTTAAACGACTTTATGTCATACATTCTCAAACAGGATACGACTGAACGAATCG
The DNA here is from genome assembly GCA_021797745.1 of Microcaldota archaeon. Taxonomy (GTDB): domain Archaea; phylum Micrarchaeota; class Micrarchaeia; order Micrarchaeales; family CABMGC01; genus JAJZZD01. The sequence continues at coordinate 37,261 of JAJZZD010000004.1, read as the reverse complement.
GTGTGGCAGAAAAAGATGGCGAGTCAAAAAAATCATATGGAACAAAAAATAGATGCATTGATGCAGAATGTATCAAAACTTGTTAAGTCGCTTAGAAATGGCAGCAGCAACAAATCAGGAAGTCGGCAACCTTACTACGGACCCCTGGTAATAAAAACGGAAAACTCAATTATTATATTTGAAGATGCAGATACGACAACGCCTAAGTCAGCTGACAGCATAATTAAAAAATGCCAAATAACGATGTTCGCCGGGACATCTGGGTCTACAAAGTTTTCTGTTTCTGCCGAACGCAATATCTGGGAGCAAAATTAGCGTGTGTAATGAAGTGAAATGATAAGTAGTGACTGCCTAATGCCAAAACAATCACAAGTTCTAGCTCTTATTTGCTCTTGCTGGCTTTTATTTGCCTTTTGGGCATTGCCTTTTTCCTAACTGTTCTTCGGCCATCAGCTTGCGTTTGGTCCTGAGCCCAAACCGGAGATGGTTTTGCTGATGAAGCCTGCAGATGAATTTGAGAACGCGAATACGCCGATTAGTTCGGACCTTGTATTGGATCCCGAATCGTAATTTGTGGAAAAGTCAGAGAAGTTGTAGGTTCCTGCTGTCAAATTCGCGGTTGCAATTTCAAATCCGCTGCCTCCGCTGCACGTTTCGCCATAGCTAGGGCAGTTGGCAGCAATCATTTTAAACGGTGTTGAACTGTTAAGCGCCGTGTATTGTGTGCCTCCTGATGAAACTGCAAACACAACAAATGCCTTTTCAGGCAGCGTGAAAGAGAAGTTGAACGTTGTGTTTGGCTCTATTGGCGGCACATTAAGCCTGTATAAATCCCCGTAATACTTGTAGCCGCTCACGCCTATGCCTGCAATTGAATAATATATATTCTGGGTACTGAATGAATCCGAGCTGTTTCTAGTAATTGCAAGTCCCGTATTTATCTGGCCATCTGCGCCAATGCCAATTATGTAATTTCCTGTTATGAATGGCGTGGAAGGGTAGAGGCCTCCTCCGGAAAACAGATACATGTAAACGCTGCTGCCTTTTGGCATCGTAATGTTCTGGGTTTCATTTGCATATGAAACGTTCAGATTCCCGCTCTGAATTAAAACATTGTGGCTCTGAGAAGTTGAATTGTTAACATAGCAAAAAGAACCCAAACTGGATGCCTGGCAAGCTCCATTAAAGCATATGATTGGATAATAGAATCCATTTTGCAGCGACGTGTTCAATGTTGCAGTTACATTATAGGTTCTCCATGCCGTTACATATTTTGAATTTATTTTGCCTATCCCTGTTGCATTTGCCTGCTGCATGTTGCAGCTTATTCCTATGCACGGGACTGGCTGCGCTACGGCATCTGAATAAACCCCCGGATAAATTGTGCCTTCCGGAACTTTTACTACAACTGTGTCGTTTGTGGTGTTTATGAATGATGTCAGATTGAACGCTACGCTTTTGCTAGTGCATTCCACATTTTGAGAAACTGAGAAATTCACAGGTATTCTGAATACTGAACTGCTTACCTGTGTGGAGAAGTTTACTGCTTTCATCGAAAACAGGAATGTTGTTGTGTTTTTGCCCAATATTGACGAATAGTTAAGAAGCGAAACGTTCATGCTGAGCGGGATTCCCGTGCCTGCATCCAGGCACAGCCCAAGGCGTATGTTTGACCCGTGGAGCGATTGGCTTATCCCTTGGTCTATGTATGATAATGTACTGCCTGAACTGTTGGAAAAATTGGCAATTGCATTAAAAATTCCGTATAAACCGGTGCTATTCAGATTTATCAGGAAGCTGTCGCAGCTCCTGCCAATAATGGTCTGCTGGTTGCCGTAAGATATCTTCATCTGATTTAGCGTTTTATTCAGGACTCCACCCATCCCCGCTCCGTAACTTTTGAAATATTTTAAGGGTGTGCTTGTGCATTGCAGCTGGCCGGAGTAAGCGTAGTAACCAGCATAACTTGCCTGGTTGCAATTTACAGAGAAGTTATTTTCCAGGTAGACTGCGGCCACTGACGTTCCATAAACGCTTGCTGAGCTTATTAGAATTTTCATAGCGTTTCCCAATTTGTAAATCTCCAACGATACGTTGGCATTTGAAGGTAGAGTTCCACTTCCAAGATTGCTGTAATTAATTGCATAGGTCACATCAACCTGGTTTACTCCGCTAAGTTTCGTAATGTCTTGCATAAGCCTGGATTTAGGGGCAACCGACACATTCTGGATTATCAGGATCGCAGAAACAGCCACTATTGCTATTATCAAAATTCCAACTATGAGAATAACATTCATGCTCTCAGATCCGAGACAGTTCTGCATGAATGACTGGTAATAATCACTTAATATACTTTTCTCAGGTATAGGCTAATGCTGCAAACACGCACTGCGTTCAATGCTTTTGCGTGAAATAATAAGCTTTTTAAAACTCATAAGCGTAATCAATCCTGCTGATTTGATGTTCAAAAATGTTCCTAAGTCGCTGGCAATTATACCTGATGGAAACAGGCGCTGGGCGCTGAGCCACAGGTTCTCAGTGGCAAATGGCTACAGCATAGGCGTGAGGAAGTTCATAGATTTTGCCGAATGGTGCAAGGACTACGGGATAAAAAACATTACAGTATGGGCATTCTCGACAGAGAACTTCAACAGGCCATTTTTGGAGAAAAAGGCGTTATTCGGAATCTACTTGAAAGCGGCAAAGGACAAGAGCATAATAAACAGGCTGCACGAAAACAGAACAAAACTCAACATAGTTGGAAATCTTTCCTTGCTTCCTGGAAAGCTAAGGAAAGCGCTTAGGGATGTATCAGACCAAACGGCGCACTATCGAGACAGGGAGCTGAATATGCTGATAGCATACGGAGGCAGGGACGACATAATGCACGCTGCCAAAACAATGGCCGCGCATGCTGCAGAAACAAATTCCTACAGCATAAGCGAAAGCGCTTTCAAGAACAGCCTTTTCTCATGCGCCATTCCTGATTTGGATCTGATAATAAGAACTTCAGGAGAGGAAAGGCTCTCTGGCCTGATGCCGTGGCAATCCGTTTATTCTGAGTTGTATTTCAGCAAGAAACTATGGCCTGATTTTACAAAGCGCGATTTGTCCCTTGCATTGTCAGAATACAGCTACAGGCACAGAAGATTCGGCAGATAGCCAAAACGCTCAAATTGGTTGCCTGCGAAATGAAAAGCGTTCACGTAATTGCAGTGTTCAAATGCCCTCGCAAAAAAGCATAACTCACTATTCAAAATACTTCAGGCTTCACACGCCTAGCACAAAGGCGCTGCTCCTGATTTTCGTAATAATAGGCGCAGCAACAGGTGCTGCGTCAAGCCTGATAATCCATTACCGGCAGGCAAGCAGTCTGTACTTTCAGAGTGCAATTATGGGCATAACGGCAGGTATAATAGCGATAAGCCTGCCTGCAATAATATCAGTAGGCTTCCTCAAAATCTTCAGGCGTAACCTGATTTTCAGGCACGCAATGTTTGCAATGGCGCTTGCATTGTTTTTCTACTCTATAATGATGTTGGTAAATGCCGCACTCTTTGCGTTGTTCTCTAATGTAGTGCTGTCATTCGCAATACTCCTGGCAAGCAACGCCTGTCTGTATTTCTACTGGTTCCTTATAGAGCGCATAGTGCTCGGAAGAAAGAAGAGTGCAGTTGTGTTCGCCGCAACGCATCCGATACTTAACATAATTTTCTACATTCCTATGAGCGCATACCTTTTCACAGGGCAGGCATCTCTGTCGTTGATGCTGATAAAATTGATTGCTGGAATGACAGTGTTCCTGCTTGCAGGCTATCTGTTTCTGTATCTTGTGGATAGGCCAGCTAAGAAATTTCTCGGCGCGAGCGGGCTGGCAGTCATGAGCGGCATGCTGAGCCAGTGGCTCTTCAACATAACCTATGACGTGCAGGTAATAGGCATGAAAGCAGGCATAAAACGCGATGCAAATGTAGACATACTAATGCTTAAAGGAAAAGAAGGCCTTAAGGGCGTGTTCGTAAATCCTGATATACATTATGGCCCGTTTGCCAGTACTGGCGGAGCAGTCGCCACCGAGTCTATAGGGAAAATGATTGTCAACAATTATTCTGCAGCGCCTTTTGTCGTGCATTCCACAGTGGACCTTGAAGACAATCCGCTGAATACTGGCCAGGTTTACCGCCTTTCAAAAGAGATAAAGAGCAAAATAGACGCAGCACAGTCAGGGAACTTCGAACCTGCAAAAGGCCATTTGTCGTTCGGAAAGAAGGAAATGTGCAGGGCAACAAACATCAAGATAGGAAACACCAATCTAATCACGCTTTCAAAAGCGCCGTTCGTAACAGAGGACATAAACAGGAGTGCAGGAAATGAATTGCGCGGTGCAGCAAGCAAACACGGCGAAAACGTAATACTGATTGACGCCCATAATTCGAGATTTGAATCGGCAAGCCCTGAAGAGCGCAAGGAAATAAAGCCAGGAAGCAAATACGTAGCTTATTACGAACAGGCAATAAAAAACGCAACATCCGGAAAGCCAGACAAGCAGATAAAATTCGGCTCATTTTACGGCAATCTCAACAAGCTGCTTGGCGGCGAGCATCCAGACATAGGAAATGGATATTTCAGCGTGGGCTTATTCAAATTCGGAAGGGAAGCCTTTTGCATGGTCTATTTTGATTCTAACAACATGCTTCCGAGATTCAGAAAAGAGATATTGGAGCACATAACTAACAGATACAAGATAGAGGCAGAGTTATACACGACAGATACCCATTCAATAAACTCGTTGTCTTTCGACGTGAGCAATGCGCTTGGAAGACATACTAAGTCGAATACAGTTATTCCAGTGCTTGATACTGCAATAGAGACTGCTTTGAAGAACGCAGAACAGGTTTCCTACTCCTACAAGAAACTTGCAATGACTAACTTTGGATTTTGGGGAAGCGACGTGAAGAAGCTGATTGAAAAAACAGGCAGGGACATAAGAAGAACAGTTTTGAAACTGTTTCCCTTTGTTATACTGGCAGCTTTCATAATTGCGTCATGGATAGTTTCTGTGGCCTGACCTGCTGCTGCCTTGAGCCATAGCGCAAATATTATATTCAGCGAGGTAATCATACTTTAACAACATGCTATTTAACTTAGAACTTCTGTTTGCAGTGCTTAGTGCATTCTCAGTGTTAGTCTCGCTGGTGTTTTACCGCAGGCCACGCGATATATTCCTGCTTTCAGTTTTCGTAGTATTGTCTGTGCTGCTGTCTGCATACCAGCAGTACGCATTCGCAGAGCCGCAATTCGGCACAATAATAATTTTGACAGGCATGCTCCTGGTTTTCGCGTTTCTGCGTGTCAGGGACAACCGTCTGCTGCTGTTATTTCTTGCCTACCTTGTGATGTTCCTTCTGGCTACTTTGAATACATATCCTTACCTCGTTGCCGAGTCGTTGCTCATAGGGATAATGAGTGGGATATTCCTTTTCGACAAAAAATCAACTGCAGTAGACGAAAATGTTGAAATAAAGAGAGACGTTGTACAGATATTTGCGGGAATATTGTTAATAGCGATGTTCTATTTCATTCAATATATTTATCCATATCCTTACACATTCATCTTCTTGATAACCGTATTTGGCATAGGAATAGTAAAGTATCTGGAAACAAATTTTGGTGCCAAAAGGGGCAGAAAGCACAGCACGTTCGGCAAGGCTCTCTGGCAGCTTGAGAGGAAAGGAACAAGTTTCGGAAGAGGAGCTTTGTGGCTTGCCTCTGGATCGCTGCTTATACTGATATTCATGCCAAGCGTAGAGTACATAATAGTAGGACTCGCGGCGCTATTCATCGGAGATTCGCTTGCAACTATACTGGGCCTAAAATTCGGGAAACTGAAACTTTTCTACAACAAAAAGAAAAGTGTCGTAGGAACTGCCGCATATTTCATTTCTATCTCACTGATAGGATATCTGTTCATAGGATATTATGCAATATTGTTAGCTGCTGCGGCGGCAATCGTAGAGAGTCTTCCTTTGCCTTTGGACGACAACTTCGACAGCGCAGTTGCTTTGATAATCATAGCGTATCTTCTGCTTGTTCTGCAACCCATCTGATTGTGTTGTACTCTTTCTTTGTGTCCAAACTTCTCAGTGGCAATGTGCCCAACAAAATCCTATCTACGGTGCCGTAAACGATTTTCGTTTTCTCGTTTTTTTATCATGCGCCTGTAAAATGAAATATCCTTCTTTTTACCCTGTCGCTAGGTTCACTATGTAAAAGAAGTATGTAACAACCAGCCGTTCAACAATATCGAATTGTTTTTCCCCGAACATATTCTTTATGGTGCTTTTCATTATCGGGGCCGATAATATCTCGGAGAATGACGGCCTAACGTGCATGGCTTCTACTCATTAAGCGATTAAAAATTCCGATGCCTAACAAACAAAGTTATGCAGCACATACTTAATAAACATAGCCAAGTTTGATGCGAAAAATAGCTATACCCTTCTTCCCCTTTTCCCGCCAGGTCTTCTTGTGGTATCTGTCGGTATTGGAGTTACGTCTTCTATGCTTCCTACCCTTAACCCGCTTCTTGCCATAGCCCTTACGACTGCCTGCGCTCCAGGTCCTGGCGTCTTTGACCCGTGCCCGCCCGGAGCCCTTATCTTTATGTTAATATTAGTTATCCCTTTTTCAATCGCAGCAGCCGTTACCTTGTATGCAGCTTGCATTGCCGCATAAGGGGAACCTTCCTCCCTGTCTGTGTTTACTACCATGCCTCCGCTGCCGACTGCAATTGTTTCAGAACCAGAAAGATCTGTGAGCGTGATTATGGTATCATTCTTCGAAGAAAAAACGTGGGCTACGCCCCATCTTATTCCCTTTGGCTTGTACTTTTCTACAGCTGCGGCAACTTGCGCTTCGTAAGAGGTTTCCTCTGCCTTTGCCTCTGCCTTGGGCTTTTCAGCCGTCTTTCCTGGTTGTTTCTTTCCCTTCGCCATTATACCGCCTTAGTCTCTTCGCCCTTGACCTGTTCTGCACCTTCATTGCCGCCATTTTCAGTCTTTGAGCTTATCACTGGCTCTATCTTTATAGGCTTGTAGTATCCTATTGCAGTTTCTTCGTCTGCCGGTACGAAATATCCTGGCGCAGTGACACGCCTGCCGCCGATGGTTATGAGCCCATGCGCTATCAGCTGCCTCGACTGCTTCATGGTCCTTGCAAGACCTTTTCTGTAAACTAGTGTCTGCAGCCTCCTTTCAAGCAGCGATTCAACATCAATGACCAGCAGGTCATCTAGCGTCGCACCCTTCTTTACAATATTAAATCTTTCCAGCCTGTTGATTATCTGCCTTCCTATTTCCTCTTTTGAACGCCCGGCAAGAACATCCCTCGCATTCTTCCTTATCCTTCTAAGTTCGCTTTCAGCGAGCCACAATTCGCGTATCTTCCTAAGGTCGTATTTGTCCCGGAGCCCGTGGTCATGCTTTATCCTTTCAGTATTCCACATCGCTCCAGCGCGTTCTGATTTTTTTCTCAATTTCTTAGGGTCTCCCAAAACATTACCTTGCGATGATTTTTATCAGTTTCATTTGCCTTCTTCTGGCTTGGCAGCCGCTTTAGGTGCCGAAGCCTTCGCCGCAGCAGCCGCCCCTGCCGGGGCTGCAGCAGGTCCTGCTCCGCCAGCAGGCTTCCCTCCTTGAGCGCCTGGCGCTCCTGCCGGCGCCTTTGCTTCTTTCTGCGTTTCAAGTATTTTCTTCTTTGTGACTCCGACTATCTCTCCGGTTCTTCCCACTGATCTCGTTCTCTGTCCTCTTACCTTTTGTCCGAACTGATGCCTGTAGCCTCTCCATGCGCCTATTTTTATATCGCTGTCTATGTCCTGCCTTGTCTTTACGGTAAGGTCAGTTCCCACGAGGTGCAGGTCTGCTCCTGTCTCCGGGTCCTTTCTCCTGTTGAGCATGTAGTGCGGTATCCCATACTTTGCAGGATCTTTTATCACGCTTTCCACCTGCGCAAGTTTGTCTTCGCTGATGCTGCCTATTGCAGTGTGCTTTTCTATCGAGAGCTTTGCTTCTATGACGCTCGCAAGTGCTGTTGCCAAATTAGTTCCTATCCCTTTGATCTGCCTTATGGCATTTGCGATGTCCAAGCTGCCGTTGATGTCCCTTCCGGACATTCTTATTATGTTTACTGCTTCTGCCTCTTTCTTTTGCTGAGGTGAAGCAGGTTTCTGTGGTTCTGCCATTAAAACCCTAAAAATTGCACGTTATGTATGATTTATCAGGTATTTAAAACTTTTCAGTAACTGCTTTTTGCTTTATCTTGTGCATATGCAATTTCTTTATGCTTGCAAATGTTTTTATTGGCAACTGTTTTTAGTCCAAACGCATCCAATTCTGGGAATCGCGGTGAATTAAAAGTAAGGTAGATGCGGCAGATACTATTCTATCGAAACCGCCTGCACCGATGTCAATAGGCAGTAACTGCATGCAAAATTGTTAGACTGTCTACATCCGACGGCCTGCCGGCCAAATATAAACTCACAAAACCACTTTGCTGGCCAGCGATATTACGACAAGAAAAATCCCTCGCATAGTATTAAAAATCCGCCAGGGTAGGGATTTGAACCCTAACGGCCCCGAAAGGCCATGCGCTTGCTAGTAATGAAAAAGTTCCAGGCGCACGCGTTGACCGGATTCTGCCACCCTGGCCTGCTTTATTTACATAAAACACGCTTATATAATCTTTCTGAAATTTTCAGGCAAATTTAGCAGTTACTTTTTGCTTTTCTTTTCTGCCGTTTCGCGTTTTTCAGGTCTCACTGATGGAAACGCGATGACTTCTTTTATAGACGCGTTATCCGTAAACATCATTGCAGGTCTGTCTATGCTTATTCCTATCCCTGCGGTTGGGGGCATTCCGTACTCAATAGCCTCCAAGAAATCTCTGTCCGATGGCGGGGCCTCTTCGTCGCCTTTTTGCCTTTCTGCATCTTGCTCTTCAAACATTTTATTTTGGTATTGGGGATCTGTCAATTCGGTGTAGCAATTTCCTACTTCAATTCCCGCTATGTACGGCTCAAACCGTTCTGCAAGAAGTTCATTGTCTCTTTTCGTCTTTGTCAGGGGACACATGTATATGGGATAATCGAGCACAAATGTCGGATTCCAAATGTCCGGCTTTACATATTTGTCGAACAGAGCATCAGCAACGTGGTATGCATTTTTTATGCCAGTCGCGAGGTTCTCCTTTTTCGCGATTTCCTTAGCCTCTTCATCAGTCATTTTTGATATGTCTATCCCGGAACGCCTTTTTATCTCGTCAACGAGATATATTTTCATAAACGGTGGCGTGAAGTCGAGCTCTCTGCCCTGATATTTTATTTTGTAAGATCCGAAAAGGTCCTTTGCAATCCCTGAAAAAAGTTCTTCGAACATTTTCATGAAGTCGTTGTAATCCTTGTAGGTTTCATACGCTTCTATCTGTGTGAATTCTGGATTGTGCGTGGAATCTATGTCCTCGTTCCTGAAGTCTTTAGAAACCTCATAAACTTTCTCAAAGCCTCCTATTATGAGCCGTTTAAGATACAGTTCGTCAGCTATCCTGAGATAGAGCGTACTGTCTAGCGCGTTGTGGTGCGTAGTGAAAGGTTCTCCGGTAGCACCGCCGTATGTCGGCTGCAAAATAGGCGTCTCGAATTCAACATAGCCTCTTTTATCAAAGAAATTGCGCATGTATGAAAGTATTTTTGCCCTGGTAACAAAAAACTTCCTTGTTTCAGGATTCGCGATCAGATCTAAGTATCTTTTCCTGTATCGCATGTCCGTGTCCGTTAACCCATGGAACTTCTCAGGTAGCATGCTTAACGATTTAGAAAGCATAGTAACCTGCTTTGCCTCCACACTTATTTCTCCGCGGTCTGATTTTATTATTTTGCCGTTTACGCCCAGTATGTCTCCGCGGTCAGTTAGAGAAAGTATCTCCGCTGATTCCTTGCTCATCACATCTGACTTCGCGATCACCTGTATTTTACCTGTGCCGTCCAGCAGGTCAAGAAAGTACAGTTTGCCCATTGCCCGCATTCTGATTATCCTGCCCGCTATGCTTGCATCTTTCCCTTCAAGCGAATTGAATTTTTCAATTATTTCAGCCGCGCCATGCGTTCTGTTGTATGTATATGGATAGGGGTTTATGCCAAGTTCCCTTAGCTTTTTAAGTTTTTCAAGACGTACTGCATCAGACATTGAATCGCTTTAGTATTGAACATTAGAATTTAGAAGTCTTTGCAAAGCATAAAATTAATAGCATTCTGCAATCCAAATTACATCTGCAGCATTTAGATCCGCGACAAATTCGCGTCATGATACTTATGTATAAAATCTCGTTCGGAACAAGCGGCTGGAGAGACAAAATGAATTCAGGGTTCAATGATGAAAACGTCCTTAGGGCGGCATATGGAATCGGCATTTATTTAAAAAAGAAATCCTCCCATAGCAAGGTAATCGTTGGTTACGACACAAGGAAAAATTCAAGGCACATTGCAGAGCTTATCTGCGGGATTTTCGGCGGCTTCGGACTTGAAACGTTCATAATCGATTCTCCTACTCCTACTCCTGTTGTATCATTTGCAGTATTGAACACCAAAGCTAGTGCAGGCATAGCTGTAACAGCCAGCCACAATCCGCCGATATACAACGGCATAAAATTTCTAGATTCATCGGGTGCAACACCCGTAAAAGAGACGACAGACCAAATTACTGCTCTGATACCTGAAAAGCGCATTAATCCTTTGCCTTGCAGTGCAGAAAGCATAACCATAAAAGATGCGTATCTGGAGGCTTTGGGCAGGAGATTCGACCTGAGCAAAATCAGGGGGATGCATGTGGCTATCGACACGATGCACGGTGCAGGACGCGGCTATTTAGCGAACCTGCTGGTCAGGTACGGCGCCGATGTGCATGAGCTTAACGAAAACTACGATGCAGAATTTGGGGGAAAGCAGCCAATACCTTCTGAGGAAAATTTGCAAGAGCTGAAAGACCTGGTCAAGAGAACCGGCTCAGTCATAGGAATAGCTAACGACGGCGATGCCGACAGGCTCGCGGTCATAGACGCTGATGGAGATTACTACACTGCCAATCAAAGCGGTTTGATGATGTGCGATTACTTGTTCAAGTACAGGAATGAAAAAGGCGATGTTGCCAGATCTATCCACACTACAAGCGCTATGGACAGGCTGTGCGCCACTTATGGAGTCAAATGCACTGAAGTGCCAGTAGGCTTCAAGAATATATCTAAGGAACTTGCGCATGGCGCGGTTTTCGGGCTTGAAGGCGCATCTCAGGGAGCAGGTTTCGGCGGATGGATACCTGACAAAGATGGCATCGCAGCAGGAGCGCTTATATGCGAAATGCTGTCTGTAGAAAAGCAGTCATTTGCTGACATATGGAAGTCAGTTTCTAAGAAATTTGGCTTTGGGTGCTTCCTGGCATTCGACATTAACAAGACAGAATCAGTGGTCGCAAATCTCAACAAACTAAAAGGCATGTCAATAGGTGACAATTTCGCCGGTAGAAAGACTGTAAAACTCTCTCTTCTTGATGGAATAAAGCTTTATCTGAATGACGGCTCATGGGTTCTGGTGCGGGAGTCAGGTACAGAGCCGCTTGTAAGGGCTTTCGCAGAGGCAAATTCAAAAAGCGATGCTGAAAAGCTTGTAGAAGAATCAAAGCGATTTCTAAGCGGCAAGTAACTTAAAAATTAAATAATAGTTTTTCGGGCCCGGGGGGATTTGAACCCCCGACTTAGAGGTTAAAAGCCTCCCACTCTGGCCATGCTGAGTTACGGACCCTTATGATTTCTTCTTAGTTCAGCTTATTATAATTTGCTCATTGTGCCGCAAACTATTTTTTGACAGAAAATTTTATGCCCGTTCCTTGAGCCTTGATGTCCCCCTTGCCTATTGTGATGTTTGAGATATTCATTGCGTCCTTAATGTCCTGAACGTCTGCACCAAGGTCCTTGTTTAAGGTAAGTTCGAATATCGGCGCGTTCAGCGCCATCTGCCGATCGTGTTTGTTTTGTCTCACTGCAAGTATTACTGAATTAATTAGCTTGCCGCGCTTCGCCGCATCTTTATTGACCCTTATCTCTTTCGGCTTGGGCCATGCTGCTATATGTATTGATTTCACATTTTCACGTTGCTTGAACAAATTCAGGTAAATCTCCTCGGTCACATATGGCATAAAAGGCGCAAGCATCTTTATCACAGCATAGAACACCTTGTTCGCCGTTCTTTTCGCGCCATTCTCGTTGTCGTATATTCTTTTCTTCGCGAACTCTATGTAATCATTTGCGAATTCCCAGAAGAAATTTTCAACTATGGTCCTGGCCTTGAAATAATTGTAACTGTCAAACGCCTCTGTGGCTTCTTTTATCGTTAATTTCAATTTATTCAATACAAAATTGTCAATGGGGTTGTCGCTCTCTTTGTCTTCGTAATCCCTGCATTTCATGTCCAAAAATCTCGCAAGATTCCAAAGTTTCGTTACAAGTTTTGCTCCTGTAACTACCTCTTTCTCCTGAAACCTATTATCGTCACCAAGTATTGACGAGCTTGCCCAATACCTTACTGCATCTACTCCATATTTGTCAAAGAGCGGCTGGGGATAGGTTACATTTCCTAAATGCTTATGCATTGATTTGCCATTAGGGTCTAGGCCGTGGCCAGAAATAACTATGTCTTTCCATGGAATAGATTGCATATGCAAATATGACTTTACTATTGTGGTAAATGCCCAGAAAGAAATTATGTCGTGGGCCTGTGCGCGCATGCTCATAGGAAATATCTTTTTAACATAATTCTTTTTAGACCCCCAATTCGAGTTTATCAGCGGGGTTAGCGACGATGTAGCCCACGTGTCCATCACATCAGTTTCCGGTTCAAATTCGTTCGACCCACAACTACAATTTGTTTTAGGCTTGTCAATGAACGGATTAACCGGAAGGTCTTTTTCATCTGCGAGCATAGGCTCGCCACATTTCTTACAGTACCAAACTGGGAAATATACTCCGAAGAATCTTTGACGCGATATGCTCCAGTCCCACTTTAGTCCATTTACCCAGTTCTCATATATTACGCGCATGATGCTAGGGTACCAGTTTACCTGCCTCCCGAATTCTATAAACTTGTCCTTCAAATCCAAATATCTGATGTACCATTGCTCCTTTACTATAAATTCTATTTCAGTTCCGCACCTTTCGTGGGTGTTGACGGTGTGCTCGGGACCTTCTTCTTTAACTACAAATCCTCCACTTTTCAAATCTTCAATTATTCTGGCCCTTGCATCTCTTATTTTCATTCCTTTGTATTTGTCAGCAATAATCACTCCTTCCTGCCCAATAATCATTCTCAGAGGTAAATTGTATGTTTTGTACAGTGCTATGTCATTTTGATCTCCAAAAGTGCAGCACATTTCAGCTCCGGTTCCGAAATTCGGGTCTATGCTAGTATCTGCAAGTATTTCTACTTCGTTTCCAAACAGCGGCACCTTTATTTTTTTGTGAATTACACTCCTGTAACGTTCATCGTTTGGGTTGACGAAAAGAGCAACGCATGCCGGTAGAAGCTCCGGCCTTGATGTGGCTATTGTTATGTTTTCCGGAAACTTTATGTACACCAGTTTACTTTTGAGCGGCGTATCTTGAAGCTCCATTTGTGAAATGACTGTTTTGCACTTAGGGCAAAACAACACAGGATCCTTTTTTCTGTATATCCTTTGCATTGCGTATAAATCTATGAAAGATTTTTGGGATATTCTCTGCACATTATCGTTTATCGTTTCGTACAAAAGCGACCAGTCAACAGACAGACCAACTCGCGAATACAATTCTAAATACTGTTGGTTGTATTCCTTAACCTCTTTTTTCATGAGTTCTATGAACCCTTCTCTGCCGTACTGCTCCGCAGTCTTGCCATATTTTTTTTCAACAAGCAATTCCGTAGGCAAGCCATTGTTGTCAAGCCCGAATGGGTAGAAAACGTTGTACCCGCGCATCCTTTTGTATCGCGCGATGAACTCTGCCTGAGAGTAAGAAAAGACATGGCCAAGGTGTATGTCTCCAGAAACGGTTGGCGGCGGTGTGTCGATTGAATATACCTTTCCTTTCTTGCGGTCAAAAGCATACACCTTTTCGCTTTCCCAGAATTTTCTTAATCTTGGTTCTGCTTCTGCAAAATTAAATCGCGGCTCCATTTGTTTCACTCTAATAAGTCAAACGAACATGCGCCCTGAGTCGGGATTGAACCGACGACCTACTGGTTAACAGCCAGTCGCTCTACCACTGAGCTATCAGGGCTTTTATTTTCAGACATTATCTTATGATTGAATTGTTTTTAATACGTGTGCATAAGCTGCGTTTCTGACTACATCTTGAAAAAAGGAAATGGCTCAGCCAGATTTATCAGCTTTATGTAAATGTAAGTGTGTTCATCCAATTTGTCGGTAAACTCTGCATTATCTGTCTTGTAGTCGTATCTTATGAACGCATTTTTTGTCCCTTTTTTCTCAACTGCATAGTAAAAATTATCCTTGTCGTCGCAGAATTCCTCTAGTATGTTGAATGCTCCTACTATGGTGTTTCCCTTGTACTGGAATGAGTATACGTGGCCTACCTTTTCGTTTTTTTCGATATCACGGATCGAACCTTTTATTATATCTATAATTCCGCCAGTTTTCAGCAGGTTTATCTTTTTCTCTTCTATTGTTTTGCATTCATCTATCCTGCTCAGGTCCACATGCAATACATGAATGTAGTAAACTCCGTGCTGTCCCGTGATTTCACTTGGCTCTATTTCATTTGCAAAAGACACTTCTTCTTCATGCGTTTCAGACTGTGGCATATATTTTACTATATTGACATTGTCTTTCACATTCACATAGTACAAAATAAGGTTATTTTCAATTCTTTCTCCAGGAAGCATAAGCCTGTTCTCTCCTTTGAACTTAGACAAAATGAGCATTTCAGTGGAGTAGTCGAATCCACATGCAAGCCTGCAAAGGTCGCTCAGCGAAGCCAGCTTTACGTAAGCTGCCTTCTGCCCAGATTTTTTCTTCTTGGTATCTGACATAAAATTACACGCCGGCTATTAAATTGTAGACGTAGTTCAGAAACTGCATCAGAGCATAAACAGGCTCATATATTACAGGAGAAAGCAAAAGCCCCTGCCCTGTGGCGTTGTAATCACTGAGCACGCTTTCCTGCACTGCAAGCCTTATCTTGAATGTGGTATGCAGTAGCGCGCTTGTAGTGGAATTTATCGTGACATTAAACGGGTACTGTCCTGGCTCATTGCTCGATACCTGATAAATAAAATGCGATACCTTATCATGCGGAGCAATCACCTCAACAGGATTGTTCCATGCCGGCAATCCGGTTACATTTATTAAGAATGGGTCGTCAGAAGCACCAGTGTTGTTTATTGTTATATTCAAGTCTCCTGGTTGCCCAACTCCCACAGTTAGATTTGTCGGACTGACGCTTGCGGTGAAAACATTTGTCGACACATTTATGTACGCAGTTATGGTCAAATTCCCAAGTTTCGAATAATTTCCTACATTTACTGCCCTTATTGTCATGGTGTACGTGCCATTTGGAGTGAATGACGCAGTAGTTATCTTTATCTTCATTGGATTTTCATAAAGAGGAGAAGCCTGTGCGACCCAGCCAGCAGGAAGCGAAACTGGCTCTAGCGTGTCCCAGCCCTTATTTATCAGCACACCGCTTGCATTTGTGGTATTTGCTGAAGCGAGAATGTAAAAGCTCTCTCCTGGCCCTATCTTCCCAAGGTTAATGGCGCCGTTTTGCTGCAGTGTCGCGTTGATAGGACCTTCTATCTGCAAGTACATGGCGTTTGCAAACGCTACCGGCAGCACCAAAGATAGGATCAAAACAGCACACTTGATTTGCATCGAATTCGAAAAGAATAGTCTGCTAAATTATTAAACGTTATGCATAAAAATCCAGGAATATCAAATATGTGCAAACATAGAACGACAGTCCTAAAACCACATTTTATGCGTTATTTGCCAATGAATTAATAAAGATTTTAATAAATATTGTAATATTCAACTTTTTATTGAAAAAAAGCAAATATTTATATATTAATTAAGTCATAACACCATCATGACAAGAGAAGAAAAGATAGTGCTTAAGTCAGTTAACAAGCCGGACAAAGAAAACGTTAACGCATTGTCGGAATGGTTCTGCGCGGCGCTCGGCTTTTCAACTAGCGACGATACCGAGCCTAAATTATTCGAACGATTGGCACTAAGTAGTATAAAAGGTGAGGGAATCACAAGCAAGCACCTTAGTCAGGAACTTAAAACACCCAGGAGTACAATCATCTACCACCTAAACGAGTTCATAAGCTCAGGGCTTGTTGTAAGAAAAGGCACCCGTTATTTCCTGCGTGGTAATGACCTCTCTACTACTTTCGATGAGATACGCGCTGACATGCAGAGGGAATTTGACCGGATGATGCAAATAGCGTCAAGGTTTGACGAAATGATGGAAGGTGAACTTTATGGCAGACGAAAAAGAAAATCAGAACAGCACTAAACCGCAGCAACCGGAAAACAAGGACAACGGTTCGAAAGGCAAAGGGGAAAATCTCGTACAAGATGAAAAACAACAATCAGCCGAAGGGGCGAATCCAAACCCGGAAAAAGAGATTGCAGATTTGAAGGACAGATTGCTGAGGCTCGCCGCAGAATTCGACAATTACAAGAAAAAAGTTGCAAAAGATTCAGAATTACTGAAAAATCTAGGAAAGGCAGAACTTGCAAGTAAGCTCCTTCCGTCACTGGACGAATTCGAGCTTGCGCTTAATGCATTTGACGATAACAAATTCGATTCGCGCAATGCAAAAGGCGTTGAATTGGTTTTTTCAAACATAACTGACGCGCTAAAAAGCGCGGGGCTGAAGGAAATAGAAGCAAAAGGCAAGTACGACCCGTACAAGCACGAGATCGTGCTTACAAAAAACAGCAAGGAGCAGGAAGGAAACATAATCGAGGTAATAAGAAAAGGCTACACATTCAACGACATAATGCTAAGACCTGCATCAGTGATTGTGTCAAACGGTAAATCAGAAGAAAAATAGTGCTGAGTAAAAAAACAAAAAATGATTTGAAAGAAAAAAAAGAAAAATCTAAAAAAGAACAAAAGGTGAAAACATGTCTAAAATAATAGGAATCGATTTGGGTACATCAAACTCTGCCGCTGCAGTTTTGCAGGGTGGAAGACCTGTGCTTGTGCCAAGTGCAGAAGGCGCTTCTCTTTACGGTAAGTCATTTCCTAGCTATGTCGCGTTCACAAAGGACGGTCAGATGCTAACAGGAGAGCCGGCGAGAAGGCAAGCGGTGGCAAATCCGGAAGGGACGATAACTGCATTCAAGAGGAAGATGGGCACTGATTATAAATACAAAATACACGGGAAAGAATACAGGCCTCAGGAACTTTCAGCATTCCTTCTTCAAAAGATAAAGCGCGATGCAGAGGCATTTTTGGGAGAAGAAGTGAAACAGGCAGTTATCACAGTGCCTGCTTATGCCAACGACAATCAAAGGCAGGCAGTTAAGGATGCAGGAGAGATTGCCGGGCTTGAGGTAGTTAGGCTCGTGAACGAACCGACGGCTGCCGCGCTTGCCTACGGGCTTGACAAAGCAAACAACGAAGAAAAGATAATAGTGTATGATTTCGGAGGCGGAACTCTTGACGTTACGATAATGGAGTTTGGCGGTGGAGTGTTCGAAGTCAAAGCTACAAGCGGAGACACCCAATTGGGCGGAACTGACATGGACAACACTATAGTGGAATTTCTCAAGAATGAAATAAAGACAAAGCACGGCGTGGACGTGAGCAATGACATTCAGGCGATGCAGAGAATAAGAGAAGCCGGAGAGAAAGCCAAGATAGAGCTTTCTACTACGCTAACCAGCCAGATAAACCTGCCGTTCATAGGCGCCGACAAGAGCAACAAGCCGATAAATTTCACATACGATTTGACAAGGGCCAAGCTAGAGGAACTGGTACTCCCTATTGTTGAAAAAACGCGCATTCCTATGTTGCAGGCACTTAAAGATGCAAAAGTCGAGCCCAAAGACATAAACAAGATAGTTCTAATAGGCGGCCCTACGCGCATGCCGATAGTGCAACGTTTCGTTGAGCAGCTTCTCGGAAAAAAGATAGAACGCGGAGTTGACCCAATGGAAGCAGTGGCTTTCGGAGCAGCTATACAGGCAGGCGTTCTTACAGGTGAAGTAAAAGACCTTGTACTTCTTGATGTAACACCGCTTTCGCTTGGCATAGAAACACTTGGCGGAATATCGACAGTATTGATTCCTAGGAACACAACAGTCCCAATACGCAAATCACAGATATTTTCTACTGCAGAAGATAACCAGCAGGCGGTAGATATACACATACTTCAGGGCGAGAGGGCGATGGCAAAAGATAACGTTTCTCTCGGTCAGTTCACGCTCACTGGCTTGCTTCCTGCGCCAAGAGGACTGCCTCAGATAGAAGTCACTTTCGACATAGATGCGAACGGCATACTGCATGTTACTGCTACGGACAAGAAAACCGGGAAAGCGCAGACACTTCAGGTAGTCGCACCTAATAAGATGACAAGAGATGAAATAGATAAAAAGGTTCAGAGCGCAGAGGAATTTGCAGCTCAGGATAAGGCAGAATTGGAATTTGCGCAGACTAAGAACGACGGAGAGACTCTTGTATATACTACCAAAAAGATGCTGAATGACTATAAGGACAAGATACCCGCAGACATAGCCGATACTATAAGCCAGCACCAAAAGAAGCTTGAGGATGCACTCAAAGGAACTAACGAAACAGAAATAAAAACAGCAATCGACAACCTGAGAAATGCACTGCAGGCAGCCGGTTCAAGTGTATATGGACAGGGCCAGGCAGGCCCGCAGGGGCCTGACATGGGTCCCGGCGCAGGGCCGGATATGGGGCAAGGTCCGGAAAGCGGTCCAACTGCAGGAGATAAACAAGCATAACTGGTTAGATACACCTGGGCAAATCCAAATCAACAATAAATATAAAGAGAAACATTGCATGGAAAGAGCATGGCAGAAGATTACTACAAGATACTAGGCGTAAGCAAGACGGCTAGCATTGATGAAATAAAAAGGGCTTACCGCGAGCTTGCTATGAAATACCATCCTGACCGTAACAAGTCGAAAGACGCAGAGGAAATTTTCAAAAAAGTAAACGAAGCCTACGCCGTTCTGAGCGACCCTCAGAAAAGGCAGCAGTACGACACGCTCGGCTCCGACCAGTTCAACAGATACTACTCGCCTGAGGATATTTTCAAGAATTTCGATTTCGAGAGCGTATTCAAGAATATGGGCATAAACTTCGATTTCGGCGACAACCCGTTTTTCCAGGACATGTTCGGCGGAGGGGGCGGAGGATTCGGCCAAAGCAGGGAAAGCGACGCAGTGAACATACAGCTGACTTTCGACGAAATAAACAAAGGAGCAAGCAAGGAATACGAAGTGCAGCATTACGAAGTATGCCCTAATTGCAAAGGCAGCGGCGGAGAGCCCGGCTCAAAAGTGGTCAAGTGCAGCGTATGCAACGGCACAGGCAGGAGACACGTCCAGCAGAACACCATATTCGGAAGGTTCAACGCTATAACAACATGCGAGCGATGCGGAGGGAGAGGCAAAGTCTACGAGAACGTGTGCCGAACATGCAGAGGAAGGGGCAGGATAATTGTAAAAGACAGGTTCACAGTAAGGGTCGAAAAGAAAAAGTAGACATTCCCGATATAATTACAGTGCCTTAACAGGATGCTGCATTCGATGCCTGTTTGACACAATCTCTATGTTGAGCCCTTGGTCTGAATAGTGAATTTTCATTTTCTTCTTGATTTCTAGCATTTGTCTGTCTTCGTCCGTGCCATTTGAATATATTACTATGTCTGTTATTCCTAATTTCCTTACGGCTATCGTAATGTCGGGGGAAATTTCGTCGTATCCGTTTGCTTGTATGAAATAGCATTCACTCAATTCTATTTTTTCCTCGCCTTTGCTGTTGGCATTTATCTGATCTGCAATTTCGCCATATTTTGACCTGCCTGCCTTAGCAATCACCAGAATGTGCTTTCCTGTTCCTACTGATTTTTCCACAGTTGCATTTTCTGTACTGATCAGCTTCACGCTTTTTGAAAAATACTTTTCTGCGCTTTCCTGCTGCAGTGCGTAATTCTTGACGTCGAGTTCATCCGCACTGGAAAAAGGTATTTTCTCGAATTCGCGTATCAGACTGGCATGCCACTCCTTTTCTGTCGGCTTGTTTTCTTTTAACACGCCATATACATATTTCATTGCCCCGCAGTCGTTGTGCGGTACCAATATTATGTCTTTGACATCTTCATTGCTGATTATGCTACGCAATGTTCCTAGTATGCTTTCAATATTGCATCCTGCATTGCGGACAAATATCGTATTACTATCGTTGTATTTTTCGTCCAGGTACTTATTCAACCTACGGTCCATGCATGATACAACTATCCTAATCATATGCTCATCCTTTCAAAAATTATTCAGAACCTACGGTGTTGCTGTTTTTATACTTTTCTGAGAATCTGTAGCTCGCACGCTCTGAGATAGGTTTTTATTGCTGAATAGAGAAACTACATGGATTAAATGCTAAGAAGCCACTATGCCGGAGAACTGAATGCAGGTATGTCAGGCAAAGAAGTTACACTTGCAGGCTGGGTGCATGAAGTCCGCGAAACCTCTAAGATAACCTTCCTTATACTGAGAGATAGAACCGGCTTAGTTCAGATTATCGGTAAGAAGGGAAATGCAGAAGACAAAATAATAAAACAGATGTCCTTGCCGAAAGAAAGCGTAATTGCCGTTAAGGGGATTGTGCAGGAGAACAAGGAAGCGAAGAAGGGATTCGAGATAATTCCAATTGAGATAACGAATCTGAATCCGCTGTCCGCGCCCATTCCTTTTGAAGTAACGGGCAAGGTCCCTGCAGACATAGACGTTAGGTTAAACAACAGGTGCATAGACCTCAGAAGATTGGAAACAAAGTCTATTTTCAGCATAGAAGCGACAGTGCTCCAATCTTTCATAAACTATCTTGCCGAAATGGGCTTTCAGCAGATAAGAACTCCGTCGATAATAGGAGAATCAAGCGAAGGAGGTTCAGACCTTTTCCCAGTTCAATATTTCGAAAAGAACGCGTTTCTCGCGCAGTCGCCGCAGCTTTACAAGCAGCTCGCCATAATAGGCGGAATGGACAAGGTAATAATGATAATGCCAGTATTCCGTGCCGAGAAATCAAACACTGTATTCCACTTGGCAGAATCCACGCAGATGGATGTAGAAATGGGCTTTGCGAACGCGGAAGATGCGATGGATGTGCTGTCAAACACCGTTGTGCATATTATAAAAGAAGTGATCAAGAAGAACGGGGAAGATTTGGAAAATCTGAAAACAGATTTGAAAGTTCCCAACGTTAAAAAAGTCACGTACACTGATTTGATTAAAGTCCTGCAAAAGAAAGGGCATAAGATAGAATTTGGTCACGACATTTCGAGGGAGCACGAAGAGGCAATAGCCGAAATATATGGCGACGCAGTCCTTGTCACCAAATTTCCAAAGGCGCTAAGGGCATTTTACTCAATGCCGATAGAGGGAACTGAGCTGTGCGACAGCTATGACTTCATATACAAAGGGCTGGAAATAAGCAGCGGGTCACAGAGAATAAACAAACCCGACGTGCTTATAAAATCCCTGGAGAGCAAAGGGCTTAATCCGAAAGACTTCGAGTCGTACATTTCTGCATTCAGGCTAGGAGCTCCGCCACATGCAGGCTGGAGCATAGGCATGGAAAGATTCGCGATGCGAATCACCGGTGCAAAGAACATAAGGGAGTGCGCCCTGTTTCCAAGAGACAGGAACAGGTTAAGACCGTGAAAAACATTTCGCTACTTGGCCAATTCTGCTGTCAAATCTTAAATGCAAAAGGTAATAGTGCTTTTGATGCTAATACTATCTTAGAATACGATGGAAGAAAAAACCGGTTCTGAAAGCCCGGAAGAGCTGAGCATATACAACAAGCTTTACCTAGCAATAATCATGAAATACAAGAGCTACATCGAGGAAAAAGAAAACGTGTATGCGGCCGAGCTGCCCAAGCTTATTCTGCCTGACAACAAAGCGGTTCTTGCCCTGGCCGGCAAGGTAAAATCAGAAATGCCCCATTATGATTACGAAAAGAACTTTGAAGTAGCCCTCAAAACAGCGTTTGAGCAAGTATCGACGCAAATAGCTACAGTCACTCTTCCCGTGCAGTTCTGGCTTTTGCCGGAACAGACCCTGGAGATAGGCGCAGGCGACGCTTTCGACAAAGCGAATCTGCTTTGCAGCGTGCTAATAGCGCTAGGCAACATTTCTTCAAAAACAATAATAACAATCAACGACACGAAGAGAACGCTGGGCGTTTACTGTGAGTACAAGGACAAGATAATATATGCAGACCTGGAAAAGGGCATAAAGAAGTTTTCAAGCAAGGAAAAACTGCTAGGCGCGCTTGGAATAGGCAAGGACGAAAACCTCGCAGCCTATGAATTCAACGACAAGATGTTCAACAACCTTGCCTAAATTCATCTGACGTGCATTCTTTTCATCTGCTTGAGCCTTTTCCTTGCGACTTTTGCAAGTTTTGCCGCTGCCCTCTTCCTGTATGCCTTCCCGACCTTCCTGTGCCTCTTCTTTACGTTCCTCTGCATTTTTATCACATTGCTGATTTGCTGCAATAAATTAGGCAGCAACTATTATTAATTATCGCGCCGATAAATCCTAAGATATTTAGCCACAGAGATGCCTCAATCAGAACTTCTCAGCGCCTGGCCAGTTGATATCTGGCATTTTCGTCTTCTCCTCCTCAATTGCTACAGCGCTCATCCTGCCATATGCTATCGATCCTATGGACAAAAGCGCCAGCGCTACCACTGCAAGGAAATATGTGAGATAAGTGTCGCTGAAAAATTCGAATACGCCTAGCATCAATGTCAAAGAGCTCGATGCCGCGTCAAGCACAAAATTGCCTCTCCATTTAGTGAATGAAAATATCCCTGCGAGTGCGTTAAGGAGCACCAGGGCAACGTTGACAATGTCTGTAGTGTATGAAAAGTTGAAATTTGCTATGAAGCTCACTATTCCTGCGCTCGACGCGTATGCCGACAGCGCGGCAGCCTGCGGATATATAAAATAACCCAGTACGATCGCGTTTACAACCAGTATTGCGCCTGCAACCTTTATGAAAGGATTTTTCGTTACTGAAATTACTTTTTCCTTCTTTGCCTGCGGAAGGCTTTCAACTGGCATTTCATATGCGGGTATCGTGCCAGCCTCTACAGGCTTTTCCTCGGCCTGTGCCTGCACGCCCGCAGCCTCCTCTGGCTTTTTCTGCCCCGCAGCTTTCATCTTGCGAGCCTTGAAGATCAAAATGTCTTCAGTGTCAACGGCCATCTAAACATCTGGATTTTCTAAACGCTCACGCAAACATTTCAGAATCCTCTGCCTTTTCTGCTATTTCTTTCTGCTTCCTCTGCCTTGCGCTGGAATATGTGCCTGTGCTTCGCGCAGCTCACGCAGTAGTATACTTTCTTCTTTTCGAAAAACCTGACGTCGTTCGCATTGTGCAGTTCTGTAGAGAAAGAAACTCCCTTTTCATATGCAACTGCCTTGTTTCTCGGCATCTTCCTTCCGCATGAATCGCAAACAACACTTATTTCTTTTCCTCTCATTCACTTACCTCTAAAACTATGCCTAAACCCTGCCTTTACTAAGGCATATTTGACAGGATTAACCTATTATATCTTTGTTCTCATATTTTCTATTATTGATGCCACAGAGCCGAGTCTATGCGCATATTCGTTTTAAGCAATGTTTCAGGTGGAGTGGACCCAATAGTTGAGCTGCTAAAAGACGACCACAGCGTCGTGGCAAAGGAAATGGCAGCAGAGCCCGGCGAAGCTGCGAATACAATAGAAGAGCAGGTAGGCACTGGCAAGTACGACGTGCACATACTAGTATCGGAGGACCCGATAAAAATCAATCTTATGCTCAACAAACGCGAAGGTGTGACTTCGGTTGTATGCGGAAACGCTGAAGACGTAGAACTGGCTAATGAGAACGGGGCTAATGTATTGGTAATGCGAAGCCTCAGCCAGGAATCGCTTGAAGACGTCATAAGGGCAGTCGAGAAAATGCCATGGCGCTCAAAAAAAGGCGGCGTGTCATCAGCAATAAAATCTATAGAAAAACCATTCAAGAGGCCGCAGTCGGCAAGGACTGCGCCGCAGGTCCAAACGCCTGTTGCACAGCACCAGGATAAAAAAAGCTTCTCGTTGCCTTTGGTGAAATTTTCCCTGCATGGCAAAAAGCCGCAGCAAGGGGCTGAAAACAATGAGACTTACAAGAATCCACAGCCGCCTGCTCCAAGAAAAGGCATAGGAGGAAAAATAAAGGACTCGCTTGGCATAGTGTGACTGCCGTTTCTGCATATGCTATAAATACCTTTTCCGACTAAATCCTTTTACTTATTGTGAAGTCATATGCCTGAATGCAAAAGCATAACCAAAGTAATACTGCCGGCAATCCGCGCATCTGTTGCTGAGGTGCTCAACAAAACATACAAGTACACCGAGTCTGACATAGCAGACAGGCTAAGCGTCGCGCAGCCTGCAGTGAGCAAATACCTTTCAAATAACTGTTCTGAGGACATCTTAAAGCTAAAGTCGCGCATACTTTCAAGCGGAATGGCTGACCAACTGATCGCTGCCATAGCCGGAGGCAGGCCGCGCGCAGAAGTAGAAAAAGAAATAGACTGGCTGTGCGGCAAGCTGGCGCTCGAAGCAGAAATTAAGGCATGACATAAATTCATTCACGTTTTGCATTTTACGCTAAGTGGTATAATGGAAGAACAAAATCCCTTCAAAAACGCGCAGAAGCAGCTCGATGATGCAGCCGAAATAATGAATCTCGACAGGCATGCGCATGCCCTCCTTCGCGAGCCCATGCAAACGGTTACAGTGAATTTTCCTGTAAGAATGAAGGACAATACAACTAAAACATTCACAGGATTTCGTGTGATGTACAACAATGCAAGGGGACCGGGCAAGGGCGGCATAAGGTTCCATCCGCATGAAGACCTAGACACTGTCAAGGCGCTCTCGGCATGGATGACATGGAAATGCTCGCTCGCCAACATTCCGTTCGGCGGCGCCAAAGGCGGAGTCATTTGCGACACAAAGTCAATGAATGATTTCGAACTTGAAGCCCTCTCTAGGCAGTACATAAGGTCGATTGCAGGTTTCATAGGGCCAAAGACCGACATTCCGGCCCCAGATGTATATACGACCCCGCAGATTATGGCGTGGATGATGGATGAGTACAGCAAGATAAAAGGGCATAACGAATTCGGAGTGATAACGGGCAAGCCCCTGGAGACATGGGGGTCTGAAGGGCGTTCCGATTCTACTGCAATGGGGGCAATGTACGTTCTTCGCGAAGCCGCAAAGATGAAAAAGCTTAACCTCAGAAAGGCGAAGATAGCAATACAAGGATTTGGAAACGCTGGTTCGTTCGCGTTTGAGCTTGCGACAAAGCTCTTCGGCTCAAAGATAGTGGCAATAAGCGACTCGAGAGGCGGAGTGTATTTGGAAAGTGGGCTGGATTTCAACAAGCTCAAGGATGTCAAGGAAAGAACAGGCAACCTGGAAAGCTACAAGGGCGCGCAGAAGATAACCAACGAGCAGCTACTCGAGCTTGATGTGGATGTTCTGATTCCTGCCGCGATAGAGAACCAGGTCACAAAATCCAACGCTGACAAGGTAAACGCAAGCATACTGCTTGAACTGGCAAACGGCCCGGTTACGCCCGATGCCGACGGAATACTTGCACAGAACGGCGTGTTCGATTTGCCGGATTTCCTAGTTAACTCAGGAGGAGTAATAGGGTCTTATTTCGAATGGGCGCAGAATACGCAGAATTATTACTGGACAAAAGATGAGGTGTACCAGAAGCTAGACACAATAATAACAAAATCTTTCAAGGACGTTATAGCAACGCAGAAGCAGTACGCTGAAAAGGGCAAGAAGATAAATACCCGCATGGCGGCTTACATAATCGCAGTTGGCAGGGTGGCAGCAGCCATGAAGGCAAGGGGCTGGTACTGAATGATTAGCCTGCCTGACAAAGCAAAGACGCTTATAGATGGAAAGAATTTCGCAACTGTCGCCACGCTTATGAAAGATGGCTCTCCGCAGATAAGTGTCACATGGGTAGACCGCGACGGCGATTTTGTTTTGATAAATACGACAAAAGACCGCGTAAAGACTAAGAATGTGACAAGGGACCCAAGAATTGCGGTCAGCGTATTCAGCATGCAGGATCCATATGACGCTGTTTACATAAGGGGAAAAGTTGCAGAGATAAAAACAGATGGAGCTGAAGAGCACATAGACAAACTTTCAAACAAATACATAGGAACTAACTACCGGCAGCACGGCGACCGCGTCATTTTGAGAATAGAACCCGAGCACGTGCATGTGCAGAAACCGTAATTCACATTATATGTGCACATAGTCTACTCTAAAAAGTTTTGCAAGTATGTGCGGTACTTTTAATCGTATCTTGTCTCCTCTTAAAAGTCCTGCAAGTATTGGTTCGCGGACTACATAATTATCTAATATCACATTACGCAAATTTCCTGCAATCTCATCATCAGTAATCGTCGGATACTCGTCAGTTATATCATACCGCACCATTTTAAACGTGCGTCTGTGAAAGATGGGTTTTGTAGCGACATTGCCCATTTTATGCGTTTCTTCAATATTGAAAATTATTTTTTGCTCCGAAAAGCCCATCACTGTAACTGATTCAGTTTTTATCTCTATATCCAAAACCCTGTCTACACTGGCGCCTTTTATCACTGCTCTGTACTTGTCTTCTTCTTTCTTTTCCAGCGTTACCTGCACTCCCTTTGCCTCAAATTCCCATATGGTTGTGCGACTGCTCTTTATCGATCTCATTTTTATACAGTATTATGCAGTATCTTTTGGTATTTAATTTTAATTCTATCTTTGTCGTATGCAAGGATTCTGGCGTTACCCTGCCAAAACGCAATTGCGTTACTTCAGCACTCTGTAGTGCAGCTGAACTTCATTCGGCGAGAGCCTTTTCACCTCGAGAAGCTTCAACCGCGCTTCTGAATTCGCCGCACTTTCAAAGAATCTTATTCCTTTTGTGAACAGACTTGGCTCAAAATCAAGCATAATTTCGTCAACGAGCTTTTCCTTCATGAAACTCGAAACAAGTTTCTCTCCGCCAGCTATCAGCACGTTTTCAAATCCTTTGCTCTGCAAGAGCCGCAGTACCCCTTCGGGCTTTTCTTTCGTAAACACGACATTTTTCCCGAATCTGTTCTTTATGCTCTTCTTTGTCATTACCACATTGAACGCCTTGTGCGGGAAGTTTCCTGCGCGCCTGCTAGCTTCGAACGTATTTCTTCCCATTATCACGTTTCCTGTCTCTTCGACCTTATTTTTGAAAAGATTGTAGTCGAATTCAGAGCCAAATCCCATTCTCGTTGCGTCTTTGGCGACCATGCCATTTGGTGTTATTGCCATGTAAGCTGCAACGTTCATTTTGTGCCCGATGATGCTCATTTTATTACCCTGTATATAAGCCTGACTTCATCCGTAGAAAACTTCTGCGCATCCTCGAGCTTAAGCTTGTTTTCGAAGTCTTTGCCCTCAAACAATTTTATTCCGTCTGCGAGCAGCATAGGCTCTATGTCAACGATTATTTTGTCGGCAAGCCTGCTCTTTATGAAACTCGTGTTTGTAAGCCCTCCTCCCATAACCAATGCTTCTTTGAAACCTTTTGCCGCAAGTAGTTTCAGTGCAGCTTTTGGCGATTTGCAGAATGCTACTGTTTTTGGCCACTTGTTATCGCGCTTTCCCTTGGAAAGCACTACATTGAAGCAGTTAAGCGGGAATTTTCCCTTCTCCAGCAAAACGTCGAACGTTTTTCTTCCTATGATGCAGTTTCCAACGTCGTATGCCATCTGCATGAATCCCTGCCACTCCATATCGGACAAGAAACCCATGTCTCCATTCTTTCTTGCGATCATCCCGTTTGCGGTTGTAGCTTCATAAATTGTGGTTTTCATGTTTACCCTTTCATAACTGTTACTATTTTCATTCTATTTTTTAAATACTTTGAGCAGCTTTTCCTCAGGCAGCGTATTAAGCACGTTGTGCGCTGTCAACCAGCCGCGCCTGGCCA
The DNA here is from genome assembly GCA_021797745.1 of Microcaldota archaeon. GTDB lineage: Archaea > Micrarchaeota > Micrarchaeia > Micrarchaeales > CABMGC01 > JAJZZD01. The sequence goes on along the minus strand of JAJZZD010000004.1, from coordinate 8,855 downwards.
TGCCTATGCCGTATCTCATGAACTGCAGATGCGAAGGCCTATGCGCATCGGTGTCAATTGAAAAGTTTATTTTGTATTTTTTGGCTTTGAATATGTTTTCGTCGTTAAGGTCGAGCCTGTCAGGGAATGCGTCTATTTCCATTGCCACATTGTTTTTTTCCGCAGATTCGAACACATTGTCCAAGTCTATCTGGAAAGGCTCCCTGCGGTTTATCAGCCTGCCTGTCGGATGCGCGATTATATTTAAGTGACCGCTTTCTATTGCCTTAATGACCCTTTTCGTCATCTCTTCTTTGTCCATGTTCGTGTTCATGTGCACGCTTCCTATTACATAATCCATCTGCTCGAGCGTTTTGTCTTTAAGGTCCAGAGTTCCGTCCTTAAGTATGTCTACCTCCCCGCTCTTCAGAATCTTTATTCCCAAGCCTCTGTCGTTCAGCCTGTCAATTTCGTCGAAATACTTCAGGAATTGCGAATCGTCCATGCCATTTGCAACATGCTCGCTCTTCGAGTGGTCCGTTATGCCAATGTATTTCCTTCCAAGCTTTTTTGCCTCCAGCGCCATTTCCTCTATCGTGCTGTCTCCGTCGCTGTGCTTGCTGTGAACGTGCAGGTCTCCCAGTATGTCGTCAAGTCCGACTACCTGCGGCAGCTTGTGCTGCGCTGCAAGGTCGAGTTCGCCTCTGTCCTCGCGCATCTCGGGCGGCATGCAATCCATGCCTAATGCTTTGTATATCTCTTCCTCTCCTTTGCCCGCAACTGCGTTCCTGTTTTTCTTGTCGAAAAGGCCGTATTCGTTGAGCTTGTAGCCTTTCTTTATCGCGATCTCCCTGATTTTGATGTTATGGTTCTTGTTGCCTGTGAAATACTGCGTCGCGGCCCCGAAGCTTGTCGGCTCTATGAGCCTGAAATCGCAGCTAAGCCCTATTTTCAGCCACACTGTAGTTTTTGTGGGACCTCTGAGCATGATGTTTTCTACCTCGTTCATTTTCGTAACGAAGTCCATCACCTTTTCCCCATTTTTCGATATTATGAGAATGTCCAAATCGCCAACAGTTTCCTTCATCCTCCTTGTAGAGCCGCAGACCATTGCTTTTTCTACAAGCCCAGAGTCCATGAGTTTTTTCACTATGTTTTCAGCTTCAGGAAGGGCCGTGCCCAGAAGCATTCTTCCCTTGCTCGATTCAAGCAGCGCGATTCCCTTTGCCAATTCCTCTTCACTCCGCTCTCCGAATCCCTCCAATTCTCTTATCCTGTGCCGCTCAATTGCCTTTTTCAAATCGTCTACGTTTTTCACATTCAATTCAGTATATAACTTTAGCGCCTTTTTCGCGCCCATGCCCTGTATTTTGGTCAAACCTGAGAAATCAACAGGATATTTTTTCTTCAATTCTTCATATTTTTTTATTTTTCCGGTTTTGATGTACTCTTCTATATGCCCCGCGATGCTTTTTCCAACGCCGCTCAGCTCCATAAGCCCGTTAAGGCCCCTCTTTTCGTATATTTCCCCGACGTCTTCCTGCAGCGTGCCTATTGTCATCGCCGCCTTCCTGTATGCGCGCGGCTCGAACCTGCTTATTTTCGGGTCAAGCTCGAGCATGTCTGCAATTTCCTCGAACAGCTCGGCAAGCTTCGAGTTGTACATAACTATGTCTCTCAATTCGTCTTTATAATCTGATATTTCGACATTCTTTTATTCTTTGGCTTCCCTTTTATTTCGGATGTTCTTATGCCGGCTACATTGACACAAAGGGCAATTGCCGAGCTATTTGGCACTTTTGCATTCGTTTTCGTGGGCGCAGGAGCTGTGGTCGCATCCGCGTACATCTCAGGTTCTGCCTCGATTGCGCTTTTGCTGATAGCACTTGCAAACGGAATAGGCCTCGCAGTGGCGGTATCTGCAACTATGTCCATATCTGGAGGATTCCTTAACCCTGCAGTCACCATCGGCGCACTTGTTGCTAAAAAAATAAAAGCCGCAGAGGCGCTTGTTTACATACTTTTCGAAGTCATCGGCGCAGTCCTTGCAGCAATAATAATATTTCTCGCAATGCCTCAGGTCTCAAGTGCTGCTGCCTCTTTGGGTGCACCTTCTCTAGGCGCCCAGACGTCCGTAATGCAGGGAATAATGCTGGAAGCAGTGGGCACATTCTTCCTTGTGCTTGTGGTATTCGGAACTGCAATCGATAAAAAAGGACCTAGGCTTGGCGGCATGGCAATAGGGCTTACAGTGACAGTGGGAGCGCTTGCAATGGGTCCGTTCTCCGGCGCAATGTTCAACCCGGCAAGAGCCGCGGGTCCGGAACTCGTTGCCCAGTCTTTTGCAAATTGGTATGTATGGTGGATAGGGCCGATAGTAGGAGCGATACTCGCGGCAGTGCTTTACAAATATATTCTGAAGCGGGTATGAATTCTCAGCCGGTGCGATAGTGGAGCAAGAAGTTCGCATTAAAAGCGGAAATACGAAGCTATTCGGCATTATTCATTATCCAAAAAGCCAAACGCGCAAAGCAGTGATATTTTCCAATGGCTATCCTGACGAGATACTGGAATACCATCTTCCTATAGCAGTAACGCGTGCTTTGGCGAAAGGCGGATTTGTTTCTCTTGGCTTCAACACACGCGGGAGGTGGCCGAGCAAAGGGAAATTCACCAAAGTCGGGATGCTTGATGAAGTAAGTGATTTGGAGGCAGCGATACGATTCATGCATAACAAAGGCTTCAGTAGAATAGGGATTGCAGGCCACAGCCTGGGAGGTACTTCCTGTGCGCTAATTGACAAAAAATACGTAAATGCGATGGTTCTTCTGGAACCTGCTTTAGATGTTAAATTCCTTCTGAAAAGCTGGAATACAAAAGAAATCCAAAGGCAGTTCAAGCGCAGTGAATTCGCAGTAGTCGATTACTCTTATATACTCGGCAGAAAAAGAATAGCCGAGATAATAAAACTGAAAGACATCTCTGACGAAGTTTCTAATCTCAGAGTGCCGACGCTATTCATAGGAGGCAGCAAAAACATTGTCACCCCACACTTGAAAAAGGCCTATAAAATCGCAAGTAGTCCCAAAGCACTCCGACTTATTCCGCACGCCAGACACACGTTCGACGACGAAGATGTGGAAAAGAAAATGCTCGCTTATACTGTTGGCTGGTTCAAAAAGTGGCTTTGACTTTATTTCAGTTCATGCATCTGTTTTTGTGTATTTGAAATAGCTTGAGAATCTCGGGCCCTGCTTTCCTGTCTGTTTACGATTGTTTGATACCTTTATCAGTTCACCTTCTATTCTGTCGTCATCCAGTTTCGCCTTAATTATGTAGCCGTAGTCCCCTTCGCCGACATATACCTCCTGCACGTTGTGCTGCATAACGAGAAATTTCGCGAACTCGTCGGCGTCTTTGCACGGCTTCGGCTTTATGAAAACAAACTTGCTGCACGCGGCCTGCCTTCTTATTTTGACCTTTTTGCCGAGATTAAGATTCTGATTCATTTGCTCCAATCCTCTCTGTTAGTGGTGGGGAGAGGGTGGAAAAACAGGACAGCACGAGTGGGGAAAATACGCTATCCTGTTCATCGAAAGCAGGAAAACTGAGAATAGAAGTACAAGGTACTTATTTGTTATTCCTACCATGTCCACCCTCTGTAGCTATATTATGAAGTTTGTTTTATTTATAATTAGACGGATTCCGAAGGATTAAATGCGACCTATTAACTTAAAATATATTACTGCTTTTCATAATTTAGTGCTAAAATACATGCTATGTTCCTAATTATTTAACATTAAATATAGAAATCTATTTATATATGATATACTAAATTAATAGTATGAACGCACCAACACAGGTGATGAAAACATATGACCGACTTAGAGGCGAGTATAAGTTCTATGTGGCACTTGAGTTCATAAACGGCAATTATTATGTTTACAGGCACAGAAGCATATGGAATAAAACAGACAAAAAACGAAAAACGGAATCTGAATATCTCGGGAAGATAACCTTAGACGGGGCATTCATTAAAAGATCGATGAGCAAAGAAGAAAAAGAAGTAGAAACATCAAGAGCAATAATAGAAGCACATGGTGGTCAGATAATTTGGCAGCTAAGAGAAGAGCTACCAGAACCTCTTTCGTTGGATGAAATCGACAACAAAATACTTATTGCCTTGAGCACAAATGCACGCGAACCCGTTACTGAATTGAGTGAAAGAATTGGCATATCTGAGTCCATAATATCAAACAGAATCAAAAAATTAGAAGATAAATTTGGAATAAAATACACAATAGACGCAGCATTAGAAAAATTTTATCATTTTCAATTTGTGGCTATTGCAAAATTTTTAGGCCGAAAGCCAGATACAAATAAGCTTGGCAAGCTATTAGCTGCAGAACCAAGGATAAGACTTGCGCTTTTAACACGAGGAGTTTATGATATTTTCATATTTATGTTCGTGAACGATCCTCTTGATGCAGAAGACATAGTATATAGACTACGATCTAATGAATTACTGGCGGATCAAAAAGCAAAATGGTATGTGAGTTATCATTCGCAAAGCCATGGATTTATACCTCTAAGAGGTGAATTTTTAGAATTGATTAAAGGCCGGGTCTGGAGAAGAACTAAAGAAAGTCCTAGAAAACTTCCCGAACAATATTTTTACAGGGAGTATGCTACCTTGAAGGAACTTAATCGAAATAGCACAATACCGTTTAATAAAATAGATCAGCAGTGCAGTTTGAAAAAAGGATCCGCCCAAAATACCTATCATAAACTGTTAAGCGATGACACTATAAGATCTGCCACAATTACTATGAACAAGCCTCCAGTAAAAGACACTGCAATATTTATTTTGAAACAAATAAATATAGGCGAATTCAATAAAAACAAAAAGGAATTTTTTAAATATGCGCTAACTGAAGAAAATACACCGCTTAACAAATTCACGTATTTGGGGGACTTAGGATCTCCTTACGGTATACTGCTCATAGCACCCACGTATAAAAATGGCGATTTAGAGGTTCTTGAACAGGAGCTGGAAAAAGAAGCCAGAGGCACTATGATTCAAACGTCGATAGTATCAGATATTTTGGTCGGAAATTTAGGCTACAGAAAAATAGCCAGCGTTCAAACACACTTACATAAAAGACTTTTAGAAATGAAGCCTAATTAAACAACTTTAAAAATAGAGCGGTTGGGGAAAACTTAAATTTATCTCCCTCAATCGTAAAGCATCAATGAACAAAACTGCTACTTACCTTCCTGCGCCTCCTTTCATTATAATCATCAAATATGCCTCTCTTGCAAGGCTTTTAAACCTTGCGAAACTGCGTTGATATGCATATACACATGCGTCTCTGATGCCATTTTTATGCCGCAAAAAACGCAAATACGCGTAAGAAATGTAGTTCTTCATTCACATGTTTCTTGGCCTTAAATCCAACTGTCAATGCCTTTCTGTCCTGCCCTGTTCTTAAGCTCGATCAGCGTGTCTGCGAACTTTCCTATTCTTTCTTCTGAAAATCCGTGCTCGTCGCACATGAACTTTATTATCGATTCCTTGTCCGGCCTTGCCGACTTTATCTTTTCCCTAAGTTCGTCTTTTTTTATTTCCACAGTTTCAGGCTCTATGAATATTTTTTCCACCTCTTCTGGGCTTACATCAAAACTTTTCCCTTTCGCATCGAGATACCTGACAATGTCATCCAGGCTTTTGCTTTCCTTAACTATCCTCAATGCAGTCTTCGGCCCTATGCCCTCAATTCCCTCGTCGAAATCAGTGCCTATCAAGATGCCGAGCCATATTAACTGGATTTGGTTTATTCCAAGGTTCTTGAGCAAATCCTGCAATACTATTCTTTCAGGTGTAATGTCAACATACACGTTCTTCCTAGGTATTTTCCTCCTGCCACTGATAGTAAGATTCCTTATTACAGTATCTGAGCCGAAAAGGAAAAGGTCGTAGTCCTGGCTTGCCGCAGCGTATACCGCTCCCTCTTTCGCCATTCTTGCGGCCTGCGCCTCGCCCTCGCTCGGCGCTTGGATGTAAGTTATGCCCATGTAGTCCAACAGGTCTTTTGAGCTCTGCACGATTTCCTTGTTTATCCTTGTGCTCGCCATTGCGTGCGTTCTTGCTTCTTCAATCCTGCCTTCTGCAAGGGCCTTGTTCCACTCTTTCCTTGCTTCTTCTCTCCTGTTCATCCTCGCTTCTATCGTTTTTTGCTTCAGAATAGGAGGCACGCCATCGAATACGTAAATAGGAGTTATTCCATGCTCGAATAAGTTTATGTTCCTGTAGAAAAGACCCGACAAATGGCTCGTGACCCTGCCATCTCTGTCAGTCAGGGGCATTCCGTTCGGCTGCCTTATTATTGAAAGGAACTGATAGATCGTGTTGTAAGCATCTACGGCCAGTGTTTTGTTCTTAAGCGTATCGAGCTCTATTTTCTCCTTTACCTCAGCAACAAGGGAACCGAGCTCTACCGCCATTATTCCTCCTCCTTAGCTTCTGCTTTTTCATTTCTGCCTTTGGATTTTTTCTCTGCAGCATCCCATAATGTGAGAGGCTCTTTCCTGCCGTAATTTCTGACTTCGGATACTGGACTTGACTTTGCCGTAAGCTTTATCCCGAATTCCTTTTCCAGTTTCTTTATGACTTTGTCCTCGGGAAGGGTTTTGCCCTCTTCTATCCTGCGCAGCAGGCTCTCCTTCTCGTTTATCTTTTTACCAAGGTCCTCGAGCGACAGGCCAGATTGCTCCCGCGCCTTTCTTATCACAATTCCATATTCGTCGATTATCTCTATGCCTGCATGCGCCCTATCTGCATCGTCAAGCTCTTCGGCCTTCGCCCTTTCCTGCCTTCCCTGCCTTTCCGGCTTCTTCTCGCCATTGTCTATCTCGTTTACTATGTGCTTGCCTCTTGAGCATACTTCGCATGCCTGCATCGTAGCTCCCTCTATCTCTATCTCAAACAACTTGTCAGTTTCCGCTCCGCAGATTTCGCACTCCATAATAACACCGATTGGCAAACCAATCAATAAATATGTGATATATGAATACTATTACGGATAATATTAAAAGACTAAAATATAGGTGTTTTCATCAAGGCGACAGGGCATAAAATCAAACTGCTGAGCCTGCGCCATCGCGTATTCCTTACTTCAGTACTATTTGTCGTTGCAGCTCTTGAGATATGGTTTTTGGTTGTTTCTAACGCCGACCCGCTATACAGGTTCGCGTTCGGCGCAGTTTTCATGCTTATTGTGGGACTTGCAGTCCAGAATATGAATGGATTGACCGGCGCATTCGGACTTTACATGCTAGGCAGCAAGAAAGGAATACACTTCATAACAAAAGCGGCTAACAAGAGCCCAAGATTCTGGCGCTTCTTCGCGGATTGGGGCCTTGCGATGAGTTTCGGTATCGTAGGCTACCTTATTTTCAGGAAGCGAATAGACAAAAGGGCGTTTGCTCTGGGCCTAGCCTCGCTGATTCTCGCTCTCCTTTTCCTGCTGCCTAATCTTGGTCTTCTTTTCCAGTTCCTGAACATCCCGCAGATAACTTCCAGGCTCGCAACCAGCGCGCAGGTTTCAATGGCTTCTGCAGGCGCAAGCTGGCTTTACTACGTGACTGCGGCGTTAAGCATACTCGGGGGCCTGAGCCTGCTGCTGATAATACCCCTGGCATACAGCGGCGCGCTCATATTGTCTGCAGTGTTCTCATTTCTGCCTACTGCATTCACTGCGCATCCAAATTACACTGCATTGAACCAGCAGGTGCCCGGTGTGGCTCCAGTGCTGCCAGGAATAACTGTTCCGTTATTCTCTGCGCTCATCGCACTCCTGATACTTCTAGTCGTGCATGAGTTTTCGCACGGCATACAGGCTGTTTTGTCAAGGGTCAAGATAAAATCCATAGGCATTGTGCTGTTCGGCATATTGCCTTTCGGCGCGTATGTCGAGCCTGATGAAACGCAAATCAAGAAACTCGGCAAGGACGACCAGGACCGCATATCAATTGCAGGCGTATCGGCAAACATGCTTTTTTCGTTTGTATTCTTTATGCTTACATTCGTGACAATAGTTTACGTGCTGCCTGGAATAAGCACAGACGGAGTATTGGTTACGCACGTTTTCAACAACACGCCGGCTTTCGGCGTAATAGCCAATGGCTCAGTAATTACCGAATGGAATAACATCAGCATAATTAACGAATACAGCCTTGCAAATGCAGAATCGCATTTTGTTTATAATCTTTCCGGATTTTCAAATGCGGTTAGGCTCACTACGCGAAATAACACGTATTACATAACCCCTGAACCTGACGGAAAGCTCGGCATAAGCGTTTCGCCTGCTGCTTACACGCTGCAATACAACATATGGAACTTCCTTTACGCAGTGTTCGTGCTGTCATTCACTCTCAACTTCCTTGTTGCAATAGTCAACCTTATCCCGCTGCCTGGCTTTGACGGATGGCGCGTATACCAAAACAGAATAAAGAACAAGCTCCTTCTCAAAATAATAGTGGCAGCCGTGCTCTTAATTTTCATAGCCAATATGCTACCGTGGCTGTGGATTCAGTAAAATCATCATTGCGCATGCACACCGCGTTTACCAAGGCACCTTTTTCAGTTTTGCCATATATGCCAGCCTGTTTGTGAGCGCGTGCATCACGCCTGTAAGCGCGAACAAAAAGATTAATCCGTATATATTCGGAAAGTTGCCGAGCGGATACGCAAATAGCAGCGCAAAAATGAGGAACAGGTACTGGTCAAAAAACAGAAATGCGCTGCCCTCCTTTTTTCCCGCTCTCCTTTTTATGAAGCTCCCGAGCAGGTCGCCGAAATGAGTCCCGAGAGTTAA
>JAJZZD010000003.1 GCA_021797745.1 Microcaldota archaeon | reverse complement strand
TTTCCTGCATCAGCAGCAGGAATGTTCCACAGGAATGTGTTGCTCGTGCCAACAATGTTGGTGTAAAGTTGGTTTGCAATCACTGTGCCTGTTATCGAGTTTGTTATTACATAGTTTGCAGTATATGGACTTGTGCCGCCAGCCCAGTTTGCTGAGAACAACTCATACTGGCCAGTGTCTGCATTCGGTGTATTTGACGCTGTGAAAGAGGTAAATGAGAGCGCAGGGTCCAATGTAATCGTGCTCTCAACTGCATTGAATGTTACTGGGGTGCTTGCACTGTCAATTGCAACAGCATTGAATGTAACTGCACCACCGCTGCTGCTTGACGTAGTTAATGCAAGAGAGTTGAATGTTATTGTATTTGGCTCAGCACTGCCTGTCGGGAGGACAATAGTGTTGTAGGTTGTTCCAGGAACTGCAGTTGCCCCGTTTATCGCTATCGGTATTGAATTGGATATAAGTACGATATTTGCAGTGATAGGCAATGTGCCGCCGTTTATTATCGTGTTGTATGTAACATACTGGCCAGAATCCAGTATTGTGTTGCTCGGAGTAAATGAAGTCGCAGTAGGAGCAGGGTTTAGAGTTATGGCAGATGTTTTTACACTGTTTACAGTCACAGGTGTTGACGCGCTATCTGTTATTATTACATTTGCCTGAATTGTGTTTCCTGCATCAGCAGCAGGAATGTTCCACAGGAATGTGTTGCTCGTGCCAACAATGTTGGTGTAAAGTTGGTTTGCAATCACTGTGCCTGTTATCGAGTTTGTTATTACATAGTTTGCAGTATATGAACTTGTGCCGCCAGCCCAGTTTGCTGAGAACAATTCATACTGTCCTGTGTCTGCATTCGGTGTATTTGACGCTGTGAAAGAGGTAAATGAGAGCGCAGGGTCAATTGTCAGGGTGTTGGTAACAGTTACACTGTTTACTCCAGAAGAATCCTGCGCATATCCGTTGAACGTCCAGGTGCCTTCAATCGTGTTAGTTCCTATGGTTTTTGCAAAATAATTTGCACCGTTAAATGTGAGTTGTAAAGAGTTCGCCGCAGTGGCATTTATTTTCAGCGTAAGCGTGTTCCCACTCAAAAGACCCATGACTGTGTTTGACGTTGCTATATTTGCTGATGAAGGTGGCACTATCACCCAATTGCCTGTGTATCCACCTGTGCCTCCGCTTATCACTGTGTTAGCGACTGATATTTGGCCAACGTCTATTGTTGTGTTGGTAAGAGTGTAAGGATTCGGAGTGGCAATCACATTGGCTGCAGAAGCAAGATTTACGAGCAAAAATGACATCAAAATACAAGAAGTGAGAATTAGCGATTTTGTATTCATATACTCAGCCAAAAGCCTTTCAAAACATTAAACATATAAGAAAGCAAGGTTTAAATAGCTTGTTTTTGTGCGCGAACAGTTCGCTAACAAACGTTGCTAAACGTCGTTGCCAAATGGCGTATTCTGACGTCATTTTCTTTATCATGTTCCTATTTTCCTTGTCCTTTTTGTCCTTTTACTCTTGCACTAAGCTGCTTATGCCGCATGTACATGCATGTGCAGCACATTTCCCGTATCTGACGCATGCCTGCTTTGTGCTTATGATATCTCGGCTGCAATAGGGCACATTTGCATGTAGTTGTTGTTTCCGGCTATCTGCAGTTGCCTTGCTGTTATTGTGGTGGAATTAGCGTTAGAGTAGCTGAGGATTATGCTTGGCTCGCCATTTGCTATGTTGAGGCAGTAGCTCTCTGGCTTTGTCGTTATGTTAACTGGATAAAGGGTCGGCGAATACTCGCACGTGCTGTTGTAATTGTAAATGTAGAATTGGTTTACGTGCTTAGAGTACGAACTATGCACAACATACGCGAGGTCGTTGAAACAGTTGGTCTCATAAGCCGTCTGCGTGTTGTTAGAAAACTCCACAACTATCGAGACGTTGTCAGCTGCCGCGAAATTGGATTTAAAAGTGGAAAATGGAACAACGGGGCTTTGCAGCACAAATTCAAAGAACACCACTATTATGGCTATGAATGCTGCGGCTGCAATCACCAGGTACCACGCTGCATTGAACGGCTTTTTTGATTTTTCTTCTTGCGACATTTGAATCACCTTTAAATATCATAAATTGCCTAACGGTCTTGAACTGCCTAATGAACTTTACAATACACAGCAAACATATTTATGCTATTTATTTCAGCAGCAGCGTCACGTAGCACGAGTTCATAACGCTCGCGTTTCCCGAGAAGTCCAGGACTGTGCCGTAAAGCGAGTACAGATGTATCGAATAAAATGTGCTGTTTGCAAGCACCACTGCAGGTATGCCCTGTTGCGCGAAACGGTTCATGCACGAGCTTGCTGTCAGGGAATTTCCAGACATTGTGCAGGTGTTGCCGTATATGTCGGCGCTAACGGCAGTTTTGCCAAGCGACCTCACTGCGGCGCTCACGTTGGCAGCGCAGTTCAGGACAGGCTGCGTGGCAGTCCCGTTTATCACCACTGCTATCGACTTTGCGCCTGATACCGCGCTCTGTAACGAGCTTGACTGCGCATTCGTGTTTGCGTAGGCCAGTGACACGTATGTAATTATCACATACAGTATTATCAGAAGTATCAGTATTATGAACAGCTTGCGCCACGCCTTGTTAGTCTTTTCGTTCACGAACAGCCTGTGCTTTTTCTTTAGACGCATCTTGAAATATACGAACGCTGCGAATATCGCCAGTCCTATCAGCAGAGACACCAAAGACCCGAGCACTGGCGCCAGCGAAACAGCCTGGGCGTAGTCAAGGCCCAGCACGCCTGCCAAAGCGCTTATTACCGGCTCGTCGAAGCCGCTTGCCATTCCTGCTAGGCTTATTCCGCCTGTACTGTATCTGCCAAGGGAGTTAGACACGTTATGCAGGCTGTCGTAGATGCCCGCAGACAGCACTAATCCGCTGCCTGACAGCTGCTGGTTTATGCCATACTGCTTAAGCTCCACAGGTCCGAGCCCCTGCGCGTTGGGATTTGTTATCTGTATTTCGAGTATATTCCTTGTGTTGTTGACTGCATAAGAAAGCACACTGTTGTATGCGCCGCTCACGCCGTTGTAAATTGATTTTAACGACAGGAACAATTTTGCCATGGTCTTGTTCTCGCTGCTGAGATTAAGGTTCACAAAATTTGTTTTCAGAATAGTAAGGTTTGAGTTGAAGTTCTGCAGCGAAACAGACAGGCTTGCATTCTCAACGTGCGAAAGAAGAGCATCTGCAGAAGATACGACCGAATTGTACCCGTTAAGGGTACTGTTCAGTATTATGCCGAGTTTTTTGCTTTGCTGCTTGAACAGTATCGGGTATACATACACCATTTCGTAGCTGCTCACGTTGCCGGCAAGCTGCTTTACCGTTGAGTTTGTAAGATAGGACGACAGAATGCTGTCTAGTTCGTTTCCTAAAGAGCTTTTTATCGAGGAATTGTAAGTGGGCTCGTCGCAGTAGCCAAGGTCCACGCAGTACCAGGGCTCGCTTGTGCTCGAATACGTGCTGCACTTGCTAAGCTGCGACGCCGAGAAGTTGTCAGGATATGGGAATAATTGATTCTTGTACATGTTTGCTGTCAGATTAGACACGTTGTAGAAAGTGCCGTTTATGACATTCAGGCTGGAAACCAGATTGTTCTCAGAAATGCCCGAAACTGCGCTGTAGAAGCGGTTCAGGCTGCTGTTCAGCCAAGCGTACTGGCTTTCGAACTGCATAATGCCCTGCGCAAGATAGTCAGGTATGCCCATCTGGTTGTCAAGCTCTGAACACGCAGGCACAACGCTGCACGACAGGCACGCATTTGCATTTGTGCATGTAAGCCCGGTGTTCAGCCCGGTGAGCACAAGACACGTGTTTATGGCTGCAGAGGAAGACGCCACGAACTTTTTCATAAGGTCAGACAGCGCCGTGAAATTACTGGCTGCAAATGTTCTGTTGATCTCATAGCTTCGTATTATGTTGTATATGCTTGTTGCGTTCAAAACCACTGAGTCGCTTGACTCGTTTATCACGAAGTCAAGGTTCGTGCCGTTGTAAAGTAGCATGTACGTGTGACCTGAACTGACGACGTTTGCTGGCATTAGCTGGAATACTGAGTTTGAAGGAACGCCATACTGCAGAAGTAGCGAGCTTGCGTCGTTGAGCGAGTATGAAAAAGCGACGCTCTCAAGTGCAGCGAAAAATAACACTGAAAGCAGAATATATCTCGCGTGCATTAAACCAGATTTGAATTAAACTGCAAAGTTTTTAAAGCTTTTAATCAGTTTTCCCGCAGACAGCAAAACGTCAAACGCAACAGTTGTCAGCAGCAGACATCGGTGACAGAATATACGCGTGGCATATGGCCGCGGCAGCGGCTCATTGTCCGTTGCATTTTGCTTTCTGTGCAGTTTATTGGGCTTTTACGGAAGGAAATAAGTTAAAGCATATATTTTTTTCAAAGCAAAAAGTCTTGGAAAATTCTTGAAAAACCAGGAATATTCGGAACGCGAGGAATGCAGTGAAATTGAGGCTTGTGCTGAAGTTTTGAAAAGAAAAAGGAAGAGAAAAAAACAGAAAGAAAAATAAAAAAAATAGAAGCCCTTTCGGGCTTCAAAACTGTCTAGTTGCTAGTATGTACTCACTGTCCGGCTGCGCTCAGCAATGCGTTTATGAACTCGTTGCCTGCGGTCACTGTCTGGTTAGCATAGTATCCCGCTACAAGTATGCGGTTTGTCCCGTATGCCTGCGCGATTACAGAGCTAGGCCCGAAGCTTTGGTTCAACGCTGTCTGCTGCGCGAATATCTGTCCAGCTACGCTGTTCACGTACTTGCTTCCAACGACTATCAATGTCGAAGCCTGGTCCGCAGCGCTGTCAAGAACTACCAATGGCGTTGTTGCAGTGTTTAGCACCACAGGCGTTATTGCGCTTGCCACGCTAGGCGTTGCCGACAGGTTGCTTAGCCCTGATACAGTGCAGCTACTTGACGAGGCCGAACCTCCAGTGCACGACGCGTTCACGCTTGCTATCGAAACGTTCGCAATGTTGGTATTCTGCCCTACCTTGTAAGGTCCGTATGTCGCAGCAGATGTCGAAACGTTTGATGCCTCTGCGCTTACAGCGAACTGCAGTGTGTCAACAGCTTTTGCCATGTCGAAGGTCAGCTCGTGAGGCTGTATGTTTGCAACCTTGCTTCCACGCTCCGATATGAAGCCCACAGGCACGCTGAACGAAGCTGTGCTCGTAAGTCCTGAAGGCAGGTAAGTCACGTTCTGGTGCTGCCCACTAGTCGAGTAGTTCAGCTCATACAGGTTTGACACTGTGTAGCCTCCTGTAGTGTTTACCACATCGAACTCGAACGCATCAGAGTGCGAAGTAGACGTGGCGACAGGGAACTCTGTCAGGTTGCCCTGGAAGAACGCGTTCTGCGTAGTTCCTACAGCTCCTGATGTTGTGTCAATGCTGAATATGGAGTTAGACTGGCCATTCTGCTGGTTGTACGATACATAGCTTTGCTGAACTGTCGAGTAGTAATTCTGGTTTGGTGTGCTATACAGAATTACCGGTGCAGTTGCAGGTGCCAAGTTAGCCACTACATTCCCAGCGACATCCCCAACGAGCGAGTTGTACACTGTTACCTCAAGCCCTGGCAATGCAGCACCAGTAAGGTCTATCTGCGTTACGTTGAACACGTTAGCAGTTGACAGTATGTTGGAACCGATTGCGTTGAAGGTTCCTGTGGCCAAAGTCACTGGCGTGTTCCCTCCTGCCGCGTTGGCTTTCGATGTGTAACCTAGTACCTTAAGCTGTAGCTGTCCATTTCCTGCAAAGTAGTTTTTGTCTATGGCGTTAGCTGCTAGTGTTCCTACATCAGAAAGAACGATGTTTGCCGGCGCACCTACTGCAATACCCTTGTTTACATTCGGGGACGTGTTGAGCTGCATAGGCGTCAACAGGTATGTTACACTGCTCGCGGTAACCCCTCCGAAGTCACTGAATGCATTAGGTATCTGGCTCGAAACAGTCAACTCCTGCGAAGGTTCAGTTATGTTGTCCGTCAGTGCTGTACTGTTCTGACCGCTGTTCGCATAGTTCACGCTTGATGCGTAATTCGTTGTTACGTCGACCGTGTCGAAGTTGGTTCCTATAGTGTCTCCTATGAAGGTCAGCTTATATGCCTTAGGCTTCTGTATGAACTGGAAGCTCTGTCCTGGCAATAGCTGGCTTACAGGGCTTGTGTTCAGCAAGATTATGCTGTACAAGTCTGTAGGGTGGCCATTTCCTGATGAGTTAGTCCACAGCAGGTATGCATTCCATCCAGGGTTGTATGTCTTGTTGTACTCAGAACCGCTTGTTACGTTGAACACATTCGAGTAAAGCTGAAGCTTTGCCCATTTTGCGTTCGCGTACAAACCTGCAGCTGTCTGCTTTACGTCTACAACCAGCTTCTGTCCTGAAACGTTGAACGTTGTCAGGTTAGGAGCCAATACTGACGTGTTGTTTGTCAGCTTTCCGTTGTAGTACACGTTCAATATTGCAGGCGCGTTTGACCCGCTTGTGTGGCCAAGGTCCTGAAGCTGCACAGTGAAGTTTCCGGAGGTTATGTTTTGTCCAACGTATACTGTAGTTACGTTGGTAAGCGACTGCGCTAGCTGAAGTATAGAGCCAGTTCCGGATATTGCACTAGTTGACGAAGCCGTTGTCGATGACAATTTGTAGTTCACTATTGAGTACGGCTGTCCAAGTATTGTGAACTGTGCGTTGTTTATCGAGTTGGTGCCTGGTGCGTTTCCGCCCAATGCCGAATCAGTGTAATAAGGCTCGTGTATCGGCTTTGAGAATGTTATCTGGTATGCGCCCCCTGCGTCAAGCAGTGCGAAGCTTTGCACTGAAGGCGATGTCGCCTGGTCGTATACCGGGAATCCGGCCAGCCATAGGAATTCTGATTCTCCGTTTGCGCCTGAGTTGCTTAGCAAGCTCGGCAGGTATGCGTTTGACACCAAAAGCAGGTTATCATAGTTACCTTTGTTTAAACTAGAGAATGTAGCTCCGCCTCCGTTGGAACCTGACGATACTGCCAAAGACATCGAATATCCGCTCGACTGTGCGAACGGGCTGTTTGTAGGTATCTGTCCAACTATTGCAGAGGTTACTGCCGGGTTGTCGTAATATGCATACGAGCTTGTGCTCTGCAACTGTTTTGTTGACAGAGGTGCGCCTTGCTGTATGGCTCCGTTTAGCACTGAGCCTATCAATGCAGTGAAGCCGTAGCCTCCTTTTACAGAGCTTGATCCTTTTTCGCTAAGGTAAACCTGAGCGTTTGAGACAGTGCACGTAGGTGTAGTCACTGTGCATGACACGCCGCCCTTTCCGTTTACTACTGCTGTAACAGGCTGTGACGTGTATGCCAAGTTTCCTATAACTGCGGCAATGTTGCCTGCAACTAATGCATCGCTTGGTTTAGCACCTGATCCAACTACTATCTGCACTACCGGTGTTCCCGCATTGTTTATTATCGGTACGCCTTGAAACGATACCGACCCTGCGACTGCGGCACCCATAATGAGTGCACTCGCCAGTACTGCTATTCTTTTTACATTCAGTCTATTCATTCTACCACTTTGTTGAGATAACATAAAAAGTAAAGTATTTAAATATATCTCTTTTTCTGGCATAATGTATATTTTGCATCGTCACGTGTTGTATTAGGCTTCTGCTTGGTGCGAATTCTTCGTCACACGTGCAAGTACAGGGAAAAACTGTACATAACCGCTGTTCCGGCAATCGCATGCGTGGCAAAGTCTGTTGCTTATGTACGCTTTAAGCCAATTACAGGTTACACCAACTACTTCACGTACCTGATATGCCAGAGATGCCTATGACTATGATATAGTATATTAGATTATTATATGCGCTGTACGCAGGCCTGCGCCCATGGCTGATGCACCAGAAAGTTTTAGCTCCGCATGACAACAGGAGAAGTGCCACTATGTTTTCCTGTAGAACCGGCGAACATACATGATAAGAAATTATTCACAGAATTGTTTGCAAATATAAAAGAAAAATTTGTTTTGCAGCATATGGCAAAATACATTGCCGATTCTGCGTATGATTCTACAGACATAAAAATGGAATTAAGAAACAGCAATGCAGCACAGGTAATTTCAACGAGCAGTAGAGGTCATTTCAAATCAGAAGTGTCTAAGGACAACGATTATGGGAAAAGATGGGCAATTGAAAGAATTTTTTTGAGATTAAAAGAGCTGCAGGTATTTCAAAAAAACAGGTTCGCAAGCATAAAAAATGCCGCGATGCATGTCCATGCCTGCATCCTCACATACCTGATAACACATGTGATAACATACCCGATAAATACGTGCTGCGATAGGTTTTTGTGTTTGGCGAATGACTGAATACAAACGTCAAGCACCTGCACCGCACTGCTTACTGCAACATATAAATTACTATTTGCTTAATTCATAATTCATTGTTAACTTTGACTTTGATTTTTTCCCGTTAAGTCTGTCGGATTGCTGTCAGATTGTATACACATATGCATGCAGGTAAGTTTTGATGCAAGACAATGTTTCTTCCGAGGTAAAACAAGTTACTGAACACATGCACGGAAAGACAGGCAGGATCTCTTTCTGGCTTCTGGCGTTCCTGGTCCTGGCAGTGTCAATAACCATATTCAACATTTATTTCAGGCTGCCGATGCTTAAATACCAGGGATTCTACGAGCCGGACGGTTTTTACCACTATTCAGTAGTGGGCGAGATAATAAACAACAATTTCACAACTCCGAAGTACAATACGCTGTCGGGATTTCCGGTGCACGCAAAAATAGACCAGGAGCCGCTCGGACTGTACTGGATATCGATCATACCTTACGCGATTCTGCAGTATTTCGGAATCAGCTACTACACCATAATGCGCCTGATAGCAGTGGCTTTCGGAGTGTTCGACGCCATCGGCGCGTATTTCCTGTCAAGGTATCTGAGCAAGGACAAGCTTTTCGGGCTTCTTGTGATGGCATTTGTAGCAGTGAACATGGGCGATGCGGCGCGCACCAGCGCGCTTGTGTACAGAGGCGACACGTTCATAACTATATTTGCCATACTCGCACTCATATTCACCATAGAGATATTCAAGAGTGCGTCAAGAAATAGAAAACTGCTTATGACTGCCCTTACTGCGTTGTCGCTGTCTGCAGGCACAGCAGTATGGAACGGCGCTTCGTTCGTAACTGCAATATATGTAGTGCTCTTCGCACTGGTACTGACTTTTGCCTTCGCTTTAGAGAAAAAGGACTGGATAGACAGTAGCATATACGTGTTAATAGCATTGTCAATATGGTTCGTGCTTGCGAATATAATGCTTGCAGTGGGAATAACACTTATCCAGACGTTCATGGGCCCGTTCTTTATAATGCTGCTCACATTTATGCTATTGGCATGGATCCTCGCCAAGCTGCTGATAGAGAAAAAGCACATGCTGCCGTTATTTATGGGCTCGGCAGTGGCGAGATTTGCAGTTGCAATACTGTTCGTGCTGGCGGTTGCGCTTATAATATTCATAGCCGCGCCTTCGTTTGTCTACAAGGTATTTATAGGCAACGGATTTGTGATAACCAGCAATTTCGCGGCCACTATACAGGAGCTCCAGCCCCCGAGCCCGCAGTTCCTGTATGCGAGCTTCGCGCAGCAGCTTTACCTGACACCTATGGGCTTTTTCATACTGGCATCCACATACATCCCAGGCTCGCAGTACGGCTTTTGGGCGCTAGTGTTTATCTCCTCGTTCTTGTACCTTTTCCTGCACGTATATGACAGCAACATAGAGATACAAAACGTGAAATACGCTGATGAGAAGGAGAAACTGCAGAAGCTTCTCGCAGAGGTCAGGGAAAAGCTAGGGTACGCCGAATCTCCCGAAGCTGAAGAGCTGGTCAAGAGGCACATTGATGAAGAGGACAGCGCAGAGCTTGCGGGCAAAACAGAAATGGAAATGCTGAAAAGGCACCTGAAAGAAGAAATGATATTTATTAAAAGGCGCAACGATAGGTTCATGCAGGGCAATGCGCGCTTCACCTTCGACGTAAGCATAGGAGTGCTTGCGCTGATAGCCTATTTCACTGTTACGTCATTCCTGCAGATAAACGCGATAAGGTTCAACTCGCTGATTTCAATACCTCTGTCAATATTCGCGGCTTTCACTGTATACTGGTTCGCTATGCTGGTCAAGAAGCACAAGCCAAATGGCCTTTCGCTGAGCTTTTTGGCGCTTACTGGAATATTCGTAATCCTGTTCAACATACTTTATAATTCGATAATGCAGTACATGTCCCTAGGATACAACGCGCTCATGGTATCCATACCTATGTCACTTTTCGCTGCGTACATGTTTTACAGGGTCGAGATCAAAAAAGATAGCAGGTCATTCGTTCTGTTTTCGCTGTTCTCAATATTCCTTCTGGCGTTTGTTACAATAATATACGCAAATGTATTGTTAGGCTATTTCACAAACACGCCAAACATCACCCAGACAGGCGTATTTGAAATTATGACTGCAATCAGCATAGTATCAAGCCTTGCTGCACTGGCGCTGGCGTATCTGGTTTACTGGATCGCGAATAAGATGCGCTCAAAACAGCAGGAACACGGGCTGCAGGCAATATTCATTGGTGCGATATTCATATTCATGAACTTTTTCTACGTGTTCAACGTGGCATATCCGTATTTCGCAAGCGACGTATCGTATTATGGCGCATACGTGGCGCTGCTCTATGCTGCAGTATTGGTAGTGGCAGCCTTGGCTTCTCTTGCCATTGCATATCTGGTCAGCAAGCTTGTGTCATTGGATAAAAACGTTTTGTATTACGCATATCTCATTTTGGTGCTGATGCTCGTGCTTACAATGCTGGTGGTAAGCTTTGACTACATACCCGGACTTGTGCCTGCAGATGGCATAAACACGCAGTTTCTGAGCGCAATGTCTTGGCTTAGGAACAACTCAGCGCAGAACAGCGTGGTGCTGACGCTGTGGCCTGATGGAAGCGTGGTTGAGGCAATAGCACACAGGACAAGCATAACTGACAGCGTGGGCTCGCAGATTGGAGCATTAGCAGACCCGTTCGCAGCATGGCTATTCAACTCAAGCAGCGACGGCAGTTTCCTGACAGGCAACTTAAGCCACAGCCCCGACTATCTTGTAACAAGGTCATTCTGGCTAGAAGAGATACAAGGCATATACACAGAGTCTGGTCTCAACGCCAGCAACGTTTACGACTATCTGCCAATCACATTTGCACAGCTAAACCAGTACAAAAACCTGACTCACAACCTGTTCGTTTTCAGCATCACGTATCCGAGCGGCGAGAACGTGAGCGCCGGAGTTCTTACAGACAAGAGCAACGTTATGCGCAACGTAACTGCTGCCCTGAAGGTCGAGCAGCCGGGGCAGAGCACAAAGCTGTCGTATATCAAAAATGTAGTGTTCTACAACGAAAATACGGGCAACTATTCGGTGATAAAGTCCACGATGAACGCAAATGAGACGATAAACTACACGCTTCTTATAGCGTATTCCAACGTAAGCAACGGCGCCGCGCTTAACGTAACCGCAGCTTATGCGTTCCCGCCTGGCCTCTCGGCAAGCAATGTAGTTAAACTGCTTTTCATGTGCAACGACTACCAGTGCGCATGGAACAGCAGCGTTGCGAAGCTGCAGCTAGTTTACGTAAATCCTGACACTAAGATATACAAAATCATTTACAACACATCGGCAAATGCGTCAGCAAATGCGTCAGCATCATGACAGGCAGGAATGCAAAACGCATGCGTTTGGCTGCGCGGCAGCATATTTGAATTGAGTGAAGCAGCAACGCTCGGCAACACCGCTTGTTATTAATAGATTTATTCGGAATATCATAAATGCTGCAGCTGCGCTTGCATACGCAGAAACGCATGTAGTGGTTGATTGAAAATCGCATTCGCTTACGAAAGCGCATACCCGTGGATGAAAGGGGGCATAGAGAAAAGGCGTTACGTGATAATGAAGGCTCTTGCGAAGAACAAGAAGAACGAGATGCACATGTTCACTATGTTCCGCGAGGGCATGCCCGGAATGGAGTTCATGCATGAAGGCGTGCATTACCACTGCATAGGCAAAGCCACTGCGATAAACAAGATGTACAAAAAAGGGAAGCGCAGGAGCATCATGTTCTCCCTCAGGTTTGCCACCCTTGTTTTCAACGGCCTCAGGCGCTATAAATTTGATATAGTAGATACAGACAACATGCCCTACCTGCACCTTTTTCCTATATACATGTATTGCAAATTGTCTAAAGCACGATTCGCGTGCACATGGCACGAGGTATGGAGCAGGCATTTCTGGAATGAGTACATGGGCGCGCCGGGAAGCGTTATAGGCTATTCTGTTTCCCGCGCCGGTGCGTCGCTGCCAAAATATCACATCGCGAACTGCAGCACTACAAAGCAGCAGCTGGAAAAGGAGTTCAAGATAAAGCCAGACAGGATATCCGTGCTGCCTGCAGCAGTAGACGCCGACGAAATGAGGAGGCTGAACAGGATGAAAAGGCCAAAGGTACAGGACAAATTCATAGTTATAAACAGGCTTATACGGCACAAAAGGCCTGAAATAGCGATACGCGCAATGAAAAAGATAGACGCAAAGCTAGTGGTGGTTGGCGCCGGGCCTGAGCTCGAGATGCTCAGAAAGCTTGTCAATGACGAGGGACTGGAACGCAAGGTCACGTTCAAGCAAAACCTTTCGGAAAAGGAGCTTTTCTATGAGCTCATTACATCCAAGGCGCTGCTGATGCCAAGCCAGCGCGAAGGGCTCTCTCTTGCTACGGCAGAGGCGCTTTCACTTGGCGTGCCCGTGGCAATAGTCGACACAACTATGCTGCCTAAGGAAATAAGAAAATACTGCCTGGAAGAAAAGGAACAAAGGTTCCACATGCTGGTGAACAAAATACTGAAAAATTATGAATATTACGGGAAAAGGTCGCTGGCAATGAGAGACATGGCAATAAGCGAGTTCTCGGGCGACACGGCAGAAGACGTGTACGGCCGCATAATGTCAGGCTAGCGCGGGTTCGGCAAAAGCCAGTGCATGACTGCGTCACGCGCAGACTTCGTTATCGGGCAAACACGAACATAGCTTTTTAAAGCTATACATTTCATTTATTTCAGTGATAGAATGGCTGGAAATAATAATTTGTCTGGATTAGGACAGTGGGCTTGGATACTTGCCCTTGTAGGAGGAGTGTTGGTATTCTTATCGGGAATTCTGACATACTTGGCGTTCAGTTCGGCTACGTATTTCGGGTTTGGTCTTGGCGCATTCAGTTTTTACTTCATGATAGGAGCGATTTTGGGTTTGCTCGTTGCTATTGCCGGATTCATGCTGAAATCTGCGCAGAATAAGCAGCTATGGGGCATACTCGCAATAATATTCTCGCTAGCTGCGGCATACTTTGGAGGAGGCGGGATTTACTCGTTTGGGTATGTCGGAATTTTGCTGGGACTTGCAGGAGGCGCGCTTGCTTTTATAAGCAAGTAACCTCACTTGCGGCCAAGAGCTGTTTTGCTTTTGGCCTTTTTCCTTTTTCTTTCTTTTTCTTTTTCATTACAAATAGGCATCTCATTGGTTTGCACGCTTGTGCGGCACACTGATTTTTATATGTTAAGTGCGTTCAATTGTGCATAGGCTGAGGTCGATGCCGAACAAACCAACGTATGCGTTCTCCTTCGAACTTGCGTCAGGTATAGTTACATTCCTTTTCGCAATACTCCTTCTAGCACTGTTTGACATATCAGCATCGCAGAACAGCGCAGCTGTAGCACAGGTTAAGTACTATCAAAGCCAGGGCTACGATATACAAGCCCCCTCCACTTCGATAAGCGGCATTTTCGGCGTGTTCGCGATACTCGGCATCTATACGCCATATGTAGGCATAGCAACAGGCATAATGCTCATAATAAGCAGCATATTCATGCACAAGCCAGAGATACCGCACGTAAGGAAATGGACCAAGATAGCTTCAGTTTGCCTGCTTGCCAGCCTAGCAGGTGGCATGGGATTCGGGCTTGGCTTCGCGCTTGGGCTTGCAGGCATATTTTTGGGATTCAGGTACAGAGGTTAATGGGAGTAAGTATGAACAAAAAGGTATTTGCAATTGGGATTCTGCTCATAATCATCGGCATTGCTTTAGGAGGCACTATTGCGCCTCAGGAGAGTGGAATCAAGTACAGCTCAATGAACGTACGTTTGCAGGCAAATGCGGATTCGCTGCAATTCTACAGGATGTATCTGAACGCCAGCGGAAGCCTGGAGATCGCGTACAACGCTAGCGGCAACCTTGGGTTCGTAGTTGCAAACGCCACGGCGTTCGGGATCCTGACGAACTCCACGCCAAACACTTTGATAGGAAATGCGGAAAAACTTGAAAACGCAGGCGTTTTGGAAATTGCAAATGCGTCTAGGGAATCATTTCCTTATCTCAGTGCAAATTCGACGAAAGCGCGCAACTCCAGCACATCTTCCAATTCAATCCAGCTTAAAACCCCGATTTACACGAATGCGGCTGCAGGGCTCCTGAGCGCAGGCTACTATTATGCCATATTTGCAAACAACGCCAGCTCCAATGTTGACATAAAGCTCGGCTACGTGACGCTGCCGGTTTCAGGCGTGCAGAACGAATACAGCTCGCTTGAGGCAAACGGCATAGCAGCATCAGCATTCGTTTTCCTTGGGCTTGTCCTGATTTTGGTGAGCGTAATGATAAAGGGCGGCAAGCCAAAGCAGGCAGAGGTGGCGATCGACCATGAAGCTGAGGAGCTGTACGAAAAAATAGAAAGAGAAGACAGAAACAAGCGCAAGCGTGTTCATGTACGCGAAGGAAAAAGAAAGCACAGCGCAAAAAATAAAAAAAGAAATAAGAGATAAAAGATAAGAAAGGTAACGGCAGAAGAATGCATTAATGTGCGAAAGCCAAACTCGTAAAAAGAGTTATAAACTATGAAATTGATTCCTGTGTGATGTGGTTTAATGCCGAAAAACACCGATAAAGGCTACAAAATCGACCGTCAGTTCGCGGAAGCAGCCAAATCTCTGAACCCGTGCATAAGGAAGGCAGTGATTGTGATCGGCGACGAATCAAGAAGCTACGTCAGGGAAGTGAACAGCGACGGCAGCCTAGGCGGGATGATCCAGTTAAAGGAAATAAATTCGGCAGAAAGAAAGTAGATTCATGGCAATGCCGTTAAATTAGCACAGCTTAAAAGCCTTTCAGTCATAAGTATAATGCGAATGCCACATTGTCGATGTGGGAAACGGCAAGGCACGTATAATCTGAAAAAGTCACATGATATTATGGATTCCATAGAGGAGCGGATCTGCGGAGAAATAGTGATGAGCGAAAGCACAGGAGGCGCAATGAAGAAATGGCGCGAGATATTCGGGATTTCGCAGGTTGAGCTCGCCAGATACCTCAAGATTTCCGCCTCAACGATAAGCGACTACGAAGGCAACAGGAGGACGAGCCCAGGCATAGCAGTAGTAAGAAGATTCGTTAAAGCGATAATGGACATAGACGCACAGAAAGGCAGCGAGGTAATCAAGAACCTTCAGAAGTTTCAGAACACGACAGAACAGCAGACGCCGGCGTATTACATACACGACTTCTCAAGCCCGATAAGCGGTGTCGACTTTGCCAGATTGGTTGAGGCAAAGATTGCAGCAAATCCCAATTATCTCGACAACGTGAAGCTTTTCGGCTACACAATCCTTGACAGCCTGAAGATAATACTGGACGTGGCGCCAAACGACTATCCAAAGCTGTTCGGAACAACGACAGAGCGCGCGTTCATATTCGACCAGGTGAGCACAGGAAGAAGTCCTATGGTGGTGATAAGAGTCGCACCGATAAAGCCGAAGATTGTTGTTATACAGAACGTTGAGGCGGTTGACAAGCTTGCCATAAAGATAGCGCAGATAGAACGCATACCCCTGCTTACCACGAAACTCAGTGCCGAAGAGATACGGGCGCGGCTCGGCAACATATGAAACAAAAGGGTTAGATAAATTAGCTAAAGGTAAAAGTTAATCGCAAGATCGTCTCTCGATTAACCTTCAAGCGATTTCCTAAACAGCCTTAGATTTTTTAATGCTTTTTGCATAGAAGGCGAACTATGCGGCAGATCATAAACTGTATAATTTCTTTCAGGGTTTACCTCACGAGCCGCTTTAAGCGTACTGGAATCGTAGTGGTTGCTGAGCAGTCCAAGCATCTTGTTTTCCTTGTAATCAGACTGAGTCAACGCAATAGGTTCCTTTCTAAGTATTTCACACAGGCTTTTTACCGCAGCAACCCTGTTTTTTCTTTCATTGAAAAATCCTGGAGTGATTGGATGCAATTGCCAGGGTTCAAGCTTCAACCCAGTTACGTTAGTCAACATTTCATGCCTGCTTCCGCCATACTGTCTAAAAAACCAGGAATTCTTGCCCAGTTCACGGCGCGAAAGCGAAGTAATGGGCTTATCATTTCGTTCTCCAATTTTGAGCAGCGAAGAATACGCATCGGACTTAGCCAAGCGTTTTTTCTTTGCATGTTTCAGCTCAGATCTGGCTATGCCTGGCCATGCTTCTTTTACGGCCAGATACGGGCTATTGCGGTAATAATCCATAAGCATTTTGCCGAGCCCGTTTTCATAGAAATCCGGCTTTTCTGCAAGACGCGGGTCTTTTTTTAAAACCTTTTCGAACAAATGCTGTATAGCGTAGGCCCTTACGCGCTTTTGCGACCAGTCCGCACGCAATAAAGTTAGGCTCTTGCCGTCGTCTGTTCGGTACCATCCTTGCTCTATCCAAAAATCACGCATGCTTAGCTTACTGCGTTCTTTTCCATTTACTTTAATTTCATATTGGTTAATCTGCGCAATAGGCACAAATGATATTTCAGGCATATTAGAAATCAGTATTTTCCATATTTAAAACTTATTGCAGTTTTGTAATTTTCAACTGCGCCAAAATAAAAATGCCAGTTAATCCAGGAACTTCCGAACAATAAATAATTTAAGTGTGCAGGGTACTTTAATCCGCATATTAGTGATACATGTGCACAAGACCACAGCAAGAGGCAGAATGAAATATGCAGTAATATCGGGCCAGAGATTTGCAGATTTGGCTGAGAAAGAGCTTGGGCAAATGCTTAACGGGATAGAATTCGAAAAGAAAATCCAAAGGAACGGCACGTCTCTATTTCTCATAACGGCAGCAAAAACAGAAGGCGATGTTTGCGAAAAGGTAATGCGCAAAACGGCATTCGTAGATTTTATGATGCAGATAGATTTTACCCTGAAAGGGAAAGGTTGCAGCTATGAAAATCTGCAAGATAAAATCGCATGCGTGCTTGCGGGAAAAAATAAAGAATCAGCCACATTCAAAATAGAAACTAAAAGGTTTGACCCGGTTTTTGAGGAAAATGCAAAATCAATAGAAGTCAAGCTGGGCACGGGCTTGGAGCGAAAGGGATTTGTCGCGGATTTAGCAAAATCAGACATTATAGTTTATCTGGTATTTATAGCAGATTCGATAATCGCCGGACACGCTATAGCTTCGTTACGTAGTAACTATGCTTTGGACAAGTTCAGAGGCATAAACAGCTCAGAGCAAAACAAAGTCAACAGGGCAGAATTTAAATTAGAAGAGGCAGTAGAGTTCTTTGGCATAGACTTGAAGAAAGTGAATGCGGCTCTAGACATAGGCGCGGCGCCAGGAGGCTGGACTCATTATTTAACTGACAGCGGAGTTAAAGTTGTGGCAATAGACAACGCGTTTCTTGATTACAGGAAACTGTGTGCAAACAAGGAAAATAAAACACTCGTAATTACGGACCGCAACAATACTCAGGAAACAAAAAAGGCAATAGAAAAGTTTGGCGTTAAAAATCAGGTAGCGATAAAAAGTTTCGATGATAAAAGCGCGGAATTAAGTGAATACGGTTTAATCCATATCAAGTCAAATTTTCCTGTAAGGAATTTTGACATGAAAAAGAAATTAGGAACATTTGACATGCTCACGATAGACGCAAACACTCAGGCAGTGGAAAGCTCTAATATCGCGAACGACTTCGCAGGGCTTTTGAAAAGCGGTGCGGTGCTGATATTAACTATAAAATTCGGAACACGGAATTTTGAAAGGCACATCGAAACTGCAAAAAAAGCGCTTAAAGGGAAGTACGGGTCCATAAGAATAAAGAAATTGCCCCACAACAGGAGGGAAGCCACACTGTTTGCCGTGCGCAAGAATGGCGATGCGGATACTGTCGATGAATAAAGAGTTTCTATAATCAAACCGAATTGTTTTGCTGCGGCGTTGAAATTATTATAGGCAATACTTTTCTTTAAGAAATATGACTTTAGCACCTCTGAAATGCATTCAAAACTTCTGAAATTGCGATATCAGGAACTTCGATAGGATGTAGTATCGCTGTTTTATCTGAAAAATATCTATCACAGCTCGCGCAGCGCTTCTATAGGTTCCATCTTTGAGGCCCTGATTGCCGGATAGACCCCTGCAACTACGCTTACTATTACTGCGACTAAAATCGCCTCTAAAATAGTAATTGGGGTGAAAACAGGAGAATAAGACAATGAAGAAAGCCCGGCGCCTGAAGAAGTAGCGGGAGACGCCCCGGCTGCAAAAGTAGCGCCGCCGCCGCTGAAACTGCCGCTGCGTGCGCTCCCTGCAACAAATACACCGCTTCCTGAATTTCTTGTGTTTGAATTAGTCGATGCTTGAGCCCCTGAAATTATAGCTGAAAGGCTGTATGATGCGCCTGCGCCAACCAAAATGCCGATTATTCCTCCTATTATCCCAATCAGAAGAGCCTGGAACAGGAATACTGTGAGAATGTGCCTGTTCTTGAAGCCCAATGCCTTCAGGATTCCTATCTCGTGCGTCCTCTCGTAAACTGCAATGAGCATTATGTTCATTATTCCGATTGCAGCGACTACAAGGGAAATTCCTGCGATTATAACAAAAAGGATTGTTATCGAACCTATGATCGAGCTTGTTGTCTCGAGAAGCTGCTGAGTTGTGAGAACGCGTGCGCTTGAACCATAAACTGTTGTTATAAGTAAGGAAAGCTCATTTACGCTGCTCACGTTGTTCGCTTTAACAAGTATTATATTGAACGAATCCTTGTGCAAAAGAACCTCCGCAGCTTGCATCGAAACTATGACTCCGGTATCAATAGGAATCACTGACGTTCCATACCGCTGTAGTATGCCGATTATAGGTAGGGTAAGTGTTTCTCCGCCCTTTCCCGACAATTTTATAGTTGCAGGCTGCCCAACTATTATGTTCTGCTTTCCTGCAAGAGCTGTCGGGAATGCTATGCTGTAACCAATGACTGCAGAAGGCGCTATGGTATCCTGGAAGATAGAACCCTGGTACAGATTGATTACTCCTAGAAGGCTCTGCAGACCCTCGGAAGATATTCCTATAAGCGTGGCAGACACGTTCTGACTGTTGGCATAAACATTGACAGAACCTGTCAAAATAGGTATCACGCTGCTAACGTTTGGCAGCGTCGAAAGACGCGCAGTGTCAGCAACAGTGAAGCCGGTAGAGCTGGATGAAGTCAGTATTATAGAAGTTGGACCCAGCGATTCAAGCGAAGTCTGAATGCTTTGGCTTATTCCCTGAGTCTGCGAGGTAAGGGCGATTATGGATGCGACGCCTATTACAACCATTATTACCGTTAACGCTGTCCTTATTTTCTTTTCGCGCAAGTCCTTGTAGCTCAGCCAAAAGATATCTTTCAGGTTCATTTAACGCTCCTGTGCAATTTCCTTTCCTTGATGTACAAATAAGCTAGCACTACAGTGCTTATCAGAAAGACGATAGTAAGAAGGCTGAATGGCGAGCCGCCTGATGCAAAGCGCTTTGACGCAGCAGACTCATTTTCAGTGAAAGCAGCAGAAGTTACAGTGACAGGAACTGTGATGTTGGCAGTAAGATTGCTTCTCAAGCTGTTCAAATAGTTTATTTTTATAGGCACGGTGTAGTTTCCGGCAGCTGTGCGGTTTGCCACTGTGAAAGTCAAAGTGACAGGAGTCTGGCCATCCTCGGCGATATCGCCAAGGAAAACAGAATTCGACCCGAATGGAACAAATCCCTTGGGGGCGATCGCGCTCACAGAAACAGTGGACGCAGATTCGGTTCCTACGTTCGTCAACACAAACGATATGGAGACTATGCTGCCCGGAGAAACTGTAGTTGGCGACAGAGTAAGGCTTGAAGGAATCAAAGTTATGACGCCGCTAGAAAGCAAAGTCAAGCCATCATAAGCCTGCATAAGGCTGTTTCCGTTGTAATAATCTACTGTAACGTTCAGCGGGAAAAATTGCGATGCGTTGTCAGAAACATGCACTGTCTCATTCAATTTTACTGATGACATAGGCGCAAGCGAACTTATCTGCACCGTTTGGTTGCTGAGCGCAGCTAAATCAGCAGACGGAAATGCAAAATGAACCAGCAGGGATCGCAGAGTGAAATTGCCGGTGTTAGTGAGATTTACTGAAAGATTCTCAGTGCTGCTTTGAATGACTGTCTTTGGTGTCACGTTTATCGAAAGCGGCACGTTGCAATCATGGGAAGTGAAAGTAAGGTTATATGTCGTGCTTACCGCATAAAAAGTGTCATAATAGAACAGCGTTGAAAAACCCAAAGAGAAAAGCGGTGATACATTCGCATCAAGGAATACAGGCACATTTGCGGTGATCGAATTGTCTGCACTTATGTTGTTTATGTACACGGATCCCATGCCGTATGTGATCTTTGAATTGGCAACACTGAGCTGCACATTCTCAAGAGCAGGACCCTTTAGGTTCTGCGTATCTTCGTCTATTAAGAACGGAATACCTGCATTAGTAACTGTTATGGGAATTTGGTTTACCTGGCCTTTGCATAGGCTAAGCACCGAAGTGTTTACGTAAACATTAGGAGGCGTAGGTATGGAAATCGATGAGTTTGTAGCAGCAAAAACCAAATTAGAAGACACCGCTAACGAGATTATCGCTAATGCGAAAACAGATATTGCAAAATTTGTTATTTTCATTTTACCAATTCCTCTTTTTCTATTCGCCCATCTTTTAAATGGATTATTCTATCGCAATATTTTGTGGTGTCAAGGTTGTGGGTCACCATGACTATTGTAACTTTGTCATCTTTGCATATTTTCTTCAGGAGTTTTATCACTTCTTCTCCGGTTTTAGAGTCAAGGTCCCCTGTTGGTTCGTCAGCCAGTATTAACGCAGGATTGTTTATTAGGGCGCGTGCAACAGCTACGCGCTGCTGTTCGCCTCCGCTCAACTGCGAGGGCTTTAGCTTGAGCCGATTCCCGAGGCCCAGTTGCACCAGAAGCGCATCTGATTTTTTTCTTCGTTCTGAATTAGGCATAGGAGTTACCATAAGGGGAAGCTCTACGTTCTGCTCTGCGTCAAGGCCGTTGATCAGGTTGAATGCCTGAAATATGAAGCCAAGCTTCTTGTTACGGAACACAGCAAGCTCATCACCATTCATTTTCGCCGTTGCTATACCGTCTACGTACACTTCCCCTGAGCTTGGCTTGTCAATTGTGCCAAGTATGTTCATAAGTGTGGATTTTCCAGAACCAGAAGGTCCGACTATTGCAGCGAATTCCCCTTTCTTAAGCATAAATGATATTCTCTCAAGCGCATTGACCCTTATGTCACCTGATTTGTAGGTTTTCGATACATCGTGAACTTTGATTGAATAGTCTATCATGATATCAGTTGTTTTTTTTTATTTCGCTGTT
Organism: Microcaldota archaeon; assembly: GCA_021797745.1. Classification (GTDB taxonomy): domain Archaea; phylum Micrarchaeota; class Micrarchaeia; order Micrarchaeales; family CABMGC01; genus JAJZZD01. Next base: position 64,157 of record JAJZZD010000003.1, on the reverse strand, counting down.
GCGGCATAGCTTGCCGATGCCCCACCGTTGCTTATCACGTTTATGTTGTAGCTCGAGCCATTAATAAAGTGGACTATGACGAGGTTTGCGCCAAGCGATATTGTTCCGTTGAAATCAAGGGTTGCTGTTTGCCCGGGATTCAGTATGAAACCCTGCTGCGAAAAGTTCGAACGCATGCTGAAAGAGGGCTGGCTCAGCGACCCGTTTTCATTTACTAAAAGCGTTATCACTCCAAGGCTTTCTTTTGCGGAGCCTATGGCATAAGCATTCTTCATTCCGACAGAAATCTGCTTCGGAGATCCGTTCAGGCCTATCTGTCGCGGTATGTTGAAGTATGGATTTATTGAAACCCATTGTTGTCCGTTTTGATTGCTTTGCACACTTTGCACATTTTGCATGTTTTGAGCAAACTTGCTGCGATTGACAGCAACGACTTGCCAAGACCTATTTATTGCGCCGGTAGACCAGTTGTATGCTGTTTGCCAGTAACTCGAGTTAGTTGCATTGAAATCGTAAAAAGACTCGTTGTGCAAATATTGAACGTTGATGGTGCCTTTGTTAAACTGGCCAATGCTATTTAAGTTTGCCATTGAATTTTTCAAGTGCCTGCTGATAGCTACCTGCTGCATTGTTTGAGCTCCGGAGGGAACCGCAGGGAATGCCAGCGCTGCTGAAATGCCAAATGGCACTACATGGAATGGTGCAGGGCTTACAGAAGATACAGGCACAGGATATCTCCTGATCGAATTTACATTTACATACATGGATTCGTTGCCGAAAATCAGGATGCTGTCGAGCTCGACTCTTTTGCTTGAGTTATCCTTTACAGAAATTGAAATTGAAGTGATATTTCCGGTTTGCGTTATGCCAGCATCAGATATCACTATGGCACCGTTCATTGAATTAAGCCTTTCAACCAGGTTTTTGTTCGGCGCGTATTGCTGTGGAATCGCAACGCCGGAATGATTCAATTTAACACCATAATCACCGCGCGCTACAACAACAGCAGTTAGTGAAGGAACCATCTCGAACAAAGTAGAGTTTGATGTGTATATTGTAAGTATTGTCGGAGACAAATCTAGAAGCAGTTCAGAAGTTCCGTTAAGCCTGCTGCTAGATATATTTGCAGTGACTTGATTCTCTAAGAGAGAAACAGGATAAGTTACGTTGTTTATTGTTATGCTTGCCTTGGAAATATTGAATGAAGCCGCATTAATTACGGAATTGAAAGGAACCTTTGCAGATCCTATTAGCTTGCTGACGTTTATCAGCGACATAAGGTCTATCGTTCCGGTAGTGTTGACAGTAATCCAAGAGGAATTTATGCTGCTTTTAGTTACATGTATCTTTATCGATGAATAAGTTATGTTCAGTCTTTCCGTTCCAAGAGGAACATGCGGAGGATCTGTAAGCGATATGTTCAGAGTGCTAGACTGAATAGAATTGCCTGTGCTGAATGAATTGTGGCTTAAAAGCGCAATGCTAGAAACCAAAACAGCAACAAGTATTACACCAAGGCCGGTCTTCAGAAGATGCGATCCCATCAGCTTGCGTGCGTTTGCAGCATAGTCATTTTTCTCGTTCAAAATATAATATTTCATGTTCTTGAAGTGGCGATCTTCGGTTTCCTTTATCAAATTCATTTCACGAAGCTCTTTCATGTGCTGCGAGACTGTCGCTGCAGACAAACCCAATGCAGGATATATGTCTACAAGTCTTTTTGGGCCGCTTTCGAGAATTTTTAGTATCTTTTGCTTTGTTTCAGATGTTTTGCTCACGTAAATCTACCTGATAATAAGTAATTAGGTATTGTTTCGGTATAAATATATAGTTAAGTAAAAGTTTCGGTTTCCCTATGGTTATCTTTAGGTAACCTGCAATTTGATGCTGATTTTGACTACCTGTAGCCAATGTTTCCAGTAGTTTTAGTGACAGACGGCTTGGGCATTGACTTATCTGAACGCTGCTTTTCCAAATTCGTTATATTTTCAGTCAAAATAGTAACTAGCGATTTTGCAGTGTTCTTAGTCAGCACAAATTCTCCCAGAACCTGATTTTTCATCCCGTCCATGAAGATAAGCATTATGTGCCCTTCCTTTTCGACCGAACCCTTCTCATTTTTTATCGCATTGACTCTAAGCGCCAATCTTATTTGGTCAGAGAAAATAGGCTTCGTGTCTTTAATGTCCTTTGTAAACTTCGTCAATCAGAAGTTTCTGTCTTTTGCTCCACTCCTTGTTTTTTGTATGTTTTAGCCACTCTGCATATTGTTTAACAAATTCCAAGTTGCTCGTTAAATTTTGTTTTTTTGCTAAAGTAAGTTCGTTTAAGAACTTTTTACGATTTTTTATGTGCAGCAAGTTTTGAACGTCTTTCATAAATCTCCCAACACACGTTTTATGACGGATTTCTTTATTGCTAATTCTCCGATAAAATCCTTAAGCTTTTTCATGTCAAGCACATCGCTGAATGTTATAAACAGGTGGCTTGCATCGGCAAAGTCTTTTTCGCTCCCCAAGAATAATTTGTAAGCGATTTCTAACTCATTCTATAACGACAACCGTTTGAACAAATTATGAGTAATATGGCTTGGGGTTGCTGGGATTTGAACCCAAACTTGCTGGTGACTTCATATTTCAATTTTTGCCATTCCAGATCCTCATCATCGCATTTAGCTCAAACAATTATAAACATCTGGAGCCAGCCGCGCTGCCTGATTACGCAACAACCCCGCGCGTTGACAAGATATCAATAACAAGATATTTATTTTAGCTTATGTTGTTAGTAGAGAGCACATGGCTAAGACGCTTTATCGTGACAAATTTCTCACAGTAACGGTCAGTGACATAAATGTCAGGGGAAAGAAGATTGCCTGGCACACATACAAGGAAATCGATGCAGCGATAGTATTGCCAGTAATGGACGACGGCAGGATAGTTCTGGAGAATCAATACCGGCACGGAATCAGGAAGCATATGATCGAAGTCCCTGCAGGTCTGATTGAAAAGGGAGAAAAGCCGATAGAGGCAGCGAAAAGAGAGCTCGAGGAAGAAACGGGATACGTGGCGGGGAAGATAAGGCCAATGTTCAAGGAATTCTACAATCCTGCGTTTAGCAACAGGACGTTTTACTATTTCCTGGCAACCGACCTTTCAAGGGGGAAAGTGCGCCTTGACGAATCAGAAATAATAAAACCGATACTAATGGCTCCTGAGCAGGTTGAAAAAATGATACGCGCAGGCAGACTGCATGACCACAAGACAATGGTGTCGTTTCTATATTACAAAAATTACTTAATGGGAAAATGACTGCCTTGCGCAAGAGATACGTGAGTGTGACTGAATGGCAATAAAAGCAATAATATTTGATGTGGGCGAAGTGTTGATAACAAATGCGCGCAACGACCGGCACTACTACCCGTATCTGTCTAAAATCAGCAATATCAGCCAGCAGAAAATCAAAAAGATAATAGACGACGGCCCTCTGCCAGAATTTGAAAAGGGCAATATGACGCTGAAGGAATTCTCGGGGATAGTGGCAAAAAAGCTGGGAATAAAGGTAAGCGAAGTAAGGTACAAAGAGGAGTTTGCCGAAAACGGCAGGTTAAATTTGGAACTGATAAAGCGGATAAAGAAACTGCGAAAAAAATACAAAGTAGCTTACCTTACCGACGTAGACAAGTCACGCTATCCATACCTCAAGAAATTTCTGAATGGCTATGAAAAGCTTTTCTACAAGCACTTTGCATCCTGTTATTTGGGCATTAGGAAAGAAAATGAAAGGACCTTTGAAATAGTGCTGAAACGACTGGGAATGAAAGGGAATGAAACGCTGTTCATCGATGACCTGAAGAAAAACGTAGAAAGCGCAAGGAAAGCAGGCATAAAGGCAATAAGATTTAAGAATAACAGGCAGCTGGAAAAAGACTTTGACAAACTTGGAGTTCACGCCTAAATGGTTTTGTCAGTGGGGTAACTTTTCATCACAAATCAGAAATACCTCGTATCATCATTCGGCTAATAATAGCACGGCTAATTTATATTTCTGATAGCTGCGCAATACCGATTCTAAGATACGAGCGCATACGCGGCCGCAATTATGACAATCGCCAAGACTCCTTTTCTCAGTGCATCTTTTTCTTTGAAAAGGAATATTCCGGCAAGCAGCGTTATGGCCACGTACAAAGTGTTCACAAGAGGCGCGGCGATGCTTACTGCGACAAGAGATACTGCCGCATAGTAAAAGGCTCTGTAACCAATTGTTAGCACTGAAATGGGTATGATTATGCCGCTGTGCTTCCTCAGATTTGACGCTGTCTCTTTTATGCCGCCGTATTTAAGCTGCATGTAAACGCCCATGTTAATCAGCATGAATATCTGCGACAAAACAAGGAATGCGAAGATGTTTACGCTGAACAATACGTATTTTAGCAATATGGCACTTGCGCCAAAAACCAGCGAATAAATCACAGTCATGATCCGGTATTTGTTGCTTTGGAAATACGCCCTCGACCTGCTTCCGAAAAGCATGAAATAGGCGGCGAGCAGGAGAATTGCGAGCGCCAAGTACTGAAAGTAAGAAAGGGATTCGCCCAGGATCAAAAACGCAAATATGACAATAAGGACCTGCGGCAGGGTGCTGAACAAAGGCGATGAAGCAGATATGTTGCTGTGCCTGAAAATTCTCGCGACAAGAAGGTATGCAAAAGTAGTAATCACACTGTATATGTAAATAAGCGACAGGCTCTGTACTGACATCGAGAAGTTAGAAAATGGCAGCAAAACTATCGAAAATACCGCAGTTATGAGCGCGAAACTGGATAGATATGCAGACGCATATTCTTTTCCGAGCGCCTTTTTTTCGAGAACCGCAGATACGCCCCAGAACCCCGAAGCGGCTGCAACAAGAATATACAGAGGCAGCATTCAACCTATTTGAATTAGAAAATCAGGTTTAAAAAGCAGCTTAGTATTAGTCCCGACCGGATTCGAACAGATGTAGCAGGGCCAAAACTGCTTTTTGTTTGCCACTCATCAGTATACTTCATTGTGATGCGCATAATCTTCGATTATTATAGTGTGCTTTTCTTCAACGACTGAATAAGTCAAAACGAAGCTTTTCAATATATGCACCCTTCGGATGCTTTGCATCGGAGGATGAAGCGGCTTGAACTTCTGCGGATCCTCTACAATTTCAGCCAATTTCTTCCGTATGGCAATCAGCTGCGTCCTATCTCGCTTCTCCAATTTTTCGAATATCTTAGCTACATGCTCGCGTAATTCAATGTCATACGGCAAGGATTGCGGCATTAGCTCACTTCTTGGTTAAACCGTACTTCTTGTCGAAATCTGTGATTCCCCCTATTTTTATTAGGCGTTCTTTCTTTATCGATTCAAGTTTTTTTAGGTAAGACGCCTTAACTTTAGGTTCGAAAACTAATGTTTTATAGTCTTCCGCCATACGGTCTATCGCCTGAGATTTATCTTTAAGGCCGTACTCTGCTTTAATTATATTAAGTATTGTGTTTGCATTATCGCTTATGTCTACCAGCGCCTTAACCATATTAATACCGTATTAATATGACATTAATAGATATATAAATATTACTGTCGCATTTCGTAACACTCTCATGCGGCATACATAAAAATAAATTAGTCCCGACCGGATTCGAACCGATGTAGCAGGGTCCAAAGCCCTGCGTCCTTGGCCGCTAGACGACGGGACTGCAAAAATATTACGAACCTTCAATTTAAATAAGATTGTAGAATAAGCTCGCGCTTTATTATGCTACAACTCTTTTGTCGCAGTGTCTATTGGCTTTTTCTCATACCCAAGAACCGCTTTCTTGACGGCCCTCAATGACAGGGTCGCGCAGTGCATGCGCACAGGTCCCGGGTCTATTGTGATTAGCTTCAGCAAATCTCCTTGTGTCATCTTCTCAAGCTGCTCCAGGCCAACCCCCTTGACATGCTCTATGAGCATGTTGGCAGTTCCCATAGATATCACGCAGCCAGTACCCTCGAACTTCGCATTTGCTATCTTGCCGTCTTTTATGACGAGATATACTGTTATTACATCTCCGCACGACACATTCTCCTCGTGCATGCTTACGGTGCTGTTAGCAAGCTTGCCTTTTGCGCTCGGATTCTCGTAGTTGTATATCAATTCCTCAGCATATATGTCTTCGATTGCCATAAGAAACAGGTTTATGAGATTGTTAAGCTATTTATACATTTTTAGGCGTTTTGCCGTATATCATGTTTGTAAGTTTTTCAACAACCGAATCCGCAAATCTGTACACTGGCTCAGCAGCCTTGTTTATCCAGTTCCTTTTCCAGTAAACTGCAGACGCGACTACTATGCTCAGCGCTATGCCTGCGATCACATCTGTGAAATAGTGCTGGCCGAGATATACCCTGCCAAAGAGTATCAAAATGACATAAAATATGTAAAGGGCTCGTATGTATTTGTAATTTCCCAGGAAAAATGACAAACCGGTTAAAACTGTTGCGTGTCCAGAAGGGAATGAAAAAGTAGAGCTTTCGCAGCCTACTGCGTTTATCCAGCTTAGCTGCGGAACTGTGCAAGGTCTCGGCTCTCGCACGATGATCTTTATTATGTCGGCGATTATGTACGCGGCTACAGCCATGATCATGAATGGCACAACGTTCCTGTCCTTCTTGAGGAACATGTATATCACAAGCAGCGGCAGAACCACAAAGAAGCTCTCTGCGAGGATTGCCATTACGCTGTTCAGCGCAGGACTCGCCACTGAGTCAGCGACATGGAATGCTGCGGTGTTCAGCTGACCTATTACGTCGAAAACCAGCATTAAATACAGCAAATGTTATAATTTCATATTTATATAATAAGTGCATGCGAATCCTGATCGACACGAGCTCGATACTGTTTGCGCTGAGCAACATGAAGAACGTGTTCCAGATAATTTCCGACAGATTCCCGAAGCAGGAGATGGTGATCTCTAAAGGCGTAGTCAACGAGCTTGAAAGACTGGCAAAGGAAAAAGGCAACAGGGCTAAACTCGCAAGAACCGCATTGATGGAGATAGGTTCCACTGCGCTCAAGATAGAGGAAAATGAGCTAAATGTGGACCGTTGGATAGAAAACGCGGCAAAAGATGCGGGCGGCAGGGAATGCGTAGTATGCACAAACGATATAAACCTTAAGAAAAAAGTAAGAATGCACGGCATAAAGGTGTTTAGCGCCACGCGAAGCGGGACGCTGAGATAAAGCTAAGGTAATTATAGCTTTCATTTTTCATATATGACGCTTGTTTGGTGATCTATTGTATTACGTTACTACAATAAAAGATTCTGTAAGCATACCGCCAAAATACATAGGCGAGGATGCGACAAAGGCAGCGGCAGATATGCTCAGGAACAAGTACGAGAGGACGGTTGACAAGGACCTTGGCATAATGCTGGTAGTTTACAACATAAGGGACATAAGCGAGGGCTTCATACTGCCTGAAGACCCGAATGCGCATCACGACGTAACATTCGACGTGCTTTCGTTCAAACTTGACGTTGACGAGGTCGTGGTCGGAGAGGCTTCTGAATTCGCCGATTTCGGAGTGTATGTAAGAATAGGCCCGCTTGACGGACTTGTGCATTTGTCGCAGGTCACTAACGACTTCGTGAGCTTTGACAGGAAATCTGGCATGCTCGTTTCAAAGAGTCTTAAGAGGAGCCTCAAGAAAGGCGACACAGTATACGCAAAGGTATCTACGGTAAGCACCAGGGGCAACGGCACAAAGGTCGCGCTCACCATGCGCCCGGAGGGGCTCGGGAAACTGGACTGGATAAAGGAAGAGAGAATAAAAGGGCTGAGGGCTGCAAAAGGTAAAAGGAGATAGAAGGTCAGAATAGGTAAAAAAGAAACAAAGAAGTGGTCGAATGGTTGAAAAAGCGTGCAGGAACTGCAGGCTCATTATTACGCAGGGAGACGTGTGCCCGTTGTGCGGGAAGAGCGACCTGACCCACAAATGGAACGGATATGTCATAATAATGAACGCAGAGAAGTCCGAGATAGCGAAGAAGATGGGCATAAAGGCGAATGGCACATATGCATTGAACATACGGGACCAGAAGTGAATTTGGAACAGAATACGGCAAGTGCAGGCACAGGCTAAGCACCATTTCTAGGAGTTATTTTTATGTGCGCGGTAAGTATTATTTAGGCACAAATCAGGCGCTGTATAACAGGTAACGCGCTTGCACAGCAGGGTTTAAAAATCTCGTATTCTCAGTATTATTAGGTAATCGTATGAATGATGGAGGCGGATATGGAACCGGATAAAAAAGCGGCTGAAGTTTGCAGTGTTGGAAATAACTACGGGCAATAATAGTTCATTTTAGTTATATTTCTTAGTATCTGATTTCTTTTTCTTCTATCTGTTTTTCTTTCAAAAGGTTCCTGTACTGCAAAGTATATGCATTATCGAATAGTCTGCGGCAGAGGTTTCCTAATAATGTTTGGCTTACTATCAGGGAATCTAATGTTATCCATTTTATGTAAGTCTCCATTTCAGATTCTGATTTTTTTCTAGATCTTCGTCTTCGAAAACTGGCAATTATTTAGGCACAAATCAGGCGCGGTATAGCAGGTAACGCGCAGCACAGCAGGGTTTAAAAACCTCGTATTTTCAGTATTATTAGGTAATCTTATGGATGACGGTAACACTAAGTGATTAATTCTTATCGTGTATATTTTGCTATCTTAGTTATCTTATTTTTTTTCTTTTTATTAGTATTCGGCGGATTCTTTTCTTTCTAGTTCTTTTTCTTTAACGAGACTTATATATTGCATTGCATACATGTTGTCGAATCGTCTGTTGCATAAATTTCCTACTAATATGTCACTTACTATCAACAAGTATAAAGAAATACCTTTAATTTCATTAGTTAAATCTAACTTTTCTTTTTCTAAATATGAGACAAAAAACGATGCGTGTATAATAGGTAACTCGCATTCAGGCAAGGTTTAAAAGCTTTGTATTTTCAGTATTATTAGGTAATCTTATGGATGACCCTGGAAACGGAGACTGAGTGACTTAGTGGTAGCGCATTGCGCTAATCTTCTTTTTAATTAGTAATCGATATTAGTATCAGTATTCAAGTGCTTCCTTTCTTTCTACTTGCTTATTTTTTACCAGATTTAAATATTGTTTAGAGTATGAATTATCAAATCTCCTCTTACAGAATTTGCCAACTAAAATACTGCTGACTATAAGGGAGTGAAATGATATGCCTTTAATATGGTCGTTTATTTCTATTTCCTCCCTTTCAAGATCTCCTTCCTTCAGCAGTGAAGAAATAAACAATATGCCATCAGGAGTTTCCATATCTGCAATGTATGTAAATTTATTAGTTATCCGGTCAACTTTTTCGTTTATTATATGCAGCCTAAGTAAATTTCTCGTCGTGCCAAACAAATCCCTATTTAATACGCTAAGCAATAGAATAGCATCGAATTTAATCATGTCGTCTTCTATTCCTATAGTCGGCCGTATCAAAATCTCTCTTTCTTCGCTTCTCAAGCTTTCATAGGCGTTCTTCGCGCTTCCCTTTGGTAAGCCGTATGCCGCATCTATCGTGCTGAAACTTTCAATGCTATTTTTGTTGAGCTCTTTCAACAAGACAAATTCCCTATATTTCAAATCATTTTTCCCTGCCTTTGAATTTCCTCTTGTTCTATGCCAAACTCTCTTTTCTAACAAATCAAAGAAGGCGCTTCTTAATGGGACAAAATTATATACGTCTCTTAACGGGCTTATATACCATTCCGATTCGTATTTGCCGAGCCCTTCCTTTTCTCGTAAACCTGTAAATGCCCAGCTTATTGCATCAGTGCTTTCCCCCACGCAGAACATAACAACATCGTATTTTCCCTTTGTTGTCATTGCTAATTGCACACGTGGTTCACTCTCCGCAGCCTTCTTTATCGCTTCTGCACTTGGCTTCTCTCCAAGAAATTTCCCTAAAATCAGATAGTTGGAAAAACCTAGTTTGTTCAAATCCAACTCTTCAGTATACTTTATTCTGAATTCTTTTTCCAGTCTTTTTATTCTGTATGCCACAGTTTGCACCGGCAAACCAGTCATCGCGCCTATTTTTGAATATTTGATTCTCGCGTTCATGCTCAGCGCAGTCAGTATTATCTTGTCTTTTTCATCAATAAGCTGTTGCTGGTTATTTTGCTGCGGCATAAGTTCCTTTGGTACTGGTTCGTGTGGCATTATGACCTTGCCGCCGTATGCACGTATGATTTCCTCTGCAAGCTTGAGCTTGTTGTCGGTTACCTTCTCGCCCAGTTTCTTAACGAACTGTCCTTCTTCAGTTATTCTACCTAAGTATTCGGTAACCTTTTTTGCCTTATCTTCTTTGCCCTTGAGCGCGTAGATGTGATATATGTAATATTTGCCGTTTATCCGCTTTATGCTTACCTTGAACGGATACTCCTTCTTTATACGTTCCGCGACCTCTCTAACGCCTTCTGGCATTTCATAACTCATAATTATACTATGCCAAATAGTTATATAACTCTTGGCGCTGATGAATAAGCTATAGCATATAATCAAACTTGTGTATTTTTTGCATTCAAAATTCCAAATTAGAATAAACTAACACCTATTTCATATGTTTTTTTGGCTAGCTTATAAATAAAACAAACTTCATAATATAGTTACGGGCGGGAATATGAAATTGAGTGGGATAAGTTTGCATTATATTTTTCCCTACCATCCAGTGCAAACATCCATAAGATTACCAACACCCAACACTCAACCACTCTGTCCCGCCGCAATGCTCGCCTATTACTTGCATTACCTGATTCATGCTGATGACGCGCGGCCGTATTTTGTTCCCCACCAAACGCTGCGCGCCATCAGTTTATGCTGAAGAGTGTGAAAATGAGAAAAACGGATAAAACAAAGCGCGCAGGGCATGCGTGTCTGTTCTATTTTCTTAAGCCGAAAAACAACGTTAACGCGAAGGAATTCGCGCAGCAGCTCATAAGCGCGGAAAACGTCAAAGAAGTCAGGATAACAAGCGGCGATTTTGGATTTGTAGTGATAACGAAGTCTGGAAAGAATGCAGTAAATCCCGAGATCAGCAAATCAATTCTCGACAGATACGCAGATGAATACTCTCTTGGCGAAAGCCATTACACTTACAGGAAACGATTCTGAGATGGTAAAATTACTGACTTGTTTGATATATTTGCAAAAAGCAGCAGAAAGAAATTAGATGAAGAGCGCAAAAGAAACGAGCTGCGGCCTGTAAAAATAATTGAGGAAAGGCCGAACGTCTGGCGCATAGTATATGCTGACGGCAAAAACGGAAACGATTGATTAGAAAGCAGTAATAAATTACTGCTTCTCTGTTTCCTTTTCCGGCTGCTTCTCCGCCTCTTTTGAATAAAGCTCATCCACAGAAACGTGGTTTATCTTGTCAAGATACTTGAACACTGCATCGACAAGCGCTGACTTGCTCACCATGAAGTCGGCATCCTTCTTTGTCTTTTCATCAAAAACTATTTTTGCGGAACCGTCGTTTACCTCAACAGATTTAGGACTTAGGTTAAGCATCTCTGAAAGCGCAGATATCTTGTCCTTGTCAGAGTCGACCTTCGCGACAATCTTTATCCTGCATCTAAGCTTTTCGCCTGCAAGCGGATGGTTCGCATCAATAACCACCCTTCCTGAGTTCACTGTTTTGACTGTTGCCGCTATGCCGTCAAGGTTTATCCTCATTCCCGGCATCGGGTCTATGTCACGTTTCTTGAATTCGGCAGCAGGCATAATTCTCACAAGCTGCGGGTTTCTCTCGCCGTACGCATCAGCGGGTGCGAGTTCTATATTCTTTTCCTCGTTTACGTTCATACCGCTGACTGCTTTGTCAACGCCTTTGATTATGCTGCCCTTGCCCACTATCACAAGAGCCGGCCTGTAAGTTGCATCCTTGTCTAACACGCCGTTCGCTTCTGCGGTTTTCCTGTCAGTGGTAAACACGAGCGCATTGTCGGCTGCGCGCCATTCATCGTAGTCTATTTTTACGAAGTCTCCGTTTTCAAAAGCCATCTTTACACCTATTTTTGATTTTGTGACATTATGTTAACCTTTTATTATTTTATACCTATCATTAAGAACTGCATCTATCAAATCTATTGCCCCTGCAGACACGGGCGCACCGGTGTGTTTTTGAACAGGAAACAATTGTACATGTTGCTTGGAACTATTGCAGTAGCCGTCACTTTCGTTTCAGGATATTTGAACTTCAGCGCGCCAAACTCGAACTTAGGCCAGTCGTCCCAGAGTGGCAATAAGACAAATGCAGGCGGAGCGCAGGTCTATGCAAAAGCGTTCCTGAGAGCGAATGTCACAGGATATGCAAAAACCCTTTCCATAAGCGTGAACTGCGGCAATGACACCAACAAAACAATTGCTGAAGCATCGAACGTGCTGCAGAATCTAGAAAACAATAATTCAGTGGCCACCTTCATTACCGAATCAAATTCAAAGCTTTTCGTGGAGTCAGGAAACATGAGCAGCTACCAGATATACGCATTCGTAAATGCGCATATAAACAGGCCAGACTGCGTCTCGTACTCCACGAGCGCGCTGATCGGCCTGCCAGCCACAATCAAATTCAACATATTATCTGCAAACCAGAGCATCACCGTGAATATACCCAGCAGCAAGCGTGTCTATTCAATCCCTGAAACGCTTTCGGCAAACGCGGTAGTGTCGGTGAATGTGACTGTTGCAGCGCTGATATATGCAAACGGGACAATAAACGGCAATCTGAGCATCACGAGATAGGAACATTCGGAGCGGATGAGTTTAATGCAATTAAATGAAGAAGCCGAAAAGGCGGCAAGGAAGTTCGCTGTAAAGAACGCCATAGACTACGGAAAGGCACAGCCGGGAGCTGTGATAAGCAAGCTTCTGGGGATTTATCCTGAGCTTAAGGAAAACATGAAGGACGTTTCAAAGGAAGTTGGCGCGATAGTCAAGGAAGTAAATGGCCTTGGCAAGAATGACCTTGAAAAGGCGTACGCGCCTTTCAGAAAGGAATTCGAAGAAAGGGAAATTAAAAGGGCAGAGGAAACCTCAAAACCAAGGATGATTCTAGAAGGCGTGCAGGAAGGCAATTTCGCCACAAGGTATGCACCTGAACCGAACGGTTACCTGCACATAGGCCATGCTATGAACATATTCCTTGGGCAGGAGTTCGCAAAGATGTACAAGGGAAAGGCATTCCTTTATTTTGACGACACGAATCCAGAAAAGGAAAAGCAGGATTATGTAGACGCCATCAAGAAAGACCTGGAGTGGCTTGGCGCAAAGTTCGACCAGGAATACTATGCAAGCGACAGCATAGAGAAGGTATATGATTATGCGCGAAAGCTGATTGCGAAAGGAGGAGCGTATGCATGCATGTGTGACGATGCAACAAGGAAGGAAAACAGGCTGCACGGGATTGCATGCGGACATAGGGAAACGCCAGCAGATGACAACTTAAAAATATTCGAAGACATGATAAGAGGGAAGTACGGAGAAAAGGAGGTAGCAATAAGGTTCAAAGGTGACATGAAGGCGTCAAACACCACAATGCGCGACCCCACCATATTCCGAATAAAGGAATCGGAGCATTACCGCCAGGGAAACAAGTACAGGGCGTGGCCTACATATGACTTCAACACGCCGATACAGGATTCTATACATGGCGTCACAGATGCCTTCAGGAGCAAGGAATACGAATTAAGGGACTACCTCTACTCTGCGATACTCGAAGCGCTCGACCTGAGAATACCCAGGATACATCCGTATGCAAGGCTTGCGATAAAGGACAACATGACTTCAAAAAGACAGATAGTTCCTCTGATAAATGAGCACATACTTAAGGGATTTGACGACCCAAGATTGGTAACCCTATCTGGATTAAGGAACAGGGGAGTGAGCGCAGAGGCAATAAGGAATTTCGTGCTGAGGTTCGGCACAGGAAAAAGCGAGAGGAAGATAGACATAGGAATGCTGCTATCTGAGAACAGGAAGATAATAGACAGAACATCTAAAAGACTTTTCTTCGTCAAAGAGCCAGTCAGGCTTGAAATAGGCAGCATGACAGAAGAACAGAAAATGGTGAAGCTCAGGCTGCACCCGACAGAAGACCTTGGATATAAGGAATACACGCTAAGCAATATTTTTTACATAAGCGGGGAGGACGCAAATGCAATAGAAAACAGCAGCGTAGTTTTGCTTAAGGACCTTTACAGGGTCAGGATAACGAAAGCCGGCAACGTGATTAAAGGAGAAATCGTAAACTCAAGCGAGAACGTGCCTGTCATACAGTGGGTCAACGAAGGCAATTATGCGCAGGGCACTATAAAGCAGATCGAGCCGCTTCTCAAGAACAACGAGCTGAATCCAGATAGCATGAAAGACGTACCCGGATACATTGAGAAATATGTCGACAAACTCAAAGACGGAGAAACTGTGAACCTCGAGCGAATGGGATTCTACAAGCTCGACAGCAAGCAGGAGAGGATTTTCTTCAGTCTGTGAATCGCGGGCTCGCGGCAATATCACCATAATGCTTAAAAGCAATAACGTTCTTCTGTTTAAACATCTTTCAGGCGTGTGCCTGGAAATAGGCGCCAGTATGACAGTAATATGCATTGAAAATGAACTGTTAGCTGCAGTGCCGCCATTCATCTGAAAGGTGTGCGCTTGCCAGAACATGAAATCTCTTTTGAAAGCCAAATCGTGAACTCAAGGCCAGGGAGCCTTGAATACGAAGCAATAAAGAAAGTGATAAGGGAAAACTGGAAGAGGCAGATGACAGCGTCGCACGAGAAATCAGATAAGGAGGAAAAGGACAGCAAGGAGCGCATGCTCGAAGAGCACGCGAAGGCCATGCACGGCACCCTTGGCTTAGGCTACGAAGGTTTGTGCATGCAGAACATAACGATAAATTCAAAGGGAATGACAGCAGTAGAGCTCGGCCAATACCTCAAGAGCATAGAGGCACTTGCGATCGCCTATGGCTACGTTCTTGGGAACAACGAGATGCTGAATGTAATACTAGTTGGCCTTACGCAGGTGGCGAAGAACACAAAAGCCATGAAAAGATACCTGAACAGCTGCATGCTCATGATGGACAAGAAGGAGCTCATGCTGGTGAACAAAAGCAGCAGGGTGCGCGCCGGACAAGAGCAGCTGCTAAACAGGCTGAACGCGTACCAGTCTGGCTGGTTCTCGCGGCTTTTCAAGAAAGGAAGGATTCAGATAATAAAAAGGAAAGCTGCCAAACGGGGCGAAAGGCTCAGCAGGCTGGCAAGCAGACTAAAGGAACACAAAGAGATCAAGCGCATGGCGTTGTCTGCTGCCGCGGCTGCAGGAAGCGACAGCTGATGCGCAGGATAAGGATAGCGCGCTACAAATCTAATAAACACACAGGTAAAGAAATCGGCAGATT
Source organism: Microcaldota archaeon (assembly GCA_021797745.1). Taxonomy (GTDB): domain Archaea; phylum Micrarchaeota; class Micrarchaeia; order Micrarchaeales; family CABMGC01; genus JAJZZD01. The sequence continues at coordinate 48,657 of JAJZZD010000003.1, read as the reverse complement.
AGCTTCAATCTATTCATTTCAGATATAGTGCCATGCCTTCAATTCCTTTATCGCCCGCTTCAGATACTCTCTTCTTGTCATCAGATAATCCTTGCTAAGCCTGTAGCCCAGTTTGCTCTTCTCCATTTTCCTCATAAGCTTTGCGTCCAACTCAATGTTGTTCGAGTTGTTCATGAGAAAGACATAATCGCCGTGTTCAGTCTCAATAGTCATGCATTCACGTATGATATGCATGGAACGTTCAGATACTTATGGTATAGCAAAGAAGATGTTTGCATGAAAAACGCTGCAAATGAAGAATCTACGCTCAATTGCCTGGAATCAGGTACTGGTTTATCATTCAGTGACGATATTATCTCTAAGAAACACTGAATTTACCGACGACAAAATTTGGCTTCGACGACAAAATAGGGGTGCAAAATGTGCGTTCTATATATAACCCCTTATGAGATTCGGGGAGTCCGAGATTTGAACTCGGGTCACTGCATCTGTGCGATAGGCGATAAGTTAAGTTAAATGTAAAAAACATGGCATTCAATAACATCAGATATTGCTTAGGCTTACAATCAGATGTCCTGTTTATACCATTTTTCATACTCTTTATGAGTACCTACAAAATAGAATCTTACCCGTTTGTTTTCTTCAAAAATCCGGTAGAGAATTCTATACTGTCCTACTTCATCCACAAAAAATAAACTTTTCTTCAAATGCTTTTTAGCCGGATATGCCAGAATTTTCCCGATTTTCTTTGCAATTTTCTCTTTAATGCCTTTGTCTAATGACTGGAAGTATGCAGTCCACTCTTGGTCAAACTCTGCATCGTACAGGTCTATCACTTGACATGTTTTGCATAAATGCCTAAAGCCTCCTTTGTGCCTAACACCTTCCTCTTGCCTTCTCTTATACTATTGTCGATCTTATCGAGCTTTTCCTTTACCCTGATCTCTTCGCCGACTTGCTTTTCGCCAAAATTAATTATGGCTAGCCGTATTGCTTCTGATTTAGTATTGGCATACCCTTCCTCAACCATGACATCAAGGATTTGCCTTACTCTACCCCTTAGAGTAACATTCATTTTATCACGGTAATATTATGCAACTCATGATTTAAATATGTTCTGTTTGTGTACTGTTTCAATACATGATGTTCTGTGATGATGTCTCGCATTTTTGTTTTTTAATCACAGATTTGCCGTCGAAATTCGGGGAGTCCGAGATTTGAACTCGGGTCACCACCTCCCGAAGGTGGTAGCCTACCAAGCTAGCAGAACTCCCCTTGGCATACTTCATTGACTGCGGTTATTTGTTATTCAGGCATTAGTTATTCATTGATTATTGATTATTTAGTTATTATTTGAGTGCTGTCCTGAGCTTAATTGCCGTTACTTTCTCAGAGAACCTTTCCGCCCTTCGTGGTTACCAGTACATCATCTTCAATTCTTACCCCTCCGAATCCGTTTATGTATATGCCTGGCTCTACGCTTGTTATCATGCCTTCCTTGAGGACTTGCAGCGACCCAGGACCCAGCATGCGGCCTGAGCCGTCGTGTACTTCTATTCCTATCGAATGCCCGAGACTGTGTATGAATGTGTTTTTATATTTACCATTTTCAACAGAGTTTATGTAATCCCTTGCTGCATTGTCTACGGCGCCTCCTTTTACTCCCTGTTTTATTTTTGATATCGCAAGCTGCTGCGCCTGCTTTACGGCATTGTAAATTGCCATCTTCTTTTCATAGTCTTCTCTGCTTTTGATTCCGAACAGAAACGTCCGGGTTATGTCGCTGCAGTAATTCTTATTCCTTGAACCTGCGTCTATCAATATGAAATCTCCTTTCTTAAGTTTTGTTCCGTCAGGAAAATGATGCGGCAGTGCCGCATTCTTGCCAAAGCATACTATAGTGGGAAAGGACGGCCCCTCTGAGCCCAGACCGCTCGATATCTCATCAAATTTCTTTGCCAAATCGGTTTCTTTCATGCCGGCCTTGAAATATTTCTGTATTGTTCGCATTGCCGACTTTGTCACACGCACTGCCTTTTTTATGTTTTCTATTTCAGCATTCGTCTTAACTATTCTTGCCTGCTCCAAGCTGCCTGAAACGTCGATTATCTTATTTGGCTTGTACTTTTTCAGGCCCATGTATGTGGCATAAGGCAGGAATCCGCCGTTTATGCCTATTCTTTTGCCCTTGAGCTCGCTGCTTAGCAGCTTCTTGTAATTTCCCTCTGTCAACTTAGTTATCTTTATTCCAGGGGCCCTCTGCAGCATCGCAGTCTCGTATTCGAGCTCGCTCGTGTACTGCCTTGCGCCTGCGCTCTCAAGAACAAGTATGTCGTTTTCGAACAGGCCGCTCGTGAACTGCGTAAGGTATGTGAAGTTAGGGTCTTGCCTATCTGTGTTCACCAAGACTATCTTGCCAACGCCTTTTGCGTGCCTAAATATTTCATTAAGCTTTATCCTTAGCTGCTTATCCATGTCATCAATTGCGCATATAATTCTATGACATAAATATAAAGCGTTTTGTGGAGTTAATATTTTCGGTATCGTGCGGTGATTTCATGAAAAGTCTGATTTTAGTAACGCACAATAAAGGCAAGTTTTCAGAGGCAAATGAAATAGCAAAAAGATATGGCGTTGTGCTCAAAATGCCAGGCAAGGGACTTGGCAAATTCAAGATACAGGCAGATACAGTTACGGAAGTTTCGCGCTTCAGTGCTGTCGAAGCATTTGGGAAGATAAAACAACCATTGATAGTCGATGACTCGGGATTATTTGTTGACCGGTTGAATGGGTTCCAGGTGTGTACACGGCACAAACCCTGCAGACAATAGGCAGGGAGGGATTACTGAAGCTTATGAAAGGGGTAAATGATAGAAAAGTGGTAGTTGCAAAACACTGAAATCGTTTCTTGGTAAAATATACGGAAAGGTAATTCATGAGCAAAAAGGGGATTATGGATTTGGATTTGATTCAGTATCCACGCCTAATGGCTACGGAAACAAATGCTTTGCGGAATTGGGAGCTAGCATAAAGAATAAGATTTAGACTGCGGTTTAAATACTGTAAATTTCTTCAACAAATATTAATTGTTTAATATGTTGTCGTACACGCCTAAGGTTTCTTTTGCGCACCTGCTCCATGTGAATCGCTTTGCGTACTCCTTGGCTTCATTCATCTTTTTTTTGTCGTAGCCGTTCTCCTTCAGATCTTCGATTATGCTGGCGGCATGTGCTTCGTCCTCTGCTTCGAAGCAGTACTTTCTGACTTCTTTTGGTATGATGCCAAATTTGCAGATGATCACTGGTATGCCCCTGCTCTGTGCCTCTATTATCTCCAGTTCGAAGCCGGCGTAAAGTGTTGGGTGCACTAGCACGTCAAAGCTGTCATAGACTTTGACTATTTTATTCTCTGGTGCGAATCCCATGAACTTGATTCTTTTGTCGCCGTCTGCCAGCTTAACCAGATTGTCATGCTCGCTACCCTTCCCGTAAATCTTAAACTCTAAATCAGGGTCTTTTATCTTCCTGAACGCATTTATCGCAAAACCCACGTTCTTCCTTGGAATATGCCCGCCCAAATAGCCAACGGTAAATTTGCCCGTTTTCCTGCTTTTCGGTTCGATGATGAATCGATTGTCTATGCCGACATTTACTATGCTTATCCGGTCCCTGTCGAATCCCAGCTTCACTACCTCATCCCTGACCAGCGTTGAAGTCGTTATCACGTGATCCGAGTTTAATATCTGCTTTATCGCTTTTTTGTACACCAGACCGCCAAAACGGTCGGCCATGCTAAAACCCTTCTTTGTCTTTGCGATGGCTTTCGCATAAGCACTATTGTCATCAACAAGCACCAGCTCGTGCACTGTAGTTACCATCTGCGCTTTTCCCAAACGTTTTGGATTGTACATGATTGGCGCAGGCGTGTGAACTATGTCATATCCGCGAAAATCATGAAAAAGCGAAGACAGTGTAAAAGAAGCCTTCCTGACAAAGTTATTATTTCCGAAGCCAAGTTCCGTCTTGTCAAGCACGTCTGGTTCGCGCATGATCCCGTCAAGGCCTTTCCACAGCTCGTACATGTAACGCTGCACGCCCTGTCCTATGTCCTTGTTGAAATTATTTTTAAGACTTAGAAGGCAGATTTTCATTGAACCATCAGCACAACCTGGATGCGGCTTGCGCACATTACTTATAAATAGATCTGTACTCGGTCCCCGCATCGTCGTGTATCACTATGCACTCTCCTTCGCACTCTATCAGGCATGCCTGGCACAGGATGCACGCACTTCCTGCAGTGGCGACTGACAGGCCTCCGCTCGTACCGTCGTTCTGGTCCGCAAAGTGCTTGTGGCCGTCGTTCACGTCTTTCCACTTGGCTACGACGTCGGCATTTGTTGTGCCTTTCCACTTGTGCTCTTCAGGGGCGTTGTCTGCATTGGCATCTGCACCGCTTCTCTCTTTCATCTCAAATACCGCAACTGGACAAACGTCCTTGCAGTGCTGGCAACCGGTGCATTTCTCTTTTTCAACCCAAACGTCCATTTAATCAGACCAAACCAATTTTGCAAAGAAGTTTTAAATAAATTTCCAAACGCACGTCAGCGAGCGAAAGCATATACCGTTAAACGAAGCATACGCCCTCTTTGCTCTGGCTGCGCGCTGCGTTTGGCTAATTGATTAGCCAAACAGGCCGGCAAGGCCTCCTGCAGCTTCCTCCTCTGTTTTCTTCTCTTCTTCAGGCTTTGCCTCAGGCTTCTTCTGCTCTGCAGCAGCTGCCGGTGCGGCAGCCTGCGCTGCCTGCGCCTTTTCAATCACTTCTTTTATGTTCACTCCCTTGAGCGAACCCGCCACAGACTTGGCCATTGCCTCATCAGGCTCCTTTCCTGCTGCCTTTACGACCGCATTCAGGCTGCCTTCGTTGATCTCCTTCCCGAGATCGTTAAGCAATAGCGCCGCGTATATGTATTCCATTTTTTCACCTATTTTTAACACGATTTTGTTTTATATTCATTTTCCTGCTTCATTATTAACTTTTTCTCATGCTTGCTTTTCCTCAGGTTTATTCGCATCATTTGCCTCCTTGCTCTCTTCCTTCTTTTCCTCTTTCGCGGCTTCCTTTGGCGCCGTCTGCTTTTCAAGCGCCTCTGCTGCTGCGTACGCCCTCGCGAGCATAATAGGTACGTTGTACTTGGTCACATACCCTATCTCCAGCGCAAGGTTGTTTGCGCCGTTGAACGTTTTTGCGATTTCCTCTTTTATGAATTCCGGAGTCATCTCCAGCGCTTCTTTCTTGTAAAGAAGCTTCTCAGAGTATGCCGCACTCAATACTGTTGAAACGCTGAAAGGCATTATGTCAAGCATCTTCAGAGCGTTTGCCGCTGCCGCGGTTACCTTCTGCCCTTTTGCCACAAGAACTTTGCCTTTTGAAATGACTACCTTGCCTCTGTCTATCTTAACGTCAACACCTGCGTTCTTGAGGTCGGTGACTGCCTGGCCAGGTGCTACGCTTGTCTCACCTGCCACTATGCTTATGTCGGCAGGCGCAACCTGCCTGGGCTTTGCGGCAAGCTTGAGCTTGTTTTCGCTGACCAATTCATATAACTCGCCAGGCTCCTTGTTAGTCATTATCAAAGCAACGTTTCCGGTGATGTATGGAGCAAGAACTTCGAGCTTCTGCTGCTGAAGAACTCGGTTGACGAGCGTGTGTCTTGCAACTACCACTTTTCCTACCTTGTTGACCTTGTTCCTAGCTTTCTGGAAAAGGCGGTCCGGAACTCCGCTTGTTGGCATTATTGCAATTGTCTTGTAATTGCCCATTTCCTTTGCAAGCGACTTCACAAGCGCTACCTTTTCGCTTTTGTTCATTTTCATGTTTATATCACGTTGATTGCGTTTTTATTGCGTCTTGATTGTATATTTATTACATTTTACATAAGCTTCAGTGGAGGGCTCATAGTGAGCTTGACGTAAACTGACTTCATGTGCCCCTGTCCGACTTTCCCCGACACACCGCTGATGACTTCCTTTATGTTTGCGAATATTTCCTTAGGCGCCATGTCCTCGCTTCCCACTACGCACTGCACAGTGGGCAGAAACTTACCCCTGTTCTTTATTGTTATCGCCCTTGCGCTTTCTGTGACTGCCTTCTGCATGCTTCCAGGGACAAGAGGCTTAGGCATCTTGTTCCTCGGACCCAGGAACTGACCCAGGCTGCGGGCTATGTTGGGCATCAGGCTTGGCTGTGCCAGGAGCGTGTATGCCAGAAGGCTCTGAAGTTTCTGCCTGTCAGTGGCAAGAGCAGTAAGGCTATTGCCGTCTATTACCTCTGCACCGTTCCTGTTTGCCTCCTCTATTACCGCTTTGTCTGTTGCAAAAACAGCTATCTTGACGCTGCTGCCCTTGTTGTACGGCAGCAGAACTTCTACATTGAGCCTGTTGTCCTGCTTTGCAAAGTCAACGCCTGTGAAGTTCATGGCTACTTCTACTGTTTGTTTGAACTTCCTCTTGCCCTTGTTATCGGCAATGAACTTCTCGAATTCAGAATATTTGTCATCAAGCATCTTAACCCCTCCTGCAGAGCTGCAGTGTTTACGGGAAAATCAGCACGATTAATTGATAAAAAAGGTATAAATACCTTACTGAAAACTGATTTATAAGTAGATAATAACTCAGAACACAATCTACCTAACTGGCCGGAACGATAGAACTGGAAAGGTCGGATTTATAGGAAACTGTAGCCAGTTCGCATTATGCTGGAACAAAACAGTAATAATGTGTCTACGGTAAATTTAAAGATCTGCAAGTTTTGGCAACGAATTTACCGCGAACAGGCGTAGCTCCATAGAGTGCAATATGCAGCGTAATGCAAGGTTAACCTTGAAAAGGTTTTTAAATATAATATTTCAATAGGTAAATGAAGTGACAACGATGGAAGGCGGCATGGGAGGACAGTAGACCAGTAAACTTTTTCGCTAGCTTAGTCAGCCCTTTAATTCCTCTGTGATTATTTTGTATTGCGGAGTGTAAACTCTGCTTATTTTTCTGAATCCGAAAGAGCCAAGGAATACGTCAGTCAATACAAAAGTCTGTATTTCTGTGCCTCTGAACGTGTTGCGGTAGTCGTTTTCAAAGTCAGTGACATTTTCATCGAAAAGCGGAGCCACGGACATCATGCCGTACGGCGCGCCTATGTCTGCGCTCAAGACAAACCTGTTTGTAGGCAAGCCGGTTTCTTCTATTATGTAAATCAATTCTTCTTTGCGCCGTATGTTGAAAAGCTGCATGTTTACCTGTCTGCCTAGAGCAAGCAACAAATATTTTATTGGAAGGGACTGCATGACTATAGTTACGCGCCTTATTATTTTCTGCTCAAGCAGTTTATGGTAAGTGTAATCCGAAGCGCCTGACGCGTAGCCAAGTTTTCTGTCAAGTTCGGCAAAATCAGCCTTCCCGTTTTCATTTAGCTCTTTAAGGACGAAGTAGTCTCTCTGCAGAATCTGCTCTGGCGTTTTCCTAAGCCGTTCACGGCTCTTTACCCAAATTTTATCTTTCAATAGGTCAAAGAACTGCTCGCGGAGCGGTATATACCCGTAAGCGTCGGTTATGTAGCTCGCGTACCAGTATGCATTGAAGGGCGCAAAGACCCTGTCCGACCTCAGAGCATATATCTTGTCTTCCAATGTCTGGGTGTTCTCAGCAAATAAGTAGATGAATAAGTCATAATCGCCTTTCATTACGGCGGCAAGTTGAATAGTTGGCTCTTTTTCTAAAAGCTCTTTGACATCCTTTATGTTAGGCATATCTCTAAGGAATTTAATGAAAATAGCGTACCTGAAGAAGCCAAGGGGCCTTGACGCCATTTCTATGGTGTACCTTATGCCGTACTGTTTTTCCAGCTTCCTGAGCTTGTACTTCGCCACCTGCGGCGTTACGCCTGCACGCTTCGCTATCTCGCGGATTGGCATTCGCGCATCTGTGCTTACGGCTTCCAGTATCTTAAGCTCGGCAGCACCAGGATGTATGAGCTGTTCCAAAGGGTCCTTTCCTATCTTGTTCTTGACGAGCCCTTCCACTGACCCTATGCTTGTCTCCGGCTTCCTGTGCCTTGCAGGCACAAACTTCCCATCTCTCTCTATTTTGCCTAAATACAGGTAAAATGATTTAGTGCGGCCAGTTTCTTTGACGTATTTAGTGGTGGTTTCAGCTACGTAGTAATTTCCGCGGATTAAGTTGACTGATATGCCATGCTTGTGCGCCTTTCTGATGGCATTTAGTGTTTTCTCAACTTCTGGCGGCAAAACCAGCCTTGTGCCTCTCATAGCAGCAATTTATTAATATTCATATTTAAATATATGCTTGTTAATTTAATTTATTAATATAATCATAATAGACGTAAAAATAAGGAAAATATAATAGGAATTAATGAAATATCGCATAAAAATACGAAAAATTCTCTTCGGCGCACTAAATAATAATCATGCACTACAGAAATCTATATATTAAAGGAACGAGTTATATTTGTGACACAGAATTGGGAAATTTCACACAAGTAATACATTACGGCATTATGCTGATGGTGCGCGGCCGTATTTTTATCCCCACTCTCGACGCCGCGCACTTTTCAGGCTTTTCCTTTCTCGCACAAATTGGCCAGTTGTGAAAATAAGAAGGCATAGCGAGGCAAACTCTATAATGAGATAAAGTATATAATATTATACTTTAGTATAAGATATATACTGAAGTAAAGTGTTAGCTTGGGAATGAATTTTGCCAAGATAATCGCGATTCCGGACGATCTCGACTATGGGCTTTTGATAGAATCGATGCTCAACCGCCAGTTTATGCTGATGATGTCATTAAAGTCAGGAGAGCTGTTTCTGGCCACTGAAACCGGCGAGCAGCTGAATACTGTTGCTGATTCGGTAGTGGGGTTTGAGCTGGACATAAATGCAGCACTAGTCAAAGCTTCAGATGCTGATTTAGGCTCCGATTCAGTAAAACCAAAGTATTGCGTAGTTTTCAATGCAAACCGGGAAAGGATTTTCGACAATGTGTATAAGTTATTCGCAGGCAAGGATTGCTATATTTTCCTTTCGTTTGTACCTGCCGACAAGGCATATGTTGAGAGGACGAAGAACAGGATAGAATCGCGGATAAGCGGCAAGCAGGTAAGGGTAACAAAAAGCCTGAAAGACAGCCTGTTCGGGTCTCTGAGCTCAGTGCAGCACGACATATACAACGATTCTGATGAGAAGAAGGCGCTGACTCTGCTTCTTGACTCCATGAACAGGTCGCTAATGGAAAATGGGGCGGCATACAGGACAAGCGTAGTGGTGTGCGGCAGGGACTCACAATTAGTATACACTTACATAAAATCGAAGTCTCTTGTGCTGGAGGAAAACAGCGTAGATGCTTCTGATGTCGAAACGCTGTTCAGGAACCTAGGCATAAAAGACGCATTGCCGCTGGACTTGCACAACATGTCTCTGCTTATTTCTTTTCCAGAATCAGTCAAAAGAATATCTCTCGTTGGGAATTCAGTTGTGCAGCGCGGCGGAGACGTGGTTTTAGGGACATATCTGGAATCTGGCGTTAAGGAACGCGATGCAGTGAACGTAGATGCGGACACGCTTAATCTGGGCTGCCTGATAACGGGCCTGCCTGGAGCTGGCAAGACGTTCGCCGCAATGAACATCGTTTCGCAGGCCATCGAACGCGGAAGCAAAATTGCAGTCGTGTCTCCTACGGATGAATGGAATATGCTCGCGCATAAGCACGGCATAAACGTGATAAGCTTGTACAAATCCAAAATACCTATCAATTTCTTCTCGTGCGATTCAGGGATTAGCACAGACCGTTTCTACGAGAACCTCGCCGCAATGCTGTCTGTCGCGTGCGATGCAGGCCCTTACACCAAGTCCCTTGAAAAAGTGCTGCTGTCTGCTTTCCAAAAACTATACGCAAACACGCGTTCACCTGACCCAGTAGAGGCATATTATGAAATAGAGAATGCGATAGTTGCACAGCATGCCAAGAAAACAAACGTAAGCATAGAATACACGAAACACGGGGAGAACATAAAGGCTGCGCTGGAGAGCATGCGGCTAATGCTCATGCGTCCCGAGTTTGCAGCAACCGAAGGCATAAACTTCAAAGAGCTTTTGGAAAAAGGGGCCGTATTCGACCTGTCAAGTGTGAGCAACAAGATGAAACCATTCTTCTATGCGCTGATACTCAATAAAGTATATGGTTTTGTCGATTCTTTTGACACAAACGGCGATTCAGAACTCAGGCTGCTCATTTGTATCGAAGAAGCGCAGCTTGCGCTGCGCGACAGCAGCGAATTTGCAGTAAATGAGGACTTGAAGCAGAGGATTCAGGATTTCAGGAAAAAGGGGGTTGGTCTTTTGCTTGTCACGCACAACGTCACAGACATAGATAGGAGTATACGCAGGCTATGCCAGACAAAGCTCTATTTCAGGCAGAGCTCGGATGTCGCAAAGTACGCCGCGGATGACCTGACGTTCAATGAGAGTGAAAAAGAAAAGGTAACTGACATGCTAAAATCGTTAGGGCATAGGATTTGCGCCGCAAACTACGTTTGCAGCTCAGGCAAAGGAAAAAGCCCTGCGGGCTCTGTTTTCATAAAAGTCCCTGAAATCGAAAGGCACGAAGCAATGTCGAATTACGAAAATATTGAAGCAGCAGATACGCCTTTGCAGAAATACACGACTTACTTGAACATTTCTGAAAATGGCAAGCCGAAAGCGAATAATAGGATAGAGCTTCATTACGTTGGTGAGAAAATCTATTCTGGAACAACCGACAGCTTTGGAAACGCAGCTGTAGAAAATACGATAAGGGGAAAAAGGTACATTCTTTTTGTGCTGGGTGATAGAAAGAAAGACATGCGGAAATTTGACGTCATTGGAGGTGAAAGAAATAAAATATCACTACTATGACATTACAATAGTAATGTTTAAATATATTACATAAGTATATACAATAGATAATTATGGAAAATTCTGTGATGACTATAAGAATTTCGAAAGAGGTGCAGGCTAAAATGAAAAAATATAAAGGCAATTGGAGCCAGGAAGTAAGGGATTACATAGAGTCAAGAATAAAGGCGAGAGAGCTTGAGGAGGTACTTGCCAAAATAGGAAAGGCCAATAAACACAGAAGAATTACACCAAATAGCACACAATTAATTAGAGAAGACAGGGATTCTAGATGATAATTATAGACGCGAGCGCGGTGGCAAAGCTGGCCCTGCACGAATCAGAGTCCCAAGACGTTCTAAATAAATTAGTTACCGCGCTCAAGGAAGGCGAAACTGTTGCTGCACCTGAAATTTGCTTAATCGAATCGCTTAATGCAATATGGAAGCAGCACGCGATATTAAAAAGTATTGAAAAAAAAGAGCTAGAAGCTGCAATAGATTATCTTTATTCGATCTGGTCCAAAATTCACGTAATAAATTCATATCTAGGATCTAGACTCGCCATGGAGATGGCGCTGGAAAATAAAATTAGCGTATACGATTCGATATATTTGGCCCAATGCAAGCTAAATTTCGCAAAGTTACTCAGTTTTGATAAACGGTTGATTAGTGCAGCCAATAGTACTGGCATAAACACAGTTGAATTAGGGTGATATTGCGACAAAAATGTTTGCAGTAAATGTGGACGAATACGTTGAAAGTGAATTTAGGATTGAGGCCGCATACATGTACCGCCAAACATGGATCGCATCGCCCGATGCAGGGAATACAATATATTTACAAAAAAGAAACATTTAAATAATTAAATTATCTAAATATGATTGATGATATGGCAAAATACAGCAGATCAAAAACAATCACGGTTAATGTTGATGAGGAGGCAGAAAGCGAATTTAGAATAGAGGCAAGCAAGAGATACGGCAAAAGAAAAGGATATCTTGGGAGAGCTCTTACAGAAGCAATGAAAGAATGGACAAAGAAGAAAAATGCTGACGTAGTAGCAAAATCGTTGACGCTATTGAAAGAAGGAATAAAAATGAAAAAATGGAAATTTAATAGGGAAGAATTGTATGAAAGATGAACTATTTTTCGATACTAATATTTTGTGTTATGCGTATGACTCCGGAGAGCCGTTGAAAAGGAAAATATGCGAAAAGCTAGTAGAACAAGCGTTCAAGGGCGAAATAACTGGAGTTATATCCAATCAGGTACTTGCTGAATTATTTAACGCGCTAACCCGGCGATTAGATGTCGCAGTAGAAACTGCCAAAATCATAACGCAATCGTTAATTCTGTCAAGGCAATGGCACAAAATAGATTATAATTCAAATACAGTAGACAGGGCGCTTGAACACGCTGACCTATTTAACGCTCCTTTTTTAGACGTATTGATATCTGAAACAATGAAAGAAAATGGAATAACTGAAATTGTTACAGAAAACGAAAGAGATTTCAATAAAATTTCTGGAATCAAAATAAGAAATCCGTTCCTATAGCTAGTACGTGGCAAAAAACAAGAAAAAACTGGCAATATGCGCACTTGATATTTACATTTCGTCACTTCGCCAAATATGAAAATATATCAGACACGCATTTTATCGATATGCAAAGATGCAAGCAGGAACATGCGTTGCGGCATTATTTATACCAACAAACCATTTTTTGCAATACCGACAGCTTTTTTTAGCCGTGGCACTCTTCTGGCTAAAGTCAGAGGATCTTTATCAGAATCAGGATTCTGAATGTCTAGCTTCTAGACTTTTGTAGTCTCAGATGGCAGTCATCCAGCATAGGCAGTTACTTAATCGCTACCTTGAAACCTGCGACGTTGTTGCCGTTTACCTGGCCCGGATACGAGTCTCCGGTGTATAGATAGAGCGGCCATCCATTGTAAGCCAGTTGCTTGGATCCGTCGCTTCTCGTTATAGTTGTGAAGCTTGACGCGTTGAGACCAGGAGGCAGTACTAGACTTGATGTGTAGAACGGAGGCCATATACTGGCACATTCTCCAGTGCATGAGCTCGTGCCGCTGTTCTGGGTGTCGCCGCTGTATGTGTAGAGAGTGAACCCACTCGCATTTGCGAGGTAGGTGCCGAAAGTGGTGCTGTTCTCGAGCTTAACGGTATAAGCTGTTGATGTAAAGTTGGTTGTTGGAGATGTGGTAGTGGGACTCGCGGTCACTATGGTTGTGGTTGATGCTGCATATGACCCTGCATTACCTCTGCTTATCACGTAAACTACGCCTGCTATTATTATGAGTGCAGCAATTACCGCAACTATTGTGCTTGTTTTGTTCATTCAATCACTTATTGCTTTCTCGACATGTCCCAGTCAAGGTAGAGCCAGACCAGCGTAGCTACAAATATCACTATGCCGAGTTCTATCCACAGAGCGTATGCACCACTCGTGTATATCCAGTAGGCGTCAGCTAGTAGGATGATTATACCCATCAACATTGCCAGCATAGGTTCTGAGCGTTTTGACATGTACAAGTCTAGCATATATTGCTGGTAAAGAATTAAAAGTTTTACTTGGGGTCCTTTTATATTGATAATTGATAATTGAAAACTGAGTCAGCGCACCTTAAAATTAAAATTCAGGGCTTGTTTTACGACTGCTGATTCAGTTAAGGACACGGCCCTCTCAAGGCCGGAACTTGGGTTCAAATCCCGATCAGAGCACTGTGCCGGAAAGTCTTTTCTGATACTTTATGTTCTGCAGAACTTCGCTGTTCTTTATCCAAATGTTAATAGGTATGGCCATTTTCTTTGAAATATGCGCAAAGGCGTCGTTTAAAGTTGCAAAATAAAGAGGCTTGTTCCTGAGAGCCTCGCGTACGTGCTCTCTTACGTTCCAAACACCTACGGGCATTATGTAGCCAGGGTGCGTTTCACGCATTATGATTACTTTTGCCTGCGCTCCCTGTTTTTCCAAAAGCTCAGACACTGCAAGCCTTGCGGCATAATAACAGCCGCCTATTTCAGCATAGCCCTTCCTTCCGTAGAAGAATTCGCTTGAAGAGAATATGTCTATCTTGTTCTTGCTTTCGTTCCACGTTGTGCCAGGATACCATGCCTCTATGAGCTCGTAGCTCCATTCCCCAGGAATCATCAAAATGACCCAGCGGTTGTCAAGCGCAACGGTCTCGTAGATTCTGATTGAATCTAGTGTAGTGTAATCCTTGACTATTTTCAACTTGTCCTTTGATATGGTGTCATCAACTGCTGTTATGCTCCAGCGCGTTGGCACGAACTTCCTTTTGTCACCTATTCCCAACGTGCCCGCCGAGAGCGCCTTTTGTATGCGCGATACCGGCAATCCTTTCGAATACAGTTCGAGTATCGCCTGCGTAGCTGTCATGTCAGTATCGGAATATGCTTTTTCAATCTTCACGTTGGCCGTTGTGTTTTCCAGCGTCATCTCCTTGAGAGGGGCGCTGGGCCCGAAAGGCTGGCTGTTCTCGTCGAAGCTTACGTTGAGCGACGGTTTACGCTTTAGCTCTATGTCAACGCCGGTGTATTTGTCTGCGATTGCGAGCTCCTGAAGCATGTCTGTGAGTTTTCCGAACCCAACGTCATTGACGTTTGCCTTGTACATCCCGCGCACGAGCATAGACCTGTACTCGACTATTTCAGGTATGCTCTTGTTGGTCCACATCTCAGGCTCTCCCATTATCGAGGTATCCCCACTTTGGGGCGGGACAAGAGGACCCATGTACACATTCGGGTAGCCTGCCCTTCCTATGAAAATGTCAGGCGGCGAAGAGCCATATATGTCGGTGGTGTTTAGCAGGTTCAGAGTCTTGAACTTGTAATAGTATTTCAAAAGATAAGGATTTTTCATGTTAGAGTAAACTTCCCTTGTTCGCTCAACATCCAGCAAGCCTGCGGTCTGTGCCGCCTTGCCTGCACGCTCTGCTTGTCTTGTATGTTCCGTCTGTTCTGTCTGTTCAATTTGATCCGCCATTCGATCCCGCCTCTGCGCTCAGGTATTATTCGGACGGAAAAATTAATAGATGAATTTACCTGTTCCTCAGTAGTTCGCTAGCAGTCGTCTCTATCTGTATCCTTGCGACGTCCTGTTTTTTCCTGAAATCCGGCGCAATGGATTCGGCGAACCGCATGTGCCTTGACGAATCGTATATTTCTATCATGAATTTGTAGTAAAGCTCTGCGCTGTTTCTGTCATTTTTCCTCAGCGATTCCACTGCCTCGCGCTTCAGCTCGCCTACAAGGTCCATTATGCCAAGAAGGTATGCAATCTCCGATTCTTTTATACTGTCAAGTGAAATAATGTCCTTGTTTTTGAGAATATGAAAAAAAGCGTATGCCTCGACATATTCCTGATGGGCCTGAAGCGAATTGTACTCGAATCCTTTCTCTATCTCATTAAGCTTTTTTACGTGCTTTGAAATATCGGCGATCATTTTTCCCGCGGTTCCCAGATCTCCCGCATGCATCAGCGTTATCGCCTTGCCTGTCATCCTGATTATGTTACGCGAAGTATCCATTACTGCATCTTTCTGCTTCTGAAGTTTAATCAGAGACCCTTCGACCTTTTCAAAATCTTTAATTGTCAATTTATCACAGCTTATTGTTGCACATTTATGCATAAATAGTATGCAGTAAAGCACCGATCATATTTGTTCGTCTGAATGCTTTAAAAATTGCATTAATTTTCTGAATGAAAGCGACAATGAATTCAGTTTTTCCTTTCTGATAAGCGCCTTTGCAATATATTTGGCAGATTTTTTTCCGGGTCGGTTAATTGCAGGTTTGCAGATACGTCGTACCTGAGGGAATCTCCGCTGAATTTGTATCTTCGCCTGAAACTCAATCCATAGGCATATATTGCCACCAGTTTTCTGTATTCTGGATTTATTTTTTCAAGAGACTGCTTCAACTTATCTGATGGTGTTTCTAATTTGTCTAGGCCATCAAGGCTATTAGTGTATAATTTGTCGTCAAGCAGTGCGCTAAGTACTGATTTGAAATTATTATCGAAAAATTTCTTTGACTCAAAGTCATATTCGCTGACCGCTTTCTCGATGGCGTTCACTATCGGACTCAATTGGCTTTGCGGAATTTTCTTTAGGCTGGGAAATAATCCAGAATCGGCTGTTTTCTGCATCTGCATTTTTACACTCAGAGCCTTTGATTTGGATATTTTATAAACATTGTTGTGGTTTATGGAGCTGTGCGTGCATAATGAAAAATGTATTGCTGCGCATAGCCTGCGTATCTGCCCCACCTTTTTTCGGCAAAATCGTGTATTGTTTTTTCTTTTTCCTTCTTTCCAGAGAAATATATTTTTTCCATGCTCCTTTTTATCCAAACATCTATTGGAAACGCCTCTAGTTTTTTGTATCCGAAAAGGAGTATGCAGTCAGCGACCTTGTCGCCTACGCCGTCGAGCTCCATCAGCTTTTCCTTTGCTTTCGAGTAATTCATTTTGTAAAGTTTGCCTGCATCAAAGCCGTATGCAAACTGCTCGGCAACTTGCTTCACGTACCTGTCCCGGAATCCTGTGCCACAGTTCCTTATCTCGGAAATGCTTGCTGAAGCCAGAGACTCGGGGGTCGGAAACATATGCATAGTTTCGGTCTTGTGGTCTCTGTACTCTTCACCGAATTTTTTAATCAAGCTCCTGACTATTAGCCTTATCCTCTTTATGTTGTTGAACTGGGAGATTACAAAGCAGAGCGTAGTCTCCCACGGGTCGTTCTGCGTTATGCGCATTCCGCGCAGCGTTTTTACTGCAGCTTTCATGTAACTGTCTGTTGCTATTTTTTCGTATATTTTTTCCATGTCATATTCCAGACCGAGCCGCTTCGTGATCTCAGCGTTTGCCTCTTTATTCGTGTAATTTCCTTCGAACGTGTAATCGATGTGCGCATGAACTCCTTCATGTCTGCATATTACCCCGAAAATTCCTTTTGCCGTTGCATATCTGAGAAACTCAGCGCGCTCTTCTTTCCGGTATTCGCCGTAGAATGTCAGCGGCTGGCCGCTTTCAACAGTTAACCCTAGCGAAAAATTCTCGACTTTAATCATATAGGGGTTTTAAAAATATGAATTAATAAAGAAGTGCAGAAAAGGACCTGGCTTTTATGAAAAATGGATTTCACATGAATGCAAAATCGATGGTGCTGGCAGTCATAGTGATTGGAGTTTTGATGGCTGCTGTAGACACCACGATAGTGGTGCTCGCTCTTCCCACAATAGACGTATCGCTCAGCACATCGCCGCTTAATTCAATCTGGATAATATTGTCGTACATACTTGTGCTCACCATTCTTTCTTCGCAAGTAGGAAGGCTCGGCGACAGGTACGGCAGGGCAAGGCTTTACAAATACGGGCTTGGAGTGTTTGTGCTCGGCTCGGCGCTATGCGGGCTTGCCCCGAACATCAGCTTTCTGAATTCTTCTAGGATTATACAGGCAATAGGCGGGGCGCTGCTTGGAACTACGAGCGCTGCTGTGCTCTCGGACCATTTCGAGCCGCACGAACGCGGAAAGGCGTTCGGGTATCTGTCGATAGGATGGAGCTTTGGGGCGATATTGGGGATATTCCTGGGCGGCTTCCTGTCTGTGATAAACTGGCGCCTCATATTCTACATAAACGTGCCCATAGGATTGGCACTTATACCAATTGCCATTTACAAGCTTCGCGATGTGGTAAAGCCTATGAAAGAGCCTTTGGACCTTCTTGGCGGAGTGCTCTTGGGGATAGGGCTTTTGACCCTGACGCTTACTGCCGTTTTTTCTATGTTTGAGGGAATAACATCGTTGGAAATAGCGCTTTTCTTCGTTTCTTTGCTGATTTTGCTTGCATTTGTGCTCAGGGAGCGCAGGATAAAGTATCCTACTATTAATTTTTCCATGTTCAGCAACAGGATCTTCACTTTCTCAGTAATCGCATCAATGCTCCAGTCTACAGCATCGTTCGCGGTTTTGTTTCTGCTCATTTTGTATCTGCAGGGAGTGCGCGGGCTTAATGCGTTTGACGCAAGCATATATTTAATTCCGGGCTACCTGATAGGCGGCATCGTCGGCCCGTTGATGGGCAGGCTTTCAGACAAAATAGGCGCGCGCGTGCCAGCTACGCTAGGTCTCGCTGCGCTTGGTTTTGGATACTTTGCGTATGCGACTTTGCTTGGAGTGAACACGCCGCTTTACATCATATCGCTCATAACAATACTCACGGGCCTTGGCACTGGTTCATTCTTCCCGGCAAACACCAGTGCGATAATGGCAAACGCTCCGAAAGACAAATATGCAATGGCTTCAGGATTGAACAGGATGCTTGGTAACGTTGGCATGGTGCTCAGCTTCGTGATTGCGCTCACGGTTATCTCGTCAACAATACCGCGTTCCACGGCACTTGCGATTTTCAGCGGCAGCAACATCGTGCTGCCGCAGACACAGGGCGTCTCGTTCCTGCAAGGATTGGACTACTCATTATATGCGTCGATAATCGTGATAGCTCTGGCAGCGATCATGTCTCTGACACGTGGAAAGGAAGATAGAAGGTCAATTACTGATGCGCACAGGGATGCGAAACTAGCCGGCAAAAAATGACGGGGTGCTGGAAAAGAGGTCAGGTCGGAATAAATCATTCATGTTCGTACAAAACATAGAAAGCCATAAATACCAAAAATTCAAATAGCAGTGCAGATCAAATGGGTTTATTAGAAAGACCAACTGGCGCTGACAAAAAGTTGACTTTATGAATGACAACGTTAAGAAGGACAATTCCACAGACGATATTACTCTGGAGAATTTATCAGAACAGCAGCAAAAAATGTTTAGGTTAATTACCAGAAATCCCACAGAAGAGGTATTGACAGATTTAACTTTGATTAAAAAAATAGCGGATAACGAAGCTCTTAATCATTATATAGGATTTGAAGTTTCAGGTTTTATACATTTGGGAACAGGACTAGTTGGTTCAACTAAAATTGCAGATTTCCAGGCAGCCGGGGTCAAAACTCGCATATTTTTAGCAGATTATCACACCATGATAAACAATAAGCTTGGCGGCGACCTCGATACAATAAGAAGGGTTGCAGGCACGTATTTCAAAGAAGCACTTCGTTTGTCATTAGAATGCGTTGGCGGCAATACCGATAAAGTCGAGTTTATTCTTGGCTCAGAACTTTACGAAAAACTAAACTTAAATTACTGGGAAGACGTGATCAAGATTGCTAAACAAATAACGCTAAATCGTGCAAAACGTAGCATTACAATATTAGGCAGAAGAGAAGGCGATGCAGTAAGTCTTGCACAGCTCATGTATGTGCCAATGCAGGTAGCTGATTTATTCAGCATGAAAATAAACTTGCCGCATGCAGGGATGGATCAAAGAAAAGCTCACGTAGTTGCATTAGATGTTGCAAACTCTTTAGGTTACAAACCGGTAGCAGTACACCACCATCTTTTGATGGGCGTGCACGTAACAGCAGACCAGCGCAGCAAGATACTAGCCGCAAAGGCGTCGGGAAATAGAGACGCACTCATAGATGAAATTATTGATGTAAAAATGTCAAAGTCAAAGCCAAACAGCGCAGTATACATACACGATACTGAAGAGCAAATAAAAGCGAAGATAATGGGTGCTTTCTGCCCTGCTGCAGAATTAGAAGTGAATTCAATCATAGATATTGAAAGATACATAATTTGGCCATACCTCATAAGAAAAAACAGAGATTATGAAATATTTAATGCCAAGACTAAAGTATCTTCTTCATATAAGAATCAAAAAGAGCTTGAAGAAGCATATGTGAATAACTTAATTCACCCTGTTGACCTGAAGGATAGCGTGTCCAATTATTTAATCGAGATACTTGGACCTGCGCGTAAATATTTCCTTGAAGGAGCAGGAAAAAAGTATTTGGAAGACATGCAAAGCATACAAATAACTAGGTAAAAACTAGGTAAACGCCAAGGTTTCATTAATTTACATTCTGAGTTTTAGCCCCCTTAATCTGCTTAATTTATTTTTACAAACTGGAGTTTATTATTTGAGAGATTTTGTCAGGTATATCTGATATCGGGACTCTCTCCTGCTTTGTCGTATCCCTGTATCTTATCGTAGCTGCGTGGTCTGTCAGAGATTCGTTGTCTATAGTTATAGCAACAGGAACGCCAATCTCGTCAGCGCGCGCATACCTTTTGCCTATGCTGCCAGATTCATCAAAATCGCACATGTACATGCCCTTCAGCTTCTCGAAAAGGTCGTGGGCGATTTTTACAGGTTCTGGCTTCTTCTCCAGCGGAAGAACAATGACCTTTACCGGAGCTATGGAATTCGCAAGATGCAGAACTACTTTTTCATCGCCTGCTGACTTGCCAGCATCCTTGCCCGCGCCTTCCCTTCTGTCATAGGATTCAATCAGCACGGCCATTATCGCCCTTTCCAATCCGAAAGACGGCTCTATTACGACAGGCATCACGTTCTGCTTCTTTGCCTCGTCGTAAACAGACATGTCCTTGTTGCTGAACTTCGAATGCTGCTTTAAGTCATAGTCGGACCTGTTGGCAATCCCCACTATCTCTTTCCAGCCGAACGGGAACCTGTATTCCAAATCCCATGTCGCTTTCGAGTAATGGGAAAGTTCATCGGGCACGTGCTCCCTGAATCTCAGGTTGTTTTCATTTATGCCGATTGAAGTGTAGAATTCCAATGTCTTGCACAGCCAGTAGGCATGCCACGGAGATGACTGCTCTGAAAGTATTTTACGGCTTGCATCGAATTCCCTCCAGGCCACTACCTTCTTTTCCAAAGCCTCCCCGAATGTCATACTTATTCCTTCATCGCCCGTTTTCTTTTCTTTCTGCTCCATGTTTTTCAGCTGCGTGCGCATGTCCAGAAACCTTGCGCTCTTGCCCAGTTCCTTGTCTCCGAGATATTTGCATTCGAATTTCTGGTCAGGATGTATGAAGTATTCCAATTCCATCTGGTTGAATTCCCTTGAACGGAAAACGAAGTTTCTTGGTGATATCTCGTTCCTGAATGCCTTGCCTATCTGCGCTATGCCAAATGGCAATGACTTTCTTGAGGTGCGCTTCACCCAGCGGAAATCCGCGAATATCGCCTGCGCCGTTTCTGGCCTCAGGTAAGCAATCAAACTGCTTTCTGCGCCTACGCTTGTCTCGAACATGGTGCGAAAATCAGAGACTTCACCTAGCAGGCTCCCGCAGACGGGGCATTTTATCTTATTTTCAGTTATGAGCTTCTGCAGCTCGTCATTAGACATGCCCTCGGTGGCTATGCCAAGCTCTTCTTCTATCACGTGGTCTGCCCTGAACTTGTGGCTAGGCGTCTTTGTGCACGCGACAATCTGGTCCTTGAACCTGTCAACGTGCCCGGATGCCTTCCACACAGTTGGATGCAGTATTATTGCCCCATCCATTCCCACTACGTCATCGCGCATTTGTACAAAGAAGCGCCACCATGCTTTTTCTATGTTCTTTTTGAGTTCTACGCCGACAGGGCCGTAGTCGAAGAAACCGGCGAAACCTTCATAGACTTCGCTAGTGGGTTCAAGTATGCCCCTGTTTTTTGACAGGTTGATTATTTCATCATATTTATTTTCATTATTTGAACTCATGTTTACACCTTATGCCCGTAGCGCATATCGGTAAGAACGTTACATCGTTTCCTACGACATATAAAATGGCAAAAATTATAATATGACGCACATTACTGACAACAGATAAAAATAAGCGGAAATGCAACTTGAGAAAATTGGGTATGTTGTATGTTATAATAACAGATTAATTCGAAAAAGTCGAAACTTTAGAAATGTGTAAATAGTGTCAAATGCATAATATAATTAGTGAGCGTTATGGGAAATGATCAAAATAAAAGCTCTGCAGCTTTTGATAAACTTGCAAGCAGGGATAAAACAGCTCTTGAAGATATCGAAGCAGCATCAGATAGGAATTTATTAGGACAATTTGGGCTAGGCGACGACAGTGCAATACTTGCTTTGTATCTTTATGCACAAAAGGATTTAGACGATAAAAATCCGGATTTTTCAAATGAAATGCTTGAAAGATTAAAGAGGTACCCAAAGCTTATAAAAAGAGTTGACGACGAGAATGATGGCATAGTCAAAAAAAGACTTGGGCCGCTGGCTACCGAAGACAAGGTCATTAACGTGCCTTCCTTCATGCTTTTGGTGCAGATAGTTTCGTCAGGAAACGCAGATATCGTTGACTATATAGAAAAATATGACAATGGTAGATTACGTGGAGGTAAAATAGACGAGGAGTTTAAAAAAATGGAAGGCGAGGAATTCTCAGACAAATTAGCCAATTTCAGGAAAATGCTTTCTCCGGAGAAATCTAAAGAGTGACATCGCAGGTTTGCCTAAACGTAATTTCACGTGCGGAATATTACTTTGCCTATGATTTTGCTTGTTGGTACGTATCCGAAGTTCCTGCTGTCTGTGCTTAGCTGCTTGTCGTCGCCTACAACAAAAACAGCACCTAGTTTTATCTTCTTTATTCGTTTGACCATAGTAATTCTTTTTGTCGGATGTCTTATTACAACAATGTCGCCGATTTTAGGCTTAGAAAAAAGATAGGCCCACCTGTTCACGACCACGAAGTCCCCGCTGTTTATCGTTGGCGACATGCTTGGTCCGCTAACCCTGAATTTAGCTATAGGGAATTTCATGGATTATCAAAACTTAGGAAGCGCTATTTCCCTGTTAGTGGGCCAGTACGTGACCTTGACGCGCTGCGTCTTTATGCCCTTGCTGTCCCAGAATATCTCCGCAAGCTTGTTCACGCTCTCTAGCAGGCTCTCTGCCGCCTTCACATCGACTTTCTGCTTGCATTCGCTGCCCTGCTTCATTATGTCCCAGACCAGCTGCTGCAGCTGCGGATATTTCTGCGCATGCTCAGGCTTGAAATAGTCTCCCCACAGAATTCTGGCTTGGTGTTTGCAGTTCTCCGCGTGCTCTTCCTTCACGCTCGCGTATCTCGACAGCATTATCACATATTCCTCTTTTGACATTGTGCTTTCTTTCTCCTTAAGCTGCGATATGAGCTCGTCCATGCGAATTACAGTATGGGCAGACATCTGCGCTTCGTGCGGGTCGTAAATGCCGCAGGGAATGTCGCAATGCGCATACGCAATTTCTGCGGGAGAAAATCTTTCGGCGAAATTCAAAATGTTTTTCAATAAAGAAGCCATTTAATCACATATCAATTACTAGTAAAAATTAATAATGTTTTTGGCTTTTGCGTACATACCTGCCTAAGTTACGTTGAAACCAGTGCAGACAAAACAAAAATAACCTATAAATATGGAAAAAAGCCACCTTCAATAGCAGATTAAATGGGAAGGGCATCAAGCGCAGAAGGGTTTAGGGAAGCAGTGATAAAGCAGTACGGCCTTATTATGGAAAATGGCGCGCCAATGACCGCATCACAGGCTGCCAAAAACCTAGGACTGGGCCAAAATGGAAGAAAAAGGGTAAGCAGAATCTGGAAAAGCATGGGCTTTGACCTGCATTATAAAAGTGGAAACAGGCACGATGAGGCAACGAGAAAAGCTGCTTTGGAGGAATTAAGGAAAGGCAGTTCATACGAAACTGCTCGGGCAAATTTAGAAGCATCGGGCATGCATGTTTCTATAGGATATCTGCAAAAAGTGTGGGGCGGCAAAAGAACGCATAATCCGTACGGCCAAAAAGGGGTAACTGAGAAAAGAACTAAAACAACTGAAATGCACCTGATTCAACTGCTGGAAGATGCAAGCCACGAAAATAGGCTGAAGTACATAAAGGGCATAAAAGAAGCACTAAGGTTGCGGTATGGGGACAAAACCAGCTTCACAATGATCAAAAATTTTCTAGATTTGCATCCTGAGCTCAATTTCAAAATCAAACACGGAAGCAAGCCAAAAATTCTGAGTGACGAAGAAGCAAACGATATGGCAGAATTCTATGCGAGAACAAATGGAAACATGGAAAAAACCATGAAAGAATTCAATCATGCTGAAAATGTAATTCGCAGAGAAATCGAAAGAGTAAGGCCGGGTTTGCTTGTTGTGGTAAAAGTGCGCAAGACTAAAGCATCGAAGGAAACGTCAAAAGTGCGCAAGCCTGCAAAAAGCATAAAACAAGCCAATGAGAGAAATCCGGCGCCGAAAAAGCAAATAGTCAAACCGGCAAAACAACCAAACGAGGAACCAAAAAAATACGATAATTTTGGAAAGCGGCATAGCATGCCAAAACCTGTGCGCAACTCCAAATCGGACAAACAAATGCCAAATTTTGACAGAAGAATAGAAAAAAGCGCAGTAAGAAAAGAGGGGCTTAATACAGGAAAAACCGAAACTGGCGCAGAGCTGAAACAACTCAGTAGAAAATCAAATGTGGCCATTTCAAATGCAGAACCACAGCAAAAACCACCAACGTATAAAGCTGTTGAAAAAACCGCTGAAAACGCACCGCACGACGATTATGTAATTGACACAACGGCCGCACAGCCGCAAAAGGAAAATGGAATAAACGCAATAAGGGCTCTGGCTGATGACCGTTTCGCAAATTTCGTAAAATATACAATAATAGGCGTGGGAAGAAAAGTGGATGTTAATGGAAAGCAAGTGCAGATAAATGAAAAAGAAGGAGACTATGCGTTAATGGTGCTTAAACTGCTTCTAGAGAAAAAGACGGATTTGCAGCAGGCGCGCGGACAAAAGAACAGCGAAATTAAAGGCAATAATTCGCACATCAAATACGCAGTAGAAGGGACGGAGTTGGCGCACATGCTTAATGCAGACACCCGCATAATGCAGAGAATAGTGAACCTACTACAAAGCTATGGCTTAGTCAACTACGTTGGAATAAAAGAGAGCAGTATGGCAAAATACGAACCTACGTTCAAGTCAGAAGACACGCAGGAGCCCAGAAAAGAGTGGACGTTATTCTTATGGTACGCAAATGAAGAAAATATAGACATACTGCATAACAAGCTTAATTTTGCTGATAAAAACACAGATGAATGCAATGACTATTTCATTTGCGAAGCGCATCCTCAAGCAGGCAGGCTGCCTTTTGATTCTGCATTGAACCAGAAGTTTAGATGTAGCATATGCAATGCGTCATTAACCCCCTTAGAAAGTTTAAATGCCTCACCTGCTGATAAAGCAAATGCCGCACCTGCTGGCGAAGCTTTGGAAGATAGAAAAAGATTGCCGAATTTTTACAAAAGCACGAAAAGCGTTAAAAAAATAATGTAAAAGTTTCACTGCAGTTTCGGAACAGTAAAAAGGGCATTAGAAGCTTGATGAAGAAGCGAAAATGATGCTAAGCAGGGGCCATAGCTGCATATAAACAGTGGGGATTTGAGCGAAAAAAGCGCAGGCGCATAATCGGCATATATCTGAAATTAAGAGACACGCACAAGACTGCAGAAAAGGAGCATGTTATGAAGAATAAAGTTGAATGAGGTAATTGTTACTGACCCAAGAACAAAACAAATATATGAAGCACATAAAAAGAAGTATATGTTTGTTAGTGCAGGTACAAGCAAACGTAAACGTATCGCAGCGTAATGTGCGTGGATTTTATTTGCAATCGCGGAATTTTTACATTCGAGAATTAAACGCAGAAGATGAGATAAAGTAGCCGAAAAAACGCTACAGAATGCACTGAACTCATTGTAAAAATCATGGAGCGATACACCAAAGAGTTGAATTCCTTTTGTTTGGCAATTTTTATTACTGTTTTATATACTTTTAATTTCAAACACGTAACGTGATGTGGTTCTTTGAAGGAAACACTTGAGCAGAAGAGAGCACGATTCATGAAGCAGGCAAAAGAAGCAGTCAGCGAGGCATACGCAACCGGCGAGCGTCCTGTCGTGCAGGCAATAAACATGTACAACGATGTGGGCAAGGCAAGGAACCTGATTAGCGAGAGGCTCCAGGAATGGTACAGCATATATGCTCCTGAGCTGCGGCTTGAGAACCCTGCAGTATATGCAAAGATAGTCAGCCTTGCGGGGAAAGACACAAAGAACGTCAGCGACTCGGCGCTTGCAGAGATATTTGGAAGCAACAAGCAAGAAATAGAAAAGGCAAAGGGCGCGCTTATGAGCGGAGGCAGGAGCCCCGAGACAAAGGAGTACGAAAACATAAAAAGAGTCGCTGATTCAGAGCTTGCGCTCATCAACATAGAATCGGAACTTGATGGATACTTGAAGGACGCGGTTCCAAAGGTCATGCCAAACATAGCATACCTGGTGGATTACAAAATAGCTGCCGAGCTTCTGGCCAAGGCAGGCTCGTTGAACAAGCTGGGCTACATGCCCGCCAGCACAATCCAGCTGCTGGGTGCAGAAAAGGCCTTGTTCAGGCACATGAAATTCGGAAGCAAATCCCCGAAATACGGCGTGCTTTTCAAGCTCAAGGAAATAGCTGTTGCAGACCGCTCGGAAAGAGGGAAGATAGCACGCATTTATGCTACAAAAATAAGCATCGCTGCGCGCGCTGATGCATTTTCGAAGAGGTTCATAGGCAACGAGCTCAAGGAATCACTGATGAAAGGGCTTGAAGAGATACGCGGCAGAAGAGCAATTGGAAAGGAAAAAGTGCACGTTCAGGAGCCCGGAAGAGACAACAACTGGAAGAACAGGCCAAGGAAAGGCCAGGCAACCGACAGAAGAAGGCATCCGTAAATATGCATGTTAAATCGGTCGCAGTTCGGCAAAGAACGATGACCCACGAGGCAAACGTTTAAAAACAAAAAATAAGTAAACCGTAATTTTAAAAAGATATTTAAATACCGATGTTTTATAACTGAGTAATAGGTGTAGATGTGAGCATAGAAGATGGACGGGCTGCAAATAATCAGTTAAACGCAGGCAAAATCGCAAGCACGGTACAAATACAGGTATCCAATCCAGAGGAAAAGCTGCTTGGCTGTTATCACAGGACCCAGGAAGAAATAGAAAAGATGCCTGTGATTGACAAGACAAAAACGGTGTGCCCTAACTGCAAGCTCATAATAGACGGAACCATATACCGCGACGGGGACTTCGTGATGATAAGGAAGTTCTGTGGGGAATGCGGCTGGACTGTGGAGAAATATTGGGAAGACTATGACATGTACATGAAGATGAGGGATTACAATTATTATGGAAGGGGTTTCGACAATCCAGACATACTTAACAAGGGAGAGAACTGCCCGTTCGACTGCGGGATGTGCGAAAGGCACAAGTCGCACAGCGGGCTTGTTAACATAGTAATAACAAACCGCTGCCACCTGTCGTGCTGGTACTGCTTCTTCTACGCAAAAGAGGGCGAGCCTGTTTACGAGCCCAGCATAGAAGAATTGGACAAGATGTTCAAAAAGCTCAGGAACCAGAAGCCAATTCCTGCAAACGCGATACAAATCACTGGAGGAGAGCCCACAATGAGGAAGGACCTGCCTGAGATAATAGAAAGGGCCAAAAAAGCAGGGTTCGACCAGATACAATTAAATACAACAGGCATAAACTTAGGCCTGCACCCTGAAATGATGGCGAGGCTAAGGCACAGTGGTGTAAGCACGCTTTACATGAGCTTCGACGGCGTAAGCAAAAGGGCTAATCCTAAGAACCACTGGGAAGTCCCGATGGTTT
The DNA here is from genome assembly GCA_021797745.1 of Microcaldota archaeon. Taxonomy (GTDB): domain Archaea; phylum Micrarchaeota; class Micrarchaeia; order Micrarchaeales; family CABMGC01; genus JAJZZD01. The sequence continues at coordinate 21,011 of JAJZZD010000003.1, read as the reverse complement.
TGGACGCGGCGAGAAAGGCAAACATGGGAATAGTGTTAGTTCCTACTGTAATAAGGACGATAAACGACAGCGAGCTTGGCGCAATAACCAATTTCGCGCTTAACAATATAGACATAATAAGAGCAGTCAACTTCCAGCCGGTATCGCTTGTGGGAAGGATGCCAGCAAGGATGAGGGAAAAACAGAGGATAACAATCCCAGGCGCAATCAAGCAAATAGAGCAGCAGACAAACGGCGTAATAACGAAGGAGGACTGGTTCTCAGTTCCTTATGTCGGCGGAATAAACCGTTTCATAGAAGCGCTAAGCGGCGAATACAAATACGACCTCTCAATACACTTCGCATGCGGAGCGGGCTGCTATGTATTCCTTGACAGCGACAACAAGATAGTTCCTTTGACAAGATTCGTAGACGCTGCCGGATTGCTCGAATACCTGCAGGATGTCGTGAACGAGATGCCTGGCAAGAGCAAGCTGCAGAGAAAGCTTATGGCGACGAAGGCGCTATTGAACCTGAGGAAGTTCATAGACAAGGACAAGCAGCCGAAATCAGTAAACTTCACAAAGCTTCTCATGTCAATACTTATGAAGAGGGACTTTGGCTCAATGGGCACATTGCAGATGAAGAGCCTGTTCCTTGGCATGATGCACTTCCAGGATGAATATACTTACGACATAAAGAGGGTGGAGAAGTGCGACATACACTACTCTCTTCCGGACGGCCGTGTGCTTCCTTTCTGCACATTCAACGTATTTCCTGAAATATACAGGGACAAAGTGCAGAGGCAGTACGCGATACCTAGCAAGGAATGGGAAGCTACGCACGCCAACTGGAATTACGCTGCAGACAAGTACAGGAGGGACATAAAGGCATTGGAAGCCAGCGAACTTTACCAAAAGGCATACGCAAAGGCAGTCGATTACTTCTCTCTGCCAGTCAATGCAGTCAACGCAAAGCGCGTTGAAAGGCCCGTAGTTCAGCCTATTGCGCAGACAATACAGGTTTCGCAGAAGAGCGCAGGCTCAGAAGATTCATGCGCATGCGGAAGAAACAGCGGCGCAGGAAGCTGCGGATGCGGAGCCGAGGAAGAATCTGGCCATGGCAGCTGCGGTTGCGGAAACTGCTGAAATTTAGCATAGGCAAATCAGTGCATAAGTGCATAGCAGGACACATGAAATAATTAGGGCAATATAATGGACAAAAGAGACATACAGGAAGGCAACGAATATCAGAAAGAGCTTGAAGAAGAGAAAAACGAAAATGCGGGAAAATACAAGGAAAACATAATAACTGACAAGCAGGGAAACAAGTTCCGCATTCCTTATTCCACAATAAAGGAGGTAACATTCAGCGGCATAAATAAAGCCGATTTTATAGACCTAGAGCACGCGGCAAGATTGCAGTACAGGCTCCTTCTTCACGACTCTATACTTTTCGCAAAGGTTGAATTTGTAAAAGGAACCATTAACATAAAGTACAATCCCGAAGGTGCGGACAACAGAAAGGAAAAAATAAGCCTGCAGGGCCTGATAGACATGCTTGCCAAGGAGGGCGTGCACGTCGACAAAAGCAATATGCAGGAGAATGACGTGGATTATGTAAAGGAAATTTACGAATACCAATACGACCCAAAAGTCATAAGGGAGCACCCACCGTACGGCTACACTATGGAAGAATGGCAGAAAATGAAGCCGGAATATGAGAAAAACAAGGCGCTGGGCGAAGCCAAGAAAGCTGAGAATTTCAGAAAATTCCAGGAAGACTATTTGGAAGCGCATCCTGAGCTCGCGAAGGAGCTTGGGATAGAAATAAAACAGAAGAAAAAGGGGCTAAAGGAAAAGCTGTTTGGAGAGGAAAGCAAGGAAAAAGGATTCTGGTTCCACGGGATGTGAGCCTTGCAAGCTGCAAAGGTTTAAATTTCTGCAGCAGCATAATTACGTGTTATTTTTATTGGTGTATATATGATAGAGTTGCTTCTTTTGGGTCTTTTTGGTTGGTCGGCAATAGCGGTCGTAGTGATTATACTTCTTTTCGTAATTTTCATGTTCAACAACCTGGTTTCGAAGAGGAACAGGGTGAAGAACGCATGGGCGCAGATTGACGTTCAGCTCAAGAGGAGATACGACCTCATTCCCAACCTCATCGAGACTGTGAAGGGTTACGCAAGATATGAAAAAAGCGTCATGCTCAACGTCACGAAGCTCAGGAGCTCGATAATGACAGGGTCGCCGCAGGCAAAGCTCAAGGCAAACGACCAGCTGAGCAACGCTCTTAAGAGCATATTCGCAGTTGCAGAGAACTATCCCGACCTGAAGGCTTCTGCAAACTTCAAAGACCTCCAGGACCAGCTTGAAGAAACAGAAGATAAGATAGCTTTTGTTAGAACATCGTACAACGATTACGTATTGGATTACAACAACACAGTGCAGACTTTCCCTGGAAACGTGTTCGCAGGCATATTCGGATTCAAACAGGATGATTGGTTTGAAGCTCCGGCAGCTGCTCAGGAACCGGTCAAGGTTGATTTCGGCGATTTGTCGGATGACAGCTCATCTGGCAAGCAAAATAGCACACAGGCAAAACCGAATAAACCATCAGGCAAGTAAATAAACCACGAAATTATGGCGATAAAGCATGACAAGCTTCTTTGACGAGATAAACAAAAACAGGATTAAGTCGACGCTGCTTATGCTTGTTTTCTTCGCGTTTTTCACTGGCATAATTTACTTTTTCATATGGTATTTCGTTGGAAGCACTTACATAGGCCTGGCGATTGTTGCAGTAATGGTGGCTTTGTACGCGGCTTTCGTATACTTCGGCGGTGACAAGCTTGTGCTAAAGATGTCAGGAGCCAAACCTGCTGATGAAAAACAGTATCACTATCTTTACGAGGAAGTAAACGGGCTTGCGCTTGCGGCGCAGGTTCCCACGCCAAAAATTTACATCATAGACAGTCCTAATCCAAATGCGTTCGCCACAGGTAGGAACAAAAAGCACGCGTCTATAGCCGTAACGAGCGGCCTTCTACAGACGATGGACAAACGCGAATTACAGGGCGTTCTCGCCCACGAAATGTCGCATGTGTATGACAACGACATAAAGTTCATGCTTATAGCAGTTGTGTTCGCGGGCGTGATAGGACTGATTGCAGCATTTGCAAGAAGCATATTCTTCTTTGGCGGAGTTGGAAACAACAGAAACAACGGTGGCATTTTGGTGCTGGTTGCGCTAATACTTGGGCTACTCGCACCTCTCTTTGCGCTGCTTCTCAGGCTCGCAATATCCAGGAAGAGGGAATACATGGCTGACGCAAACGGGGCAAGGATGATAAGGGACCCGGAAGCACTTGCAAATGCGCTCACGCAGATCAAAAACTACACAAAGCAGCCGCAGGCACAGCCTGTTGCTAAGGCGAACGAGATGACCGCTTCGATGTACTTCTCAAATCCGCTGAATGCGAAGGCTGCTGTTGTAAACCTGTTTTCCACGCACCCTCCGATAGACGAGAGGATAAAAAGGCTTAAGCAGATGTACTGAATATCATTCTTGTGCACTTGCGCTAAGACTTTTTTTTATTTCTTCTACAAGAAGCTTCAGCGCTGCATTTTTGTTCTCTTCGCTCCTGAACTTTATGCTAGCCGCGTTAGCGTGGCCGCCGCCGGCTTCTATACGCTCAGGATGGGCGGCCTTCATACTTTCTATGAGCTTCAGCACATCCAGCTTTATCGGCATTTTCTTGCTTGTTCTTATGGAGATATATGGACCAAAATGCATCACAAGAACGCACGGCTCGCTGTTTAGCTCCTCTATCTTTGTAAGTAGCTTCGATGCATACCTGCCTGGCAGCGGGTATCTCTCGTGCTTTTCGCCTCTTATCTTCTCGAAATCGGCAACGAATATGTTTTCCCTGCCTGCTGCATATTTCTTTACGCTTTTTATCCCAAGGTCGAGAAGCTCGGCATCTCTGTTCTTAGCGTAAGTTATCAGTTCTCTTGTTTTTTCGGTGTTTGTGAGCACGCGCTCGATTATATCTGGCGTAAGGTCCCTGCTAGTGCTGACTGCAGTCCTAACGTCGCTTGTCAGCAGGTCGAGAATAGCTGCAAGTTCTTTGCTCCTTTCTGTAGGATTTGAATATATGCTGTAGTCTCCGATGAAAGAAGCCTGCTCAAGGTCCTTGGTGTCTGAGTCTGCAAGGTAATGCGAGAACACGCTTGCAAGAAAACCTGCAGTGTAGTTCGAGTCACCGCCGTGCAGCCACGGGTTTATGTAAATACCAATCTCTCCCCTGTCGAATTCCTTCATTACCGGATGATGATCCAGCCAGATTATGTCGAACTTGCCATTTGCGGCGCTTATTCCGGGATTGCTCTCGACAGACGTGCCGAAGTCGATCACAAGCAAAAGGGGCTTCTCCAACGATTCGTACGTGCTGGCGAACAGGATGTCGTTCTCCGCATCTTCTTTGGCATACGCTACGCTGTGGTGCATTCTCCAAGATATTTCTGGTTCGTGATTCATCGCGCCACTTCCTTTAACCAGAGCGTTTATCGCGCCATAAACAGCATAGGCACCGCTTGAACCGTCTATGTCGTTGTGAAACCGTATAAGCACAGGAGCAGAGTAAATGATTTTTTTTATGAGCAGAGCCGCCGCGCTCTGCAGCAGTGCGTGCATCTTTTCAGTCACAGCGTCTAATTCCTGCACGCCCGTCCTGTAAATTTTTTTAGATACAAGCGACTGCGCAAGCTTTTCGGCTGCCAAATCAAAATTTTTCAGCTCTTTCTGGTTCTTGCCTGAAACGATTTTCTTATCGTGCATTGAAAAAACTTCGCCGAGGGAGAAAATAGCGTCGTAGTTTGATTCCTCTGATATTATGCCGTGATCAGCGTTTTCGCCAGCGGATGTGATCAGAAAATATTTGGGCGTAAGCGTATGTTTTATGCATGAGACGACGGATGACATTCAATCAACTCGAAGATCCGGAGCTGGAATTTAACTGCTTGGCGGCACCGAACGCGCATATTTGCTGAGCTGTGGAATTGCTTATGCGCGAGCAAAGCGAGACGTTCTTTTCAGTATCGGCTATGTCGGAATAGCAAGTGTTGCTTACATTCTGCGAAAGTTGCGCACATATGCTTGCATTCAGCGTTTTAGTCGCTTCGAGCAGAAGCACAGAGTTGGTGCACAGCGTCTGGTACTGACTCACCCCTGAACACGCTTGCAGCATCTGCGTATAATTGAGCGTCTGATTGGTCAAGCCAGTAACGTTGCGACCAGCCGAAAGCGAGGACACGCGCTGAGAACATAGGTTCTGGAAATTCACATTGCTGATGTCGCTGCAAAGCGACGAGTTTTCCTTGGATAGCGCCAAATTAAGGTAACAGTAGTCTCTTGCGCTGTAAGATGCCCTTAGCCCAGGTGCTGAAAAGTAAAGGAGCGTTAGTGCGTTGCTGGAATCAGGCCCATTGCCGGCATTCTGCATTACATAGTTCACCTCGATCGAGTTTTGGGACGTGTTAACAGTCGAAACATAGGCACAGTAGCTTGAGATGTTTTTAGCCAGCGCAGTTCTCGTGTAGGCAATAGAATAGCATTCGCTGCTGTTGATAGGTGAAGATAGGCTGCCGCACAGAGAGGCATTATCGGATTTTGTGGCCGCTGCGAATGCGCAATCTGACAAGTACGGTTCCTGTATGCCTGAGCATTCTGCATAGGAGCCTGTATTCGTGGCGACATACGCTATGCACGATGACCTCTTGGCAGAATTATTAACGCTGTTGCAAATATGTGCATTCAGGGAAGATTCTGCGATGTTCAAATAGCAGTTTGACGCGTTCGAACCTGGTAAAGTGCCGCAGATGCTCGTGTTCCGGGTCTGCAACGCAAGCGTCGAAAGGCAGGAATATCTATCGGCAGCCACTGAATTGCTTTGGCAGCGTTGCAATTGCGACGAGTAAGATGTCAAAATGTTGGCGACAAGCGCTATGAGCGCAAGAAAAATCACTGCTGAAGCGTAAACTATGAATTTGCGCTTCATCATTTCAGTGCTTTCCATAAGTTAACCCCGATAGCCACGGATTCAGAATATGTTCAGTATCTGTTCTGTCGAGCGTATCAAACCTATCCGGACAAATATGTATTTCTTAGTGTTCTCGTGCTCTTCGGCGGTCATCGCCGACATCGCATCTTCAGCGAATATCTGGTTGTAGCCAAGTTGGTAAGCCTCCCTTGCTGTTGTCTCCACACCTATATTCGTTGATATGCCGCACAGCACTATTGTGTTTATTTCCCTCCTCCTGAGCTGGAGGTCTAGCTCGGTTCCGTAGAAAGCACCCCATTGCCGCTTTGTGATTATGATATCGTTATCTGTAGGCTTAATATCTTCAACAAAATCAGACCAGTCAGCGGCCCGTGGAGCCGAGGCCCATGCAGCTTGCTCGTCGACGATAGGCTTAAGCATGTCCTTTCCGTCAGTCCCAGTAACATGAACCAAAAATACCTTAGCACCGGTGTCGCGGAATTTGTCGACAAGCAGCTTTACGTTTTTTATCACAGTATCGGCAGCATAAGGTTCAAGCTTTCTTCCTAGATTCGCAATGCCTTTCTGCATGTCTATTACGACGAGCGCGGTCTTCTCGGGATTAAGTTTAATGTCTTGCATAATATCCAGTAAATATGCCAGAACAGCTATAAATCGTTTTGCATGCAGTCAATGAAGAAGTTTAGATGGAGGCACGGAGAATCGGACTCCGGCTTGCAGAATGTCAATCTGCCGTCCTACCATTAGACGATGCCTCCGCAAAGCGCGCTCATACTGTTATTGTGTAGCCGTCCTTTGCCACAACCGTTCCCTTGAATATGCTTCTTGCCTCTTTTAATATATTTTCATCTGTCCTGTGCCTTGCACTGATGTGCGTAAGAAGAAGCATTTTTACCTTTGCGTGCCTTGCCACAAGCGCAGCCTCTTTGGCTGTGCTGTGTTTTCTTTCTATCGCAAGCTTTTTCTCGTTTTCAGTGTACGCCGATTCGTGTATCAGCAGGTCGGCGCCCTTCGATTCAATCTCAGTAATCTTTGCAGGCCGCGTGTCAGTTGCGTAGACTATTTTCTTGCCATTTTGTAGCAAAGTGACGCTGTTTAGGGTTATTGTTTTCCCATTTACCTTTATTTTTCCTTTTTTCTGCAGAAGCGAGAACATTTCGTTTCTTATTCCGGATTTCTTCGCCTTCTTTTCTATGAACCTCCTCTTTGGGTTTTCCTGGAACACGTATCCGTAGTCAAGTATGGTGTGATTGAGTCTGAATGCTCTCACTGTATATGACTTTGTCTTGTAAATCGTTCCTGTACTCACTCCTGTTACGATAATAGGATAGTTAAGTATTGCCCTGTCGAATACGAGGAGGCTTTTTATTACGCGCTCGTAGCCCTTTGGCACGAATATCTGCAAGGGCTCCTTTCTTGACGTCATGGCAAGCGACCTCACAAGACCTGCTATGCCAATTGTATGGTCTCCGTGGGCATGACTAACAAATATGGCCTTGACCTTTGACAGATTTATTCCATATTTAAGCATCTGCATCTGCGTGCCTTCGCCGCAGTCAAACAGAAGGACGTCGCCGTCGTATATGAAAGCGAAGCTTGGCATCTGCCGTTCCTTTGTCGGCGTGGAGCCGCTCGTGCCCAGTGCGATTACTTTTACAATTTGAGGCATGAAAATCTTTCGATACGTTATTATGCATACTGCTTATATATCATTAGGTTTTGCCGCGCCGCGGAGCCTTTAAATACTGTGCATGCAAATCAAATCTATTGGAAATATGGAATTGACATGTCTGATTTCATTGATTTTAGCAAAGTGCTTTCAGATAGGAAGATGATAATTGCGATAGCAGTTACCATAACTGCATTCGTGTTATTTGTCGTAGCTCCATTCGGAAGCTTAGTTTTTCCCATCCTGCAGCTTTCGCTGGGTGAGGAGGGTTTCGCTGCCATTCTTATTGTCAGCATGTTTGCACTGCTTTTCTACGGTTTAGGTTATGTAGGAAAAGAGCAGAGCAAGGAAAGCTTGCATTTTTGGGACAAAAGAAACCTGACTGTGTTGGCTGTCATGTTTCTGCTTTCAGTGTCTGCGGCCTTTTCGTCACGGATTATTGTTCTTGCTCCATACGCGCCGTTGGTTGCAATCCAGCTGACAATCTTTGGTGGTGTGATTGTATTCCTGGATTACTACTCGCTCAAGAACAGCATAATATCGGGAATAAATTTGTTCATGATAGCATTCTTTGCATTCCTTTTCATGCAGGGCGTGCTTCTGCAGCTCGGTGCGGCAGTTACCGACTTGAGCAATGGAGGCGTGCAGGCAATACCGAATGCAACACTGGACTTTTTCACAGTCATACTCACAATACTTGTTTTTGCAATTGGCTATGAAATTTTCAAGTCTTTCAAGTCGCAAACCAAGGCAGTAGCAAAATTGGTTAACGGAAGCGGCAAACGCATACCCATACCGTTCCTTTACCCCGCTGTAGTTTCCATAGTATTAGCTAGCATATTGATCGCCTTAGTTTTTGCCGGAATAACCGCAATGGATAGTTATGGCAACAACATGTTAACTTCATATGTAACGTTCAATGGCACGCATATATTGACAGGAGGAGTTGTTTATTTGCTGTCTTCCAACAACTTTTACGCATCGCCATATCCTGAGTCAGTAGGAGGAATTGGCGTCGCAAACTATTTCAGCTATCTTGCCAGTGATGGAAGCTTGCTGTACGTTTCCGGCACGAATACCATATTTGTGCCTGAATATCTGCACGTTGTGTTCAGCTCCATTTTCCTCGTGGCCGTCTCGGTACTTATCGCCAAGTTTTGGACAAAACTGATTTCGAAAAGGCTCAAACTCGAAAATCCAATACCTAAAAAGGAATGGCTTTACGGCACTGCGGCTTTGGCAATCCTAGTAAGCTTTGCGTCAGTTATGTGGCTGAGTGGCGGGATGGCACTTTTTTATGCCGCTGCAGTAGTGTATTTCTTGCGTGAAGGGAACAAATAAGATGGCAATGGCCACTCGGCATTCTCAGTCTTCAATCTCTATTTTTATCGTTTTATTCTTTTTGTCAATGCTTTTTAGCTTAACCTTTCCCGATTCATTTACTGTCTCTTTCCCTTTTTTCATACTTTCTATAATCAAGTTTACGTCGTGCATGTGCTCGAAAATCTTCTTGCCTGCTTCCCTGTATTTTAGGGACTTTTCGTGCATCTCCTTCTGCAGCAATACCTGCTTTTCTACGCTCGACTTCAGCTCGTTTATTTTCCTTTCTTTTGCCTTGTCTATTGTTTTGCTTCTTTCTTCAACATATGCATTGTCGAGAAGCGAGCCAAGCGAATCAAAATGCTGGTATTCCAGCTCTGCGTACTTTTTAATAGGCATTATGGAAAAATCGAATGGCACGCCGTCTTTCAGATAGAGTACGAATTCTTTGCTTTTCAGAAGTCCTGAAAAATGCTCTATGCCGCTTTCAAGCGCATGCAATGCATGCTCATCATTTTTTATCTCGCTGGCCGGCGCATTTGGATTAAGATTAGCATGAAGTATCACGTTCTCAAGATACATGGGACCGAAATTGAAGTATTTGGCAAGCGCTACGATGAGCTTGGTGCTGCTTTTCTCCACTTCGCGCATGGCAGCGTCTACATGCTCTTCATCTATCTCGCCGAATGGCAGCGCGCTGTTCTTCGGGAACTTGTAAATCTGGTTCGGTATTATCTTCCTGTCCTTGAATTCCTCCTTTCTGTACGCATCCTGAATCACGTAGTTTTCATTTGTAACTATCAAGTTTCCTTCAGGAAACATTTCTATCATGAGTTTTGTCCCGTTCGACATTTCAATTTCCACTATCCTGTCGCCATTATGCTGCGCGAAGCGGACTATCATTGCGCCGTTTACGAATTTCCTTATAGACAGGGCGAAATTTGTGGCTGAATTCGATTTTTCCTGCTTCTCCCTGAACTTTGTTTCGCATATGGCTCTAAGCAGGTTTATGTATATGGTGGTGTGCTCGCTGCCTTCGAGCACCATTTCAAATGAATCTTTCTGGATCTCGTAGAAATTCTTTACGCGCTTTCCCACTACTTTTTCCTTAAGCTCGCTGACCAGCACAAAAATTTCCGGCGCACTTATGTTTCGCATCTAAATTTCCTTTTGATTCAGTATGTTTTCCTGTTTTACTTCCTAAGCTTCTTCGCGCCTTCTTCTTTTACCGCCTCTGAAAGAGAACTAACTATGTTCTTTACGTTGTCCTTGTTCTCTATCGCAGTCCCTATCTGCACTATGTCGGCTCCGCTGCCAAGTATCTCATGCACGTCTTTTGTCGCGGATATTCCGCCTGCGACTATGTACGGGACGCTTATCGCCTTCTTCACTTCTCGTACCATTTCAGTGGGCACGGGCCCAAAGCCCTGAAGCTTAGGATTGGAGCCTACGTCTGTGACTATGAGCCGGTTTCCAAGATATTCTCCTGCAAGTGCCAATCCTGCCGCTATCCTGGGTTTTTCCCTAGGAACTAGGTTCGCGTCGCCGACCCAGCCCACTGTGCCTCCAGGCTTCACTACTATGTATCCTACAGGCAGCGGCTCGACGCCAAGCTGCCTTATTGTGGGCGCTGACAGCATCTGAGCCTGGACGATCCAGTAAGGATTTCTCGCGTTTAGCATTGACATGAAGTATATCGCGTCTGCATGCGACGAAATCGTGGCTATGTTGCCGGGAAACAGAACGAGCGGTATGTCGCTTATGCCGCTTTTTATCTCCTTTGCCACGTAATCTAGGAGCTCTCCCTGGACCCCGACGCTTCCTCCTACAAGTATCACGTCTGCTCCGCCACTGGCGCAGCCTATTCCTGCCTTCACAGCGTCGTCTTTGTTTTTGTAGTCAAGCGGGTCTATTACCATAAATAACAGCGCTCCCTTGTCCTCGAGCTTTTCGTTGATGTATTTTTCCACTTTTCCTGGTTTTATCGACATGAAGTCACCGCATGCAATCCCTGGCTACGGGATTGAATGGCTAAATAGTTAAGATATCGCAAGCTTAAAAAGCATAGTCGGCACTACAGGCTTCACATGTTCGCGGGCACGGCCTTGAGCCTCGGCTCATGCCTGAGGAACATGTCCACGAGCTCCCCGCCGCCGACCCTTATGTCAACTTTCGGTGAAAAATCGAGGTCCTCTCTCACCCTGCTTATGTCCAGAACCCTGTCGGAAGTGAGGAATCTCAGTTCGTCGCTATCAAGGTTTCTTTTCCTGGCCAGCATGTTGACTATGATGCTGCTCACATGCCTGTCCACTTTCTTGACGTGCAGCATCTCAGCAGCAAGATTCAGCAGGAATTCCTGCGTGTAAATCTCGCCGTCGCTCAGATTGTATACCCTGTTCCTGCATGCAGGATTGCCGATGCTGCTTGCCAGCGCGTCAACTACGTCATCAATATGTATAAGGCTAAGATGATTTTTGCCGCCGCCTATTATCACTGCTTTTCCTTCTTTGACTATTCGGAACAGCTTGAAAAAAGAAGTCGCGAAGCTAGGCCCATATATGGCCGCTATGCGAAATATGGTGTAATCGATGCCGCTGGACGCTATCTCCTTTTCAGCAAGCATCTTACTGTAGCCGTATACGTCGCTTGGCCTTGGCTCAGATTCCTCAGTAAGGATGCCGCGCCTTATCTTTCCGTAAACGTCGACAGTGCTTGTGTATATTATTTTCTTTACGCCTGCACGCTTGCACACGTCAAGAAGCTTTCTCGTGCCTTCGACGTTGACGCGCATTATGTCGCTTGATTTCTCGTGGTCGTGCGTAATTATTGACGCAAGATGGAAAACGGTATCTACTCCTTCGCATGCGTCTTCAAGAGTATGTATGTCAGTCAGGTTGCCAATGAATGGTATTGTGCCGCCCGGCAAGTTCCTTATCTTTTCTGCGTTCACGACTAATGTTCTTACCTCGTATCCCTTGCTCACCAGCCTCTCGAGAAGCATAGTTCCGAGCCTGCCGGTTCCTCCGGTGACAAAAATCTTTTTCCTTTTGCCGCCAGTGCTCTTGCCAGCCACTAAACTACACCGTTTCGCTCTTCAAGCAGGCGTTTTGCGAGAAGGCGTATATATTTGCTTTGCACCTTGTTCAGCGCGTAATGCAGCCAGTCCTTGCCGAAAGGTACATACACGCTTGCAGAACACCCTCTCTTCTTGAACGAATCCAGTTTCTTCCTGCTGTAATCTAATGGGAATTCAAGTATTAAAGACTTTTTGTATTTGCTGCCCCGCAGGAGCATGCCGACAAGCTTATCCGGAGCCGAGTGCACAACCGTGTTTTTGTGCCTTTTCGCGACAGCTTCTATTATCTTGAAAGCGGTCTCGTTCCTGTACTCATCTTCAGGAAAAATGAGCTTTATTGCTTTGACGTTTGAATCGAGTATCCTGCTCTTCGCGCCGTTTAGATCAGTCACATACCCTATCCCCTTGGCTTTTAATGAATAAAGGTACGAGTCTATGCCCGCGGGCTCCAGCCAAACGAAAACACCGTAGCGGTTAGCAGTGTCGATTATATTTCTGAGATTTTCGGCTGCAAGCTGCTCGTCTATCAGGCTGCCTACCTGCGAAGCTGGTATCTGCACGCTTGCCTTTAAGCCAAGTTGACCTATTCTTCTCACCAGCTCCAGGTATGTGGTGGTCGCATATCTCGCCTTTGCGCGATCTATCGCATCTTCGCTCAGGAAACTGGCAGTGGCTAGAATGCTCCTGCCATTTATGCTTTTAACCTGGTCTATGGCCGCATTCATAGTTATTCCAGCTATGCGCTTTTTTACGAACCTATAGAGCAGTTTCTCTGTTATCGACTCCCGCAGGCTGGCCATGCAGATACATTTAGTAGCAACCTATTTATTGTTATTTATTTTTATGCAGGCCATGTTTCTATGCTGTTTTAACACGGTGTCAAAATGCGTTACCTGAGCAGGACGAGCGGCACAAAGGGCATGATTAAATCTTCGCCGGAGGACTTTTTGGTAAAGGAGATAACAGCCAATGGCTTCGTTCTAAGCCCAGACGTCAATTACACTGCTCAGGAAATAGGCGAGCAGGAAATTCCCAACGGCAAGTTCGTAAATCTAGTAGTGCAGAAACGGGACTGGGAAACGATAAACGCGTTGGTAACGATAGCCAAAAGATGCAACCGCGGCAGGAAATCCATCTCTTATGCAGGCACAAAGGACAGGCGTGCTGTAACAGTGCAACTGGCGAGCATATTCGGCGTAACGCCGCAGGCCTTGCAGTCTGTCAGTATAAAAGACATAAAAATCAACGGCGCATGGAAGGGCAACCAAGTGGAGTTGGGAAGCAACCTAGGCAACGCATTCGAGGTAAGAATAACAAACGCTGAAAACGCTGAAAACGCTGGAAAAATAATAGAGGAATTGAATTGCAGAATGCCAAATTACTTTGGCGAGCAGAGGTTCGGCATAAGGGGCAATAATGCAGAAATAGGAATGCACATAATGCGCGGTGAGCTTGAACTGGCTGTGATGGAGTTTCTGACCAGCACGTGCAACGAAACAAGCGAAAAAGCGATTGAGGCAAGAAAAAAGCTCGCTGATGAAAGGGATTTCTCCGCAGCTGCAAAATATTTTCCAAGATACTTGAAGGCAGAGCGGACAGTGATAAACGAACTTGCTAAAAACGAAAAGGATTTTGCAAATGCACTGAGAAAATTACCAAGAGGAATACTGATAATGTTCATACATGCAGTGCAATCTGATATTTTTAACAGAGAGGTTGATGAGAGGATACACTGCAAAGACTTCTCTTCTGAAAAAAACTGCGCAGAAAACTTTTACGGTTTCCCTGACGTTGAAAAAGTGTCAGGCGAAGGAAAGTATGCAGTTACTGACATAGTGGGCTATGACACAAAAGAAGAAGATATGAACGATTACTGCAAAAACATAATTGAGGAACTTCAGCTGAAGCCTGAGGAGTTCAAGATAAAAAGCATGCCAGAGCTCAGTATGCGCGGCTCTTGCAGACCGATTTTGGTGAATGCAAAGGACTTAAACTACTCAATTGATAACGAACAGAAAACTGTGAAGCTTTCTTTCTCACTGCCTTCGGGTTCGTATGCCACTGTTCTTTTGAATGAGATGATGAAAAGCGTATAAAGTTATGATTCAAGAAATGTAGCAGGCGGATTTGTTTATGGAAGCAGCAAAACTTTACGCGAAAATGGAGAAGGATTTCATCAAGCAAGGGCTTAACGACGACTGGATAAAATACATGAAGAAAACAAAATATCTCAGCGATAACTTCAAGAAAAGGAGCATGGGCGTCGTGTGCGACAACTCAAAGGAGATAAGGAAGGTATTAACTGCCGTATTCCCAAGCGATGCTGTATTGAAAAAAGTCGCAAGGGAAAAGGACGCGCTGCTTTTCGTGCACCATCCCGAGAAATGGGACATAACAAACAGAAAGTCAGTATTCCAAGAGATGAACCAAGGGCTTTTGAAGAAGATGAAAAAGCGGCGGGATTCAATATACAACCTGCACTCGCCGCTCGACAATTTCAGCGCATATTCAACCGGAACAGCACTGGCGGAGGCTCTCAATCTTAAAAATCTCAGGGCTTTTGCGCATTACAACGGCGGTCTGGCCGGAGTAATAGGTAAAACAAGAATTAAATCTGTGAATGAGCTATCGAAGAAATTCAGTAAAATAGTAGGTCACAGGACTTCAAAATACATTTACGACAATGACAAAATAAGAAAAGGTTTGATTGCGGTGGTTGGTGGCGGAGGAAATAGTATTGATATACTGGAGGAAATTGCAAAAAGAAAGATAAATACGTTTGTGACGGGAATTACTGTACTTAATGATTTCTCTAGAAAGGCGCATGATTTTGCCAGGGAAAACAGGATAAATTTACTTGGAGGGACCCATTATTCAACAGAGAAATTCGCATGCATAAAAATGTGCACGTATTTCAGGAAATTGGGCATACAGGCAGAGTTCGTGACTGACAAGCCTGGCATGAAGGACATGTAGATGGTTTTATTTTTCTACATATCTTGAAAATAACGTGCCAACATTTCTCTTTCCGGATGCAATTCTTTTGAGTATTAATTTTGCGGCAGTTGCATAGACTCTAGCAGTAGAAAGCTTGCCAAGTTTATTTGAATTGCATTTCATATTTCTACCTGCTTTATTCACATTTAGACATTCGCCGGGGTAGGGATTTGAACCCTAAAGCCCCGAAGGGCACTGGTTTGCACGTTGCTTTCGCATCACTAATCAGCTCTTGAGCCAGCAAGCTCGAGACCAGCGCGTTACCAGATTCTGCCACCCCGGCACGGCATTAGAATCTGGTTCGGATAATTTATATTCTTATCTAACATTAGATTTAAGCGGTTTAATCGGATTGATGAAATGGGTGACTCTGGGAAAAGGCCGTTCAACAGACTGATAATAGTAAGTTTGTTCACCATACTCACCATTCTCGGCGTGATATTCTCAGTATACTTCATACTCGTGGCGAATACGCTTTACATGCTCCTTCTGGCAATATGCTTTCTCGTGCTTTCGCTGATATCCGGATTTTTCAACGTCACGACTGCCTACACGTATTATACGTCATATTTTTACGGCAAGTTCCTGAAAAAACTGAACAAGACGCTTAAGCCCATGACAAAGAAGCCTAGCGTCGCTGTAGTAGTGCCTGTCTACAACGAAGATCCAGGCATGGTGGCCAGTAACCTTGCCACGTTGAGAAAAATCAATTATCCAAAAAACAAAATGAGGCTTTATGTCCTTGACGACTCTACTGACATGCAGATGCGCGCGGGAATAGAGCGTGCGAGCAAGAGGAACAATGCAATGTACATACACAGGGACAACAGGAAGGGCTTCAAGGCAGGTGCGCTTAACAACTTCCTCAGGTATTCGAAAGAGGAATACATAGCCGTATTCGACGCCGATGAATATATCACTGATCCTGAATTCATGAACGACCTTTTGCCTTATTTTCAGGACGAGAAATTGTCTTTCATACAGACTGAAAAGCGCTATGCCAAGGGCACGTTCTTTTCCGATTGCGTTGACCTGTTCGACGCATTCTTCTTCAAATTCGTGCAGCCTGCACGCGCCCTGCACAACACCGCGCTTTTCGCCGGCTCGTGCGGCATCATAAGAAGGTCTGCACTAGACAGCGTAGGCGGATTCCCAGAATACGTGATAGAGGATACGTTCTTCAGCTTCGAGTCGGACATTCACAACTACAAGAGCCTTTACATCCCGAACGTTTACGCGCTAGGCAAGCCAATAACAAAATTCACTGACCTTATGAGGCAGCAATGGAGGTACAATTACGGCGACACCCAGTTCCTCACATATTTTCTTCACTCTTTAAGGAGAGACAACGCGAAGAAGAATACATTCTCAGCAATATCCAAAATTGATTATCTGTCGCATGGGATGGGGCTTAACTACATATCAGTTGTGCTTGTCCTCTTCACTGTAGTTTCACTGCTTACTGTGTTTTCAAACTCGCCACTGCTTGCCACGAGCATAAGACAGACACTTTACGTTTCTTCGTTCCAGCTGAGTACTATAAGCCTTGAGCTTCTCGGAATGACGGCGTTCCTGTTGGCAGTGGCAATACCAATACTTCTCACTAAGATATACTTCAAATCGGCGCGTAAGGGCCTTATGATTTTCGTGCTTAATTTCGCTCTTGCGTTCGGCCGTTTCAAGGCAGCCATAGCGGCAATATTCAACGGCAACCCTAGCTTTGGGTGGGCAAAAAGCAAGGGAAGCGACATATCAAGCAGGATATTGCCGTCCATCAGAAATTCCAGCACTGAAATGGCCTTTTCTATACTACTGATATTTTCGAGCGTGGTGGCGCTCATGGGCTCGAATCTTGAAGGCGCCGTGTGGCTCGCATGGTACGGCGCTCTGTATGCATCTACCTTATTCTTCTTCGTAAAATACGGATGAACAGCATACTGACCGCAGCGCACTCTGTAAATAAGATGAAGTAGTAGCAGTAATTGTATGATATATGCAAAAACGCACACGACAGAGTCAGGCACAATACTTGCCATGTGCGACTCAGAGCTGCTTGGCACCATTGTGAAGAGCGGTGAAAAGGAAATAGACCTCAAAAAATACGCCGGTTTTTACAGCGGCGAAAAAGTAGACGAGGAAACCGCCGAAAAGATCCTTAGCGAAAACATGGATTTTTATTCGGCGAATGTTGTAGGCAATAGGTCTGTGGTCATCTTCATCAAAAATGGCATCGTTAAAAAGGAAAATGTGATGAAGATAGGAAGCGTGCCATATGCGCAGATTTACAGGGTAAAACAGTGAAAGAAGAAACATCTGCTTTTCATTCTTGTTTTCCTGCCTTTAGTTTAATTATGGCCGCAGCTATATCTCCGTTAGATTCCTGCAGAGCTTTTCTTGCAGCACCTTCGCTCGCACCTGCCTGCTCTGCTACAGTTCTCACATCTTCTTCGCTTATCTCTGCTGCCATATCTGGCTCTGCAGCTTTGGCTTCTTCTCTGATGCTGCCTGTTATCTGGTAAGACTTGGTGCCTTGAGCCTCTATTAACGTCACCTGAGGCTGGTCTATAATTATATTCCTGTCTTTGCATTCTATAGTAACCTTGTCCGCAGCTATCTCGCTGCTCTTTATCCCCAGCCTAGACATCATGCTCTTAAGCGCCCGCGGATCCATGTTTGGCATCATAAAATCATTTTATGCATCAGGCATTCCTGCATTTTGCAGAATCAGCCTTAATTCAGGAATCTATAGTTGCAGCATGCTTATAAAAAGTTTGTTTTCAAGTAGGCGTTCAGACACCGCAGCTCTGCCAGGCATGGCAGACACTGCGTTGATAATCACTGAAGATATGTCATAACAGCGCGCTTTCTTCTTTTTATTTCTAATTTTTATTTTCTTTTTCTCTACGCTCAGGCTGCAACTTTCTGCGATCTAAAAAGGCAGGCAAATGGGCCACAGCAATGCGGCATGCCAGCAGAATCAGACGTAGCCCCAGCGGTGAAGCTTTGGATAGTCGTTGATCCAGCGGTCCGAAATGTCTATTCGATATATTGCATTGGGCACTATTATTTTTTTGAGCATGCGGTAAGCCTGCGTTTTTGCTTCGAACATAGTGTCGCCGTTGCCTGTGATTATGAAGCCGTAGCCCCAGGAACCGGCTGTCACCCAGTCGCCGTTGTCAAGCTTCAGGTCTCCCAAATGAAAATTATCTTTTATAGAATCGTCCATTATCATCACAGGCAGTTCCTTACCGTACGTATCGTAGCCTTCTTCATACGGAAATGTTGGCACGCACACTACAACGCCAACCTGGTAGCCATTGTCTGCATCTATGAAATCTACTGATTTGTTCACAAGCCCGGCAAGCAGGTCTGTCAGCCTTGTGTGGTCTTTCAGACCTTCAAGAAGCAAATCTACGAGAGGATACCCGAAGCGGCTGGTGAATTCCAGGGGCCATATGCCTTCCTGATTCACTATGCAATTTACGTCTATTGTCCCTACATAGCCGTCCTTTTTCAGGTCGTCCTCTATCTTTTTGAGCGTATTCTTGAAAAGCTTGAGCTTATCGAACGTGAAAAATCCATGAGTGCCCATCTCGCCTGTCATTACGCCCAAATCCCCAGTAAGCATCCTCTTGTTTTCGAAGTTCATATAAACCGGCATGATGAACTTTTCCCCGTCGAAGAACGCGGTTACAGCGACTTCAACGCCGGTTATCGCTTCCTGAAGTATGAACTTCGGCTCTCCCCATGCAGTGTTCCATTTCTTGTCATAATGGTCTATCAGCTTTATCAGGTCAGAGTTGCCTTCAAGCTGCGAAACATACACGAGGCTCTTTATGTCACCGGCATCGCCCAGAAACTTTATCACGAAGCGCCTTTTCTGGTCTTTCAGGAACCTCTTCGCTGAAACGAAACTGTTGAACTCGAAAGTTTCGGGTATCTTGACGTTCATTTTTTGGAAGTACTGCAGGGCGAACTTGCGGTCAGATTCAAGCTGGTCGCCCAAGTAGCTTCCGCCTATCACCTTATAGCCCTGCTGCCGCAGCTCGTTCTGTCTGAATCCGAAACCGAGATAATCAAACACTATTATGTCTGCCCAGCTTTTTTCGCTCTCCCAATCATCCACTTTTTCCACTACGCCATCGAGCACGTCGCGCTCGCTGTTGTCCTGTATGAAGAACTTTACGCTGTTGCCTTCTTTTTTCAGCTGGTATGCAATGTCAGACCCTGACGCGTACTGGGAAACAACAAGGAACTTGTATTTTTTCCTTTCTTCCTTCTTTTCCTCTTTCTTCTCCTCGGCCTTTTTCTCCTCCGGCTTCTTTTCCTCAACAGTATAAGGCTTAAGCTCCGGTTTTGCCCCGCCATTCTGCTTCTTTTCCTCTACGCTGTTTTTCTCAGGTGCAGCTGCCTTAGTTTCCGCACCCTGCTTTTTCTCAGTATTTTCTTTATCCAACATTTTTCATCCGTCTGTTTTATTTATAGATGTCTTAGATATTATTTCATATAAAATTTATTTAATGTATTTATGAAAATGGTTTATGGAAATACTGCACTTTTATTTTTATATTTCAAAAAAGCATATTTTAGGTAAAACATTGTTCAAAAATGTTTATGGACTAGGCGGGGATCGCACCTGCGACCTCCCGCTTGCAAAGCGAAACGGTCGTGGCTTTCTCGTCTAGCTTTTGTTCCATTTTAGCACCGTAAATTTTATTTCCGAATACGCGAACATCCGTGTCTTCGCACACAGATTATTACGCGTTTAGAGATATAAAGAGCTACGGTGCAAATCTGGCTGTATTCGCACCCAGTGTTTTCGATTAACCTTTCCAAAAAGGTTACGCACCCAGAGTTTTTGATAAAACTTTTCGTAAAAAGATTTTGCAACCGAATAATATGCAAAAGGTTCACTATGGCGCATAAATATATAAATGTATATTATTACATAAATATGTAATAAAGTGTAGTTGTGATAATCATGGAACTAAGAGACCCAACACAGGTTGACAAAGCAAAACTTGAAGACACACTAATAGAGGTTCTATATGGCAGGTATACAAATCTCGTGTTCCATGGCGGCACAGCAATATGGCGTTGCTATTCGGGAAATAGATTCTCAAGGGATCTTGATTTCTACATGGAAGCAAAAACATCTGCAGAAAAGATGCAAGAGTACCGGGCAGTCTCAAAGTTTCTACAGGACAATGGATTTACAGTAAAGGAAAAAGGCTACAGTAAGTCAAACGACACCATGCATTTTATTGTGGAATTAGCTGGCACAAAAATGAAGATTGACATCAATTTTAAGTATAAGAAAGGCATCCACGCCGATTATTCCAAGATTGACGGGAGCAAAATCGTAGTGCTGTCTCTAAGCCCAGCCGAGCTATTGGACGAGAAGATAATAGCGTATAGCGACAAGTTCAACAACGAGGGCGGTTTCAAGCACCCAGAGGCCCACGACCTTTACGACATGTGGTATCTGGTCTCGCTAATAAAAAAGGCCGATCCCAAAACTGCTAAAAAAATGAGGGAGCTGATTGCCAAAATAAAGAATAAGCCCCCTCCAGATATCTCAAGTCTGGACCATATGATAATTACTGGTCTGCCACCTTCGTTCGAACTCATGATAAAGAGGCTTAAAGAGTGGGCAAATGACAATAGTCAATGAAATCAAGAATCATTTCTCAGGCTATCCGGTTTTCACGTACAGGGACCTTAGGCTATACTTCAGCGGTAATAGCGGAATAAAACCCTCGAATCTTACAAGGATTTTATCATACATGAAAAGTAATGACCGCCTGTATGCGTTGAAAAAAGGAGTATACACTTTTAAAAAGAATGATATGGTATCTGGCTTCGCATACGCACCTTTCTATTATGGGCTATTATCTGCGCTAACCCTA
>JAJZZD010000001.1 GCA_021797745.1 Microcaldota archaeon | reverse complement strand
CGATCTTGCGACGCACTAATAAAGGCGACTGCAGTAAAAGGGTTCGACAAGTTCAACGTAGGCACAGGCAGGAACTACAGCCTGAACGAGCTTGTGGAGAAAATAAACAAGGCATTAGGAACGAGCATAAAGGCCAAATATGTGGAAATCACCATGAAGAATTATGTGATGGAAACACTGGCGGATACTAGCAAGTCAGAGCAAATCCTCGGTTTCAAAGCGAAGGTAGACATAGACCAGGGCATAGCCAAGCTAGTATAGATGATTGCATTCTCTTTTATAATTTTAAGTGAGAATTAAATCTATGCCCGAGTAGCTCAGTGGTAGAGCGCCTGTCTTGTATTAAAACGCCTGAATCTGTGGCGGCCCTTAAAAACAGCTTAAACAGCTACAGGAAAACAGGAGGTCGAGGGTTCAATTCCCTCTTCGGGCTAATCCGAAAGCAAATTGTCAAATACGGAGGTCATTATGCCAAGCATAAAAAACAAGCATTTTCCTAGAGGGATAGAAGTCACTGGGGGAGCGGTAATCGAAAATAACAAGGGAGAGATTCTCTTAACAAAATCGCCAAAGTGGAAAGGCAAATGGGTCATGCCTGGTGGACATGTGGAAATTGGGGAAAAGTTAATGGATGCTGTCGCAAGGGAAGGAAAAGAGGAAACGGGCCTTATTCTGAAAACTATTGGCATAGTGAGTTGGGGAGAGCTTATATGCTCGAAAGATTTTTTCCGACGCGCGCACTTCATATATTTTGATGTGCACTGCAAAGTTGTGAGGGGAAAAATAAAACTTCTGAAAGAAGAGCTTAGCGAATGGAAATGGGTCAAACCAAAAGAAGCCCTGAAACTTGACCTTGCGGAAAGCTACGACAAAACAATCAAGGACTTTATGGCGTATAAACAGGGGAAATCGCCTGTTGCAGGAAAATTCAGGTAAGCGCCCTGTTTCGCAGGCCCAGCACGAAACAGATTATATCTTCGAAGAAAATGTGGATTTTCTTCTCTGCCGTTTCAGTGTATCCCAATCTGGCTGCGGTTTTAGAAAGCCGTTCGATGTCTGCGAACGAGCTTGAAATCAACAGCACGTCTGCGCCATGACTTGCAGCATGCGACACAGCGCCCTTCAGGAATTTTTCAGCAGTTTCGATGCCGCGCTTTCCGCCGTTCCACATGCGCTCATCAGAATGCAGCCTTGGCTGCAAGTGATTTTCTGGAAGATACGGAGTGTTAAACATCATTATATCGAATTTTTCCGATCTTGGCACTTTTGAGAACAAGTCAGTGCATAGGAATCTGCATTTTGCGTTGAATTTCAGCATGTTGCTTTTATAATTTTCCTCAGCGAGCGTTACTGCGCGAGTATTTATGTCGCAAAGCAAAACGCTGCTTACTTTCTTTGATTTTGCTGCAAGCAGGCCTAGCAATCCAGTACCGCATCCCATGTCCAAAACGCGTATTCCTGTTTTGCTGGCTCTCAGCAGGCCGTTCAGGCTGGCTGCGCACAGAAATGTGTCTTCAGACGGTTCATATACATCTTCTCCAGTTTCTATTTCCAGATTTCCGTATTTCATGAACGCACCGTCACAAATACGCCATAGAGTTAAGTGCACATCAACAATTAATAAGTTTAATGAGCGAAGAAAACAGGAAAGCGGCATAAAAATGAACGTTGAGGCGATAAGGAAATCGTGGAGGCTGCGCAGGCTGCTTGAAGAGATAGCCATGGCTTCGCTTTTTGCTGACGCAGCAGTGTCTGTCGCAACACTAGTTTATTTGAAGTCAGGCCAGGAAAGCATCGGAGCGATAATCACGCTGCTGAATTATGTGCTTACTGCGATAGTCGTGATATCGGCAGTAATATTCACTGTTGTACTAATGCTAAAGCACTACGACTCGATATATTACGCGCTGTTCGTGAAGAACAAGAAAAGGAAACTGAGAAGCAGGTAATAACAGTTAGCTTAACTTTGTTTATATCTTTGTTTTTCCCCGCTTTGAGGTTTCGTCGTTTCGCACAAGCATTTCCAATTTTTCTGCGGCCTGGCCCACGGCGTCGTTAATCCTGTTAGCCCCGCTTGCCATCTTTTCCCTGACCTTCTCCAGAAGAGGCGTTATATCGGTCGCATGTTTTTCCAGGTTCACTGGCTGAATGTTCTGATTTATTATTTGATATTGTTTGAAATCGAGTATAAGCGGGTTACTGGGCGTGAACTGCGCTTCCTCAGCAGGCGTAAGCTTTACTGCGGATGTACGCACTGCCTCTAAGTGCTTTTCACTCTGCATAAGCGAGATAAGCTCTGCGCAGTATTCGGCTCCCCTGAGTGCGTTGTGCGGCCACGGCTCTGACGGTATGCCATATGAGCCCACCGCCTCGTCCATCTTGACTATATGAGAATATGACATTGCCAGCTGCATTATTTTATACGAAAATTCCTTGTTTTCTCCCATTGCCGCGAACATCGCATCCTTGAATTGCTCGTCACTGAGAGAGCTCAACGCGCTCTTGAACTGCGCGTTGGTGAAAGAGAACGAGAGGTGCGCGCCGCCTCCTAAGCCGAGGCGCGCTCCAGCCCCGGCATCTGATTTAAGCATGCTTTTTAATCCAAAGTCTAGCTTCGCTTTAGAACCTATCGGAAGCGCTGACCATTCATTTATTATGTCGTTTCGCAGTGCAGAACGCACATCTGGAGATGCATTGTTGTAAACCTCTTCCATATACACTTTTGCCGCATCCACATATTGCATAGGCAGATTGCCCTGCCAGTCTATGCCGTATTTGAACATGGCATGCGCAAGGAACCTTAAATCGAATTCAACGTTGTAGCCCGCTAGTGTAGTGGCGTTCTGGGCTTTGCACCATGCTATGAAATGCTCTATCAGTTCCTTTGTCGTTTCCTTTGTCGGGTCCTTTGCCTCATGCTCTTTGAATCCGTTGACTGCCAGGGCACGTGGGTCTATTATTGTGCCTGGGTCAACACGGCAAGTCTCGTAAAATGTTTCGCCAGTCCTGAGATTTACCGCGCCTAACGCGATAATACCGTTTTTGTCAGGAGAAAGGCCGCATGTTTCTGTATCGAAAACTATAACGTTGCCCGTTTTCGTTTCTTCGCCTTTTCCTACTGCCGGAGTCACACCTGAGTTTTCCTCTGCATCTGGGCTATTTTCAGTTGTATAATAATTAGTTGTGCTGATTCCTTTTCCTATTTGACGCGTTTCCTTGCGCCATGGAAAACCCGCTAGAATCTTTGCTATACCCATACGACGTCGCTATGGCAACTTCTATAGACATAGGAAGGAAAAGTGTTTAAATATTAGGAAATTTTACTTAGATAAAAGTATTAACCTGTTTTACGTGCAGTTTACTTCTTGTCCGCTTTCTTTACGTTGATTTCTAGCTTGTTAACACCGTAATCTGCTTTTGCAGTTTTAGGCAATACCTCGCTTGGCAGAGGTATGCTCCGGTAATAGCTTTCTGCTTTCTTTTCACTGAAGAAATACCCTTTGCCCTGCACCTCTTTTTGCTTCTTTTCCTCAGCAGTCACTATTATGCGGTTTTTTTCTACCTTGAACTTCACATCATTTGAGCTCATACCCGGAATATCTACTTTTATCTTGTACGAATCGCCCTCGTCAGTAAGCACAACGTCAGGAAGCTTGTGGAAATCATCATATCTGACCGGTGTACTGAAAAACTTTCCGAAGCTGCCGAAAAACTTGTTGATATTCCCGGCGTTCCTTTCTGCGAAAGCGTTTTCTTTGCCCAAAGTTGCTGGCAGATTGCTCTTTCTCTTTTTTGCCGCCATGAAGACACCAGATATAATCAGGATTTAAAATTAAAAATATAGATACTATTGGCAAGTGTAGGAAAATATAACAGAAATTAATAAATACATGGCCTTTCACAATATGCAGGTAGAATGGGGTCAACGGCAGGAGAGAAAAACAGAAAGGCTGAGCGTGGCGAAGACTGGGAAATAGAGCACATGGCACGCGCCATCGAAAGCCAGGAACAGGGGGCACCGCAGAAGGAAAAAATAAAAAACAAGTACAGAACAAGCGACAAAGAAGAAACTGAAAAAGGCAGGCTCCTGGATTACTTTCTTAGGGTTGAGGATGAGCGCGCCGGGATGCTCAAGAAATTCCGCATGACCATGAACGCAAGGATATGGGAATCGGAGCACAACGATGAATAAGAAGCCACGGCACGCGGCGCAGCCGGCCAGACGCAGTCATTTGCCTTTGGTCTTTAGGCGCTTCTCTTTCTCTATTATCTTGATGCCCTTTTTGATTGCCTTCTCTTCCTTTTTAAGTTCCTTTTCGCCTAAGTGCAGCAGTTTGCTAACAAGAGGGCCGAAAACGAATATTATTGAGAATATCACTGCACCTATCGACACGAATGCCATTACAGAAGCGAATATTTTGCCCAATGCCGTGACTGGAGCTGCGGTCAGACCCTCGCCTGTCGCCAGCATGCTTATCGCATAGAAAGAGTCTATGAAAGAATAACCTTCTATGAAACGAACCGAGGGTGCCTATAATCAGCACTACCTATATTAAAAGTATCGAGTAAAATGCGCGTTTTTCAAATGCCATCCTGCGGCCATCTGGCATTTCTTTCATAGTATGTTATTGATTTGATAGCATATAAACCATGCTGTCAGCCATTTCATGCACAGGGTTTCGTGTATCTCGCGGCAAGGCTGCGCTGCAGGATGCAAAATCAGAGTCAGAATATCTGTTCTCCGGACCTGCTTTCTATCTCATCCCTCAGCCCTTTGACAAAATCTGGCACTTTGAATTTCTTCTGCACGGCCTTCCTGTTCCTTACAGTTATCTCTCGTGCAGCCTGCTCCTTTTCGCCAATTACTATCAGGTAAGGCGCCTTGGACATTATTCCCTCGCGTATCTTGTAATCTATCTTCCTGTCGCTGGCATCGAGTTCTGCGCGCAGCTTTCCTTTTTTGAATTCAGAATATATTTCCTCTGCGTATTTGTTAGATTTCTCTGAAACCGATATTATCCTTGCCTGCACCGGCGCAAGCCAGGTCGGGAATTTTCCCTGATAGTGCTCCACCATGACGCCGATGAACCTTTCAAGAGAGCCAAGTATGGCCCTGTGTATCATCACAGGCATGTGCTCCTTGCCGTCTTCGCCAGTATAGGAAAGTTTGAAGCGCTGCGGCAGCTGATAGTCCAGCTGTATAGTTGCAAGCTGCCATGCCCTTTCCTGTGAATCGAAAACATCGAAGTCTATTTTCGGCCCGTAGAAAGCGCCCTCTTTTTCCTTTATCTCATACTTTATGCCGTTAACGTCAAGGGCTTTTTTCAGCAAACCGGTTGCCTTGTCCCAAAACTCCACAGTGCCCATGTGGTCGTCAGGCATTGTGGACAGCTTTGCGGTGTATTTCATGCCGAACGTGTTGTAAATGTCGTTCACCATCTTCAAAAGCAGCTTTACCTCGTCTCCTATCTGGTCTTCCCTGACGAACAGATGCCCGTCGTCCTGCGTAAGCTCCTTCACCCTGAATAAACCCGTTACCGCACCACTGAGCTCGCTCCTGTATATCCTGTCGAATATCGCGGTCCTGAAAGGCAGCTCCTTGTAGCTCCATTTCCTTGACCTGTATATCATTATAGTAGAAGGGCAGTTCATCGGCTTAAGGCCCAGGTCTCCCAGAGCTGAATCTATTGAGAACATATTATCTCTGTAGTGCTCATAGTGCCCGCTGACATGCCAAAGGGCTATGTTAGCCATGCTAGGCGTGCTTAGCTCCCGATAGCCGTATTCCGCTTCTTTTTCGCGCAGGAACTTCACCAGTTCCTGGTAGATGATCCATCCCTTAGGGTGCCAATATACCATAGCAGGGGATATCTCCTGGAAGCTGTACAGGTCCATTTCTTCACCTATGGTCCTGTGGTCCTCTTTTGGCAATCCTGACCAGTCGCTTTTCTTAACAATCGACAAATCCACTTTTTTCTCCTTTTTCCTGTGCGCGCCTGCTTTCTCCTCGGTCTCTTCCTCAGACGTCTCCGCATATGACTTGGCTTCTTCCGCCAGCGGATGGCCCTTTATTTCTATCGAAAGCTTCTTGTTCCAGCCAAAAGGCGCGTGCATTATTTCTATGCCTTCAGAGTTTTTCTCGGCAAATTCGCACATGTGCTTAAGAATGCCCATTGCGTCGTCGAGTCCGGAAAGATTGCTGCTCAAATGAGCGAAAGGATATATGACAATTTTCTTTACCCCCTGCTTCTTTGCAAACTTTAGCGCATCTCTAACCGCATTTTCCGCAATCGAGTTGCTGTCTCCTTTTTCAACGCTTGTGAGAAGCAACAACGCATTTTCTGCGCTTCCTCCCTTGTCTTTGTATTCCTCATACACGCTTGCCTCAGGTTTAACCAGCTCGAATTTTACGCTGTTCACGTCTAATTGCAGTATTTTCATAATTACACCATTGAGCAGAAAGGTAAATAGTAAACTAATCTTGAAATAAGAATAGAAAATGAGAATTTAAAATAGCACTGCAAGTAACTAGAAAACGAATATAACCTCACAATCCTGTTTGGAAAGGCATCACTTTCACTTTTTATCTAAGACGTTTGATGCATGCAAGGTATTTAAGGCTATTTGCTTGAGACCTGCGTTTGCGCGTTTTACCTATGTATTTTAATATTGATATGACACTATGTAATTGGCGATAATATGGTAGAAGCATATTGTGTTAAGTGCAAGGCTAAACGGGAGATGAAGGACCCTAAGGAAGTAACCATGAAGAACGGAAAGAAGGCAGCGACAGGGACATGTTCCGTCTGCGGGACAAAGATGTTTAAGATAGGAGGCTAATCGGTTTTGTGCGCCGCAGCGGCGGCGCCTTATTCTTTTTATATTTTCTTTCATTTGCGGGAGCTTTGCAAACCTTTTTATATCATAATGTTATAACATTATTGAACATTATGGCTGAAAAAAGGAAATACACAACGATTACAATACCTGCACAGCTGTTCGAGAAATTGGAAAAGAAAATACAGGGAACTGGCTTTTCTTCCGTATCTGATTACGTGCAGTTCCTCCTCAGGGAATTCCTGATAGAGGCGGACAGGCCGGAGAGCAAAAGCCACAAAGACGTAATCGAAAAGCTGCATGCGCTTGGTTATGCTTAATTTTTACGTGGTCAACATGGCAGTTAAAAAAATAAGCGAGATGGCAGACACGCTTTGGAAGGAGCCAAGCAGAGCTAACTGGAAGAAATTCGACGCAGCGCTGAAGAAAAGTGGCATAAAGTATTACAGCGTCAAGTTCGAAGACGGAAAACTCAACAAGAAGAGTGACCTGCTCAGGTCGTATGTCGAATTGTTCGATTCAAAAAAAAAGTTTGTGGCAAAAGTGCCGGTGTTTGAACGTGAGGGGAAGAAAATAGAGGGCGCGACAATAAACCTGATAGGACTTTCGATTTTAAACAAGGTGGAATGATGATAGAACAGGACCTGAAGGCGCTTGAGGAAAAGAGCATTTACATAATCCGTGAGGCAAAGCTCAAGTTCAAGAACATAGCTGCGCTCTGGAGCATGGGAAAGGACAGCACAACAATGCTCGCGCTCGCCAGAAAAGCTTTTCTTGGAAAAATACCTTTCCCAGTAATTCATATAGACAACGGGATTGATTTCCCCGAAACGTACAAATTCAGGCAGGACCTGGCTAAAAAATGGAACTTCAAAGTGATAGTAGGTTACAGCGAGATTAAGCCGGATCTTGTCGGCTCGGCATGCTGCGGAAAGAACAAACCCGAAACTTTGAAGAAGATAATGAAGGAATATGGATTTGATGCGCTGATAGTTTCAATACGAAGAGACGAGCATGGCATACGTGCTAAAGAGAGGTACATGTCGCCCAGGGATGAGCAGTTCCGCTGGAATTACAAGAATCAGCCGGCTGAACTTTGGGATGATTACTCGAGCAAGATGGAGGTGAAAGGCCACGTACGTGTTCACCCGCTTCTAGACTGGAACGAGATAGACGTGTGGAATTACATAAAGCAAGAACACATACCTGTTAATCCTCTTTATTTCTCGAGAAATGGATACAGGTACAGAAGCCTTGGCTGCACCCACTGCACTATACCTTTGAAATCGAATGCAAAGAATGTTGATGATATAATAAAAGAGCTTCAAACAACCAAAGTAGAAGAGCGGTCGGGCAGAAGCATGGACAAAGAAAGGGAATACGTTATGGCCAGATTGAGGTCTTTGGGTTATATGTAGACGGCTATGCGGCTTGTGCGTTTTAGGTAACTTAAAATTAAATGTCCATCAGTGATTAACTTGAAAGTCATTAACATTGCATTGTTAGGCCATAAAGACCATGGAAAATCAACTTTAATCGGAAGTCTGCTTATGCGGACAGGGGCTGCAACAAAAGTCAGAATGCAGGAGGCAGAAACTTACAGCAAAAAGTTGCACAAACGATTTGAACCGGCATTCATATTGGATAGTTTTTCTGAAGAAAGAGAAAACGAAATGACAATTGATACAACAAGAGCGGAGATAAAGCACAAAGACCTTGCTTTCGCCCTCATTGATGTGCCTGGTCACGAAGAACTAATAAAAAACATGATAAGTGGAGCCTCTTATGGAGAAATTGCCCTTCTGCTCGTATCTGCAAAGAAAGGCGAAGGAATAAAGGACCAGACAAAAAGGCATTTGTTCATAGCGAGGATGCTCGGCATAAACAAACTCATCGTAGCGGTAAACAAAATGGACCTTGCGGGATATTCCAAGGAAACGTTTGACAACATAAAAAAAGGCTTAATGACCTTCATAGAAAAAATTGGATTTTCAAAAGAGAATGTTAATTTTGT
Organism: Microcaldota archaeon; assembly: GCA_021797745.1. Taxonomy (GTDB): domain Archaea; phylum Micrarchaeota; class Micrarchaeia; order Micrarchaeales; family CABMGC01; genus JAJZZD01. Next base: position 255,098 of record JAJZZD010000001.1, on the reverse strand, counting down.
CCCTATTTCTGCATACAAAGGGGAAAATCTTGTTAAAAAAAGCAGCAATATGAAGTGGTATAAAGGAAATGCCCTTCTAGAGGCGCTCTATGCCAACGCGAAATCTGAAGAAGAGAAAAAGGAAGGCCCTCTCAGAATAATTGTGCAGGGAGCTCTTGATGCAGAAAATAAGCTGGTCGCGGGCAAAATAGTGTCAGGAAGTTTGAAAACCGGCGAAAAGCTGGTGTTCGAACCTATAGGGGAGGAAGCGATTGCTAAAGATATTACAGTTAAAGGTAAAAAAGTAAAAAATGCAGAAGTAGGAGAAAATGTTGCTCTGGCTTTAAGCAATAAAATAAATTCAGAATTAAGAGGAACAGTGATATCGAGCATAAACGACAAGCCCAGGATAACCGATTCCTTGAAATCGCTGATTTTTGTGACTGGGAAAATAGGAAATAAACTAATGATTAAATTCAACGGAATAGACATAGGCTGCAAATGGATCAAAATCAGCAATGTACTCAACACTGTAACCGGAGAAAAAGAAAAAAGCACAAAACCGCGTTTCTTAGAGGCAGTAAATGCGGAAATTTTAATTAGCAGGAAAATTCCTGTCGAAAATTACGACGTCACAAGGGAACTCGGAAGATTCATTTTATACAGCGGCGGCGCGTTCTGCGGAATAGGAATAGTGAATGCTATTTGAATTTCCTAGTTTTCACTGTTTCGCCTGCCCTTACCTTGTTTTTGTCTATTCCCTTTATGCCAGACAGGTTTGCAGGTATCCCGAAACTCTGCGCGAAAACCTCTTTGCTGTATAATTTCGCAGCGGCATTTTCCTCCCCGCCAAGCGCAGACATGATGAACTGCTTTATGTTGACGAGCGATGAGGACTGCTTTGACTTTTCTGACCTGAAAGAACTTGGAATATGGATAATGAGCGGCACCCTTACGATTTCGTCATACAGCATTGTGCCGTGACCTATGAATCCGTGCTCTCCGAAACACTGACCATGGTCAGAAGTGATTATTATCATCTGATTTTCCCCGAACCTGCTGAGCAACGTCTCGGCGGTTTTTATTCCATAATTGTATGCTTTCTTAGACGCCTTGATGTAAAGCTTTTTCCAGAGCCGTACCAATTCGGGTTCTGTTTTTTTTATCATGAAAGGAGTAGGCCAGTTGAAGTCCTTGCCTTTCTTGCCTACATACGGCTCGTGCGCTTCCATGAAGTTGGCGAAAAGGAAGAAAGGCTCTTTGAATTTCGTTTCCTTTATGTTTTTCACTATATTCTTACCGCCCTTTTCCAGAGGCCATCCTTCTATGGCCTTTGCCTTCAACTTTTTGAAAACCGACATGAAAGTGGGAAACAGACTTGTGGCTGCAGTTTCTAGGAATAGGTTAGGGTCTTCTTTAAGCATCGCTATCGATATTTTCAGGGCATTTGCGCCATAAACGTTCCTGTATTTCGCAATCAGGGGCTTAAGCTTTTCTGATACCTCGAACACGCTGCCGAAGTTGTCGGTAAAATAAGATTCCTCTTTGAAAACATCGAATTCATCAAATCCGTAGACTGGATGCAGATAAGGGTTTGCCGAAATCCCGTAGGTTTTGTAGCCTTTGTTCTTTAACTCAGTCACTATTGTTTTTTTCCTTAGCTTTATCTGTTCTATGTCAAGGGCTTTTACAGTTCTGCTTTCGTGGCAGCCATGCTGGCTCGGGTACATGCCTGTGAAAAGAGATGCATGTGCAGGAAGCGTCCACGATTCAGGCGATATGCATTTTTCCACTTTGTAAAATTCCGAGAACACTGAACTCCTGTCTTTTTTTAGCATGTCATAAAATATGTCAGCGCGCATAGTGTCCAGGACTATCACAGATATGTTAAGCTTGTCATTTGTCATTCGCAGTACCTTTTACAATAGCCATATAATTTACGCACGTGAATTTATGAATCTATATAATCAAGTATACGGTCGTAAAAATCAGAGGGTCGTTGCATGTCAATATTCATAAAGGCGAAACCTGGAGATATAGCCGAAAACGTGGTAATAGGAGGGGACCCGGAGCGCATAAATGCACTTGCGCGTATGCTCAAAGGCGCAAGACTGGTAAGCTCAAACAGGGGATTTATAGTATATACCGGCAAATTCGATGGCAGAAGGGTGACGCTCGCATGCCACGGAATAGGGCAGCCTTCGGCTGCAATAGCAATAGAGGAGCTTATTGCGCTTGGAGCTAGGAAAATTATAAGGCTTGGCACATGCGGCGCGCTGGAAGCGGATATAAAGATAGGCGATTTTGTGCTGGCTGAAGGAGCTTCTTATTCGCACGGCGGAACTATAACCCACTATCTAGATAGCACACTACACGGGATCTCGCTCGCGCAGACCCCTGACTTCGAGCTTTCGAGGATGCTTGTCGATGCATTGAATGAAAAGAAAATAAAGTGCAAGCACACCAACGTATACAGCTCGGATTCTTTCTTTTCACTGAGCGTCAAAAAAGCAAGGGAATTGGAAAAATATGGAAACGGCGCAATAGACATGGAGACTGCCACGCTTTTCATGCTCGGCAAGCTTAAGGGAATAAAAACAGCTGCTCTGTTAGTCGTTAGCGACAATGTTGTTAAGCACACTGCGCTTATGACGCATAAAGACCTTGAGAAGAAGGTAAGCATAGCGGCAAAAACGGCGCTTGAGGCGCTGGCAAAAGCGGCCAAATAAAAAAAATAAGAATGTTGCTGGAAAGGTTATACGTTGCCACCGCTTATTACTGCAACTACCTTGTCACTTTCTGAAAACTTTATTTTTCTGTAAGCAGCCATGCTTGCGACACCCGCAAGCTCGGCAACACGTCCGTATGTATTGTTGAATGACTTCTGCTCTTTCTGCATTTCAGAATCAGTTACTGTGACTGCAGAACCTTTTGTCTCCCTTAGCGCCTGCATGGCCTGCTCGCCGTATCCGGGGAATCCTACGGCTATTGCGTCCGCCTTTGTCTTGGGCATTTGGTATTCTATCCTTTGCGACGAATTAAATGCTTTTACCAGGGGGCTGCAATCCTTTGCCTGCACAGCAATTATCTTTGGCAGTCTTTTGAGTTTTTTTGTTGTCTGCAATTCCTTGAAGGCCTTGAACACTGCACTTATAAGCGTGGCGTTGCCCACTGGAATTATCACATGGGTCATGTCTTGCATTTGGTCAGCCAGTTCATATGCCAGCGTCTTCTGCCCTTCCTTTCTGTAGCAGTAATCACCTACTAGAAACGCTTCCCCATTCATTCTCTTTGTGTATTCCATTGCCTTCTGCTGTGCCATGACAAAATCGCCTTTCACAGGCAGTATTTCAGTGCCCTCGACTCCTGAGATCAGTTTTATCTTGTCGGGATTCGCATCGTCACTTATGAAAACCGTGGCCTTTATGCCTGAAAGGCTGGCGTAGTGCGCCACAGAATACGCCATGTTTCCTGTTGAAGCGCACACCACCTCCTTGTATTTGTATTCGAGCGCCTTACCTATTTCTATTACAGTGCCTCTGTCTTTGAACGACTTTGTAGGATTTTCTGTTTCTAATTTAAGAAAAAGATTGTTAGATTCTTTGCTTTTTATCAGGCCCGTGCCTCCGATTTTGAAGTGGACATATTGGCATTTTGGCAAGAATTTTTCATACGCCCAGAAATCAGTTCCTTTTGCACGAACATCTGAAAATTTGCCTTCGTAAAAAACTTCAAGTATGCCATTGCATTTGCTGCATATCTGCCGATTGTAGCTGCTTGCGTATTCTGAACTGCAGCATATGCACTTAAGGTAATATTTCATCGAACCAATTTGTTAGGCTAACTAAGTCGCTCCGTTAAATTTGCAATTTAGCACCGCAATGGGCGCAGAACTTGGCAGATGCAGGATTTGGAGAACCGCATTTTGTGCAATAAACGCTACCTGTATCTGCCGATTGTTGCACGTTTGCGCCGCTTTGCAGATCGCCGACCTTTCTGTTTATGTAGTCTGCAAGCTCCTGCGCATCCTTGTTGTTCAAGCCGTCAATCTCTCCTTCCTGCCTTCCGTTCTTAAGAAGGCCTTTGTCAACATCGTAGCCCATCACTCGCACATAAACCGAAGACGATATTACGCCGTGTTCCAGCCTTACGCTGGCAATCTGCGAGTATGGAATCGCTTCGTAATCCTGGCGTATGCCGAAGCTTGCCCGGTTCAATATTATGACGCGTTTGTCAGTAGCTATCACAGAAGTAGGAGTTGTAATTGAACCTCCTGGACCGACGTGCCTCTGCCTAACGGTAATCTCGACCTTTTCGTCGGGCCAGAGTATCTTATTTACTGCTTCTACGTCTTTTGGGTTTACTGCCATGCGCTTATTGCACAACCAAGGAATTTATTGCTATCTAATTGCCGCTCAACTAGCCTAAAAGCAATTTCAAGGTCATATGCCCGGGCTAAAGTTAATAATTATTTGAGTGCCATTTACTTTGTGCTGCATATGACGAAATTTTATACTGGAAACGGGGATCTCGGTTACACTGGCACGATAAACAGCCTCAGGGTCAAAAAAGACCACGTGCTGATGGACGCAATAGGCTCCGTAGATGAGCTTAATTCTGCAATAGGTGTTGCCATCTCCGAGCTCAATGACAGGAAAATGAAGAGTATGCAGACGGCTGCCCATATCCTTATTGCGAGCGCGGAACCTGTTTTAACTCAGAGATGAAAATAACTATTTATTAAATTTGTCAGGATTTTGGCACAAGGCTCATTCAAACGCAATACCTGCATAAGCAACAACCGAGCCATAGTCATTGGTTACGTCCCCAGAATTTCCGTATCTTAACAGAATGCCTTTGCTGGCCCCTTCGGCTTTTGCGTACTGAATCGCTGCACTTATAGGACCGAAGCCGCAGGCGGTATCGCCAGTTTCCTGAAGCGCACTGTAGAGCTTTTTCTCGTCTAGCTTTTCTATTGCATCGAGCTCCGGACCATCTTTCACTTTTGCCACGCTGGCAGATTCGTAGTGATTGAAATCGGAACTTGCAATTACCATTATTTTCCTGTTCGATTTCCGGCCTGCGTGCAGCACGGCGTCGCATACTATTTTGCTTGCTCCGAGTGATTGGTTGCTCATGCAGATAAAACAAAACATGGGATTTTTGAACAGGAATTGAAGGAAGGGAATCTGCACCTCTACTGAATGCTCCTGTGCCTCTTCGTTTTCATTGGTTGAGAACTTGCTGCTGAATGATGCGATTTCCTTGGACATTTCAATGTCGTTCTCCGCAAGACCCAACGGTGTTTCCCAGTCTGCAAGAGACACTGTAGCAAACTTTGAAGTTCCGTAATGGTTAGGGCCTATTACCACGAACGTGTCTATTTTATTCTTGTAGGAATAGTCTCGCAGAGCCTTGTATGCATATGCCGCAACATACCCTGAATATATGTAGCCTGCATGCGGTGCGACGAATGCCTTCGGATGCGAAACCTTGAATTCCAATTCGGCTTCGTCGATGAAGCGGCCTAGCATGGCCTCAACTTCTCCGGCTTCGGATGGATAAAACGAACCTGAAACTGCAGGTCTCCTGAGCATGATTTAATATTGCAAACAATGCGTAATAAATTGATACCTAGCATACTACCACGACTTCGCCCAGAAGCAGCCGTCGCTCATGACATTCTTCGAAGACCTTACGCAGACGAAGGGCTTTGAGGAGAGCTCAGCACGGGCGAGAAAGGTAATAATGTTCGACGAGGAGAAACCGCGGATAAGCAGATATTTCATATCTGGTCCGCTTGTGGGAAGCCACACGCCGTTCATTCTTTCGGCATTCGATAACAAGGCTGCGACATACAAGTATGGCATATCCTGCCATAAGAAAATGTACGCGATGCAGGGAGTCAGGTGCGTGTGGGTAAAGGTTGAGGATGTGATCCTAGGCATGCTGCCCATCAGAAGCGTCGACATAAAAAAGAGTACAAAACAATGGCCTGAACGACCGATCTCGACATGCAGTCTTAACGCTGTTTTCTCCGTTTACGTCAAAAAAGATCAGATAGCGAACACAACCTTTTTATTAATCAAAAACCTTTCTTGCTTATGGACAGAAAGTTCGCAGATTTGGTGCTCGACAAACTGCAGGAAAGATATGGAAGCAATTTGCATACGCAGCTTAGGCACAGGAACAACACTGAATTGTTTGTTGCCGTTTTGCTGTCGCCGCAGTGCAACGACAACCAGGTGAACAAAACCACTGAAAGTTTATTCAGAAAGTATAAAACGTTTTATGACTATTCACACGCAGACCTTAAAACACTGAGAAGTTATCTGAATGGGTTGAACTACTACAAGACAAAGGCAAAATATCTGAAAGAAACAGCTGGCCAGATATTGAAATACTATGATGGCAAGATCTCTAAGTCAATTTCCGAGCTTACAAGATTACAGGGAGTGGGCAGAAAGGTGGCTAATGTAATACTTAACGAAGCATACGGAATAAACGAGGGCATAGCCGTTGACACCCATGTTAATGTGACTGCAAGAAGGCTTTGGCTTATAAGAAGCAAAAAGCCTGAAATAATAGAACAGAGGCTTATGAAAATATTTGATAAGAAGGACTGGGGAAAGGTTTCAAATCTGCTCATAGAATTGGGCAGGGATACATGCAAAGCACGCAAAAAAGAGTGCTACAGGTGCGTTTTGAACAAGATATGCCCGAGCAGCAATGCAAAATAGTGCGCATTCATTGCGCAATGGATTGCATCTTTATTTTGTGTCACATGTGACATAAATTAATACATTTTCGTGTCATATGCTACAATATGCGTGAGGAAGATATGCTTAATGTGCTTACAATGCCAGGCGATGGTGTGATTAAAGAGCTGAATAAACGCAAGATCGGCGTAAAGCCGTTTTGGCAGTTCTCATTAGAGAATCAGAAACAGTAAGACGCGGCAACAGAAAAACACTTCAGAAACGTACCTGAAAAAGTAACACGCGACTGATATAGTCTATTTATATAATTTGACAAAGACGCATGCAAAGCGCGCGACAAGGAGTGCTAGAAATACATCTCCAACAGGATATTTCCAAGTAGCAGTATACGCTACTGGAACGTAGCAAAGAAAGACTTGCCCTGAAAGCACGCTATGGCCTGTGCACGTTTTTAATAAGTTCATTTTCTTCTAAAATCAACTCGCACAGGTGGTATTTATCAGTCCTTTCTTGCTGTATTTTTTTTGTTCGGCCGACGCGCTGTTAAGTTTTTTACCAGCATTATAAGTTTCTGCACCGGCTGTTAGCCACTCATAAAACGATTTAACCCACGTATCTTCCGGATATTTATCTTTTACTTCTTTAAGCTCGTTTAAAAATTGCTCAATATTGAGATATTTTTCTGTAGCGTGCTTTGTCAGCAAGTCGAATAGTTCGTAAAGATACATACCGGCCAGTATTTTTTCTAATTCCTTCTGGTTCTTGCCTTTAAAGGCGCTCACTGTAGCAGGACATGCATATGCTAATGCCACAATCGGGAAATAAGAAGGATTGGGAATTGCGGAAATTTTATATAGATTGCTTAAAGCATCAGACATGGTTTTTTGGTGGCTTTTATCATACTGATTTGCTATGCCTGCTATTAAACTTTTAACACTACCAGACTCTATTTCTTGCAAATTCTGCAATGGTACTTGCTTCCTCAATTCATTCAAATTACCGATAATTTCCGTAAACGGCTGCGTTTCTGTGCTATTTTTGTCCTTTTCCAACGACTCGGCTAACTGCTTCATAAATGGGTCAGCAGTTGAACTATTCTCTAATAATTTTTGGGCTACAGCAAAGACATTTTCTCGCGTTTCACATTTCAAAAAATAAGCAAATACGGAATAATGAAAAACGGGCTTTAGTCCAATATCGGCATTTAATAGTGCTTCATTATGCAGTGAGGTATTGCTCGATAGTGCATCATATACTGAGGGATTGCTCATGAAATAATAAAAGCCGATTCGATAGCTTAAATCTAAGTAACGCGTGGCATAATCAAGCATGTTTTCGATCAGTTCGTTTCGGTTGGTGTCCTTACCGAATGTGTTGAACTCCTCAATTATCTTATCTTCTAATGTTTTTATAGCCTCAGGTTTTATAGCCCCAGGCTCTCCCTGATTTCGGTCACGCATTCCTCCGCTCATTTTATCACACCTACTTAGTGCATTTCCCCATATTTATACTTTTTTATATAAATCAATTTATTTGCACAATTTCGTTATTTTGTAACGCGACTTTTTGAGCGAATGCCCATTCGGTGGCTGTTTCAATCTCTCAAACAGTTTCATATGTCAAAGCCACATATTTGCCAACTCAGTAAAGTATTAAAAACAACATATGCAAATAGGAAGTGAATTCTGGTGTTCTGATGAATGAAGAGTCGATCAAAAAGATACAGGAAAGTGAACAAGAAGCAAAAGAAATCGCCGACAAGGCTGCAAAGAATAAGGAGGGCAAGATAAGCTCCGCGAAGGAGCAGGCAAACAGGCTGATTTTTGACGCAGAAGCTAAGGCCAAGGAGACAAAAGTCGAGGAAGCCAAGAAGGCTGAGCAAGATGTCAATGAATTGAAAGAAGGAATTATTTCTGAAGCGAAGAAGGAAGCCGCAAAATACAAAAACGCAAAACTGAACGATAAAGAAACGAGTAGGATTGCCGAAGAAGCGGCAAAACACATACTCTCAGAATGAAAAAATAACTGCCAAGGTTTCTCGATGTTTAGAACAGAGCGAATGAGCAAGCTAAGAGTCATCTGCCTTGAAAAGGACAAGAAAAACGTAATAAAAAACATGCACCAGGCAGGAGCCATGGACCTGAGGAACAGCACGCTTGAATTAAATGACGATAAGCCTTCAGAAGGCACGGCCGAGATTTCCGACGCTCTGATTAAGGTAAGCGGCGCGCTTTCGATTCTGAAGGAAGCGAAAGTTAAGCACGGGAAAAAAGGCCCGAGAATCGAAAAAGTCGAAAAGTCGGAAATGTCAGAAACTATAGAAATCGGCAAACTTTTAAAATACGCCCTAGAAGGCAAGGAAATAAGCACGATTTACTCGATTGATGACCGCCTAAGGGAATTGGGCGAAGACAAAAAAGAGCTCGAATCAGCGAAGAAAACTGCTCTCCTGTTTTATTCTTTCAAGATACCTTTCTCTTATTTCAGGAGCGAAACAGTGGAATACAGGGCGTTCGAACTCGGCAAAAAGCAGCTGAAGGAATTCTTGAATGAGACCAGGAAGGAGAAACAGAACATCGATTATGAGATAAAACCGGCAGCGAAAGGCAACAGCCTGGTAGTAATCGCATATCCTAAATCGGACAAGCTGAGCGACAGCGTGGAGAAAACAATCGCGAATGAGATTGACTTGCATGCCAAATACCTTGACGGAACCGCGCACGAAGTTGCCGGATTTGCCGACAGGAGGCTGAAGGAGCACGCGAATGAAGAGAAAAGGCTCAACGGAGAGCTGCTAAAACTTGCCAATGAGCATTATTCAAAGCTTGCGGGCATCAAAGAGATGCTTGAGATAGAACTTGAGAGAAGCGAGGTCAGTGCCATATTCAAAAAAACAGAATCGGCGTTTGTTGTAGAGGGCTGGGTCCCGGCAAAACAAGTCAACAGTTTTGAAAGCTCGATAAAGGCGGCTACGAATGGCAAATACCTGATAGAAAAAGTTGAAGACGATGAGCTTGCACCTACTCTTCTTGGCCGCCCTAAATTTCTTCAGCCGTTCGACTATCTTGTCAACTTCTTTTCAGTACCCCGCAGCGACGAGATAGACCCAACGTGGATATTCATATTCTCGTTCGCGATATTCTACGGGCTGATGGTCACCGATGCAGGATACGGACTTTTATCGCTGTTGTTCGTGACATACGTCGCAAAAATAACCGACCCTGAAGGACTTGTGCACAACGCAGCAAAGATATGGCAGATTACTTCGATATCAGCTATATTCTTCGGAATTATTTCCAACCAGTACTTCGGCTTCGGGCTTGACCAATACCTCATCCCTGGATTCAAGGGATTCAACTGGCTCGGCAGCGTTACAACAATAATATCGATTACAGTAATATTCGGAATAATACAAGTATGCATCGGGCTGCTTTTCGGATTCATCAACAACAAGAACCGCGGGCACACCAAGCTGGCTTACAGCAAGCTCACTTCAATTGCAGCGATAGTGCTCGGCACTATAGCGCTGAGCGCAACATTCTTCGGCCAGTTCAATTATGCCGTTGCGGAATACACTGGCATATTGGCGATAGCAGCATTGTTGCTGACTGCGATTCTCAGCGGCCAGGAGGCAAGCGAACTTACTAATCTAATTACGCACCCGCTTAGCTACACGCGAATCATGGGCTTCGGGCTTGGGAGCGTGATCATCGCGTTGCTCATCGATCAGGCGTTTACGCCAAACATGAGCGGCGGGATATTGCTTTTTATAGTTTACACAATCATTTTCATTGCCCTTCACTTTCTGAACATGATTCTGGCAATATTCGAAGGGATAGTTCAGGGGGTAAGGCTTAACTTCGTTGAATTCTTCTCGAAGTTTTACATAGGCAATGGAATAAGGTTCAGGCCGTTTGCAGAAAAACGCGTCCGCACAAAAGAGAAATGAAACGTGCTTAAAAATTTGAATGAAAAGGTTTTGATATGACAATAGACCCAAATGCTGCAATAGCAGCAATAGGAGCAGGAATTGCAATAGCGGGAGGAGCAATAGGAACAGGATTGGCGCAGTCAGGCATCGGAGCCGCAGGACTTGGCTCGATTGCGGAGAACAAGGAGAACATGGGAATCGCGCTTTTGTTCCTCGTATTGCCCGAAACGCTGCTGATATTCGGATTCGTAGTCGCGATACTTGTGATGATTTCTGCGGGCATAATATAAACTGCAAAGGCATTTTGCAGCTTTATAGCGTTGCCGAATCGCAAAAATCGTAGGTGAGTTTTATGTCGCTTGAGGCGATGGAAAAAGACATTGAGAAGGAGGCGGAAAAGAAAGCAGAGGATATCGCGAAAGAGGCTGATTCTGAGAGCAGGAGCATAATCGGAGAGGCTAAAAAAGCTGCCGAGAAGATACTTGCAGACGCAAAAGCGTCTGCTGACGCCGAGAAACGCAGAATACTTGCCGAAGGAAGAGCAGATGCCGAACTGACTGCAAAGCTCCTTGTTTCGGATGCCAAATCATACGCTATTGACAATGCAGTCAAAAAAGTGAATGCTAAAGTTGCAGCCCGGCTTTCAAAGCCGGAGAATATGAAAAGGCTCATTGAAGCTGCGATAAAGCAGTTCGAAGGCATGGGGATAAGCGACTTTGTAGTAAGCGCAAGCAGCGACGTGCTTCCGAAGAAGGAAAAACTCCAGGAAGTGATAGAGCCTGCGCGCACAAAGGGCAAGGCTGCGCTCTATTCCAAAGATAAAAGGATAAAGATAGTAATCGATGCATCTGAACTTGCAGAGAAATACTCCGATTTCTCAAGGAGAGAAGCTGAGAGGGCGATGTTTGGCACAAGGGGCGAAGCTCGGCATGCCGAACCGAAGCGTGCCGCAAAGGCAAAAAAGCGAACAGGGCATGCAAAGGCATCTGAAAAGCCGAAGATAAAGATAAAAATGAAGGCGAAGCCGACGGCTAAGAAAAATAAAAACAAAAAATAGGTAAAGAAATGTTGGGTTCAAGCGCAGCAGTGCGTTACGGTTATTCAACCGCAAGAGTAAAGGTAATGGAGTCGCGGCTCATAGATGCGAAAACTATGAACGAACTCATTTCTGCCAAGGAAGTGGGCGCAGTGATAACTAAACTACTACAGACAGATTACAGGGGCGACCTCGAAACCTTCGGCGGGGTAAACATAAGGCGCAGACACGTCGACTTTGCACTTAGCGGCAACATGGCAAGGAGTCTTGGAAAATTAATCAGGATAGCCCCGGTGGGCGAGAGGAAAATAATGAGGAGCATACTAGGAAAGTACGCGCTCTACAACATAAAGCTTGCAATAGAGGCAAAGGACAAGAAGAAAAATTACGAAGACATAGAGGAATTCGTGGTCGATTTCGGGCAGTACGGCAAGGCGGCGATAAGGGATGCAATGCGCGAAGACAGTGTTGAGGGAATAATTTCAAGGCTTGAGATAAACTCGCCTTACAGGAGCATACTTCACCAGGCAGTTGAGTCGTACAAGAAAACGCACTACGCTGACGACGCACTTTTCGCAATCGACAAGGGCTATTACGCAACGCTGTCAAAAGCGATACTTGCGCTGCGCAGGATAAACAGCGAATCTGCGAGAATCATAAAAAAGGACATAGACTCTGTCAATCTGATGCTGCTCATAAGGGCAAAAAGGCTCGGCATAAAATTCAACGCTGTGGAAAACAGCCTGATCGAAAACGGAAGCACAAACATACAGCAGCTAATGCAGCTGTACAATGGCACTAGCGACGTTGAGAGTTTTGTATCAGAGATAAAGGAATTTGACATGAAGCGTAGCCTGGTGCAGTACAGGAAGAACAGGCATCTGATTGCGTTCGAAATAGCTATGAAGAACAGGGTTCTGCAGGAGGGCATGAAGCTGCTGAAACACTCCATGCTATCGTTCGGCACTCTGCTTGCTTACGTTTACATGAAAGAGATAGAGGTTTATGCGCTGCGCATAGCCATAAACAGCAAGGCATACGGGTTGAGCCAGGAGGAGCTCTCAGAGCTGATGACATGGAAACAGTAGGCGAAAAAAAATATCACATTGTCGTAGTGGGAAGCAAGGAGCTTTCGCTCGGAGCTAAGCTTGCCGGCGTTGTCGAAACGCACGCACCTGAAAACATGGACGAAGCAGAAAAGGAATTGGAGGCGGACATGAAAAAAGACGATGTCGGGATATTGATAGTTACTTCTAAAATAGCGAAAGCGATACGCAACAGGAAACTTAAGGAGGAACTTTCAATAAGCACAATGCCACTTGTAGTGGAGATACCCGATTACGACGAACAGACAACATACGAGGAAACGCTCAGGACTCTTATCATGAGGGCGATAGGAATTGACGTCGGTGCGAACATATGATTTATGACCTATTATTTTACAATTATGAATCAAGAATTAAGAATTATGAATTAGGAATTGGTGATTGATTGGGAGCTATAGAAAGAATTTCAGGGCCGCTCGTGATAGCTTATGGCATGCTCGGAAGCAGCATGTATGACGTGGTGAAGGTAGGAAAGGACAAGCTGATCGGTGAGATAATCCAGCTCAGGGGGGACAAGGCAGTTGTGCAGGTGTATGAAGATACCTCAGGCCTTACGCCTGAAGAGCCGGTAGAATCGACGTTCCTGCCTTTGTCTGTCGAACTGGGTCCAGGCATAATGAAGAACATATACGATGGAATCCAAAGACCTTTGGAAGTCATAAAGAAAAAGAGCGGCGACTTCATAGGAAGAGGCATAGTCGCAGACCCGATAGACAGGAAGAAGAAATGGAAATTCATACCTACTGCCAAAAAAGGCGCGCGCATAGGCGAGGGCAGCATAATAGGCTATGTGCAGGAAACAGGCCTTGTTAAGCATTACATACTCATCCCCGAAGGCATCGAAGGAACAATTGAAAGCATAAAAGAAGGCAATTTCACTGTCGAGGAAACCGTCGCGGAGGTCAAAACAGGAAAGAATGAAAACAAAATAAAAATAACGATGATGCAGAAGAGGTCTGCAAGGAAAGCAGCCAAATTCCAGAAGAAGGTTGAGACAAATGAGCCGCTGATAACAGGCCAGAGAATCAGCGACACGTTTTTCCCCGTGGCAAAGGGAGGAGTGGCGGCAATACCTGGCGGATTCGGAACTGGCAAAACGGTTTTCGAGCACCAGCTTGCCAAGTGGAGCGACGCTGACATAGTCGTGTATGTGGGCTGCGGAGAGCGCGGAAACGAGATGAGCGACGTGCTTAACGAATTCCCGGAGCTCAAGGACCCAAAGAGCGGACTGCCGCTCATGGAGAGGACTGTTCTGATAGCGAACACAAGCAACATGCCGGTCGCTGCCCGCGAAGCCAGCATATACACGGGCATAACGATTGCAGAATACTTCAGAGATATGGGTTACAATGTAGCTGTTATGGCCGATTCAACTTCGAGATGGGCGGAGGCAATGAGGGAAATATCCGCCAGGCTCGAGGAGATGCCTGGAGAAGAAGGATACCCTGCATACCTTGCTAAGCGATTGGCAGAATATTACGAAAGGGCGGGAAAGGTGGTGGCTTTGTCTGGTAAAATAGGCTCGGCTACGCTTGTCAGCGCTGTGTCTCCGCCCGGAGGTGACCTTTCAGAGCCTGTGTCGCAGGGAACGCTGCGCGTGGTGAAAACGTTCTGGTCACTCGACTCCGCACTCGCGTACTCAAGGCACTTCCCTGCAATAGACTGGCTGAGAAGCTATTCTCTGTATACTGAGCAGCTGGAAAAGTGGTACACTGAACATGTCTCGGAAACGTTCACCTCGGACAGGGACGAGGCCATGCGGGTGCTGCAAACTGAGGCTGAACTGAAGAACATAGTGCAGTTAGTAGGGGAAGACGCGCTTCCTGATAATCAGCGCGCGGTACTGGAACTGGGAAGAATGATAAGGGAGAGCTTTTTGAGGCAGAGCGCATTCGACGAGGTAGATGCATACACGAGCATGAAGAAACAAAGTCTAATGCTAAGCACAATCCTTTACTATGGCAGGAAAATAAACGAGCTCATAGCGAGCGGCGCAAAAATAGATTCAATCCAGAAGATGAAATCGCGCACTGCATTGGGAAGAATCAAGGACATAAAGGAACAGGATATCGAAAAATCGTGTTCCGAGATAAGGAAGCAGATAGACGGCGAGGTAAAAGCGCTCATACTGGGCCAGCAGCCGGAAACTGGAAATAAAGCAGAACAGAAGGTTGCCGCTGAGGAAAATAAATAGGTGTTCTTATGAAATTTGAAGTTGAATACAGTTCGATAGAAAGCGTTGCAGGACCGCTTGTTGTCGTGGGCAAGGTAGGAAAAGCCGCGTATAATGAAATAGTGAAAATAAAACTGCAGAACGGCGAGATCAGGCTGGGCCAGGTGCTAGACACAAGCAGGGAGCATGCGATCGTGCAGGTTTTTGGACCAACCAACGGAATAAACATAAAAAGCACGAGCGTCAGTTTCCTTGGAGATACATTTAACACAGGTGTGAGCGAGGGGATGCTCGGCCGCATTTTCGACGGCAAGGGAGAGCCAAGGGACGGTGGAAGCAAGATAGCATATGAGGAAAAGCTTGACATAAACGGGGAACCGATGAATCCAACAGCAAGGGCAGTTCCAAGCGACTTCATAGAAACGGGCATTTCTTCGATAGACGGGATGAACACCCTGGTTAGAGGACAGAAGCTGCCTCTGTTTTCATCATCAGGGCTCCAGCACAACAGGCTAGTGGCGCAAATCACAAGGCAGGCGAGCGTAAGGAATAAGGAGGAAAGCTTCGCAGTAGTGTTTGCAGGCATAGGCATAACGTACGACGACTATCTTTATTTCACGAACGAGTTCAGGAAAACAGGTGCATTGAGCAAGACAGTCGCATTCATCAACCTTGCAGACGACCCGAGCATTGAGAGAATAATTACGCCTAGGATAGCGCTCACTACAGCGGAATTTTTGGCATACAAAAAAGACATGCACGTTCTTGTGATATTGAACGACATGACAAACTATGCAGAGGCTTTGCGCGAACTCTCGAGCGCAAGGGAAGAGGTGCCAGGCAGAAGAGGATACCCTGGTTACATGTACACTGACCTCGCAAGCATATTCGAGCGTGCAGGAATAATAAGAGGCAAAAAGGGCAGCATAACGCAGCTCAATGTCGTGACAATGCCCGGTGACGACATAACTCATCCAATACCTGACTTAACAGGCTACATAACAGAGGGCCAGATTTATCTGAGCAGGGACCTGGCAAACAAAAACATATACCCGCCAATAAACCCGCTTCCCAGCCTCTCCAGGCTAATGAACAACGGGATAGGAGCAGGGAAAACGAGGGAGGACCACAGAGGCGTGGCAGATCAGCTGTTCGGGGCTTACGCAAGGTCTCAGGAAGCAAAAAGCCTGAGCTCAATAGTGGGAACAGAGGCGCTGAGCCAAGAAGACAAGGACTATTTGAAGTTCGGAGATGATTTCGAGAACAGGTTCCTTAAGCAGGGATTCTATGAAAGAAGGGACATATTCCAGACATTGGACCTAGGCTGGGAGCTTCTGTCCGCACTTCCGGAAGAGCACCTCACGAGAATCAAGAAAGAGCATGTGGAGAAATACTACAAGAGGAAAAAAGAGGATGAAGCAGTTGAGAAGAAGTGAGATAATAAGTGTAATAAGAAATGAAATAAGAAGTAAGGTAAGAAGTGAAACGCGAAGTACGAAATGTGAAGTGTTGAAATGCCGCAGATAAACCCTACAAGGATAAACCTGATAAACCTGAGGAAATCCGCAGTTCAGGCAAGGAAAGGATACGACATTCTGAAAAAGAAAAGGGAAGTGCTGGTGATGGAATTCCTAAAGCTGCTGAAGCAGTCGAAGACAGGCAGGAGCAAGCTTTACGCGATACTCTCTGACGCTTACGAAAGAGTGAAGATAGCGAACGTTTACGTTGGCAACTTCGAGCTTGAGGAAATGGCTATGCAGATAAACAAGAGGAATCCGATAGGCATGCGCATAAAGAACATAATGGGAGTAAAAATACCAGAGATAGAAAAGACAGAGGCAGAGACGCTGCCTTACAACCTTCTTTCTACAAACGCGGCTGTCGACGACGTCAACAGCGCATTCACAGAAGTAATAAACTCTATAATAGACGTTGCGCAGATGGAACAGGGGCTAAAGAAGCTGGTAATGGAAATAGACAAGACAAAGAGAAGGGTGAACGCGCTCGATTACGTGGTAATTCCAAGAATGAAGGCGCAGGAAAAGTACATAGCCATGCGTCTCGAGGAATTGGACAGGGACACGTTCTCCGCTCTGAAGCACACGAAGAAGAAACTGGAAAGGGAGAACGCATAGGCAAGCCGTTCATAATTCTTTAAGCATTTTCCTGGCGCGCTCCAATCTCGTAGCTGCATCTCCCAGATTTTTATAAATATAATCAAGTTCTGACATAAGCTCTGCAGTAAAGTCAAGATTTGGCTCCTTTGCTAATTTCTTCTTTGCGATAAGCAGGTCATTCTGCATTTTGCCTATGTCAGTGGCCATTTTCTCCATTTTTGCATAATCTCCTACAAGCTTTCCTTTTCCTTCGGGTTCATATACCATAAAATCATCCAATAAATTTAATCTACTGCGAAATTATTAACCTTTTATTCGCGGCTGTTTATGTTGCCGATAAAACAGCGTAGGCGAATTTGGCAGCCAAGTCGCCAAGTTAGTGGACCTGCGATATGCATGCCGCACCTATCCAAAGACAGTAATCTACATATCAATTGATTACTATATCATTTGATACATATGCAGAAGCAGATGGCGGTATTCAAACCCAATAAGCTAGCGCGGTCTCCTACGCTGGATACAGTATTAATGATAGAGAAAGCGCTCTACAAATACAAAAGCGATAAAACTGTGGCTCAAATATGGCGATTGTTGCCTAAGAAGGTTATGTGGAATACTTATATTACTGTCATAGACTACTTGGAATATTCTGGAAAGGTATACGTTGAAAAGGACAAAACCGTTACTTGGCTATGGAATCCAGAAAGAATAAAAGAATCCAGGGGAAAGGGTTTGGAATCGTGAGTTTTCAATAGATAATTTAAGGAAGCTTAATTTACCTGAAGGCTGGCGATTGGTTCATACTCTACGAGGGAATAATATAGAAATTGTATCAGTGATTTCAGAGTGGTTCTCGCATAAAGAGTACGAAAGAAGATTCAAATATTAAAAATGTAAATTAGAAAGGTATTTAATGAACGCATGTTTATTCAGCGGGGGCAAAGACTCTACGCTTGCACTCCACAAGGCAATTGAGTCAGGCGTCAATATAGATGCACTGATAACGATAAAGCCCACGAGTGAAGAAAGCTACATGTTCCACTGGCCAAATGTGGACCTTACGGAAATTCAGGCAGAAGCAATGGGACTCAAGCACATCTTCGCATACACTGAAGGTGTAAAGGAAGAGGAGCTAAAAGATCTCGAAGAGGTGCTTGTTAAAAATAATGTAAAACTGCTTGTGACAGGAGCCACGTACAGCAAATACCAGTTTGACAGGATTGCGGCGATAGCGAAAAGGAATAAAATAGAGAACGTTGCTCCGCTATGGCATATAGACCCGATTACTGAATTGAACGAAATAGCCGAGAAATACACTGCAATAATAACATCGGTATCGGCAGAGGGCCTTGACGAAACTTTCCTGGGAGAAAGAATAGACAAAAAAATGATAAAAAGGCTCGAGGAAGTGCACAAAAAATATCAGATAAATATGCTCTTCGAGGGCGGCGAGGCCGAGAGCTTCGTTCTTGACGCGCCGCTTTTCAAGAAAAAGATTGAAATAAAGAAGGCACATAAAGTTTTACAGCACAATATAGGCAGATACATAATAGATGAAGCAGAGTTTGCTGAAAAATAAAGAGCGAAACAAATCAAGACTGAAAAATGGTGAATACTTGAAAAAGCAAACAAATTTCTTGTCGGAAAGAAGCAGATTCGCTTACGCGCCTCTGCATGAGTATGACGCTCTTGCGAGGTCGATTGAAAAAAAGGGTAAAAAGGTCATCTGGCTTAATAGAGGAGATCTGGCGATATACTTCAAAACGCCGAAATATTTCATAGACGCTTATGTAAAGTCATTGAAATCTGGTAAGACGTTTTATGCTCAGCCAACCGGCATAAACGAGCTCAGGGAAGCGATATCGAACAGGTACAAAAGGCTTTATGGCGTGCGATTTGGCCCTGAAAAAGCCATTGTCACTCAGGGAGTAAGCGAGGCATTAAACTTCATGAATGCAGCCATGATAAACTACGGAGACGCTGCGCTCATGTTCAAGCCCTATTACTCTTCATACATGCCATTCCTCAGGTTTTACGGAGGTACAGTATATGTACACGATTATGATGAAAGCCGCAACTGGGATCTTGATAGGGACAAAATAGAAAGCATGTTCAGAAAGAACAGAGGCATGGCGCGCAAGGTAAAGTACATGCTCATAACGAACCCGAACAATCCAACAGGCAGCGTGCTTGACCGGAAAACATTGGAAGATGTTGTGGAATTTGCTAAAGACCATGGCATATTCCTAATAAGCGATGAAATTTATGATGAAATAGTGTACAATGGCGCCAAGTTCACAAGCATAGCTCAATTGGCAAAAGGAATACCGCACATGATACTTAACGGTGCGTCAAAGGTATTTGACGCGCCCGGGATAAGAATAGGATACATGGTGCTGCCAGAGGAAGACAAACTAAGCAATGAGTTGAGAAAGAAATTTACTGACTTCTGCGATATGCGGCTAAGCGCAAACACGCCTGCTCAGTATGCTTTTGCAGATGCAATAAACAACAGAAAAGCGCACGAAAAGGCGTTGAGGAAGATGGTTGCAAGCATAGAAAACAGGGTGCACTTTGCCACGAAGCTGCTGAATGAAAACGAGTATGTGCACGCAATAGAACCGCGCGGGGCGTTTTACATATTTCCCAAAATAGACATTAAGCAATTGAATCTAAGGAGCAGCGGAGCATTTGTGGAAAAGCTGCTTAAGGAAAAAGGGGTTTACCTCACAAGCGGCAAGGGATTCGGATCAGAAGGGCATGCAAGACTGGTTTCAGCGGCAACAAAAGAAATATTAGCAGATGCAATTAATAAAATAAACGAATTCTGCAAAGCACATGCAAGATAAAATAAGGAGGCATAGTCTAATGGTAGGACGGCGCCTTTACACGGCGCAAGCCTGGGTCCGATTCCCTGTGCCTCCATTCTAATACCTAACTCTTTAGCGCAAAACAAAAAGAAAAGCATTATTTTATTACTGACGCTTCTGCCTCTTAGCCACATCTACAAGTGTCCTCAATGCAGAAACCTGTCCTTGGTTTATTAGAGGGCTCCCTTCGAGTTGTGCTAGCTGCTTTTCGGCAGCACTAACAATCTTCTTTGGAATATACTCGGCACCATTCGAAACACGTTGGCTTGGCTCGGCTTTCACGTATGCCACCCGCGCACCGTCGGAAGCCCTGACGTCAGCGTCAACGCTCAACCTCCTGTTCCAGTCGTCGTAGTCGTAGACGCCCACGGCCACAGAGCCGCTTCCGGGATAGTGATATGATCTCTTTTCTGGAGGAAGTGAGTAGTAGGTATCTCTATCTATCTTTGACTGTGATCCATCATCGTGTATTTGCTGATATTCTGAACTTTTTAGTCTTTTCTTTGACGTCCAAGCCGGGCCTATATCATGTAATTTCTGTATAAACGTAGCAACATATCTGTAGCTCAAAGCAACTTCTTCTAAAGTAGCCTGTCTGTATCCCGTTGGTATTACGCTCTGTGCTTCAGATGCAACTACACGTTCATCTGAGAATAATACTTCAACTATTTTTCGTGCTTTTTTAATAGCCATTTTATCGCAGATATTTATTGAATTTTCTCGGTATTTAAACGTTCCTACAACTTTGGCCTTTGGCGCGTAGGTTAATGGAGGAAAATTTCTAACAAATTATTTACTATTATTTACCATCATTCGCCACTAAAAATAACCCTCACCTTGCGTCGTATGACCTGTGCCTCCATTCTAATACCTAACTCTTTAGCGCAAAACAAAAAGAAAAGCAGCTTGGGTCGAGAGACGCGCGGCGAACACAATAATTATAAGCACACATTGAGTAATAGACAATGGTAACAATGACAATTAGATTCACAGTAATAGTGGAAAAAGACGAAGACGGCATGTATGTGGCTAAAGTACCTGATTTGCCAGGATGCGCGACTGAGGGTAAGACCAAGAAAGAGCTTATGAAGAATGTTAAAGAGGCAATACAAGCATATCTTGAATCGTTGAAAAAGCACGGAGATCCTATCCCTGTTGAGATGGTGCAGGTAAGTGTCTAGGCTTCTGCCTCTGAACTATGATAAAGTACTCAAAGCTTTGGTCAGTATTGGATATGTCATTAACCATCAGCGCGGTAGTCATATTGTAATGCAACTTGACAACAAAGGCAAGTATATTTCTGTTTTTGGAGAAAGGAATCCTGAAAACGTGATTGTGGTTCCTGCGCACAGGCCAATAGGAAGAGGTATGGTAAGGACTATAATAAAAGAAGTTGATTTGTCAGTAGACGAATTCAATAAATTACTGTAAAGTAGATTAATTTCTAGACATAAATACTATCATTTGGCGCTAAAACTAATCCTCGCGTGACGTGGGACGCATGTTGGCATATATTTTTATATCAGTAAGATTATCTTACTATTATGGAAACAGAAGTTGAAGTAACTAAAATGAGTTCAAAAGGTCAGATTGTACTGCCTAAAAGAATTAGGGCAAAATTGAAGATAAAGGAAGGTACACTATTCGCACTAAAGGCTACGGGCAGGGTTATTCTGCTAAAAAGAATCGATAATCCCATCCTTAAGGAAGATTTAGAGGAGTTAGAAGAAGCAAGAAAGGCCTGGAGTGAGATAGAAGCAGGCAACTCCCATAAACTAAGCAAGAATGCTTTCCTAAAGGAGCTGGCAACATGGTAGCTATAACGGAAGTTATCTGGACTAATACTTTCGAAGAAGAAGTAAGGAAACTGAAAGATAGTTCTTTCAAAGAAGAAGAAGTAAGGAAACTGAAAGATAGTTCTTTCAAAGAAAGAATCAAAAAGCAGATAGCAAAAATAGTAGAAAATCCTGACATTGGCAAGCCATTAAGATTTGATTTGAAAAGCGAACGAATAGTTTACATTAAACCATATAGATTGATTTATGCCGTTGAAGGTACTAAATCGTATTTGCTAAGAGTAGAACATAGAAAGAACCGGACAGTTTGTTCAGTGAATGATCAAAATCGGCGCCTTGGACATTAACGCAGGTTTAAATTTCTTAAGAAGTCAGTTGAAAAGAAGATTATGATAAGCGTAAACATTATTTTCATGTTCATTGCCGCTGTCGCATTTTTCGGATTTCTGCTTAATGTGTTCTTTGACAAGCTCAAGATAACAAACATACTTCCGCTGATGCTCATAGGCCTTGCAGTCGGGCCTTTGCTGAATATCGTGAACACAGGACCTGGAAGCACTATCGCTTCGCTTACGCCTTTCATAACCGCAGTGGCTGTGGCATTCATCCTTTTCGACGTTGGAATGAATATAAACGTATTCAAGCTCAGCAGAGTAATAGTCAAAGCTACGAAATTCACGTTCATAGTTGCGATAGTCACGGGTATCGCGCTTTCGTTGCTGGCCCTGCTCATATTTCAGTGGAATCTGATAGAGGCGTTCATATTTGGCTTTGCGCTTGCAGGACCTAGCAGCATAATAGTTCCTACGCTAATGAGGCTCACAAAAGCACCTACGGACCTTGGCACAACGCTGATATATGAAGGCGTCGCAAGCGATTCTCTGCAGCTTGTGGTTCCTATTCTGCTATTCGGGCTGCTTGTAGGTTCGGGCATAACCCTGCAAGGCGTCGCATATCTTGTCATTGGAGTTATTTTCGGCTCGCTTCTTATGGGAATTGGATTTGCATTTGTTATGCTATACCTGCTAAAGAAGTTCAAAGAATACAGCAAAGAATACATGTGGATGCTGACCATAACTATGGTAATAGCAATTTATGGCATAGCGCAGCAGCTGAATTTTAGCGGTGCATTCACAATATTCATATTCGGAATTGTATTTTCTAATATAGGCAGCAATAGGTTCAAAAGAAATGAAATAAACTTAAAAGACAGGTATGGCAAGGCGAAAAAGGCAGTGGGAGACTTTTTTGAAAAATACTTTTCAAACCCTGACGTAAACTACATATACGACTATCAGAGAGAGATTGTTTTCTTTACAAGCACTTTCTTTTTCGTTTACATAGGCATGCTGTTCAGCGTATCCGAATTGACATATTTCCTTATTGCAGCTGCAGTAGGTTTGACTTTGGTTGTCATACTCATACGGTCGCTTTTTTCAAATATGCTAAATGAGTACATACCAAAAGATGCAGAAAAAAGTTCAGTTATGAGAAGGATAGTATCGTTTGATGTTGCCAGAGGAATTTCCCCTGCAATAGTTGCCACGCTGCCTCTTGCTTACGGCATAACAATACCCGGGTTTTTAGACATGATGTTCTTGGTCATGCTGCTTACTAATGTTGCTTCTACAGCAGGAGTGTTCTGGGCGTACAAAAACATGCATAGGCCCGGCCAGAAAATAATATGAGTTTATTTCCTGCTGCGCGAAGGCGTGCAGCGCTTGCATCTAAGGCGTTTACATAATAGAATATGCTTAACGGCAATTATTCCTTAAACGAAATAGACAGGGCAATGAATGCCATAGTCTGCATTGCCACAACATAAATCAGTATGTCTGGCAGTGAGTAGAACAGATAGCCTACGGTTATTGATGACGCCATAAGTCCAAATCCATAAAGCGCATTAAATACGCCAAATGCGTATCCTCTTTTTTCTTTCTTTATTCTGCTTCCCACTACTGACCTCATTACTGTGTCTTGTATTCCTGTTGCCGCACCAAGCATCAGGGCGCCAAGGAACAGGAAATAAAGCCCGAATCCAAGCAGCAAAATAGGTATTGAAAGCGAAAACAGCAAGCCAAGATAAACAAGTTTTCTACCAATGCGGTCGTACAACAGACCGAATGCAAATCCGAATATTCCTTCACCGGCCATCGCGACAAGAAATATCAGCGGTATCAGATATGTGCTGAGTACTCCCTGTGCAGTCACAAGCATGAAGGAAACCTGGTATGTGCCTGCTGCGCTAGCAGCAATTGCGATTGAGTATATTACAAATTTCCTGAATGGCATGATGCTTAACTGACGCGCTACAGTTTTTCTCTGTTTTAATCTTGTGTACTTGATGAAAACTATTACTAGGAATGCGATTGCAACTGTTGCTGGTATTGCAAGGAATGCGAAAGCGGCGCGGTAGCTGCTTTCGTAAAGCAGAATCAGCGATACTGATAGCGGCCCTAGAATCGCTCCGGTTTGATCAAGTATTTCGTTTATTGCAAACGCCTTTCCCATCTTGCCTTCTTCAGCAACTTCAGATATTATGTAATCTTTTGGCGGGGCACGGATTCCTTTTCCAACCCGCTCGGCAAATATGAGGAATATTGCGAGTATGTAATTTCCTGTAATTGCGAGCAGGGGCAATGCAAAAAGGTTCATAGCATAGCCTAAGAATATCAGGATCCAGTAGCCATGGGTCTTGTCAGCGATTTTGCCGCTCACGAGTCTGAACGCGTATCCAAAAAATTCGGCTGCGCCAAGCACGATGCCAAGAAGGAATACCGATCCTCCTAGCGTTGTCGTGAAGAATTGTGGCAGTATGCTCCTGCCGCCTTCGTAAGTATAGTCGGCAAACAGGCTTACTATTCCTATCATTATTATTAGAGCCGTGCTTGCTTTAACCTTGTTACTTATTATGGAATAACCCCTGCGCTTTATTTGCAATTTGATAATTTATTTAAGAAAAAAACTTTAAGCAGCATGCAGATTAGCAAACTGCAGTAAATAGCAAATAAGCGGTTTGACGAACCTTACTTCGTCTCTTTTTAAAGACGCATAGTCAATTAAACTGCATGACCGGCGAAGAGGATGTGGGAATAAACTATATTGGCATTGAAGTGCCTCCGTATACAGTAACTGCGAAAACCATTGCTGAACACATGGGTTTCGAAGAAGGAAAAGTGACTAAAGGATTAATGGTAAATCAATTCAGGTTTCCTGGTCATTCGGACAACTTTGTTACCTTAGCTGCAAACAATTTCTTAAAATTTATAGACAATGCATACGAAATACCAGAGCTCCGACAAAAAATAGAGCAGTATGGAATAGGAGCAATTTATTTTGCTACCGAAACTAGCAGGGAAGGAAGTAAGCCTGGATCAAATTTGATGCTAGAAATAGTTGAACCTGTATTATATGATTTGCATGTTAAAAATAAAGACGACGGAAAAAGCGTTTTCGTAAAAAATGTTCTCAGATCATTAAAACATGCAGATTCATTGGAAATGAAATTCGCATGTACTGCAGAAGCAAAAACATTGAATTTGTCTGTTGCGGCGATTAGAGCCGGCCAAATAAAGAGCGCAATTGTAATAGGTTCCGACATTGCACTTTACGATAACGAAAAAGCTAAAAGTGCTGAAACAACACAGGGCGCAGCTTCTACTTTGCTTTTTGTAACACAAGACCCATTGCTTATAAAGATGAACCGCAATGTGTCACATTACAATGTCCCTTCGAATGATTTTTACAAATCTAATGAGCATACGCCTCATGTGTCTAGTGGCGTAGGGTCTGAAATAAACTATGTTATGAATATAGGGAGCGCATTGGAGCACTATGAAGAACGCTCCAAACTGCCTGATGATTTCTATGTAATAAGCCATGTACCCTTTGCTAAAGAACCCATTTACCTATCGTCATTTTTGCTCATGCATTGGCTAAGAAAAAATAGTCCAAGTGCACTACTGGGGTTAGAGAATGAGCTTGGAATAAAAGAGCCGATAGGCGGAGAAAAAAGTGCGCTTGCGTTAGTAAGGAAGTCTGCAAATAAGCACAAGGACGCTAACGGAGATGGGGGCATGGCAGAGCATCTTGCTGCAGACGCTGATATAACAGCGCTCTGGAGTTATCACAAACAGCTAAGAGAAAAAAACCCTAAAATATATGCTGATTTCAAAGAGCGCATAGGACTGGAATATTCCCTCAAATTGCCGTCTCAGGTAGGAAACTCTTACAACAGCTCGATGTGGGTTGCAACGGCAAGCCTTCTTACTTACGCAAAAAAGAAAAAACAAATAATATTTGCGTCTTATGGCAGCGGCTCGGGCACAAGCGTTTTTAGCGGAGAAATGCTAAGTGAACCGGGAAGCGAACTTACTAGAAAACTAGTTGACATAAGCTCCCTTCAAAGGGGCAGAGAACTTAGCGTAGGGGAATACAGGCAGCTTCACAAAAGTTTAATCGAAGTAGAGGAGCATGAAAGCAAGGGAAACAGAATGAATATGGATAAGGAATTGCTAGGAGAGAAATCAGACATGAACGGCTTTAAGCTAATAGGATATGATGAAAAGACGCGTGAAGGAAAATACGCGTATGACGGAAACAGAGTCAAGGCTACTTCAGTAATACAGTGAATTGGCTGCACGCGCAAAAGTTTAATAATTAAACACGCCAAATAAATTTGCTAATAATGATGTCATGGCTCTATCAACACCTCAGCAGCAGGCAGGCATACTGAGTTTCTACGATGCGCCAGAAAAAGGGCCGAAGATGAATGTAAGGCTTGTAGTGGCGTTCGTGGTGCTATTTTCGATAATTGTCATGGTTGCAGACCACTTCTTGGCATTGGCGTAGCAACGCCCGATTCCGCCAAGTCACACCAAAGCAAACGTGTCCTTTCTGTTCTCGCTCACATCTCCTTGCTCAAGCATCACATAGAGCATGGTGCGCAGCGCATCCTCTTCAAGGCCGGTTCTCTTCACAAGCTCGGATATGGGCTTAGGACCGTCTCTAAGCTCCTTGAGCAGTTTTGCACTGTTCCTGTCGAACATGCTTCGTAACATTATGTAGTATTTCTTGTTGAACGCTCTTATTCCTATGACCTTGCCCTGCCTTATGCTTGCTTCCAGTGCGATTGAGACGGCAGATGCTTCTGCTTCTGTGGCTATTACCACATACCCGTCTTTCTCGAGCTTTGTTATGTTGTCGTTCTCGATATTCGGCAAGACAGCACTCTGCGTTATTTTCACCGGCTCTGCTGCTTTAACGGTATTTGCTTCTTCGGTTTTCTTTCTCAGAAGGAAACTGTTGTATATGTTCTTCGGTATGCTGTAAAGCTCCTCCTTCCTTTTTTCATCAGTATACAGCGATACGATTTTTTTCTTCAGCAGCTGCGCCAGTATCTTTTCTTCAGTGTCGTTAAGAATCTTGCTTACGTTGGCAATATTTCTTACAGGATACCTGAGCGTGTCGAGTTTCTTTAATACTCCGATTTCGGCGAATGTAAGGCTACCTCCCTTCGCAGCTACATTTTCCTGCCTGCCCATTGGCATTTTGCCAGTTGCGATGTTGATTATATCCGCCTTCTTCGCGAAAATGAATGCTTTGTCATTGAATTTCAAAAAGTCGACTTCGTCGCCGTTTTCTATCCCCAGTTTTTTTACCACTTCAAATGGAAGGTATACTATAAGCTCCTTTCCGTCCCTCGATTTGTAGACCTTGACCATTAAAGAGCACCGCATTGAAGATATTATTAAAGATATAATGTGGATTAGTACCATGCAAAACTTAAAATTGTTTGCAAGCGGCAAAAAATCAATTCCGAACATTAAATACAGAGTACAGGCCACGTCAGCCAAAGACCTTAAGGCCGCGGCGCAGCCGCGAAGCCTCTTTGCAAGCAAAGGCGAACTGGGAAGCCTGGTTGTTGTTTCTGGCAGCAATGATTATTACGGCGTTTCTGCGGCTGTGGGAAATTCAGTTTATAACCTTCTTGCAGGATTGCGCATAGGTACTGGATATGCATGCCTTTTTGTTCCAAGCTCGATTAAAAATGCTGTAGAAAAACTTACTCAGAACATGATTGTAAGGACGTTGGGAAAGAGCTACATAAGCGAGAGCACGGATAAGGAGAAAAAAGTGTTGAGGGAATGGATGGACCGCTCGACAGCTTTAGTGATAGGCATGGGAATAGGCACAAAGAATGTGCCGCCTATGAGATTTGCGGCAAGGCTGATTGATTATGCAATCGGCAAGAATATGAAAATGGTAATAGACGCAGATGGCATACGCTCTTTGAAGTACATGAAAAAAAGGCTGAACAAGAACTCCATTCTGACTCCGCACGACAAAGAATTCAAGGCCCTGACAGGATTTGCGCCTCCGGAGGGGAGAAACATCAGAGGAAGAATCGAAGCTGCAACTAGGGCTGCAATCAGAACTAACTCAGTAATCGTGCTAAAGGGACACGTTACGATCATAACCGACGGCTACTCAGTAAAGATAAACAAGGCGAAAACGTCGGCTTTGGCGACCATGGGAACAGGCGACGTTCTTGCTGGCATAATAGGCGGCTATCTTGCCACTGGCTGCACCAGTTTCCAGGCCGCAAGCGCAGGCGTTTACCTGCATTCATACATAGGAGACGCACTCGCTAAGAAAATGGGCACGCACATATTTGCAAGCGACGTAGTCAATTATATTCCAGTAGTTCTAAAGAGATTTGACAAAAACGCGAGGTGATTTGTTGCCCAGTCTTATGTATTTGGCAAAGGAAGAGTTCGTTACGCAGTTAGAAAATGCAGCAAAAACAGAGTTTGAGGAAGCGAGATTGGAACGAATAGATTTTTGGAACAGCATAAACGTATCTTCGCAGGAATTCGGCGACCTCAGCTCTTCTATGGCTTTCAGGATTGCCAAACAGTATGGCAAATCACCACACGAGGTAGCACAGCACATACTTAGGCATATGAAGAGAACACAGCTCATAAAAGAATTCACTGAGAGCTCAGGATATTTGAACTCTGTTTTTGACAGGGTTGCTTATTCCAAGTCGGTTATCGAGACGGTAATTGATGAAAAAGAATTTTATGGCTCAAGCAATTTAGGCAAAGGCGAGAAAACATTAATAGAATACCCGGCAGTAAACCCGACAAAGCCGCTTCATGTGGGCCATCTGCGAAACCTCTTGCTCGGCGACTCTCTCGCGAACATTCTGGCATTTTGCGGTTACAGTGTAGAAAGGGAAGACTACATTGACGACCTGGGTCTGCAGGTTGCCGAATTGGTTTGGGGGCATATCCATCTTGGCAGCAAAAATGCGCAGAATAAAAAATACGACCAATTTTTGGGAGAGCTGTACGTAGAGGTGAACAAGGCGCTGGAAAAAGATGGGGTAAAAGAAGAAATTGAAACGATACTTAAAAAAATGGAGCAGGGAAACACGGATGAGGCTAGGCTGTCAAGATCCATAAGCGAGAAATGCGTACTGGCGCAGTACGAAACTGCATTCAACTACAAGGTTTACCATAATGTGTTGATATGGGAAAGCGACATAGTCGCTGCCAAGCTTCTCGGAGCTGCAGTTGACCTGGCAAAGGCAAAAGGCGCAGTAATAACCCCTGAAGAAGAGAAGTACAAAGGGACATTGGCACTTGACCTGAAACAGGTAAAGGATATTTCAAAAGAATTCGAAAACCCTGAGGAAAGGTACAAGGTATTGATAAGAAGCAACGGCGTGGCAACTTATGCAATGAAGGATTTTGCATTCCATCTATGGAAATTCGGCCTGCTTAAAGACAGCTTCTCATACTCTCAGATCATTCAAAAACAGCCAAATGGGGCATGTCTGTACTCTAGCTCGAAAAGTGGGGAAAAAAGAGGCTTTGGAAATGCGAAAAAGGTAATAAACATAATAGATATGAGGCAGAGCCATGAGCAATCCACAGTCAAAGCGCTGCTCAAGCTAACTGGTTCAGCGGATTCTGCTAGCAATCTGACTCACGTCGCGTACGCGATAGTGGAAATAGGGGGAAAAGACCTGAGCGGAAGGTCGGGTACCTGGCTTAGCAGCGAGAAAAATTACACGGCAGACGACCTGCTCAGGGAAACAACGGCAAAAGCCAAGGAGAAAGTAGAGAGCAGCAAGAAGATTTCTGGCAAGAAAAATACTGACGAAGTGGCTAAGGCCATCGCGTTGTCTGCAATAAGGTTCGAATATTTGCGCGTTGGGCCTGAAAAGAAAATCGATTTTTCGTGGGAGCGCGCGCTCAACTTCGAGGCGAACAGCGGGCCGTATGTAATGTACATGTATGCACGTGCAAGGAGCATACTCGGCAAGGCGGCATATGAAGAAACACAATTAGAAGCCAGGGATTACGGATTTATAAACAATGATGAATTCAAAGTCATAAAACTAATCAGCATGGCACAGGACATTGCCGAAAAATCGGCCAACGAGTACAGGCCGAACGTAATCACCGATTACCTGTTGGACCTCAGCTCAACGTTCAGCGCTTTTTATGAGAGAAATCAAGTGATAAAAGGAGGCGAAAGCAAGAATATCAGGCTTGCAATAGTATATTCGGCTATGCATGCCATGGGAAACATGCTAAGATTGCTAGGAGTAGAGCCTATTGAATCAATGTGAAACGCATGGGTAATCTGCAGGCGATAGAAAAAGTATAAATAGAATTGCTGGCAAACTTATCACAGGGTCCGTAGCTCAGCTTGGATAGAGCGATGCCGTCCTAAGGCGGAGGTCGCGGGTTCAAAATATGCGAAGCATTTAATTTAATAATGCTTTATGTATGATAATCCCGCCGGGCCCGCACGCTTGATACGATGTAAGCTTAAGTGAAAGCATGAAAGAAAACAAAAACAATAAGGCAGCTCCAGAGCCAAGGATAATAATAAGGCCCATTGGCAGGTTCGGAGGCCTTGACGGAATACATATATCACTGCTCATAGTGATACTGCTCCTCGGGGCACTCCTTTTAGTGACCACTAGCGGCATGAAATTGGCAGCCAGGAACTCTACAAATTCATCAGCAAATGTCATGTTGGCCACGCATAATCAATCGCAGATCCTAGGGGTTGCAGAAAGGTTCGTTGCAGGCTACATGAACGTGAACGGAACGCTGTCGCTGCTTCCGTACATTTCCAACGTTTCTGCGGCAAAACTTTATTACATAAATGCTTCTAAAGAGTGGCTTGTCAGCATACCGGCAAAAAACCCCCAGAACAACCAAACATTCGTTGTTTCCATGTTAATAAGTGACACCAATACCATGCAGATTACCCCACTTGAGCAGATTGCAAAGCCAGCTGCGCTGGGAAATTACTCTGTCGCTGCGCTGGGAACTGTGAAAATTCAGAATTCTGCCGCGTGCAGCACAGAAAACCCGCTTCAAGTCTATCTTTTCACAGACCCTTATGCAATAGGAGGAATAGCCAGCCTGCTTAACGCCACGGCGCTTGAGAGCAGGCTTGCAGGCAGGGTAAACATATCAGTTTACATGCTTGACAGCCCCGCAACGCAGGCGGTAGCAAATATACACGGATTTGCGAATGCGAGCGCGCTGTCGCAGTATCTTTTCTGCGCTTACGGAAGAGCGAATTTCACCAAGTTTGCGTCAGCAGCAGGTTCTGTGCTACAGAACGGCTACATATCACCAGGCACGCTGTCCTCGCTTGCCAATTCTACGTTCGGAGCAGGTGCACTAAGCAGCTGCCTTGCTACTGCAGCAGACAAGATAAGCAACCAGGAGCTGTTCGGCAAGTTTTACAGCATAAATCAAGTGCCTATTGCAGTGGTAAACTGTCAGTATTTAGCCATTCCGCAGACACTGCAGGATGCGATATGCTATGCGAATAGTTCAGTATGTAATAGCTGATTCTGCAGTAGATACCACTGATTTGATGAAACATCTCATAGTTGGCATAGACCCGGGAAAAACTTCGGCCATTGCCTGCCTTGACCTAGACGGGGGCATAGTAAAAGTCAAGACTGGAAGATACGTAGGAATGGCATGGTTCGTGAATGAGATACAAGAGGCAGGGTTTCCTGTAGTGATAAGCAGTGACAAGGAAAAGGCAAATTCGCTTGTGTCTAAGCTTTCCGCTGTATTCGACGCAGTCCTGTTTGTTCCGAGTACAGACATAAGCGTCAGCAAAAAGAAGGTAATTGCAGAGAAATACGTAAGCAATCTGCACGAGCGCGATGCGCTCGCATCTGCCAAGATGGCATTCAATGCGTACGCCAACAAACTAAGACATATAGAAAGTTCAACTGGGGCAAAGAGCGAGGAGCTTGACATGATAAAGGCGAGGGTAATCAAAAAATACTCGATTTACGAGGCGGCGAACAATATGATGACAGGAAGGAGGCTTGTAAGGAAAGCGTGAATCGGATAAAAACACGAGAAATGATTATAAACTATATTTTGACCATTCATACACATTCATACAAAGTGGTATTATGCCCGAACTGAAAGGAATGATTGGAACGCAAGGAGCAAAAGAAGGCAATTGCGGACTTGACCACTTGCTCTCTTTGGCGGATGGGGCAAAAGCCGGAAATGCTGAAAAATTCAGTGACTTAATCAAGGAAAGCATACTTTTCTTCAGTAAAAATTACGAGCAGTATGCAAGCAACAAAAAAACAAAATACATGGCATGCCTGGCAAAAGAGTTGAATAACGAAGAACAAGTCGCGTCTGGGTACTCCCCAAAAATGCGCAAGTACATAATCATTCTCGGCTTATTCCTTGATCACTCAGAAAAAGAGAAGTTAAATGATCAGTCAGTAAAAGAGGAGTTAAAGGATGCGCTTAAGAAAGACGAAGAAAAACCGACAACATTTGGAGAGATTATCACAAAGATAGCAAATAGATATCACATACCTGACGAGGCGCTGATGAAAGCTTGCAATGCATTAGTTGGAATAAAAAAGGAATTTGAAGCTGCGCAGAAAGAAGCAGGAACATTATCTGAAAAATTCCCAGAAGAAGCAAAAACGAAAACGCTGTTTGGCAATATTCAAAGCGGGAAGTTAAAGGTCGATTACACCGCACTGAAAGTCAATGGCAAGAAGACCAGCTACGTGAAAGACTACGCAGCATTAAGTGCGCAGAATTACATCGATGCTGAGGCAAAAAAACCAGAACTATTAAATGGATTGGATGACGCTAACAATAAGTTTAACACGCTTGACGAACAGTACAAAAAAAGTTTCGGGCGGTTGCTTGATGATTGCTTTACTGAAAATGCCTTTACTGCAAGCGAAGAAGCAAAAGAGTTTAAAGACGCAATTAAAAAGTATCACAAGGGACCACTTGTCGAAGGACCCATGGATTTTTAGACTGTAGAATCGCTGAAGAAGCTGGTTTGAATGAAAGCAATAGTTATGTGCGGGGGTTTTGCAAAAAGACTTGAGCCTTTGAGCGAATTCATAGCAAAACCGCTTCTTACTTTAAAAGGGAGGCCGCTTTTAGACTACATATTGCAGGACCTGGAAAAAATTGAAGTGATTGACGAAGTGGTCGTGTCGGCAAATCAGAAATTTGAAAACCAGTTCAGGTATCTCGCAGAGTTAAAAACGCGTGCAGGATACAAGAAAAAGATTACGCTCGTCATAGAGCCGACATCGAGCAACGAAACAAAGTTCGGTGCAATAAAAGGCCTTAACTACGCGGTGGAACAGGCAGGAATAAATGACGGCTTCTTTGTTGTCGCGGGTGACAATTTCTATACATTCGACATCAAAAGCTTATTTGAAGAAATGGCTGCAAACAAAGTGCCGAGCATAGTTTCTTATGACGTGAAATCTCTCGACAGCGCTAAGCGCTTCGGGGTACTTAAAGTGGGAAAAGATACATACGTGGAATCTTTTGAGGAAAAGCCCGAACATCCTATGTCATCACTTGTTAGTACGGGCATATACTTTTATTCCAAGGACGTGATCAAAATACTGAGAGATTACGTGGACGGCAAGAACAATGTAGATAGCATGGGAAACTTCGTCAGGTATTTAACTGAGAAGACAAAGGTAAAGGCGTTTGTGCAGTCGAGCGGAAACTGGGTTGACATCGGAACGCTCGATAGCTACAAAAGACTATTCTATGAGATGCAGTGAAAACAGTAAACGAAATAGTTTTTATAATGCAGATACGGAATAAGTTCATGCCAGGGTGGCAGAATCTGGTAACGCGCTGGTCTTGAGTTTTTTTCTCAAGAGCTGAAACAAGATGATGCGAAAACAAGCCAACCAGTGCCCTTCGGGGCTTTAGGGTTCAAATCCCTACCCTGGCGGATTTTTAGAAAGCGATGAGCACGTCTGAAGAAATAGAGTGGCCTTGAAGTTATGGATTACATTGCCTGTTCTGAACGAGCGTGCCGCCAAGATTTTGGGAGTTGCTTTTGTAGCAGGAAAAATGAAAGCTGCGAAATCGCAGCTAAGGGCTTGAAATAAAAAGAAAAAAAGAAAAAAGAGAAACAAAAAACAGCGTTTCCCTTTCTACATTTCGGCTATTGTTGCGCCGAGATACGTCAGGACGAATCCTACCACTACGGCATAGAAGTACTGCCCTACGCCAGTAAGGATCAGCATTGTCATGCCGCCCAGTATCAGGAATTTCCACACTGCCATCTTTTCCTTGTCGCCGGA
This sequence comes from Microcaldota archaeon, assembly GCA_021797745.1. GTDB lineage: Archaea > Micrarchaeota > Micrarchaeia > Micrarchaeales > CABMGC01 > JAJZZD01. The sequence goes on along the minus strand of JAJZZD010000001.1, from coordinate 220,710 downwards.
CATCTTTCCTGCCATCATTCCTATGCCCATGAAGAACAGGGCAATCGCGCTAATTACTGCAAAAGCAATAACGAACGGCGCCAGGAACGAAGCTGCGCTTAGCCAGGGTGCGGCCAATGCCGCTGCGTTTGACAGGCCTGCTGCGTACCACGCAAAGAAGAATACGTACAGGTATATCAAAGACCCTACAAACAGCAGGACTCCTCCTGCTAAACCCATTGAGTTTTTCTTAGCCATCTGACCACTGATTACTACTAATGAAGATAGCTTTTTAAATTTACTCCCACAGTTAGCCATCTGTGAAATGGACAATTTGCATCTGCCTATTTTTGACGAAATAGGGAACGTCAAATGTCATATATGGAACTGGCAGTGGCTTTGCACTCGTGTCGAAGCTACAATAGCGCTTCGCGCTTGTTCACGGTATGAGCTTTCCGGTACTGAAAGGATGTATTTTAGGCATAAGGTTGCATTCCTCGCAGCCAGACATTTTGCAGTGCACACCCACTATGAATTTTCTTTTTTCTATTTTGCATCCGCATTCGAGCATTTCAGTCATAATCAACACGCTTAAACATTGTAAACTCCCCTGTTCCGCTTTCTTTCACCGCACGTGCAGCCGCACGAGCAATTTGCCTTGCACCTGCATCCGCCTGTGCAGCCGCACAGACATGCGCCTCCGCACTCGCATCCTCCGCCTGCCCCTTGATTAGCCATTTTATCGACCTGCTATCGTGATAAGTCTGCGAAGATATAATAAATATTATTGTCGTGCTGACAAAAATAGAAAAAAGCGTAAATATGCAGCCAACGCAGAGGAATTGAGGAACATGAAGCTGGAATTTATGAATATCAGCAACGCGCAAGTCGTTATTCTGTCTCCAAGCACAAGACTCGTGCCTTATGGGCCTGCTTTGGTACCTTTGGTAAATGCATGCGTAGATGCTTTTGCCCATGCGGGCGCCAGAAAGTTCGTAGTGCAGGAAAAGCCCGATCAAGATAATGAGATAATTGAAACGCTGTCAAAGAATCCGCTAGACCCAGGAAAAGTCAATATTATTTACTTACGAGCAAGCGCAAGGGAGATTTTTTCACAATACGAACAGGCTTTGTCAAAAGAAATGATAATTTTGGATGGATGCTTTCTGATCATAGCAGGAGGCATGAAAATGCCTAAAAATTCAATACTTTCGGCGAACGGCGGCATCCTTCCAGTAGCTGCAGTGCAGAAGGAATTGGTAGTAGACGCAAATAATGACATACATGCTTCTTTATTTAGCGCGTTGCGCGGCAAGGACAAGGTCAGTGTCAGCGAAGTTAACCCGAAAAGAGTCTTTGACTTTGGAGATAAAAATGCTGCAAAAAGCGAACTGCGACTCTGGCGCTGGGCCGCAAGGGTGCGCTGAAAGCGAATTTCGGCATAAACGTCAGAGCACGCGCAGCATATCAAAAACTGAAATTATGCCTTTTAGTTTTCCTTTTTCTGTCACCAATATGGCATCGTAGCCTTCCATTAGCGATTTTAATTTTCTTATAGGAGTATTCTCGTCTATCTGCGGCAGCGCCGGATCCAATATTTCAGACACGCGTTTCTTCCTGTTTTCAGTATTATTCATGTGCGCCATGAGCAGATTTTTCTGGTAAACTGTTCCAACCACGCTGCCTGAACGGTTTAACACGGGCAGCTGCGAAAAGTCTTTGTCCTTTATGAGCTCCAGCGCAAATTTTATAGTATCTGTGTCCCTGCAAAAGACGACTTTCCTGTGCATCACTTCCTTGGCGGTTTTATCCGTGAAGGCTTCTGCTTTTGACCTCTCGCCGAGCTCGTTCAGCGCTTCAATTACGTTGAACACCATACGATAACTGGGATTCAGTGAATCTATGTCGCTCTCAAGCCGTGCTATCGTGCTTTGGCTTATTCCCAGATAAGCCGCTAGCGCCTTTTGGCTTATCCCCAGTGTTCTTCTCGTCGACCTTATGCTTGATGAGATTTCGTTCAGCGTTTTGAAACCGTTCATCTGCACCACAATTACTGTTGGTAATATTTAATGCATAAAATATTATATATAAACTTTACGTGCCAAAAATAACGCAGCTGATTGCATGGCCAATATTTCGATAAACAAAATAAGTTCTAAGCCGCTCGAGGAACAGCAGATAGAATATGTAGAACGGAAAGGCATAGGGCATCCTGACAGCCTCATAGATGGAATCTGCGATGAAGTGAGCCATGCTCTGTGCAGGGAATACATAGGCAAGTTCGGGGTGATACTGCATCACAACGTCGACAAAGGGCTCATAATCGGCGGCTCATCGGATACATGGTTTGGAGGGGGGGAAATAACGAATAAAATAGAGGTGATAGTTACAGGAAGGGCTACGGAAAAGTTCGAAAACAGGAAAATAGAGGTAAACGACATAGCCGAACGCGTGGCAGAAAAATACCTGAAGGATAACAGCAGGTTCCTTGATTTGGAAAAAGAGGTTAAAATAGAGTCGAAAATCAGGAAGGGCAGCGAGGATTTGAACAGCATATTCACCCGCGGCAATGGCGTGCCTTTGGCAAACGACACCTCTTTCGGAATAGGCTTTGCACCGCTCACTGAGACGGAAAGGCTTGTCCTAGAGACCGAGCATTTCCTCAATGGCAAGGACTATAAAAGGAAAATTCCGGCAGTGGGCGAGGACATAAAAGTCATGGGTATGCGGGATGGCGACAGGATAGTTCTTACGATTGCGATAGCATTTGTAGCAAAATTCGTAAAGAGCATTGAGGAATACACAAAGTACAAGGAATTGGTGGCTAAGGACGTGTCCAACATAGCTAAGAAGCTTACAGAAAGAGAGGTAAGGATATTCGTCAATACTGGAGACGCAGAAGAAAATGAGGATGCGTATCTGACCAAATCAGGACTTAGCTGCGAATCCGGAGACGATGGCGAAGTTGGCAGAGGAAACAGGGTAAACGGCTTAATAACGCCGTTCCGCCAGATGAGCCTCGAAGCAGCAGCAGGAAAGAACCCGGTAAATCACATAGGAAAAATTTACAATGTGCTGGCGCGCGAGCTCTCCGCGCAGGTTGCAAAGGAGTACCCGCAGATAAACGAGTGCAACATAGCCGTGCTTTCGCAGATAGGGCACAAGATTGACGACCCGCTCAATCTGAACATCAACCTGATTGTTGAAAAAGGCGCCAACTTCGAGAACATAAAAAGCAAGTCAAATTACATTGCAGAGAATTGGCTCGAAAACATAGGAAAGTTCTCGCTTGATTTGTCGCTGGGAAAATACAAAACATTCTGATTTTGCTAAAATGGCATGGAATAAACACATTTTCCTATGAAGATTTTGTTTCTCACTGAAGCTACTGCGGCAATTGCCGCAATTGCCACAATCGCAAATATTTTTTGTCCTGCATTTTATTTGCTTTTGTTTATATTTTTGTGTGATTAAATCAGGCCAAATCACAGATTACGACAGGCTTATTTCTATCTGCACTGAATCTGGCACAGGTATGTGCATGACCTGCCTCAGCGCTTGGTCGCTTCCGTCGATTTCTACGAGCCATTTGTGAACGCGCATCTCCCAGTGGTCGTAGGTATGCGAACCATCGCCACACGGCGTCTTCCTTGTTCCTATCCGCATATGCCTAGTAGGCAGCGGAATAGGGCCTTTGTACTTTATGCCTATGTTCTTCGCGATGTCTACAATCTGCTTCGCAATGTCACGTGCAGCAAACTGCGTAACGCTTATCAATTTTATTCTTGCGATTGGCATTAAGCCGTCCTCTTTACCACGTCAAGTACGACTCCTGCTGCAACAGTCTGGCCCATGTCTCTTACTGCAAATCGTCCCAACTGCGGGAAGTCGCTGAATTTCTCCACTACAAGAGGCTTCGACGGTCTTACCTTTACGACCGCAACGTCTCCAGTCTTTATGAATTCAGGGTTCTTTTGCAGGGTCTGGCCAGTTTTAGGGTCCTTCTTTTCGAGTATTTCAGTTATTGTAGATGCGACCTGAGCAGTGTGTATGTGCACTACCGGTGTGTAGCCAGGGGCTATTGCAGTAGGGTGGTTGATCACCACTATCTGCGCAGTGAATTCCTGTGCCACGCTTGGCGGGTTGCTTGCCGGGCCTATTACATCGCCTCTGTGCACGTCTTTCTTGTCCACATCTTTTATGTTGAATCCTATGTTGTCTCCAGGCTCTGCCTTCTGCAGCTGCTTGTGGTGCATTTCTATGCTCTTGCATTCCGTCTTTATTCCGGCGGGCATTATAATAATTGGGTCCCCTGGCTTCATTACGCCAGTCTCCACCTTTCCCACAGGAACTGTCCCGAATCCAGATATGCTGAAAACGTCTTGTACAGGAAGCCTTAGAGGTTTCTCTGTTGGCTTAGGAGGGACTGTCAGCGTGTCGAGCGACGCTATAAGAGTAGGCCCGGTGTACCACGACATTTTATCAGAAGGCTTTGATACATTGTCTCCCTGCAGTGCAGAATAAGGTACGAAAAGAACCTTGGAAATATCATATCCTACTGTCTTCAATAGAGTTCCTACCTGCGCTTTGACTTCTTCGTATTGCGCTTTGTCGTAATTGATTCGGTCTATCTTGTTCATTCCGACTATTATCTGCGGGATTCCGAGAACCCTTGCCAAATAAGCGTGCTCTCTGGTCTGAGGCTGGATTCTTTCTCCTTCAGCCATCGAGACTACAAGAACTGCAGCATCTGCTTGGCTGGCTCCAGTGATCATGTTCTTTGCGAAGTCCTTGTGGCCAGGCGCGTCTATGATTGTGAAATAATACTTCGGGGTTTGGAATTCCTTGTGCGCTATGTCGATTGTAAGCCCTCTTTCTCTCTCTTCCTTAAGCTCGTCCATGACATATGCGAACTCGAACGTTGCCAGGTTCAGCCTCTTGGCTTCGTCTTTAAGTTTGTTAAGCTCCTGCTCGCTAACTGCTCCGCTCTCGTACATCAGCCTTCCTACTGTAGTAGACTTTCCGTGTGCTATGTGACCTATGAAGATCAAATTCAGGTGTGGTTTTTCTGCCATTATATCACTTGTATTAAGTACGAATATGATGTACTATGAATTAACTTGTTGTAAATCCTTCCAATTCCGATGCTGTAAAAGGGCTTTCCCGATGGGAAATACGCCCAAGAATTGCATTTACTTTTGTCTCGGCAATGTATTTAAATGTTTTTGTTGAACTTTGCGCCGTAGCCGGAACAGAATAGCTCCGCAGCATGCATGATAGGCGTGTAATTCCTTAGAACAGAAGGTAGAGTGTAATGAATATGGCGATATTTATTGACGCTGCTGATACTACAATGATGGCACTCGACGCTTCGCTGTTCTTGCATGCAAAATGCGTTAAGAGCATAATGATTGCCGCTGCAAAAGCCGCAACTGGCAGCGGAATGGCCCTGAATGCCAGGTACATGAACGAAAATCCGGCCGAGACAAATCCAAGGGAAGAACTCAAATAAACTAGCGCTGCCTGGGCATCGCCTCTGCGTTTGTATATGCTTCTCAGGTCCCTCATCGAAACGCCAGGAAAATAATGAATGAAATAAGGAAAACGAATGAGAAGCAAAGGGCTTCCTTTACGAAAGTGACGCCGAACTGGAAATCGCGGGATGAAAGCTGCTTTCCTATAACTAGGCACATCATTGCGCTTGCCGCAAGCCCGCTGAACGCTATGGCCAACTTTGCGAAGCCAAGGAAAATGTCAGTTATCATGTTTATCATGTGAATCAAAAATATCTATTTTATAATCTGCAAGGTATGCCATGATTATCGCAGACTCTTTTCTGTTTGAAAACAGCACCCTGAGCAATTCTTCGTTAGAGCGCGCGAAAATCGTTATGCGGCTTTTGTAGTTATTCTTGAAACGCAGCGCCAGCTGCCTGTCGCGGATGTCTACAAGGCCAAGCTTGTCGAATGCCAGGTCGCATATTCCCCTGCCGCATGACATGCTGCTCAGCGCGTCTCCGGCGTAGCCCCCAATCATCAGCGAGTCATAGGCCTCGCGTAGAAATATTGCGTGCCTCATGTCCCGGAAATTCCCGAAGAACTTTTCGCCATGGGCATTGCATATGCCGTTGTATTCCCGAAGCTCGGAACTCCTGACAGGCAGCCTGCATACGAAATATTTCTGCAGCGTGTCAACCATTTCGCGCATGCTGCTGTCTTTTGCCCTGGAAGAATCTGTCGTCTCCTTCCGCGGTTCTGTCCGTATCCTGAACTTTTTCCCGCCGATGCGGAGCCGCCTAAGCAACAGGAACGCTGACATGCCCAGGGCTATTGGAACAAGCGGGGCGGCAAACGAGAAAAACGACGAAAAGCTCATAGCTTCACCAGCTCGAAAGCGTCGGAGGTCTTGTAAATGGCTTTGTACCCGAATCTGGGCATGCGCAACAGCATTTTTCTCAGCTCTTCAGCCTCAAGCCCCAGGCTCTTCGAAATGCGGCTTACGCTGGGGTCAGACCTGCTTTCAAATACAAGCAATTTCGCAGTGAGGCACTCTATTCTTTCCATCGCCCTGCTGTTGATGCCTTTGTACGCCTCTTTCTCTTTTACAAGGGAATTTATCCTGCCGGCAAGTATCAGGTCTGCATCGCGGTCTAAGCGGCATGCTTCGTTCTTATTAAGAATATTGGAATATTTTTCAATCTGCATACCCGAGAGCGCGAAGATAAGATAAGGGTAAAGGCTGTTAGCATAAATCTCATAGTCTGAATTTAGCATGTGCATTATTTCGAGCAGTTTCAGAAGCGCGTCATTCAGGTAGTACGTGGGCGACGAGACTGAGCATATTGACATGAAAATTGCATCCCTGCCCAACTCAAGAAGGTAAAAGCAGTCGGGATCGCCGTTTGACATATAATAGCACAGCTTGCCGCCTGTGCGCGTCTGTGAAAGATTGGGAAAAAAGGAGAGCGTCTTTTCCACGGCTCGCATGCTTGATGCAAGCCTGGCGTCTATGCATAGCCTGCTGAACAGCAGGCTCTTGCTCTTTATTTTCATAGCTGTGCCGTTTTTAAACATTTGAAACATCCTGTGAAACATCCCGTTCATGCCGTGTGCCTTTATCTATCGCGGAAACCGCACGCGCGAAAGCTTCTGCCAGCTCAGAATCGCCTACTCCGAGTTTACGCATACCGACAAGTAGCTCTCTACGGTCTGCACCGCCCTTGACAAGCAGCACGATAAGGTCGCTAAGCTCAACTGTGTCTCGTTCCCTGAGAACCCTGATTATCTCCGAGCAGTTCTGGCCGCACAGATTCCTTATCGCATTTTCGAACCTTGTCTCTTCTATCTCCAACATGCCTACACCTAACGATATCCTGAAAACGCGCTCAAGTTCTATGCCTGCAACCTTCTTGATTGAAAAGGACCTTTTCTCACCAGATTTGCAGACCTGCAAAACTAGGCAGTTGCCCTGCGTAAAATTCTGTATTGCATTGACGTGCTCCTGGCTGAGCAGATAGTTCTGTGCCAGCCTGTCAAGAACTGTTTTGTTCTGGAGCCTGAATACGAAGATGGTTGCTACGTTGTTAAGCATTGAAAAGCTGACGTCTTCTATCAGCTGCGAAGCAAGTATCAATCCGGTGCCGTATTTCCTACCCTCCCTGAGAAGAATTTCGAATGACGGCGTATTTCCTATAACCTTCCATGCCTCATCGAGCATCACGAACAGCCTTACGCCGCTGCATATGGAATGCCTCATGTAGGAAACTGCCTGCTCAAGAACGCGCGATGCGGCATCTGCCTTTTCTGCATCAGAATTTATCTGCGTTAGGCTTACGTACAATATTGAATGCTTATTCTGCAGAAGCGAGTCCTTAACTTCGGCAAATCCTGTGGGCAAGCCGTTTGCCATGGCAGAGAATTCTGCGTATTCGCCTGTGAAATCCAGTATTACGAGCGCGGCCTCTGAGAAAAGATTCAATTTAACCATAAGGTTCTTCATCAGGAAAGTTTTTCCGCTGCCAGTCATCCCGCAAATGAATATGTGCGGGTTCATCAATTCCCCGAAGTCAAGGAAGTAAGGCATACTGCCGGAGGTCGTGCATCCTAAGAACACGCATTGCATGGAAGAGGACAAAAACTGCGCTGCGCGCGGAATCTTCCTTACGGGAGCGCGGAGCAGTTTTGCTGCGTCAGAGGCGGGATAGATGTTTGCAAAGCGCGACTCCAATCAATCACCGATTTCATCAAGCAGGTCCTGGCCGTTTAACATTTCGCACTCGAAGTCTATGGCTCCGGAAAACAATACGACCATGTTTTCGAGGCATGAGCGGGACTCGCGCGCTGCAGTGCGCGCGTCTAGATTCTCTGCGAATGCGCGCAATACCACTTCTATTTCAGTAGGTCTTGAACCCGACACTTTATTCATCTCGCTTTTTATGGCTTCGAGTTCGCGTCGGGCTGCGTTGAGCTTCGCGTATTGCTTTGGGTCAGTCTTAGCTATTGCTATTTCCTTCATTCTCTTCCTAGTTTCCAGGCCTTCGAGAAAGCGCCTTGCGTCTATGTTGCGCAGCCGCACTATGTACTCGAAAGGCAGCTCGGCCTTGGCAATCGCGGCGCTTATCTTTTCTGAGCTTATTTCTTCTTTCAGCAGCAACCTTGCGGCAGACACCGCCCTGAAGCCGCTGCCAATGTCCTTAACCGCAGACTTCATATCCATGTCGAGGGCGTATACGCCGCTGTGGTTTGATACGAGCTGGCGCCTGAACAGCATATTGTTGACAATGCTGCCCGCATTGAGGTAAATGGCTGACAGGGCAAGCAGCATCGAAGAAAACGCCAGCAGATACAGATTCTGCGCATAAGCATAAGCAAGAAGAACTGCCAGCGATGCTGAATAAAAAAGGTATGCAAAAATTTTATCGGAAACTGATTTCATTCAAACCACCCCCAACTTGAAATTAATGCCTTCGGAGCCGAAAAGCCGCGAAAGTTCCCTTATTGATATGCCGGTAATCACAAGGCTGAAAACGGGCAGTATGAACGCATAAAGTATAAGGAAGGCGATGAGGTTGAATATCTTCTGCATGAAGCCGAACATTGCATTGACGATGTCGCTCGCAAACGACGAAAAAGGATGCAGCGCCTCCTGCACGCTCTGGTTGGCAGCCTGGCTCACGATACGCGTGGAGTTGTAGTCCTGCAATGCAGTGTTCTGTATGTTTGAAGACATTAGCGTGACCTCGTTTGTGGAGTTGTACGCAGACAAAGAGTAGCTGTTCAATATTGCCGCATTGAAAACATACGACAGCGGGAATATCACGTAAAATCCTATTGACAGCGCTATGAGGAATCCGCCCAGCTTTCTCGTGGGAAGGAATGTACGTAGCAGAAGGCCAGTCGGCAGTATCAGGGTTAGTGTGCTGGCAGCTATGAATGTCAGCACTGCGGCCTGCACTGACGCACTTATTGCCACTGTGGTCAGCGCCTGGGTTACGTACTTTATCTGAGACAGAATTGGCGCCAGGAATACGCTGAACAGCCCGAGCACGGCATAAAGAAGGTAGAGCACAGGCATCAGTATTATAACGTAGTCCATCACTGATATGTTCGTGCTGCCCATGAACGTGTACGGCTGCGGCGACACGAGATAGTTATACGCAAAGCATATGGCAGCGTTCGCTGACAGGGCGCCTGGACAGTTAACTGCAGTGCCATTCTGCAACGCCAGTGAATTTACTGCCGTTGTAACTATGCCGCCGTTTGCGAACATGAGCATGAAACCGCCGACAAGCGCCCCGTTTATTGCGCTCTGCACCAGCTCGTTTTTGCCGAATTCCTTGAACCGCTTGTCGTTAAAAACATAGCCAAATCCGAGGATTATCCCCCCGGCTGCGACCATTATGCTTATGACGAGTACGCATATGCTATAGCCGCCAGCACCGAATGGAAAAGCAGACATGCAAACACTTAAGGGTATTGATGAATTGCAAACCTCTGATTACAGGGAAGTCTCAGGAAATGACGTTTGCCGTCACGTTTGACAGCAAATTAGTCGATGCCGCTGCAAGGCCGTTTGACGCTATTGATATCGCTGCTATTATTATCGCGCCGATTATGATGTCGAATGCTGTCGACTGGAAAGTCGCTCTTTTCTGGGGCGGAAACAGCTGGCCTAGCGCGTAGAATATCCCGGCGACTATGAAAAGCACGGCGCTGAGCAGCGGCCCTATGCGCGCAAGAACTGCCTGTATCGAAGTTAGAGTAGTGACTATGTCAAGCGCTGAGAAATGCGTCGCGGTGCCAGAATACGAGTAGGCGCTCTTAACGAGAAGCAGAGCCATTAGCAGGGGAATCCTGAAAAGGATTGACATGAACGCTACGGCAGAGCGGCTTGCGCCTTTTGAGCCACGGGCTTGTTGCATAACATCATTTACTTAAGTAAATATATTTTACTTAGATAAATATATAAATATTTGTGTATAACAACGCGGTCACAAGATGGAAACGTGACATGCGGCGTGCGCATGGCGTGCAGGAGGGGCGCGAAAAAGCTAATAAACCTTATGAAACATATCATAATTCGCATTCCTTGTTCTAGGACATTTACAAGGCAGCTAGGTGAATTTACATGAAGATAAGGCCAGGAAGGTCCACCAGGACGTTAAATAGCCAGGCATGGAGCAGGTACTCAGTGAGAAAGCCGCGCAAGAATTTCATCAAGGCGCTGCCGCATACCAGCCTGCTCATATTCAACATGGGCACATACAGCGATAAATATGATTTGATATTCACGCTTAATTCCAGGCAGAGAGTCCAGCTTAGGAGCAATGCTCTTGAAGCGGCAAGGCAGAGCGCAAACAAGCTGCTGGAAAAGGAAATACCCGGAGCATATTATTTCAAGGTAATAACATACCCGCACAATGTTCTCAGGGAAAAGAAGTTCGCGACCGGTGCAGGCGCAGACAGGGTGTCGCAGGGAATGTCCAATGCATTCGGCAGGCCTACTGCAGTAGCGGCCCGTGTCTTTGAAAATCAGCCAGTATTTGAAATAAGGGTAAACAAAGACCGCAGGGACATAGCCAAAGCTGCCATGAAGAGGGCGTCTTTGAAGCTATCAGGTTCTTACTATGTTTCTGTCAAAGAGACCAATCCCATCGCTAAGCTTAAGATAAGCGGGGAAACAGGAAAGGAAGAAATAGATTCTGAACAAAGTTCTAGTGATGGCAATGCGAATCCTATTGCAGTTTCCTGAGGGCCTGAAGCAGTACGCCCTCGAATATGCAACAAAGCTCGAGAAAGAGGGAAATGAGGTTTTTATCTCGGCTTCGCCAACGTTCGGAGCATGCGACCTGGCAATAGACGAGGCAAAGCACATAGGCGCCGACAAGCTTGTGCATTTCGGTCACGCTGAATTCCACCATGTTGACTTCAACGTAGAATACGTCGAATATCATGTCGATGCGCAGCTAAATGTGCTGGAAAAGTCACTTCCTCTTTTAAAAGGTTTCAAGAAAATATGCATTATGACGACAATACAGCACGTCCACCAGCTTAATGACATAAAACTGTTTTTTGAGAATAACGGTAAAGAGGTCACATTCAACAAGCCCAACGGCTTCGCAAAGAAAGAAGGGCAGATACTCGGCTGCGACGTGGGAAACGTAATGTCACTGGATAAAAATGTGGACGCTTTTGTTTATTTCGGCGGAGGGATGTTTCATCCAGTCGGCGCGCTGCTGCAGACCACCAAACCGTTTTTAGCAATAGACCCATTCCAGAACAGGGCAGAGTTCATAGACCAGCTGCGTGACAAATACAAGAAAAAGAGCAGGGGAAAAGTGATGAGCGCTCTCAATTCCAAGAGGTTCGGAATACTGGTAAGCACGAAGAACGGGCAGTTCAACATGCAGATAGCCAAGCTGCTCAAAAACAGGATAGAGACGCATGGCCTTAAGGCAGCGATACTCGTATCCAATACCTTCGATTTCGAGTCGATAAACAACATGATGGAATTCGACGCATTTGTTAATACTGCATGCCCGAGGATAGCTACAGAGGACAACGAGAGATTAAGGAAGCCCCTTTTGAGCCCGAATGAATTAATCGAATCACTGAAAATCAGAGAAGAATTAAAAGAAGCTACTAAGGCAAAATAAAGAGAGATTATGAAAGGCTATATGCTGACAAAGTTCTATCTTTCATAAGCTTCATCATGATGCACGAAATCATAGAATTCAAGCTTTTTCTCGTTCTCATTTATCCTAAAGAATAGAACGAATGGACCAACGTGAACACGCCATGTACCTTTCAGGCTAGCGGTCATCGGTTTTGCCATACGCGGATTTTCGCAGAGCTCTGCAATTTTTTACCTATTCATTCATACGTTGCTCTGTCTTTATTTTTCATTTTCTTCAGTATGTTGCTAAGTTCGTCTGAGAGCGAAAAGGCGTACATGTGTTGCCTCAGCCTATTGATTTATCAAAATCTGAGAAGCTCTTATAAGTATGCATCTTTAGTTTGCCTTCTTTCAGCTGCTTGAGCAGCTTCTCTTCTCTTTTTATAAAGCTCTTCTTAAGTTTGGTATCAGAAGGATATGTTTTGTGGTTTTCTACGCTCAAAAGCGCTTTTATTGCCTTCTCTAAATGGTCTATTGCGATATTCAATTCTTCAGTATCCTGTATTTGCGTTTGTTCAGCCGTGCCAATCCACTTTCGCGAGTATTATGTACTCTCGAATATTTAAATTCGTCGTTATGTTGCTAACTATATTGATCGTACATAAAAATACTGAAAAAAGAAAAAAAGAAAAAGAAGGCAAAGCAGCCAAAACGGTTACGTTGCCTTAAGTGTTACTGTAGCTACCTGCTGTATCTGCGTCGCTGAGCTCAAACTTGAAGAAACGTATATCGCCCAGATTGCACCGCTGTACGTATGCCCTATGGCCGTTGAAAGCGGACCTCCTGTGCATCGCAACTGGCCGGTTGTGGTGTTGAACTGTCCTATCACGTTGAACGTCGCAGAAATAGTTCCGCCGCTGTTAAGCGCTCCGGCAGAAGCTATGCATCCGGAAACGACTGTGTTGCCGCCGCTGACTATCGTGTTCGTCGGCGTCCCTCCTCCTACTACGAATATGAAGTTGCCGCTAGTCCATCCTGATCCTGTTGCCTGACCCAGTGTGGCCGTGAAGTTACCATTATGAAGGACAGGAGCTGAGCAGGTAAAACCAGATATCGCTATGCACGTATCGGAGAAGCTTGCTATCCCGCCGTTGAAGAGACCAAGAGCAAATAGTGCCGCAAGTACGACACCCATTATCAGAATCGCCCATCCGTAGGTCATCAGGTATTCCATTGCCGACTGTGCCTTAGCGTTGGAATTCTTTCTGTAATTCTTTCCTTGATTCACATTATCGCCTACTTTCTATAGAAGGGTTAAGAATTTAAATATATAGCATTACTCGAGCAGGGGGACTGTTGAAAATCCTATTGCAGAACATTCAAATAACGGGACGTGTTGTGCGTAAACAGGTCCTTGAGTCATATTTTTCTCTGCTGACGCGTCCCCAAGGTCAACAATCGATGAAATAACTGATTTTGTCCGAGAAGAACCTTTCTATAGCGCCTCCTTTTATGTAATCAGGGCCTTGAGTTTGGATGGCATGCAGTGTTCCCTGCTATTTATTGCAATTACAGGAACTATTCCGTTTTTGAATAATACGGAACGAAAGTCCGCGGAATCGTGGGCGGAATCGGCTACAAACTTTGATTCGTGCACAAATTTGGAGTTCACTTTCACGTAATCAAAGAGAGTCTTGAATACCTTTTGCCGCATAGAAAAAATGAAAACGCTTTCGCATCAGCGGAACCGAGGGCTATTTAAATTTTCAACAGTCTCAAAGAGCGACGAAATTGGTTGGCATTATCGTGTCAGGCGCTTCGTAATCAAAAAAACAGCAAGTTAATGCTTGTTTGGTTTTAGCTCGACCCTGATGGTCATTTAAGGAGGCACTTCTGGCCCGCTATATGTGAAGCAGATAGTCGGAGCATCAGGATAAGTACCGGCCGGATTCGTATTTGTAGTGCCGCCATCCTGAAAGTACGAGCAATAAGGGGATTGCGAAGTAGCATTAACGCACCATGTTCCAATCTCTGCGCCCGAAGGCAAAGATATGGAAAATGCACCATTTGAATCTGTTGTCTGCGAAGCCGAGGCATACGTCCAAGAAGTACATGCTCCGTTAACAAGGTTCTGTGAAGTACAGTAGTAGTCTTGAGCAGTAACGCTTATTCCTGTAGATATTACTCCTTTGCTGTTACCTGAATTATAAACTTGTGATATGGTACCGGCAAATGGGTCGTTAGTGTTGCTTATAGTTACTGCTGTTGCTGGATATGTCAATTCAGTGACTTGACTACTTGTTGCAACAGTTTTTTGACTGTTGCCGATTGTTGCAGTGAAAGAGTAACTACTTATAGTAGCTGCCTGGCTTTCTGCAACAAAGGTAAAGCTGCAAGTGCTTCCTGTTGTACAAGTCGCTACGATATGGGTGCCATTATAGATGAATATGTCATATGGTGTACCTGTGACTGTTTGACTTGCAGTGGCTGTAAGATATGCGACTTGGTTATCACAGGTCTGTGTACCAGAGGATGACAGAGTAACAGACCACGTTATTGTAGTTGTAGTTGAAGTCGAAGATGACGTGACACTGGTAGTTGTAGTTGTTGATGTTGTGGTTGACGTTACTGTCGTCGATGTGGATGACGTCGATGTGGATGACGTCGATGTGGATGACGTGCTTGTTGTGCTAGTCGATGTTGAAGTTGTGGTAGTTCCGGTTGATAGTCCTCCCCCGCTAAACAGCCCACCGCCTCCGTATCCTGATACCTCGGCCCATGCATTGATGAGCCCGCCTGGGAACTGTGTTGTGCTTTGCCAGCTGCCTATTCCAGAACTCGAAACCGGAGCATAGTAGGCTGCAGAATGTACATTATCCGTGGTCCCGCCAATGCAGTAAATGTAACCGTTGTATATGTCGCAGCTTATGCTGTCCAGTTTGTTAGATGAACCCAGCGGGTAACTTGTAGTCTTTTCCCAGGCGCCTATCCCCTGACTCGACACGGAAGCGTAATATGACTGGTTGTGCGGCTGAACTCCAGAATCAATGCAATAAATGTAACCGTTGTAAATCGTGCAGCTCGTTTCTCCACCGGTCGCCGCCAATGGGTAAGGAGTAGTTTTTGTCCAAGCTTCTATTCCAGAGCTCCCCAATCCGGCGTAATAAGAGTTGTTGAAGCCACCTAATCCGACGCAGTATATGTAGCTTGGATTTACTGCGCATGAAGTTTCGTATCCGCCTCCTGTCTGGCTCGGAAAAGAAGAGGTTTCAGACCAGCCGCCGATTCCCGAACTCGAAACTGGAGCATAAATGTTTACGTAAGTTCCTTGTGTTTCTGCACCAATGCAGTAAATATAACCATTGAATATCGAACATCCTTGATTGTTCATCAAGACAACTATGCTGCCGTTTATATATGGAATGCGCGTTGTAGATTGCCATGAACCTATGCCTGAACTCGATATAGGAGCGTAAAAGGACAAGTTGTTGCTGCCTCCGGTCGGCGCAAATCCGACGCAATATATGTAGTTGTTGTATATGTTGCATCCGTGCCCTGGGTTGAATTTTATCGGAAGCGTTGCGGTCTGCGTCCATGCGCCAATACCGCCGCTTCCCAACCCCGCAAAGTAAGTCGAGTTAGTCATGGACCCAATAGCACTGGCATTTGGGTAGCTTCCTACGGCGTAGATGTAAGTGCTTGGAACTGTGGTAGTCGCAGTGGACGATGTTGAGGTCGAAGTTGTGCTTGTAGAAGTTGTGGACGAAACTGTGGAAGAAGTTGTTGAAGACGTTGAAGAAGAAGTAGATGTGAATTCTGCAGTCTCGGTCATCGCGTTGTTGACGACTAGCGTAAACATCTGGTTAGAGCCCGAATAGCAGCCGGTTCCGCTGCACGCCCAGGAACTGAACGTATAGCGGGGGTTATTCACTGCGTAAAGCGTGTAGTGTGTGCCGAGTGACAGAAGCACATTGGACCCGCTCGGATACTGAACTCCGTTGAGCGCGACCTTGCCAGCACCTGAAGGGTTAACGAAAAGACTGACTAAAACGAACGAAGACAAAGGCCTAGAGAACGTCACAGCCGTGCCAGTTGTTCCGTATGTGTTTTTTACGCAGGTAGGTGAGCACAGCTCGTAGTTAATAGTGAATGTGGGGTTGAATTGCGCCCCAAGCGCCGTTGGTTTGCTGCTTATCGTGGCATTGCACGTCACTATTGCGCCCTGCGGCGCTGTGCTCGGATAGCAGCTGCCGGTGCTCTTGTTTAGGTTTATAGAAGGCACAACTTCCAACGCATCAGACTGGAATTGCATCGTAATTCCGAGGTTGTTCTGGAATACCACGTAGAACTGGGTTGAGTTTGAATTGGACACTATCGCGGCCTGCGAGCATGGAAGTGACGGTTCTATGTAGCAGTATGACGGCGAAACGGTTGTGCCCTGTATCGGGCTCATTATGGTCAGGAACACTACGGCAACAGCAAGTCCTATTATCACAAATGCCCAGGAATACGTGAGCAGGAACTCGAGAGCTGTCTGTATTCGCATCGATGTTTATTATCATTGGGTATATTTATACATTTATCGGTAGTTTCCTCTAGGCTTTTCAGTAAACTGCAAAATCTATCACTATCTCGACAGTGCTTCTGGAATATGGCCGCACAACCCGGAGCTTCAGAAGCCTGAACTTCCGCTTTTCAGCTTCTACTGACTTTTTTATCTCCGACACGCGGTGCTCCTTCTCATCGTAACCGCAGAAGGTATAGTAATGTATTATGCATTTTTTCCTCGCTACAGCAAGCGCAGAATCCAAGAAATGCGAAGACGTTTTAGGCAGGGGCATCACTATCCTGTCAGCAAAGCCTTCGTACTTTACTGCAAGCTTTTTGACATCGCCGAGTTCAGCAGAAACATTGCCTGTTTTGTTGAGAGCTATGTTTTCAAGGAGATATTTATATGCTGTTTTGTTGAGCTCTATGGCAACGACCTTAGACTCCTTGTTTTTGTTTGCGATTTCTATTGCAAAGGGGCCAACGCCGGCAAACATCACCATTACGTTTTCGCCGTTCCTAGACGCGCAGGCTATCCTGTTTCTTTCGAACGAGAGCCGCGGCGAAAAGAAAACCTTCCTTACATCGAACCTGAACGAGCATCCGTTTTCCCGGTAGTCGGCTATGAAATTCCTGGTTCCTGACACGAAGACGTATTTTCTAGTTCTGTATCTGCCGCTTACTGCACCGCCTTTGAGAAGAACGGTCTTTACTCTTTTGTTGCTTTTCAGCACGATTGACGCAAGCTTTTTAGCGTACTCTGGCTTGCAGCCAAGAACGGCAATGTTTCCTAGTATGTCGTAGGATTTTGCAATGTCTTTGTTAGGCATTTTCCCGAGCCCCTGCGTGCCCTGGCTTCCGAATTTTGCGTTTAACATCGTTCCGCCCATTTCTTTTATTGTCATGCTCGCATCTGCTGATGCTTTGCCAATTGGAAAATAGATGAAACCGCCCTTACGGAAAACCCGTAGGTGCGTGTCGAAAATATTTTTATGCATAAGGTAGCGTTTCACCCGCTCAGCATTTTTCTCATTCACTTTAACGCCCATCACGCAATCACAGCAGCAGGTCTGGCCTGCATATGTCTTTTTAAATTTAAAGAATCTCTATATATTGCCTTTTTATTATGTATTAACATAGTTACGGCAGTTTTAAATACTGAATAAAGGCACAGAAAAACCAAGAAGATATCTGCGGAATAAAAGTGAATTAAGTGTATTATGTAGTAAGGGTAACATCGAGCCAGGAAAGGATTACGGCAGACATACTTCAGAATAAGTCGGAGAAATCCAATGCAGATATTTATTCAATCGTACTGTCAGAGGGAATGAGAGGCTATCTGATAGTCGAGGCAAATGACGAGAATACTGTAAGAAACCTGATAATGGACGAGCCGCATGTAAAAGGCATGCTTCCCAAACCGCTGGGCGAAGAGGACCTGACAAGGATGCTCGAGGTCAAGGCGTCGAGCCAGGAAATAGGCATTAACGACGAGATCGAGTTCACAGGAGGGCCTTTCAAAGGGTATAAGGCAAAGGTAATAAAGATAGCGCAGACAAAAGATGAAATCACTGTAGAGCTTATGGACGTCGCTGTGCCTATACCTGTGACTACAAAGGCGAACACTGCGAGGGTCATCAAAAAAGCTGAAAAACCAGGTAGCTGAAATGGGAGAGATAACAATAAACGGATTGATAGAGGGAGGAAAGGCGACAAGCGGGCCGCCTTTCGGACCTGCGCTAGGACCGCTGGGAGTAAACGTAGCGAAAATAATCGCAGACATAAATGCGCAGACAAACATGTTTTCAGGCATAAAGATACCTGTGAAGGTGCTTGTAGATTCTAGCACTAAGAGTTACAGGATAGAAGTGGGACTGCCTCCGACGAGCGCGCTGATATTCAAGGAGATAGGCGTGCAGAAGGGCGCGAAGGCAAAAGATGAGATAATAGGAAACATAACAATAGACCAGCTCAAGAAAATAATAAAATCGAAGGAAGCCTCGCTCTACGGCGGCGACAAGGCGAAGATAAAGCAAGTGATAGGAACGTGCAAGAGCATGGGCGTAACTGTTGAGGGCATGCCGGCGCTGGAGGCAATGAAGAAAGTCGAATCCGGAGAGCTAAAGATATAGAGTCTGCTTCTGATTTTTAACTTCGGCAGGATCGCATGAAAGCAAAAACGGTGAAATTAGGAAGGCTTTACCTGACCATGAAATCGAGGTTTGGATTCCTGAACTGGTGGCCGGGCGAAACTAAGGACGAAATTGTGATAGGGGCAATTCTTACCCAGAACACAAGCTGGAAAAACGTAGAGAAGGCAATCAAAAATCTGAAGGAAGAAAACGTGCTCAGCATAAGCAAAATCGCAGCATGCAAAACTGCATACTTAGAAGAGCTGATAAGGCCTAGCGGTTTCTACAAACAAAAAGCATCGCGACTGAAAGGATTTGCATCGCACGTAATTAAAAGATACGGAACGCTGGACAAGATGTTCAGAAAGAATGAAAAGGAGCTCAGGAAGGAACTTCTTTCATTAAATGGGATAGGGAATGAAACTGCTGATTCGATAATCCTTTATGCGGCGGAAAAACCGGTATTTGTGATAGACGCGTACACAAAAAGGATAATGGGCAGAGTGTATGGATTTAAGGAAAAGGAGCTGGAGTATCAGAACCTGCAGAAACTGATACAGGAAAAGATACAAACTGACGTAACTTTGTACAAGGATTTCCATGCGCAGTTCGTTGAGCTGGCGAAGAACTACTGCAAAAAGGAACCTTTGTGCGAAAACTGCCCGATAAATAAAAATTGCAAATATGACGTTAATGAAAAATTAAGTTAGATGCTTCTTTGTATTACGAATTCTGCGATTTGCTTAAGTTTGTTTTTGGCATATGATTCAGGAATATTCTTACTTACGTCGTTCCATGCGTCTTGCACAAGCTGCGCGCTCTTCTTTTGAACATATTCCTTGGCCCCGGATTTGTCTATTATGTTTATTGCTTCGTTAATTAGTTTTTTATCTCCAGTGTGCAAACTCAATATTTCAACAAGTCGTTTTTTATCAGAGTCATTAGAATGTTGAAGAGCATGTATTACCAAAAGCGTAATTTTCCCTTCGGTTATATCGTCACCCACGCCGCCTTTGCTTTCAGAAACTCCGCTTGGATATATGTTTAACAGATCATCTTGGATTTGGAACGCCACGCCTATTGTTGATGCAAAAGTTCCTAATGATTCTATGGCTTTATCGTTAGCACCTCCAAATACTCCGCCAAATTTGGCAGCCATTCCTAAAAGAACTCCTGTTTTTGAGTGTACCATTTGCAGATATTTTTCTTCAGTGATGTGTGCAGGATTTACCTGGCCATTGTGCCATGCAAGGTCTGTTGCCTGTCCTAAACCTATCTTCATCATATCGCTTATGTAAATGTCAAGTACTTTTTGCTTTTCAGAGTCGTCTATTTTATCGCTTTTTAATAATGCAAGCATTGGGAAATAGAACATGAAATCTCCTAGATTCAAGGCAACATCATTTCCGTATTTTACGTGAACAGCTGCTCCGGACCGTCTTACTTTGGAGTTATCTTCCATATCGTCATGTATGAGCGTGCCAGTGTGTATTATTTCAGGAATTATTGAAAACTCAATATAATTGTCAGAGTCCTTTCCGAGTGCGTCTATTATAGTAAGCATTAGTACGGGCCGCAGCCTCTTGCCGCCTTGCTTGAAAAGATAATTTGATGGTTCGACTATGCTTTTTCTTATGGCTTCTGAATCGTATTTGTATCCGCTTTTTCCCAAAATTGCATCAAGATTTCTTGAAGACGTTGCATCGTTCAAGTATTTGTCTATTGCATTATTTACATCAGATGCTCTTCGCTTGAGATAATCAGCGATATTTTCTTCTTCGTTTACGTCTTTGCTCATGCTATCATCACGATATCAAAAACACAGGGTTTTTAATTGGTGTGCAGGGCTTCGTCAGTTAGCATAGATTCAATACTTATTTATATGTAGGTTGGCGTTAAAATATGATGGTGGTATAATGGTTAATCAGAACGCCAGTGCTTTGAAAGATATAGTTACGTTCAATGATTTTGTAGGTTTCTACAAGGATAAAATATATGCCAAATTAGTAGACTACATGCCAGAAGGCGAGCCAACAGAGTTCATAAAAATGGTGCGCTCTTACGTAGATAGAAAAGGGCAATATAGAAGACCTGCATATGTAGTTCTCTGGAATTTGCTCTATGGTGGAAATGAAGAACGCACATTATTGCCTGCTGCAGTGCAACAAATCTCGGAAGATTATTTCCTGATGCATGATGATTGGATGGACAATAATACGCTGCGCAGAGGACTGCCTGCAGCCCACGTTCTTTATGGGCCGGTGTATGCAATTACTGCAGGAGATTTACTGCACACGATAATGTGGAGAATGACTTATGATGTAACTGAAAAAATGAATAAAGAAACTAAAAAAAGATATATCGATAAGTTATATGAAATAATGAAGACTACGCACATAGGTCAATACTACGATATTCGGCTCACTACAGAAATCAAAGATATAACAAAATTTACTCCAGAAGACTATTATCAATCAATACATGCAAAATCTGCTTGTTATAGTGTATACGGACCTATGCAGCAAGGAGCAATAATTGCAGAAGCCGACAATCAAGAAGTAGAGAAAATAAAAGAATACGGCATTCCAATAGGCAATGCATTTCAGATAAAAGATGATATACTAGATTGCGCATCAACTGACGAAGTTCTAGGAAAATCAGTAGGAAATGATGTCAGAGAGGGGGTCAAAACAATAATTTTATGGCATGCGGTTCAAAACGCATCAACTGAAACTTTGAAAAAACTAAAGGAGATATACGCAAAAGATAGAAAAAATAAGACTGAAAAAGATGTGCAATTTGTTTTATCTGCATTTAAAGAACTGGGATCTATAGACTATGCACAGAAAGAGGCAGAAAGAATGGGAAATGATGCACTTGAATCTTTTAATAAGCTTACAGAACATATTGCCGAGTCAAATGTCAAAAATATAGCAAGAGATTCGTTCAGCGCGATAGTTAAAAGAAATAAATAGCTACCTAAGTGCTGATTAAATGAAAACTGTAGTGAAAATAGGAGGTTCACTTTTGTATAAAAAAAACAACGAATTAGATACAGCAAAGCTGCTTAAACTTTATAAAGTATTCACCAAGAACTTAGGAAAAAATTTGGTTTTTGTGCTTGGCTGTGGGTCTAATCTGCACAAAATCACAAACGATTTTAATTTGAATTCGAAAGGCCCTCTCAATATTCGGATACAGGGATTTGAAAGAATAACAAAATTAACTGAAGATAGGTTTAAGCTCATAAGAGATAAAATCAATGTAAATGTGATTAGCGCTTTGGCTTTATTCATAAAAGAAACGAAAGGAAACAAAAGAAGCCATGAAATTTCATGGTATAATGAAAAAGCAATTAAAAAAATGCCAATTATAACTATGGGCGGATGCACACTTGATAAAAATATTTTATTTTGTACAATATCCAGTGACACCATCGCAGCATATATAGCAGCGTATGGGACATCTAAATTGATCGTTGCAACAGATACAAACGGAATACTCGACAAGAGCAGTAATACAATAAAATCATTCAAAGCAGATGACTACGAAAAGTTTTCATACATAAAAGGAGGAATGCGCGATAAAATAAGAAGACTGAGATACGCGGTCAATAAAAACGTGGCAACTTACATAGTGAACGGCAATAATTTATTAAAGGGCGATTTCGATACACAATTCGACGAAGAACACTGCACTACTCTAATTAAATAGGAACGTTTATGAAAGATGTAAAATCCTTTTTTGGCAATCGCTCGGATTTTTACGAAAATTACCTAAGCCACACCGACCAAAAAAAGGTTGCAAGCAGACATATTTCGATAATGCTCAACAATATGCGTCGAAAAGAAAATTTGAAAGTGCTATGCATAGGGGGAGGAAACGGCGATGGTGATCTTGAAATAATCAAGAATCTGGACTCAAAAATAAAGAGGCTAATTGAAATAGAGTATGTGGACCCTTCGAAAACGATGTACAAAAAATTCATGCAACACGCCAGAGAGGCGCATCTTGAAAAGAAAATTACACAAGCATACATTAAAAAATTTGAAGCGAATTCGTGCAAGCCGAAAAAAGCAGATGTGATACTTGCACTTAATTCGCTTTATTTTATTAAAGGCTGGAAAACGAAAAAGAGGGGCAACCCACTAAATAAAATTTACAAATTACTCAATTCTGGGGGCGTGGCAGTAATTGTAATAAGAAGTGAAAAGAGTCCGCACACACAATTGAAGAGATTAGTAGGCGGAGGCAAAACAACTGGAACTTTATTAAAATTCGCTTTGAGGAAATGCAGAATTCCTTACTACAGCGAGGAAATTGAGTCAAAAATAGACATTACGCCGTGTTTTGACAGGAAAGGAAATTTCATAAACTCTGTATCTTCATATAAACTGTTTTCATTTTTATTTGGAGACCGCTGGGCTTCTTTACCTTCAAAAGTTAAAAAGAAAGTTATTGAAAGGGCAAAGAAAATATCAAAAATTCGCAAAAATAAGAGGTACATAGAGTCAACATATGATTATATATGGATAAGAAAAGAGATAGATAACCCAATTAATGCGAACGTAAGTTCGCAAAAAAGCAAATTAGAAAAAAAAGTAAGAAGATCGATAAAAACTTACCGCGATTTTCCAGTAAAAGGAGTTATTTTTAGGGATACTACTCCTCTTTTGAGAAATTCTAAACTATTCAATGAAATAATAAAGTATGTCAAAGAGCAATACGGCGATAAAAAAATTGATTTCTGCGTTGCAAAGGATATGCAGGCATTGATATGGGCAGGTGCATTTGCTCACGTGCTTAAGTGTGGCGTAGTGCCTATGTTCAGAAAGGACCTTGCGGGTCCAGTAATTACAGCAACATACGAACACGAGTACAATCCAAACCGAGTAGTAAATTTACAAAAGAATTCAATAAAGCCAGGACAACGGGTTTTGCTGGTCGATTACATAATAGCAACGGGAGAAACAATGAAAACAATGGCAAGAATGATTGAACATCTTGGCGGCAACATAGAAGGAATATTTGCAATTGCAGAACTGACATATTTGAATCCAAGAAAAGGACTTGCAAAATATGAAACAAAAACAATAGTGAAATATTAAAAGTATGAAGAGAAATAACTACAAAGTCGATAATCTTTCGTTTATCTATAAAGCAGATGCTGGTAGGATTCTGCTGCTAAGAAGAGCAGTGGAGGGTTCGATTAACTCATAGTGTCGGTAGCTTTTAAAGTCAAGATGAAATTTGATGAAACAACTGTTGAGACATTGCAGCGGGATATTACAGAAGAAACAGGAACGTGTCTGAAAAACCAGGCATTGTTAGATGTTCAAACAGTGCAAGCAAGAGCCAAAAAGAAAGGCATTGATTATCATATTATTGCACTGATTTATAAGGGCAGATTATCTAATGATAATGTAAAAATAAGCGCGGAACATAATGCGTTCAAGTGGGTACCTTTGGAACATCTTGTCAAAGAGAGATTCGACTTCGATGCTAAAAGATTAATTAAGTTGTACAAACAGAAATGATTGCAAAAGTGGGCAAATGCAAACAGACAAAAATAAAAAAATAGAAGAAATAATGAAGAGAAAGGAAGAGCATATAAAAATTTGTTTGGATAAGCCAGTGCAGGCAAAACAAGTAAGCACGCTCTTCGAATGCATGCATTTCATAAATAATTCGCTCCCTGAATTCGATATGAATGATGTTGATTTGTCGTCCAAATTTTTAGGACATAAATTTTCTGCGCCATTGATGATAGGCGCAATGACAGGCGGCGCCGAACTGGCAAAAAAGATAAACGGCAATCTGGCTAAGGCCGCAGAGGAACTTGGCCTGGGAGTTGCTGTAGGAAGCCAGCGCGCAGGGCTTTATGACAAAAGGCTTGCTGATACGTATTCAATAACAAGAAAAAACGCGCCTACAGCGTTCATAGGCGCAAACATAGGAGGCGCGCAACTATCTAGGGGATTTACGGTAAAAGAGGCGCAGCAGCTGGTAGACATGCTTGATGCAGACGCGCTTTATATTCACTTGAATCCAGTACAGGAAGTGGTGCAGCCTGAGGGCGAACCCAGATACAAAAATGTGCTGAAAAATATAGGGCAGATTGCAAGCGGCATAGACAAACCGGTGGTGGTGAAGGAAGTCGGATTTGGCATATCCGGCGAAGTTGCGGCAAAACTGGAAAAGGCGGGAGTTTCAGCCATAGAGGTCGCGGGAATGGGCGGCACTAGCTATTCGGCAGTGGAATATTACAGGGCGCTAGATTTCAAAATGAACGTAAAAGCGCAGATGGGAAATCTTTTTTGGGATTGGGGAATTCCTACAGCTGCTTCGCTGCACATGGTAAGGAATGCAGTAAAAATACCAGTAGTGGCTTCAGGCGGCATAAGGAACGGCGAAGAGATGGCAAAGGCAATAGCAATGGGCGCCGACCTGTGCGCGGCAGCATGGCCTTTTTTGAGGCCTGCAACCATTTCCAGTGAAAAAGTAGCCGAAAAACTGAATGAGCTCATCGCAGAGATACGGGCCACGATGTTCATAACAGGCTGCAAGAACATCGAGGAATTGAAAAAATCAGGATATGTGATAACCGGCGAGCTCAAAGACTGGATTCATAATAAGCAATAAATAAGGGAAAATTCTAAATCTTATGAGGGTCTATATGGAGCAGGTAGTTCAGGCAAACCCACAAAAAATAGTCAGCTGGGTGAACGAAAAATACAAGAACGCACCCGGCGTAGAACTGGCCAGCGAAATAGCAAGTCTGCTTGAAAGGCAAAAACAATGCACAGACCCGTATTCAAACATAGGATCTAATGACTTTTTGCTGTATGACAGGAGTGTTGGAGATAACTTAAATTGGAGCGGCAGTTTTGTTTGCATATACCGCAGCGACACCCCGTTTTACGATGACAAGCCCACTGAGCCTTTGGCTGCCGTA
The DNA here is from genome assembly GCA_021797745.1 of Microcaldota archaeon. Taxonomy (GTDB): domain Archaea; phylum Micrarchaeota; class Micrarchaeia; order Micrarchaeales; family CABMGC01; genus JAJZZD01. Next base: position 194,982 of record JAJZZD010000001.1, on the reverse strand, counting down.
ATGATATGCACAAAAAATTTAAGGCATAGGGGAAAGAACGTGACAGAAAATCCGCTTGTGTTTATAGACGTTGATAGATTAAATCGAAAATCGGCTGACGATAAATATGGCGAAGGATCAGCGAATATAATAACAGAAAAAAGGTATTGGAATATTTAATGAACGCGGCAAAGAATTCTGGTTTTTACGACCCTGTTTCTGAAGTCTTCATAGCCGAACGGATAACGAATCCAGCACAGGATGTTAAGAAAATGGCCAGCAGCGTAATGAACTACAGAAGAAGAACAAGTAATGGATTGTTAGTATATGAGCTGAAGAAATTCAAAATGCCCGAAGAATTGGTAACTGGCTGCAAGCGCCCGGCTTCTGGCCAGTCACTGCAATCGTAAGTGCCAAACAGCAACGCGCTTTCCCGCCCCTAAGGGCAGTATTTCACGTCGTAAACAGGCTTTACTTCCGAGTTCGGAATGGGTTCGGGTGTTTCCCTGCTACTGTGGCCGTTTGACATGGTTAATTTGTTTACAAATATATAAAAATGTTACCTATTTTTTAACTGCCAATATTTCTAACCTATTTGACGTTTTTCGTTTGTCCAATTGATTATGTTTGTTTACGAGCTTTATTTTTAGCCCGAAATTCTTGAAAAGTTTCCTGGCGGCTTGTTCATTAAAAAAGAAATGAGGCACTCCTGTTTCTTTGCCTTCCAGATAAACATATGTCCTGTATCCTATTTTCTTTGCCTTTTCACGTTTATGTGGACGAATTGGTGCGCTGACGAATAGCATGCCATTTTTCTTAAGCACGCGTTCAATTTCCGCAATTATTTTCTTTATATTTTCATATTTAGAATGGTGCATTACTGAAATTGATAAAACTGCATCGAAGAAATTGCTTCTATAGGGAAATTTTTTGTTCATATCGTGCAATATGATATGGCCGTTGAGTTTTTCTTTTTTGATTTTTTCGCGCAATTCTTTCACTGCAAGCTTCGAGCTATCAAAGCCGTATACATCAAAGCCCTTCTTTGCAAGATATATGAAATTTCGGCCAAAACCTGGCCCTATGTCTAAAATCTTATTTGCTTTTTTGCTTTTAAAAAGCTCAACAAGACCAGGAATTGCATCGTACGGCTTACCGCGAAAATAAGCTCTATCTTTTTGGTTAATAATTGACCAATAATCTCTCATGCTTTAGCCACCTGATAGCTCTAACTGAAAAAATTAATAAATAAGATTAAATTGCAGTTGTGTAAAATTAGATAGCTTCGGAGTTCTTTATTTCCGACAGGCTCTTAAGAGCCAAGTATGTCGCCATCGCCATGTTGTAAATGTCCCTTGTCCTCCCTCTGGAGAAAGTCCAGATATCCTTTACTCCTGCAAGCTCCAATACTGTCTTTGCCGTTTCGTTTGCCACAATCCCTATTCCCCTGGGCGCAGGCTTGAGGATTATCTCAGCGCTTCCGCACTTCGCCTTGAGCGTTATAGGTATGGTGTGCTTTGTGCCGCAGTTGCATTCCCACGAGCCGCATCCAAGCGCTATGTTGATTATGTGCTTTTTCGAGTCTTCTACTGCCTCGTCACCCGAAGGCCTCAGCTCAACGTTCTTTCCCACGCCTATGCCAACGTTGCCGGCCCTGTCGCCGATCACGACAGTTGTGCGGTATTTTGCCTTGCGCGTGTCCTTTGTCATTCTCTGCACTGAAGCCACCTCTATCGTTTTTGTCTCGAGGCTTGGCAGAAGCGCATCTACTATCTCCACTTCCTTTATAGTTTTGCCGCTGTCGAAAATCTGCTCTATCTTGGTTATCTGACCTGTTTTGACCTGCATGCCGAGCTTTGTCTTTGGCTGCCATGTATTAATGTCGAATACCTTCTCTTCCTTCTCCCTGTCATCCCTTCTTCTTCCGAAACCCCTTGCGTTATAAGGCAATTTATCACTTAATTATTGTTATTTTTGTTAGTTATGCATTAGTCAAGTATTACTTATTGATTATCTTGTTCTTTATGTCATTGAAAAGCGCGGGCAGTTTATCCGCTGGCTTTCCTTCCTTTGCATATGCGCTGAACTGAATTGAATCTGCTTTGCCGCTTTTAAGCGTTTCGGCGTATTTGGCTGTTTGAGAGAAGTTGTAAGTTTCTTCAGGCATCTCGAATTTGCCCCTCAGCTTCAGGCCGCCGTCAACGCAGCCCTTTGCGAAAACGAAAGGCTGCGAGCCCTTCACCGGGGAGCTGATTCCTATGTCGAGCACCATCTCCGCATCGCCGGCTTTGCTCTTGTATTTGTTTGCCAGCAGCAATCCGAGCAGGTATGCCGTGGGCTTGTTGCTCCTGCTTGGCCATCCCATTGCTACCAATTCGTCAGAGTTCGCGCTCGCCAGGATTTTGTCTCCTTGCTCTTCGTATGACGCTATCTGCGCAAGAAGCTTTCTGTTGCTCTTCCTGAAAACTATCCTGCTCAACCCAGACTTCACCAGCTTGAACCTCTTCTTGTAATCGGTCACTCCTGCAGAGCGCCTGTTGAAATGTATTTTTTTGACGTTGTGCGACATTCAATCATCCATTGCAATCATTCATGCATCTTCTTTATCTGTTCGTTTATCTGCTTCATCTCGTCTTCTGTTATCTTTATTCCATCATCACCAAGGCGCAGCAGCAGTGAACGCTTGTCAGCAAATGTGTTGCCCTTCGCAAGCAGGTAATACCGCCTGAACGACTTGTTGTCCAATTTGCGCATTTGCTTGAGTATGAAAAGCAAAACCCTCAGAGCCCTTATCTTCTTTTCCCACAGCCTTCCCATCCTTGTCTTCCTTGTCCCGTGCCTCCTTCCTGCGCCCCTGGAACGGCCCTGCGACCTCCTTATCCTGAGGTTTTTGCCGTTAAGGCTCAGGTTGTGCTTTGCGGGCAGCGCATAGACACCACCGCTGCTTACCAGCTTCCTTACGTCGTCCCTTGTGAGCGCCTTGCCGCTGTCTTCGAGCGACGAACTTTTGATTCTTATGGTGTTTTCTCCTCTGCCAAGAATTTCTGCCGCGACTCTTTTAGTGAATTTGATGCTCATTTTGAAACCTTTTGAAATATTTTGAAATTTACCTGTTTGCTATCTTTATACCATTCTTTGACGCGATGCTTGCAAGCATGTCCTTTTTGCGCTCGGAAAGCTGGTGCGAAAGCACTGCCACATAGCCTTGCACGCCCTTCAGGCGCATAAGCTCCCTCTCGTTGTGCACGAGCATTTCGCGTGTTCCATCACTTAGCGCGAACCTTGAATCTGCGCTGTTCTTGTACCCTACCTTTGGAATGGCGTTGTGCATTTTCTGCTCAATCCTCGTCTTGTTGTTCTTGCCTCTCTGCTTCCTCCATCGGTCCTTTATGCCTTTCCTGTTAGGAGACCCGAGATTCGGAACCGCGAACCGTGGATGCCATTTTTTACTTGTCATAAACACTCACTTATCGATTCATTCTTCACTGACAAGGTATATGCCGTCTTGGAATACCCTTGAATCCTTGTTCCTTTCGAAAGAAACCTTGTTAAGGTTTGCAACAGTCTGCCCTACATCGTATACGTCTACGCCTTTAACGAATATGTCTTGGCCTTTTACTTCTACCTTAGTGTCGCCAATTATCTTCGCTTCTCTTGAATATTTCTCTCCGAATATGTTCTTCACCAGAACCACTCCGGGCTTCACCTCGATTGCAACTGGGAAATGGGCGAATACCACCTTCATGTGGCGTTCCATGCCGTTAGTGACTCCTTTAACTGCCCCGTTTATCTCGTTTGCAAGCACTTTGCAAAGAAGCGCAGACTGACTTGCCAGCTTCTTGTTCTTGTTCTCTTCGATTATTATCTTGCCTGTTTCTATCTTTACGCTGGAAAATCGCTGGTTGTACTTCTTCTTTGTTGAGCCGAGCTTTCCGGTTATCTTTATCTCGCTGCTGAGCGAGTCGAGCTCTGCTTTGACCCCGCTTGGCAAAACAATTTCTTGCATATAATCACGATTTTAATCAGGTAAACATTTTTTTGATGAACGCTTCCATAAATGCTTTCAATAAACGAACGCCAGTATCCTGCCGCCTGTTTTCTGCTCCTTTGCCTCCTTGTTGCTCATTATTCCCAGAGGCGTTGATATTATCAGCATGCCGAAGTTCCTGCTGGGTATGTATCTCGCTTCGTACTTCTGGTAATCGTCTAGCGCTACTGCGTGCCTTGGCTTTATGACGCCTATGTCATTTATCTTCTTTGAGAGCGTGACCTTCAGTGCCGGGAACTTGCCGGATTTGATTTCTTCTATTTCCTTAACGTAGTTGCTCTTCTTCAGCGCTAGCAGGACGGCCTTGACCAGTTTGGTGTCAGGCACGGTGCATTGGTCCTTGCCTATGTTCTCGTATATCTTTATCTTGTTTAGCGTGTCTGAAAGCACATCGACCATTTTATCACATTTTTGTTTTGTTTTTCTTTATTTTATTTTTGTTTAGTTTTATTTTTTGCTTACTTTATGTAATTTTTATTCGCGAATTCACTGGTACTTAATGAAGCCTATTTCCTCAGCCACTTCCCTGAAGCACCTTCTGCATATGCATAGGCCGTACGACCTGATTACGCCTCGCGATGTGCCGCAGATTCTGCATTTCCTGCCGCCCTTTCCTCGGTACCTGTTGTTGTAGTTCATTTTCATAGCATCATTCACGTTTGCGATAATTTAACTCCGTAATTTTTCTGCAGGTAAGACAGCATTTCCTCGTAGTCTATTGTCTTGTGCTTTTTGCTTGCACTCGAATTCTTCCTTTTCCTGAGCCCGACGCGCATGCCCTTCCTTGAGAAATATGCATTGACATTGAGTCCCAGCATGCCTATCTTTGGGTCGTACTTCACGCCGGAGAAATAAATGTATTCCTTCACGCCAAAGCTCAGCGAGTTGTTTGTTATGCTCGTAGGCTGTATCATGCTGCCGTTTGCCTCGAGCGCCCTCTTGAGCATATCATTTGCCTCAGACTTCCTGAGCGTGACAACGGCGCCTATTATCTGGTCCTTCTTTATGCCAAATGCCGGCTCCCTTGTCCTGGCCCTCGTCTGCATGACAGTTTTACCGGTAAGCTTGTTAAGAAGGGATTTTGCTGAATCGTACTTGTCTTCGCTGTTTCCTATGCCTATGTTCAGCACAAGCTTGTTTAGGTATATGCTGCTCATCGGATTGCTTGTCTTCTGCTCGGGCATTTTCATTCACCAGTCACTATTATATTTTCCACAAGCGTCTCGAACGTTCCTGAACTGCTTTTTATCCTTGCCTTTGCCGAAATCTGCGCAGTTCCGTTTGTCAATCCTGTTATCGTGCCAGTCTCTGCGGCGTGTGCTCCCTTGAACACTTCGCACCTGGCGCCTTCCTGAAGCTTGAGGATGCCGTCTATTTTATTGTCAAGCGATATACGAACTGAATCGTTAACATTTGCAGGTTTTTCGAATCCTACAACTGTCCCGTCGTTGAGCCTAAGCATTATCTTTTTGCCCTTAGCTACGTACTTGCCTATTATCTTTGCTGTCCTTCCCTGCGCCTCCTTGACCTCTTTCACGGTAATCTTTCCCTGCTTGTTGATTCCTATGCCATAGAATTTGCCGAGAGGGAGTATCTGTATCACGTCACCGTAGCCTATAGGATACTTGATATCTTTGACTATCCTGCCGTTGACCTTGAAGCTTCCCGCCCTTACCGGCAGTTCCGCTTCTTTTTCAGTATTGGCAATATGCAGCATGTCCCTTATTATTGACAGGAGCGTGGCGTTCTGCTCCAGGGTGTGCCTGCCTGGCGTTGGCTTAGCTAGATACGCGGCTTCTTTCCTTTTTGCACCGGCGTACTGGCTTGCCGCGAGCCTTTTTACGTGCCTGCTGTTGCCTTTCCTGCTCATATGAACACTTTACATTCAGATTTGTTTATTCTTTCCTGCTTTTCTGTTTATTGTTTTTTCTTTTTATACATCTGCTTATTTTGCTTTTACCTTTGCATCCCTAAGCTTATCTCCGAGATCTATGTCAGTAAGATAAACGTTTGATGTCTGGATCGGGATTGGTTTTTCCTTTCCGCGCGCGTCTTTCCTGTTTATCCCTTCCACGAATATTTTCCCGCTCTTCAGGTCTACGCCAGACACTTTTCCTGACTTTCCCCTGAAGCCTCCGGCCATTATCTTCACAGTGTCTCCTTTTCTTACCTCAATGTTCCTCTTTTTAGTGCCTAGCTTTGATTTGAGCTCCTTTGACAGGTGCACATGCGCGAAGTGCTGCCTTACATGCATTGGAGCATTGAATCTGAAATTTCTTTGCTTCCTGGGTTTTGAGCTGTAAATCATAATTCACACCGTCGCATTGGTTTTTCATATTATTTTCGGCGCTATGCCTGCGAGCTTTACGTTTATTTCAACCACTTCCCTTGCCATGGCTCCTTTAACCTCAGTACCTATCGGCAGGTGGAATTTGCTGTCGTCGACCATCACTCCGGCGTTGTCCTCGAATCGTATGCGCATGCCGTTTGCTCTCCTTATAGGCGCTTTTTGCCGCACTATGACAACTAGAACCGGCTTCTTCAGGTAGTTTGGCGACCCTTTTATAACGCTGGCAGTTATCATGTCTCCTATTCCTGCGGCTGCAAGCCTTCCGTGTCGGTGGCCTTTCCCGCGCTTGTTTATCATCCTGAACTTTAGCGCTCCGCTGTTGTCGGCGCAGTTTATTACGCTCATAGGGACTATCGTCCTTGTTATGTGAGTTGCCAGGCCTCTCATTTAAACCACTTGAACCATTTAAAATCATTAAAACCATAAAGATTATTTAGCGCTTTTCAAAATTTCTGTTACTGCGAAATTCTTTGTCTTGCTGAGCTTCCTTGTCTCAGCTATCTTCACTATGTCTCCTGCCTTTGCTGAAATGCACGTGGGATTGTAAGCAGGTATCCTTGAGCGCTTTCGTAGGTAACGCTCGTATTTGTAAATGTATTTTATGTACTCAACTTCGACTATTACGGTTTTCTTTGCCTTGTCGCTCACCACTGCACCTGTAAATACCGCTCCTCTTGCGCCCAGCGTGCCGTGGATCGGGCACTTCGGGTCCTTGCAGTCTGCGAGCTCTTTGCCGTTTGTGTCATTTGGCATTGTTTCACATCCTTTTTCTTTCTTCTTGCTTACTTTCTGTTTTTCAAACTTTCCTCATCTTGTAATACCTGAGCGCTTTCTCCGTTCTTTCATCAGGCCTGAAATTTATCTCTTCGCCGGAAACAAGAAAAGACCTTGCTCCTGCGTAGAAGCGAAATTCCGATGCTGTTTTTTGCAGTTTTTTGATGCCAGTATTAGTACTTACTACAAGCATGCCTTTTGTCTCGTCTATCACTGTGCCTTCTGTGCCCTTCTGTTTTTTGTCGGAGCTTTTTACTACCTTCACCTTGAGCCCTATCAGCTCGTTTATGACTATGTTCCTATTGCTGTATGCCGAGTACTTGGCATTGTCTTTCTGCATGCGAATTCTATCGTTCTGCGTATTTAAATACGTTTTTTCTTATTTGCAGAAATACTTTTTCAGCTTCATTAATATAAAGGTTATGGTGAATGCGGCTTTGTTGAAAAAGTCAAATTTTGTTGATAAAGCCAGATTAAATCAACAAAGTCAATGAATGCGCCATAAAATCGCTAGCTAAAGCGCATGACGCAATTGCTACTTTATGACTACCTTGTCGGAAATTTCAACAATCCTGTCGACACCGTATTTTATAGGGTTGCCGAAAGATGTGTTAACGATCAGCTTGCCGTTTCTCGCATCCACTTTGGTCACCTTGCCTATAAGGGCGCCTACCTCATTTATCACTGTTTTGTTCACCAGCCTTCTCTGCCTAAGCGCCCTTCTCCTGAGCACGTTGGAAAATGATGACACGCTTATTCCAACGATTATGGCTATGATAGTGAAAAGAAGAAACTGGCTGAAGTACAACTGACCTATTATCCAGGCTATGAACGTATACACGAGCACCCAGAATATTATCACAGAGCCTACATACACGCCGTATTTGAAGTTCCTGAATATGTACCTGTTGCTTCTAGTGTCGATGGAGCGGCCGGCAAGATACAGAATCATCGCCACTGGAATCAATACCATGAACCCTTCGAGCGCATACGCAACGGAAATCACCAGAGAATTTTGCTTTATCTGGTACGCGTAATTTCCAACAGCCAGGAACAGGCTCGCTATCGAGAATACAAGCGCACTCAGGTAAAACACGAAGCTCATCTTGTCGAGGCTGAAGCCCAGGCTGTTGAATGAGCTTATTAGCGAATCTTCTATCCCGAATCCCTTCAGCACAAGGTATACGCCGATTATGCCGACAGGAACCTGCCAGCCTATGCCTATGGCGTAGCTTATAGCGAAAAGAAGCAGAACTATCGCAGGTATGCCGAACACTATTCTTGCATAATGCGGTTCCTGCAGCTTGTCAAGGATCTTGACGTATGTGTTCTCGAACGCCTGCGCCTGCTTTATGATTACTGGCTTGACGCTTGATATTTTTATCCGGGATTCTATGAGCGGCATTACTCTTTCGTCGCTTGCCCCGCTTCCGACGAAAATGCACGAGTCGCTCTTGTACTGCTGCAGTACGTGCTCAAGCTGCCTCACTATCTCGCTGTCGGCTGCGTAGCCGCCGCTCTCAGCGCCAGTTATAGTTGCTATGTTGACCTGGTAGCCGTCTTCCTTAAGCTGGTCGTATATCTTCACGGCTGCAAACATGGTGTTGGAATCTGGGTCTTCCGGGTCTGCAAGTCCGAGCTGTGTGGCTCCGTTGAGGTTTTGAACCCTGCCGAGAAGCGGGCCTCCTATCTTTGTCTTGCGGTAAAGATCGTTGTCTACGTCTATAACCAGCACCAAAAGCCTCTCGTTTTTTTCCTTGCTTAGCTTTAAATCGCGCATAGCATAACATAAGAAAAAGAGGTATTTAAATCTGCGCGCTCTCCGACGCGCATAAAAGCAGTCATGGAGGCGATGCCAGATGCGCAGGCAGTGCAACAGCTCCCGCGTATAGCGCAGCAAGGCTTGCAAAGACGATGAGAATTAGGAATACCAGTAGTATGAGATGCCAGCCAAGCCATGTATTCTTTTCGTGCTCGTTGAAACGGTCCACCATGACTGACACAGGATAGGCGAGCACACCGGCAAGGCCGAAAAGAGAAAACATGGCAAACATCTCCAAAGGAGCTGCAGTCAGGTTAAGCTGGTATCCTGAGAAGCCATAATACACGGTCATAAACCCTGTCAAAAGCGCGAGAATACCTGCGTACTGCAGCTTAAGCCTGAACCGCACAGAAACTGCAAAAATTATAAGAAGCAAGCCAAAGGCTACGAGCGGATCCAGAAACAGGATATTATACGGGCCCGGAAGGAACCATGTCAACTGTCCTATCAATCCGACTATTGTCATGTATATTCCGAGCCCCGCAAGCGGAACGGAGACTGATTTGAGCTCGAAATTCAAATTGCCTTTCTTTCTGCGGTATAAGGAATATATGTTAAGTATTACATATGCGAGCAACAGCCCTGCGAAACCTAGCATGAACAGGTAAAAGGCGAGTTCGTCAACGAATAGCGTGCTTACACCAAAGATATGTGCACGCGCATTATTTAATCTCTGCCTTTCCGCAATTTTTATCTTCATACAAACGTTGGAGCATTAGGTAAATACTGCTTTTGATGACCGGGAAGCACAACAGGCTATACGGTGCAGCAGCTGAGCTTAGAAACATCTTCGTAGAAAGACTGAGCAGCTAGCTTCAACCCTTCGCTAAGCGTTGGAAATACGTGCACAGTATCTATTATGTCGTCTATTGTCAGTCCGAATTTAACCGCAAGCACGCCTTCGTGCACCAGGTCGGCAGCATGCGGTGCCAGCATATGCACTCCGAGTATCTTCTTGGTCTTGCTGTCTATTACTATTTTCACAATTCCTCTTGTATCGCCTATTATCGATGCTTTTGCGACAAGCTTAAACTCCACAGGGCTGCAGCTGCATTTTATCCTATTTTTAACTACCTGCTCTTCGGTCATGCCGACCATTGCAGCCTCCGGGTAGGTGAATATCGCACTCGGTACTTCGTTCAGGTTTATTGGCTTTTTCGCATTCTCGAAAATATTTGAAGTCGCTACGTTGCCTTCCTTTGCAGCCAAGGTTTCAAGCATAGGCTCGCCCGTGACGTCGCCTGCGGCGAATATGCTTTCAGCCGTTGTTCTGAGTTCGTTATCGACTTTGACGAAGTTTCGCTCGTTTAGTTTTACACCTGCGGCATTTAGATTCAGCTTTTCTACGTTGGCAGTTCTTCCCGTGGCGAAAAGAATTTCCTCGGCGTCGAAAGCAACCTCTCTGCCATTGACTCTGGTAGTTATGCTCTTTGACCCTTTCTTTGAGTCTATTTCCGCTAAAGTCGCATTCGTTACTATGCTAACTCCGCTCTCTTTCAAATACTTAGCAAGGCGCCTGCTTATTTCTGGCTCCCAGTTCGGTATTATCCTATCGCTCCTTTGCAGTAAGGTAACATGAACCCCAAATCGGGCAAACATCTGGGCAAATTCCAGCCCGAGAGCCCTGCCACCGACAACTATGAGAGATTCTGGAAGCTTGTCAATAGACAAAGCTTCCTCGTTTGTTAGATAGCTTGCTTTTTCTATTCCTTTTATCTGCGGTATCGCTGCTCTGGCGCCTGTTGCTATAAGCACATGTTTTGATTTTATCTCTTTATTTCCTGCTGAAATCGTGTTTGCGTCTATGAACTTTCCTGTACCACCTATGAAAGTGACGTTTTCCATAGTCTCCAATATCTTCTTGTATTTTTCATTTCGCAAGTCGCCTACGACTTTGTTCTTCTCTTTGACTATTTTTGCGTAGTCTATTTTCTGGATTTCGTAATCCAACCCCGCGTACCGTCTTCTTCTAAGCTCCTCAAAAAACGTGCTTACTGTTATAAGCCTCTTGCTAGGCACGCAGCCTACATTTATGCACGTTCCGCCCAGGATTGCCCCTCTTGTTGCGTTCTTGCCAATCATCACTGTTTTGATCCCCAGACTGTTTGCTTTTATTGCCGCTGCGAAAGCAGCCGATCCCTGTCCCAGTATTGCATATTCAAATTCGTCTATTTAATCACCTTGGAAATATACGCCCTATTCGCTATATTGCAGGATATAATCCGTTTTTTGTAAGCAGCTATGTGGCTAGTTATGCTGTCTACTGTTTGTTTCACATTAGGGTTAATCGCATAAACGCGCTCCTTTCCTTTCCTTCTAACGCTAACAAAACCGCAATTCAGCAGGCAGGACATGTGGTGGGATACGTTGCTCTGCTCGATTCCGGTCATGGCCACTATTTCGCTTACGTTCAGGTTGTTCTTTGCCAATTCCTTCAGTATGCTAAATCTGCTGTAATCGCCTATTGCATAGAAAAACGCTTTGAATTCTAGCTTATCCATCAAACCACTATAATGAATTGTTTAAAGAACTGTTTATTGCTTCCTCTAACTGACCCAGAGTCGAAGCCGGAGAACCATTTATGTATATCACGGTCCCGTTTGCCGAGATGAGATAGTATATATCCAAATAGCCTTTCGGATCATAGGCAGCAGTCATGTTATAGCCTGCGAGCGCAGGGATTATTGTGTTGTTAGTGTACGCGTCAGAAGCATACGAACGCACAAAACTTGCTATAGACGGACCTTGATATCCCAAGTCGTGGTAAAGCTCCAGTTCTATTACCTTGATCCCGTGCCGCTCGAAAAATTGATAACTCTGGTTCAACGCTTCGTTACCTTGCGCACAAGTAGGACACCAAGTGGCTACAAACCAGAGGACCACTGCATGCCCCTTGTACGCGGATAAATTTACATAAGAGCCGTTGCTCAGGAAAAAGCCATAATTAGGCGCCAGGTAACCTACAGAAATATTCTGGGATAAGGAATTGGAATTTACGCCATTCGAATCATATTTCAGAAATAACAGCGCAGCCAACAGCGCTACGGCAAGTGCTAAGATTCCGAATAATAGGCTATTTTTCATTTTTTCACCGCACAGCATCGGGTAATGTTCCTTGAAACCAACAAAATGCTTATCAAAAGAAGCCCCATCGAGGCGGCAATGAACAGTGTTTCGTAAGTAGCGAAAGGTCCTTGAAGCGCTCCGGTTACATTAATTATTGTGGTAGTTGAAGCGCCGAAGGCAGCCAATATTGCAGGCACCACTGATGTGCAGCAAAGACTGCCAGGTATTATTGCCACTATTACCGCGCCAAAGCCGGCCTTTACGTTCGGCTTGGTTCCGTTTAAAAACGCGAAGGCGTTCATAACAATTGAAAGTGCAAGCAGCACGCTGATCAATGCTGAAACAATTAAAGAATAGATGTTAAGTCCAAAGGCTACTTTTGGAATTGAGAGATTTAATGATGAACTGGAGAGAAGATAAGAGTAGCCGAGGAAGGACAGCACAGCTATAACAAAAAATGCAGCAAGATAATTCTTGGAACTTAATACGCGATGAATTGCGCCTACTGCGCCGCCTCCTTTTCGCATAACATATGAATGATTAATCATATTTATACGTTTTTTGGTAATCCTGGATTACAAAACTTTTCTGTTTCATTAGCTAAAGTCGTAATGCAGCTGCTGAATTTGCTTCTATTTGATTGCTCACGAATTAGGCAAGGCACTTTTCATTAAAGCATAAGTTCTGTACCGCATTCTGTCAGCACGTCGGAAAACTGTTTTTGCAGTTGTAATTTCAAAATGGGCCCGCGGAGAATCGGACTCCGGATCTTCTCCGTGTGAAGGAGACGTCTTACCATTCGACTACGAGCCCCTATTATTATAATTTATTTTCTCATTGATTGAATTTGTTTGATGAAATTTTACTCGTCAGATTCTGAAGAGCTTACCTGCGGAGCAGTTGCATTATTTTCCTGTACAACTTCAAAATATTCGGCAAACTTGCCCGTCAGAATTATTCTTCTGCTCCTTCCTTCTTTTTTTGCCTCTATGAACTCTTTTTCTACAAGCTCTTTTACGTAGTCATAAGTGGATGAACCGAATATTTTCACAAGCTCGCTCTGCTTTATGTTGTCGTTCTTGCTCACATACGCCAAAAGCCGCAACGCTCCCCTGCTTATTTCAGGCCCGCTTGCCATCTGCGCGACCCTGCTTGCATAAGGCTCCTTTATGCTGAACATGAACTTGCCTCCTATCTCTATTATCTCCAATGAAGTGTTCCTTTCTCTGTATTCAGCAATGAGCTGGTTAAGGTAGTTGGACACGTGGCCTACCGATCCTAGGCCTATTACGCTTGCAATGTCCTGCGCACTCATCGCGTTAGGCGACATGAAGAGCGCAGCCTCTACAAGTTTCTTGTAATCAACCTGCGGCTTGGTCTCGTCCTGTGTTTGCTGCTGCTCGTCCATAAACACCATCATACGTCAATTGCTATTATTATTTCCCCAAAAAACTTCTCCTGGATAAGAAGAACGCGATTGTGATTTGCCAAAAACAAAAGCGGAACGAATATGTCAAGCAATGCGTCTTTTTGTGGAAGTCTGCTTATCAGGTATTTGAGTGTAAGCATGTGCTTGGAATCGGCACAGGATCCGAGTTCCTTGTACAACTCGTTTGCGCTCGCTTCGACATCTACGCGGTCTATGATTATAGGAATTGGCGCAGGCTTGCTTGCGTACATTGCTTCTTTTTCCTCCTTCAGCTTCATCGCCTCGTCGAGAGCCGATATGAGCTCTGAAAGAGTGACCCTGCTTTTCTTCGGCAGCTTTAGCCTAGGAATCAGCTCGCCTACCTGCACGGCTGACCTTTCGTATGCCATTTCCTCTGGCTCGGGAACCTGTTCCTCGACGTCGAGCATTTCGCTCTTGAGCCTGAGAAGGATCGAGGCCGCAAGTATTATGTTTGCAGGTATCCTGAGGTCCAGGACTTTCACCTGCTTCACGACCTCAAGATATTTTTCCACCAAATCCACAAGATTTATGTCCCAAGGGTCGAGCTTGTTCTTCTCAACCAATTCTATAAGTATGTCCTTCCACGTGGCTTCTTTTACGAAACTCTCTATGTTGAAAGCCTGGGCTATCGCCACGTTCTTCTGAATTTCGTCCATGGTCGCACCCTATAATATGTATTATTAAGCAATAAATAGTTTAGCCTTAACGACAGAGGTAACGACAGGGGAAACACAAATGGAATATGAAAGTGATTTCAAAGCAATTTCTGTGCAAACATCTTTAGGCAGGATGCATGTGAGGCACCATGAAGGCACCAAACAGTCGATTCTTTTCATACACGGGTTTGCCTCAAACTCGAGGACATGGAAAAAACTGGTAGCGCTGCTGCCAAACGACCTTGACATATACCTGCTGGACCTGCTTGGTTACGGAGGTTCGGATGCGCCCCACGCAGAATACAGCATCGACACACAAACGGAGGTGCTGAGCGAATGCATAAATAAGCTTGGCATTGTTGATTTCTATCTTTTTGGCCATTCGTATGGGGGCTGGGTTGCCATGCGCTACGCAACATCTGGCCACAGCATTAAGGGCCTTATTCTCGAAGACGCTGGAGGCGTGAAGGAAGGGATAGATTACCAGAAAGAAAGTATGAAAGACTCTTTTAACGAAAGAATGCTTGAGCTCGCCAAGAAGTACAATGACAATAAGGAGCACGTGATACTGAGCACACTCGAGGCCAGGCATAAAAACCCTGTTTTCGGAGAGGAATCTCTCAATTCGTTACATGTTCCTACTTTGATAATCTGGGGCAGCAATGACACAATGCTTGGCATAAGTGCGGCGCACGCTTTGAACAAGCACATAAAACACAGCCTGCTTGAAATAATAGAAGGCGCAGGGCACGACCCGCATTACACAAACACAGAGCAGGTCAAGGCCGCACTTCTGCGGTTTATTGATTACCATTGACCGCATTTCCGTTGCTACTGATTTTTATCTTTTTACCTGCAATAACTCTTTGATTTTATGGATTTTAAGAACGAGTCCACTTACAAGAAATTTTTGGAGCAGGGCAACGAGAACGAATTCGACAGACTATTTGACGGGGCAGTAGAAAAGGTAAAAAGAGAAGTTTTGGGAAAAACCTTCCCGATGTACATAAACGGAAATGAAGTTTCGGCAAATGAGAAGATAACCGAAAATTCTCCAATAGACGGAACGCAGATTGGCATGTTCCAAAAAGGGACCAGAGAAAATGCGCAGCAGGCAATAGATGCGGCTTATGCCTCATTCTACGACTGGAGTTCAATGGATTACAGGGAGCGGGCGGCGTTGTTCATCAAGGCTGCAGATATATTCAGAAGGGAGAAATTCGTCGTCGCAGCAATACTAAGCATAGAAAACGGCAAGACCAGGTACGAGTCGGTGGGAGAGGTCGACGAGGCAATAGATTTTCTAAATTATTATGCTGGCGAGATAGTAAGAAACAAAGGCTACGTAAGAAAAACCAAGTTTGAAGGCAGCGAGAAAAAGGTAAGTGCTGGATTTCAAGGCGCGCCGGGAAGCGAGGAAAAAGTGGTAATAGTCATGAAACCATACGGTGTATTCGGCGTTATCGCGCCTTTCAACTTTCCAATATCCATATCTGTGGGCATGTCTACAGGGGCCTTGATAACCGGCAACACTGTTGTTTTCAAGCCGTCTTCCAGCGACAACAAAACGATGCTGTGCGGGCTTAAGATATACGAAATATTCAGAGAAGCAGGCATTCCCGGCGGCGTTTTCAATTACGTCACTGGACCTGGGTCTGAAATAGGGGACGCGCTTGTGATGAGCGGCAAAGTTGCCGGGATAGCTTTCACCGGGTCCAGGTCAGTAGGACTCGGAATGATGAAAAAAGCTCTGGATAGCAACCTCCAGAAGGTATTTGTCGTTGAAATGGGAGGCAAAAACCCCGCGATAGTATCGAAGTACGCAAATCTTGATGATGCTGTGCAGGGAATCACAGGTTCTGCGTTTGGATACGCGGGCCAGAAATGCAGCGCGTGCTCGCGCGTATATGTTCAGGAAACAGTCAAGGAGGAATTTATAAGCAAACTGATAGAAAAACTGAGGAGCCTGAAGATAGGAAATCCGATAAACAAAGAGAATTATGTGGGACCGTTAATGAGCAAAGGCGCCCTGGAAAAGTACAAAAGTTCAATAGATGAAGCAGGCAGGAACGGCAGGGTGATATTTGGCGGCAAAGAAGTAAACACGGGCATGAATGGCATTTATGTCGAACCTGCAGTAATAGAAGTAGGCCACGACAACAGGCTGATGCACGAAGAGCTGTTTGTACCAATACTTGCGATAGATACGTACGCAAAGTTTGACGAGGCTCTGCAGAAGGCGAACGATGTTGATTACGGGCTCACTGCAGGAATATACAGCGGAAACAGGAAAGAAGTAAAGGAATTCCTTAACAAAATACAGGCAGGGGTAGTTTACGCAAATAGAAAAGTCGGAGCCACGACAGGAGCTATTGTCGGGGTGCACACGTTCGTAGGGTGGAAGGGCAGCGGGCTGACAGGCAAAGGCACCGGCAGCAGGTTCTACCTGCTACAATTCCTAAGAGAGCAGAGCGAAGCAGTAGCGAAATAAGGTGCTCTGGTGAAACTCTGGCTCGATTTCCTTCACGCGCTTTTTGCGCCGAAGGATTACAAAATCAAAACGGTTATTTGCAAAAGGCATAGGATAAAGGCGTTTGTTGCAGACACTTATTTCAAGAAGGGATTCGGGCTCATGTACCACAAGCCACTCAAGGAAAACGAGGGAATGCTGTTTATATTCAATGATAACTCCAGACCAGGCATATGGATGTACAACATGAAGTTTCCGATAGACGTTGCATGGATAGACAAGTCAGGAAAGATAGTTCATGCTGTCAAAAATGCGCAGCCACGCAAATCAATCTTCAATTCTGAAATTTACAAGGCAGAAAAAGCCTCCGAATACGTTCTCGAGCTCAGCGCGGGCAAAATAGCGCGCATGGAGGTTAGAATCGGCGACAGGATAAGAATACTGTAAATCTGGAAATTCGGCTTTTTTTAGTCTGTGCTGCACAACGGCAGAAAGTATAGCAATATTTATAAGGAGGGAGGGAGAATTCGTTTCCAAGGTTTTTGGTATGGAAAATACTGTAATTGCAGGTAAAGGACAAAATGCGGACGCGTTTAACAGTCTAGTCAGGAAGGACACGACTTCGGATTTCGGAAGGTTTTACGTGCTTATGCTTACTATAGACGCCATGCAGAGATTTTGGTCTTCATACGATGCTAGACAGGCTACGCGCACAGGACTTGAAAAGGAGAAAGCAGGGTTAAATGCGAAAACCAATATGTTTGGCAAAAAGATAATTCCATATATAGAAAAATTGCAGGGAATAACTAACGAAATAAATGAATTAACCAGGGAGGGAGTTTCTACAAGAATTGGAATTGAGCAGGCAGTCAATGAAGCTGAATTGAAAACAGGGTCAGAAGAATATGTGAGCATCAGAAATATGCTTCATGCGACCGATTCTAAGCGCGGCTTAATTGAACAAATGGACCAAACAAGTTTTATTCAAGAAGCAAAAGAAACTGCAAAAAAGACAGTAGACCAGTATAATAAAAAAATAAGAGAGATTGACGAAAAATTAAATGAGCTAAGAAGCCAAGAGAACAGCGGGGAAACGTTAGTAACGAAATTCAAGTCTAAAGACGAGGGTAAGTATATTCGCGTGTATATTCCTGTGAATGAGCTACCTGGCATCAAGTCAAGGCTCTACGAGGAGCGCTTCGGCAAAGGCTACAACCATATACACATGACAAGGGAGCTGCAAAAGGCCCCCGAGGCAAGGAATGTATATAATGCAGTTATGAAAGAGATAGAAACAATTTTCGATGGTTTGGCAAAAACCGCAAAAAATGGGATGGTCGAACTTACAATTCAGGTTTCCGACATAAATAGGTACAATTATTTAGAAGTTAATGCACACGACCATAAGCTAGTCATAAACGAAAACGCAAAAAAACCGTCGAATGCAAAGGATGTTTCTGAAAAACTAAAAAGTGACTTCTCGGCGCTTCGGAGGGCGTTGACAGACTACAAGTGAGATCGAAAGCAGAACAAAATGAAAAATAAAAACGAAAGAGCCCCCGTCGGGGATTGAACCCGAGACCTCCTGCTTACCATGCAGGCGCTCTACCACTGAGCTACAGGGGCACAAGATGAATTGGCAATTCAGCTTTTAAAAGGATTGGTAATAAATTCAGGCTAAACCGGTGGAAAAATGTCAGAAAAAAATAAAAATGGAGAAAGAGATTTTTTACCTGAATTACAGGAAAACGTTAGTGGATGCACTCAGATGTTATTCATTGTGGAAAAGAATGGAACGTTCACTCTTAATTTCGACTCTTGGAGCGTGAGCAGCAAAAGTTGGGAAGGGCTGGTTGATACCGTTAGCAAAGCGTTTAATGGCGAAACAGAAGAATTAATGAAAAGACTGCGTCGTGGTGCAGACACAAGGAGCACACAACAGGTACCTTTGATATTAGTAGGAGATATTGCTTCGGTCAAAAGCAATAATGATGGAAGTAGAAGAGTGATTGGGGAAATTATGCGTGCAAGAATTCCGGTGTAGGATTTCGTATTTTGTTTTCTATGCATTTCCGCACAAGGTTACTTCTCAGAACTAGTTTTATTGCGCTCATTACATCCTTACGTAATGATACTGACTTTATTATTTGCATATCCCCTGCGAAGTCGCAGGTCAGTATGAAATATTTGCAGGGGGTGAGATTTGAACTCACGAAGGCACTAGGCCACAGGATCTTAAGTCCTGCGCGATTTTCCGTGGCATTAGATGCCAGACCAGACTCTGCAACCCCTGCTTTGCACTGAAAAAAAGTGCGCCTGGCCTAAATTAGATATGCAGCATAAATAATAAAAGATGCGAGTCTAAACTATGACCTGCTACGACCTAAAATCAGGCGTATGTTGGTGGTCCTGCAGGCTCGGCTGACTTGCTGTACCTGTCGTGTGTTTCCTTTGCCTTTCCTAGCATGTCCTTCACCTTGGCCTCGACTACCTTCGATTCCTTCTCCAATTCACGGAGGTCTATTTCTATGCCTATAAGTTTGTCCAGAGTCATTATGGCTATTTCCGCGTATTTCGGGTTAAGTATCGCAGGATTTACCTCTACAAGTATGTCTGCTACAGGTATATTGTAGTGCACGGCATTCACAAGAAGTATTGCGCTTACGCCGGCTATCACACCTTCCTGTATATTTTTTATCCCTTGTTTCTTTGCCTGCTTGCCGAAGTCTTCATCAGATGATATGATATAGGCATTGTTACCTGGCTGCTGCATCGGCAGGCCGCCTATCGATATTACGTTCTTTATGCCGTATTTTCTTATGAATGATATTATTTCCATTCCCAAAGCGTATACGACATTTGTTGGAATAGTGAACTCTGCCAGCATTACGAGCAGCTTTCTCTTTTCGTCCATGTACAGCCTGGCAGTATACATAGGAATGCCATTGTGAATGGCAGCTATAGGAGGAAACGAATCGCTTGAGATGTCGCCTATGTATTCCATACTCAGCTTTTCCACTATGTAGCTTGCAGCCATTGGCCCTACAAGCCCCGCGCCAGGAAAACCCTCTATGAGCGTGTACCCTTTTAAGTTGTAATTCTTGGAAAGTTTTATTTCAATCATGCAATCAAGTACCGCTGGCAAATCCGCACATCAATAAACAAATTGATAAACAAATCAATAATAAATTTGCACAGAAGATTAAAATATCATACAGTATGCTTATCCTTGTATTTTTATCTCGTCATTACGACGATATGTATATATTGATATGCTCTCGATAAATTATCGGTGAATTAATGGCTGAACGAATGACAAAGGAAAAAATAGACAGAGAAGACGGATATCTGTACTATCTTGGAAAGGACGGATTTGCGTGGAGAACTCCTATGAAGTCTAACAAAAGAGGAAGGAAGGCTAAGGTAGGATCTGAAAAAGTCAAGCGCGAGGACGGATTCCTGTACTTCATAGACAAGTCAGGTTTCGTAGCAAGGTCCAAGATGAACAGAAAAGGCCGCAGGTAATTTTATTTTAAGGGGCATTTTGCCCCTTTCTATTTTTGTATAGAAATTTTGCAGATGCGCATTAAGTGTTTTTGAACCGGAACGTTTCAATGTCAACATTTAAATATGGCAAAATGCTCTCTTATTTTAATTTGTGATATATATGAAAATCCAAACTGCCAAAGGGCAGGCACCTAGGGAAGACTTGGAATTTATCAGATATGCAGCAGAAGGACAGCTTGAGGCACTAATAAGTTTGGTTGGCAGGAAAGGCAGCAGTATAAATGTAAACGCGGTAGATGAAAATGGCAACACTGCGTTAATTCTGGCCGCCATAAACGGAAAAGGCGAAACCGTGAATTTTCTAATGAAAATGGGAGCGGATAAAGAGCTAAGAAACAAAAAAGGAATGGATGCGTTAACGTGCATACTTGAGAAAACGAGAAACGGCAGTAAATTAGATTATGATGGCGCGCAGGTAATATCAACTCTTATATGCAATCACGTGAAAATAGATAGCATAAATGTCATGAAAGAAATCTACAATAAGTTTCATAGCCAGTTAATGGAGTATGCAACCATTTACAAGAATACACACAGTTTGGATGGCTATGCTAAAACTGGAATACTCGGCATGCTCACTGCGCTGCAAATCATGTGCGGCGAACATAATGATATGCACGATAAAAAGTTACGTTTAGAAAAGGAATTTAAGCTGCCTGCAGTGGAGATAAACAGGTATCTGGCATCTGAAAACGCCACTGGTTTAATGGAAAAACTTGTTGATGCTGACCCTACTATAAAAGGGATAAAAAGGCCAACATCTGAAAGCGACAGGTCTTACCGAAACAATGACGGCCTCATAAAAGGCAGAAGGTAAAGGCAGCGGGCATGGCGGGATTTGAACCCGCAACCAACAGCTCCGCAAGCTGGCGTGCTATCCAAGTTACACCACATGCCCTGATTTTGCAGCGTAATTACGTTTTTATATACTTCGATTTATAATATACGTTGCTTTTTAGTGGTAATTATGGCAGCCTTAAGCGGAAAAACATGCAGCTCGTGCGGCAAGCTTACTAACAAGTATACTGAATTCAAGTGCCCGAAATGCGGAAAAGGAATAATAATAAGATGCGAGCACTGCAGGGAGACTTACGCAAGGTACAAATGCACTGAGTGCAAATTCGAGGGTCCGTGATGGGAAAGGTTGCAGTTCTGTTCAGGGTTTACGCAGAAGGCGGGAAGGAGGCCGAAGTAATGAATAGAATAAGGGAAGAGCTTAAGCCAAATTCAATGGAGCAGGAAGAGGTCGCCTTCGGAATAAAGGTAATAAAAGTGCTATTTATTCATGACGACAGCGAAGGCAGTTCTGTTTTCGAGGAAAAGCTGAAGAAAACGCAGGACGTGAACGAAGTTGAAGTAATAGAAGAAAGCTTAATATCTTGATTTAATTTACTGCCCTAATTTTTTCTGCAGCTGTCTTGCTTTTGCAAGCCTGTTTTTAATCTGTGCAAAATGTGTGCCCTTCCAGTATACCTTCTTGCAGTTTGCACAGAAATAGAATTTTCTGCGCTGCTTTGCACTCTCTGGTATTTTGTCAATGACAAAGCTACGATTCGCTTTTGACAGTTTAGAGTTGCAGATAGGGCACACGGCTTCGGGAATCACATCAAGTCTGACTCCGAGTTTATGCGCCGTGAAGGCCAGCTGCTCATCCAGCGTGCTTCCCTGCACCAGTAGCACTTTGAATTTCCTGCGTTTCGAACGCAGCGATAGCGCTCGGTCCTGCGTTAAAAGCAACGCATGTCTTCTTCTGACATAATTTATTATTCTGTCGTCATTTGAATAAGGCGTGTTTTCAACTTCAACACCGACGATTCTGAGCCAACGCGCGAGCTTTGCAAGCATGATATCGGCGACGAGTTTCTGCATGATATTAGTTGGATAAACGAAATAAAAAGAGCTTAGATAGCTGCTGATTAACTTCACAACACCGCAGAAATTGCCATGACAATGCCTGCAATCAGGTAAAGAATCAAACCTAAGTACATGATGCTGTATTTTGCAGATTACTTCCTGAGCATGTCGAAGCCTGAGAGCATATAGATTATGCCTGTAGCGGCACGGATACGGGTACTAAGCCCGTAAGAGAACATTAATCGTTTGCAAAAAGGAGAAAATTCCGTAAAGTGTGGCAATAACAAGCAGTGCCATCGAAATTCTCAACTTTTTATTCCTTCTGAAATACTGGTCCTCGGCATTAGACCATCAGCGATTACAATGCGGCGGCGCATGCTTGTTTCAACACGCAGATGCACATCTGCTTAGCGCTCTGCCTGCGTAGATTAGGCTTTGGTTTTGGGCTGCGCGGGCGCCGGCGAGTTCAGGATTTGGTTAAACCCTATGAACAGGATTATTGGACCTATTATTGAAACCACAGAAAGAAGTGACGACAAACTAGCCGCGATGTTGAGCACAACCCACAGTATTCCTCCTATCTGCACTATGGAATTCTGGTACTCTGCTCCAATGCGCCAGAAGCTTATTACAATCAGAATGACGGCAATTATCGCAAGAATTCCTATTATGGCAGTTAATCCAAGAACCGCTGTGCCAAATCCTGCATACTGAGACGCTATGGCGTATGATGACGATAATGCATAAATAAAGTACAGCGCAAGAACTGTAAGAATTACAACTCCTATTTCGGAAACTATGTACAGGATTGAACCTATGTATCCGATGTTGTATCTTGCCGAAACCTGTTTGAGTAGTTTGAAGCCGCCAAGCAGATAAAACACTCCCACCAGCGCAATTATGCTGGCGATTACGGCTACTGCTAACGGTACCAGCAGCGCGCTAAAAACGGCACCCACGCTGTAACCAGAACTGATTGTAGACAGTGCGCCTGATTCTGCGCTATAACTTAGAATTGACCCTATCACGCCCACTACAGAAGCGGCAATGAATATGAGCATTGCCATCTTCAATTTACCTATGCCGTTAGCCATGCCTGCAACAGCCATTTTATTACCTTATCTCATTTATGATGGTCAATTTATAATCATTTGTATTTCATTTGTATCTGACGCTGCTTTGTGCCGCATTCTGATTTTTCAACACGCATTTTAATATTTTGTAATGCATAATGCTATCTCATACTGCGTTCCTACGCTTGGCAGAAAAGGAGTTGCATGATAAATAAGATTGAGCTCATCAATTGGAAGACGCACAAAGACACGAGTCTTGATTTCGCAAGAGGCACGAACATACTCATAGGCCAGATGGGCTCCGGCAAGAGCACAGTGATGGACGCCATTTCTTTCGCGCTTTTCGGAAAGTACCCTGCAATACAGCACAGGCACGTAGCAGTAAACGACATAATTATGAACAAGCCGCAGCAGGAGAAAAACGCCGAAGTGAAATTAGACTTTTCGTTTGAAGGAGACAAATATCGGGTCAGGCGCAGTCTGGAACTTGACGGCACGTCCAAGGCAACCATTGAAAAAAACAGTAGCTATCTTCAATCGCAGCCGCAGCGCGTAAACGAAGAAATAGAGAGCGTTTTGAAAATAGACTACGACCTGTTTTCCAAGGCTATATATGCTGAACAGAATCGCCTTACCTCTTTTCTCGATTTCACTCCAAAAGAGAGGAAGCAGTACATAGACGGGCTTCTCGGGCTAGATAAATTTGCCAATGCGCAGGATAACATCACGTCGCTTGTCAACAGGATACGAGCAGATGCTGATGAAAATGAGAAAACTGCCGGCAACTTCAACATAAAGGAGCTCGAAAAGGAATACGCCGAGCTTTCCAAAGAACTTGATTCTGTAGCGGAGGAAAATGCAAAACTTGAAAAAGACTTAAATGAAGAAGTGAAGAGAAAATCGGAAATTGAAAAGGAACTTCAGGACGCAAAAGGGAAATATGAGGAAAAAGTCAGGCTTGGAAAGGAAATTGCAGATATAAAAAGCAGGCTAGCGGTGCTGGAAAAAGAAATAGAGAAGGTAAATAAAAATGTCACCAAGGGAAGCCGCGAAATAAACGCGGACTTCGAAAAGTCGAAGTCTGACCTCGAGAGGATTAAAAAGGAGCTGAATGCAGCCGAGTCGCTTGAACGCGAGTCAGTAAGAAAATGGGCCGGACTTGAAGCATCGATGAAACTGCTTGAAAAAGAGGTAGACGAGCGGACAAACCTGGAAAAAGACATCAGAGGGATAAGTGGCGACGGCATAAAAATGGGCATCGAAGAACTGAAAAGCGCACTGAAGAAACTGCAGCTTGAGAACGGACTCAATGTGTCAAAAAAAGAAGAGAACGAGAAATGGCTCAGAGAGGTCGAAAAGCACATAAGCAAATGTCCCGTGTGCGAACGCGAACTAAGTGAGGAGATAAGGAAGAAGATAGTTGCGGAAAAGACGGCAGCGATAAAAGAGCTAGAAGATGCGGTGAAAAATTCCGGCAAAGAGATCGGACTGAAGGAAAAGGAGCTGGAGAAGCTGGAAGCTGAGCTGAAGTCATTCGAGAAAAAGGATCAGCGCATCCGCGAATTGGGCGACTCACAGAAAAAGCTCAACGAGCTGAAAGCCGCAAGCGAGCAGGGCAAAAAGGAAATGGAGAAAATCAAATCTTCGAGATCTGAAAAACAGGAGGAATTTGATAAGGCGAATAAAAAATTTATGGTTCTTAACAGCGAGAAGGAAATGTCAGACAGGAGGGATGGCTACCTGAAAGAAAGCGAAGAAGACAAAATTAAGTTGGCGAAGAAGGAAAAAGAAGCCGAAAAAATAGACGTGGATGAGAAGGCAATGGACTCTCTTCACAAGAAATACGCTGAAATAGGCGCGAGGTTCAGCGAATTCAAAGCAAGACTCGATTCGGGCAGAAGGATTGAAGCTGACAAGAAGGTACAGGTAGCGGGCAAGAAAGAGGAAATGGACAACGTCAACGAGATATACAACAGCATAGAGAAGAAAAGAAGGATAGCAGGCGAACTTGCGAAGTACAAGAGCGCGCTCGAAGAGGCACAGACAGCACAGCGCACTATGCTCATCACATACATAAATCAGATAATGCAGGAGATGTGGCCTGAACTGTATCCATATGAAGACTATCAAGGCATCTCGCTCGACGCCAACTCAGACGATTACACGCTCATGGTCAAAACCGGCAGGAACGGGGGCATGTGGGAAGAAGTTGGCACTATAGCAAGCGGCGGAGAGAAGAGCATTGCATGCCTTGCACTGAGAACCGCACTTGCGCTTGTGCTTGTTCCCAATCTGAAATGGCTGATACTTGACGAGCCCACGCACAACCTTGACAGGCAGGGACTGGACAAATTTGTAAGGGCTGTCAACGAGGTGCTTCCGAAACTCGTAGACCAGATATTCATAATAACGCACGACGAGACTCTGACTCAAGCGACCAATGCAAAAATATATATGCTGAAACGCGACAAGGAGCTTGGCAAAGAAACAATTGCAGAAGCCATTAACTAATCTGATAACGCCGAATAAGCGTTAGATAGCTTTGCAGGCGTCATGCCAAAATATTCGAAGTATTTCATGTATGTGACTTGCGGCCGTCATTTTACTTCTTATTGCGTCATCCGTTGAG
Source organism: Microcaldota archaeon (assembly GCA_021797745.1). GTDB lineage: Archaea > Micrarchaeota > Micrarchaeia > Micrarchaeales > CABMGC01 > JAJZZD01. The sequence continues at coordinate 169,244 of JAJZZD010000001.1, read as the reverse complement.
CCGCATTTTTATTGCGTTAGCTCTGCGGAGAATTAGGTAAGCAGCTATAAGCAAAACTATAATGGCGGCAATTTCAAGGTAGGTATCGTTCCCAGAAGTTTGCGAGGTTGCCGTTGCCGACTGATTTTTGGTTGTGTTAGGAGCTGGTTGCATTAACCGTATCGATTGCTGTTATTGTTGTGTTAGATCTCCGCGGCAGTTGTGACAGTGCAGCGTAGTTCTGCGTTAAAGGATAAAAAGTATGGAAAAATCGAAGCACAAAAATTCTGCTCGGATGCGTGTAAGTGCTATGTACTAAATACTGATTATTTATGATTACTTAATGTAAAACAATAAACGCGTGATTTAGCGCCATTTAATATGACATTCATGGCCTGCTGCTTTTTATCAAAGCCGGCCCAAGCCCAGTCCCTGTTCTTCTTCCTTTTCTTTTCCTATTAGAGAAGAGCCTTCCACGCCGGTGAATATTGCAATTACTTCAACTTTACCCGTGTAGTTAGGATCGAGCCTTGCGCCCCATGTCACGCTCGCGTTTGTCGCTATGCTGTCAGTAAGCTTCGTTCCTATCGCATTCGCATCGCCTAGCGTGAGGTCTGGTCCGCCTATAATGTGCAGAAGAACTCCTGTTGCCTTGGAATAGTCCACATCAAGCAGCTTGTTCTTTAGGGTGTTCTTTACTACGTCTTCGACCTTGCTTGAGCCCTGTCCAACGCCTACGCTTATCATGGCCAGTCCCCCTGCGTTCATCAGATTTCTCACGTCGGCGAAGTCTAAGTTTATAAGGCTGGGCTGGGTTATCGTTTCGGAAATGCCTCCTACTGCTTTTGCAGTTATTTCATCTGCTATCGCGAATGTCTTCTCTATAGGCAGGTTCGGGTAAAGCTGCACGAGCTTCTGGTTGTCTATTACTATGAGCGTGTCGACGCTCTGCCTCAGTTTTTCTATGCCTTTCTTCGCAGTAGCAAGCCTGACCCTTTCAAGCGCGAAAGGTATTGTCACAACACCTATAGTTATTGCGCCGCTCTCTTTTGCGATTCTTCCGACTATCGGCGCCGCGCCGGTGCCTGTGCCCCCTCCCATTCCAGCAGTTAGGAAAATCAGGTTGTTGTCCTTTATCAGCAGCTGTATGTCGTTCCTCGACAGCTCTGCCGATTTTTCACCTATGTCAGGGAACCCGCCAGCTCCAAGGCCATGGGTAAGATCCTTTCCTATTAGCAGCTTTGTGATGTCAGAGTTCAGCATGCCAAGATGTTTTGCATCAGTGTTGAAGGCAAAAAGGCTCGCGCCTTTGACACCCATGGCACTGAGCCTCTGAACAGTATTTGTACCGCCGCCGCCAACTCCTACTACGGCTATGCGCGGCTTGAAAAACTCATAATCTTCCTGACTGAACTGCTGGTTCGGCTGCTGCTGATTTGATTGGCTAAGATACTGGTCGTACATAAACTCACTGTTAGACATATGCATTAAAAATAAAAATACCTTCGTACGAAGGAACTTTCAAAAGTCAAGAAGAAAACCGCAAATTAGAAGAGATTTCTGTAGAACATTGAGAAGAAAACGGCTATTATGAGGACGAAAGCCAGCCCGGATACGGGCACTATGTACGGAACTATCCCTGTGTAAAACAGCAAGCCCACTATTACAGACATTATGATGACATAGACTAGTTTATTCCAGGCAAGGACCTTGCTGCCATCAAGCGGGAATATCGGGAGCATGTTGAAGAACGCAAGCCAGAGGCTTATGAACACTGTGAAGAAGAGAAGGCTGAACATGAAAGACGTTACTGGCGGATTTATCACAATAAGCGCGGCGAAGAAAACTCCGAATACCACAAAGTTGGTCAAAGGACCCGCAAGCGACACTATTCCGTTTTCCTTTTTTGTGAAGTTGCTTGCATAAATCATAGTAGCTCCAGGAATGCCAAACAAAAAGCCCATAGCTCCTGTGAACAAAGTGATTATGAGACCGATGTCGGATGTTCTGAAACCTGCCACTGCCCCGAAATGCTGCGCCACGAACTTGTGCATGAGCTCGTGCAAAACGAAAGACAATGTGACAGCGACAAAAGATATTTCAAGGCCGATTATGAAAGTGTGCGCAAAACCTGCAGTGTGAATGTAGTAAATTCCTCCAGACAGCGTAAGTGCGAAAGCTAAAGTCAGGACTAAATCTGCTATTACGATATCCTGTATCTCCTTTTTTATGTAACTTGTTTCCCTGACCAACATCTAATTGCCAACAAAAGACTATTAATATGAAAACCATTAATAAAATTCGCGATGCAGATACATTCACATATATAGGTTTGCATTGTTGAATCGAAGCTCCATCGTCTAGTGGTCAAGGATAGCGGGCTCTGGACCCGCTGACGCCAGTTCGAATCTGGCTGGAGCTAATCCTGCTTTTCAGATGACAAAACGTAGCTCGGCTGCGAATCTGATTTCAAAATTGAAGCTCAAAAATTTGAAGCTGTCATTGCACAGTGTTACAAAAAGAGGCTTAGAAAAATCAACTTAGCTCAGGTACGACTCTGTCAACAAGAGCTTACCTAACTTAAGTTTCAGCAGTTTCAAAGAACTGTTCCAAACGAAAAGTTAGGCTTCTTTTTAACTTAATAATCTAGCTTAGTTTATCAGAGCATTTCTGACAAAGGATTAAAGACTATCATGTTCAATATTTTAGCTGAAGAGATAACGCAGGTAGAATCTTATGCACGAGCTTAAAAATCACGTCATCGTTTGCGGCTACGGCCTTGTTGGGGAGAAGATAGCAGACATACTTGAACAATATGATATCCCGTTTGTTGTCATCGAGCAAGACAAGGACAAAGTGTCTTTGCTGGAGGACAAAAAAATAGATGTTGTGTTAGGCGACGCGACATCCTCGAAAACGCTCAGGGAAGCAGGAATAGAAAAGGCACGTGCAGTGGCCATAGCGCTGGACAACGACGCGAAGAACCTTTTTACGATAATCACTGTGAGAAGCCTGAACGACAAAGTGATAATAGCGACAAGGGCGAATGACGAAACGCTAGTGGCAAAGTTCAAGGAGGCAGGGGCAGGTTTTGTGGCTACGCCGAACAGGTCGGCGAGCGACGAGCTTTTCAGGGAGCTTACAAAAGGTATTTGAGCATGCGCGATACCGAAAGCAGAGAAGATACGTTCAACGTTATGACCACCACGGCAGCGATAATAATAATAATAATCGCGGTGTCGATAACAGTGCTGTACAAGTTTACTAACGATTTGTACTTGGATTCGTATTTTGCCCTTTCCTCTTTCTTCGATGCGCAGAACATAGTTGCGGCGAGCTCAATAGCGCAGATAGCCTTCGGCTTGAACACGTCAGGCTTCGCGTCGATATTTGCAATTGTTATGCTTGACAACCTGAGCAGAATCCTCATAACGAGTTTCATACTCGCAGCAGTGATGGACTTTCTCACTTACGCCAACGTCGAAGGATACATAAACGAGGTACGCTCGAAAATGCTCAGAAATCACGTCATAATATGCGGCTACAGCAGCATAGCCGATTCATTGATAAGGAACCTGGCGAAAAGGAAGATAAGGTACGTTGTAATAGAGCCAGACAAAATAAGAGAAAGGGAGCTGAATGACAGGAAAATCCTTAACATAGCGCAGGATTTCACCGATGGCGACACGCTGAGGCTCGCCGGCATAGGCAAGGCAAGGGCGATTGTGTTCACCTCGCAGAAAGATGTCGACAACGTGCTAGGCGCTATAGTGGCCAAAAAGCTGAACCCAAAAATCAAAGTAATGTCAAGGCTTAAAGACGACATTGTAAGGAGGAGCGTTTATTCTGCTGGCATAGACCTGGCAATAATACCGGAATATCTAGCGGGCCTGGAAATAGGAAACTATCTGCACAAGATGTGACAAGAATGGCAATGTTTCATACGATACACACCATAACTGCGCTGGCGATAGTGGCAATATTCATAATATCCGTTGCGCTCATCGAGATAGCTACGCACAATATGTTCGTTGCAGTGATATTGAGCATAACCAACATCATAGGCGCGACCTTCGCGCCTACGGCTGCGTTCGCGTATACCGACAATCCGCTCGTGTTTACCGCTTTCGTGCTGGGCCTGGTAGGCAACATAGCGCTTACGATTATAGTGGTAACGTTCTTCTACGAGGTGCTTAGCAGCATCGACGTGGACCAGTGGGTGGCGAAGCAGAAGGCAAAGAGGCTTAAAAATCACGCCATAATAACGCCGATAAACGGGATAAGCATAAGGCTTGCGAGGAAGCTCAAGGAGAACAAGATTCAGGCCGTATTAATGGATAATGAGCGCAGAAAGGTGAAGAAAGCGCTGCACGAAGGGCTTTTAGCACTGAATCAGGATGCGACATACGACGACTCGCTTAAGAAAGGCAGGATAGACAGTGCGTTTGTCGTATTCTCGCTTTATGAGAACGACGTGAGCAACGCGTTCGTATCAATAGCTGCAAAGAAGCAGAACGAAAAGTGCAGCGTCATTTCTAGGATAAAAACGCTCGATGACATCCCTAAACTCGAGCGCGCAGGCACTAAGCGCGTCATAATGCCGGAGGCGGCGATAGGTGACGAAATTGCTGGTTTCATAGTCGGAAAACTGTGACATACTACCACCTTGAATGAGTCGGGGACTTCTTCGTTCATTTTCGTTCATTGACAGTCATTCAGTAGCATCTTTAGATCTCAGGAAACGTTATTTCCTGCCTGACCTATGTCAATTGCTTTGTGCAATATATTTATTTATGCAGTTATGCCGCTGCCTGATGACAAAACTGCATTCTCGCTTCCGTATGTTCTTTCGCACGGAGGCATATGCTTCAAGTTTCCGCAAACTTGGCATTTTTTGTTGTGTTCTTCAAGTACAATTGTTAAATGGCTACTTACGTTATTAAATTTCCCTTTGCATTTATAAACGAGAACATGTACGCGAACTCAAAATCTCAATCCAAAGCCCAATCGGCAATGGAATTTCTCATAACTTATGGCTGGGCTTTCCTGATAATAGGAGTTGTGCTTGCCGCACTCTACGCGCTCGGGCTTTTCAACACGAATGCATTCGGAGCAAAGAGCACGTGCCTGCTCAACAATTTCCTGTGCAAAGGCCTGACGTTCGCAACCAACGGGCTGCTTATAGTGAACCTCGAAAGCATCAATATGCCAGTCAACGTCATAGGCATAGCATGCAACGAGCAGGGCACGCTCACTAACGTAGAGACGCTGAACGGAGGTGGAGGCGTGCTTATGGCGGTGGGCTCGAACTACACGTTTGCAGTCAGCTGCTATACCGGTCAGAACACCGTATTCTCCGGATCTGCTGGCGACTATTTCGACGGATATTTAGTAGTTAACACAATAGACGAAGCGACGGCAACGCAGAGCGTAGATAATGGCACACTTGCAGTGTCGGCACAATGACGTAAACGGTAGTGTTATGCGAACCATGTGTGGCTTGAACAGACTGAAAATGAAAGGAAAACAGGAGCAACAGGAAACTAAACCAAGAAATCATAATGGACAGATAAATTAACGTGTGAATATGGACAGTGAAACTGTAACCACAAGCATCGACGAGCTGGTCGCCTACCTTAAAAGACACGGGGAGACAGAGTCTGCGGAATTGGCCAAAGCGGTCAAGTCGGATGAAAAGCACATTGAAGAGTGGGTCGGCGCCCTGGAAAAGGCAGGAGTTGTGGGAGTGAGCTACCGCATGGGCAGGATGTACGTGCGAGTTCTTGAAAATGGCAAAGCCGGAGAGCGACAGTGACGTGATAGATATGCGCGTCCTAAACGCAGTTACCAATACAAAAGGGTATTAAATCTTTTAAAAGTAGTTTATAACGAAATTCATGGCAGACCAGGTCATAACAACAGGCATAGACAACCTCGTCAACTACCTGAAGGAGCATGGGGAAACAGAGGCCACTGAGCTTGCCAGCAAGCTCGGAGTCGAAGAAGGCAACGTGGAATCGTGGGTGGGCATACTGGAAAAGGCAGACGTGATAAAAGTCGCCTACAAAGTAGGTAAGATGTATGTGAGCTTATCGGGTGGCAGCGGCGAAATATCGGAAAGTGCAAAGAAGACAGCAGAGATGAAAAAGGTAACACTTGAAGAAGACATTAAAGCGCAGGAAGAAAGCATAAAAGAACTTGATGCGGCGATAGAGAGCTACAAAAAAACTGCGGTAATTACAGAATCAGAATTCAAGTCAAAGGCTGGCGCGATAAAGGAGATGCTTGACAAACTCAGCGCGTATGAAACAGCAGCGGAAAAAACCGATGCGAAGCTTGTAGGCATAAAAAAAACAGAGGAAGACATGCTTCAGAAGGTTAGCCCGGAGCTTGAAGAGATTGAAAAACGCGCTGAGCAGATAGAGGGCTACGGACCGCTAGTGGATGCCAAGAGCAGAATGAATGATTTGCAGGCTATGCTCAGCGACGCGCACGAGAGGCTCACAGTGCTGAACAGGATGTTCTACGAACAGCAAAAGGAGCAGAAAGAAACCTTCGACGAAATTGTGAGAAATATAAGGAATGAAGAGACAGCGCTCAGTAGGGAACTCAGCGAGCAGTCAAGGAAAGTCGAGGACTATGACAGGATTTCCAAAGAATACAAAGCCAATGCAGAGAATACGAAAAAAGAGCTTTTGAAATACAGGGCGAGCATGCTTGACACAGTTTCGAAAACTGTCCAGGAAACTCGCCAGATGTATGACGCCGCAAAGGGCCAGATCGCGGCATTGAAAGCGGCAATTGAAAACGTGCGCGGAAAACTAGGCGGATATGCAGAACTTGATTCAAGGATAAGAGAAATGCGAAGCAGCATACAGGCAGTACAGCAGGAAAGGGATGAGATAGTAAAAGAGCTGGGCGAGATAAAAAGCATACTGAAAAGCGCAAGCGTCATCAGCGCAGACAGGCTGCCTGAAAAGAGCGCCGCAGTAGAAGCCGCAGCAAACAAGGCAGCATCTAGCAGAAATGCCATTTCGAAGTTAGGCAAAGATATCAAAGGAATCAAAAAGCCGAAAGGAAAATAGGCATGGCGCACGTGCGCTCTAAGCCAGATGCGGGAAGGTATTAAAAATTAGAGAAGGCATTGAATCAATCGTAAAGGGATAAAGCGTAAATTGCAGATTCATAAATCGGACGGCGTTTGCATGGCTGAAAAAATATTGGAAACATACAATCTCGATGCACACGGGCTATCGGTAAACATAACAATAAAGGACGAGGGCGGGTTCACGCCCATCTACTACATTTTGATACCAGGCTTGGGCGATGCAACGAAAATATTGCTCCAGTCCCTACGGCAGGAGCTAATATCGATGGTCCCAATAGACATAATGAAGATAGAGAGCAAAGAATACATAGGGGAGCTCACTGACAGATATTCAGAAGCCTCGAACATACTAATAGACAGGTATCTGCCTGGAACTGCCAAGGACTCGAAAAAAGTCATAATAGCATACGTGGTAAACGTCATGCTCGGCCTTGGTGAGCTCGAAGCTCCGCTTGCAGACGAAAACCTGGAAGAGGTAGTGATAAACAACTCAAGCGAAAATGCGTGGGTGTATCACAAGGTCTATGGCTGGTGCAGGACCAACATAAGGCTTCAGAATGAGAACGCCATTTACAACGACGCAGAGCAGATAGGCAGGAGAGTAGGCAGGCAGATAACAAACCTTTCGCCGCTGATGGACGCTGAACTGCCTGACGGCTCAAGGGTCAATGCCACACTTTATCCTATTTCGCAGAAGGGCAACACTCTTACTATAAGAAAGTTCGGAAAGAACCCGTGGACAATGCCTGCAATGATAGGCAATGGAACGATATCGCCAGAAATAGCTTCGCTCGTATGGTTGTGCATAGAGAACGAGATAAGCATACTCATATCAGGAGGCACTGCGAGCGGGAAGACGAGCTTTTTGAACGCAATGAGCATTTTCATGCCTGCGACAAGGAGAATAATTTCTGTCGAGGAAACCAGGGAGCTGACGCTGCCGGATTTCCTGCACTGGGTGCCAATGCTTACCAGACAGCCGAACCCTGAAGGCAAGGGAGAAATAAAGCTGTATGATTTGATGATAAATGCGCTTAGGCAAAGGCCGGACATAGTGCTGATAGGAGAGGTAAGGACAAAGCCTGACGCCGAGACGCTCCTCGAGGCAATACACACCGGCCATGCAGTGTACGGCACAGTGCATGCCGACAACGCAGAGGATACTATAATAAGAATGACCAATCCTCCGATAGACACGCCCAAGATAATGCTGAATGCGTTCGGAAGCGTCGTCTCGCTTTTAAGGCACAGGCGCCTTGGCATAAGGAGGCTTCTTGACTTTGGCGAAATACTTAACGACGGCAACGTGAACTCGATATACAGGTGGGATGTAAGTACTGACACATTCGTCAAAAATGGCGATTTCAAGAGGCTGTTGGACACAATAATCCTTTATGGCGGATACAGTAAGAACGAAATAGCAGACGAGCTAGCTAAAAAATCCAAGATTCTGAGCTGGATGGTGAAGAACAAGATATACGACGTGAATGACGCAGGATTGGTGGTAGTTAACTACTACAAAAACAGGGAAAAGATACTCGAATTGGCGGAAGAGGACGTTAAGTTCTCTAACGACATATTATGATGCATGGGTGCCGTGATTGACAACTTACCAAGAAGCAATCAGACTGATAACTGAATCAGAAGAAGGCGGCAGAGTCGGGGAGCTAAGTGTGGGAAACGATGCGCTTGAGAAAGCGCAGGAAGTCAAAAAACAGGCATATGGCGACGTATTAGAAGACGTGGAAAAAGCAGAAGGGATAAGAGTTCGCGTTAAACCGGAGGCGGCAAAGGAGGCAAAGGAAAAACAGCAGGCAGAGATTCAGACGCAGGCTGCACATGCGGGAAAAGAAAAAGAGGCGCAGAAGCCGGCTCCGGGAATAAAGAGGGTCATAAGGAACGAGGAATACAGGAAAGAAACTGAAAAGGCTGCGGGAAAGCTCGAGCAGAGGTTCAGGAACATAGGCGAGGAGTTTGAAGGCAATATTGAAAAATTTTCTGAAAAGGTAAACACCTCAGGGCTAGTGCTCCCGAAGCTATCACTCCAGGACCAAATAAACGACTTGCAGAAGATAAGCGAAGGGCTTGACGAGAACGCGTTCGGCGAAGACGAGCTTAATGTAATAAATGACGAGATAGCAGGACTCTTGAAAATCATGCAGAAGAAGACCAATGCGCCGCAGGACCAGGTAAACGCAAGGAACCAGCTGCTCATGGCAGTTGCGCTTCAGCTTGGCATAGCCCAGTGAAATCGGGTTGAATTTGACAGTGATGTTTATGAAATTATTCCGGAAAAAAAGCAATGAAACAAACAAGAGTGCAAGTATAACCGGATTCACCAAGAGCAGGAAATTTCTTTTTTTCAAGATAAGGTCAAAGCCGATATATTCTAACGAGCAGCCACAGGCTGCGCAGCAAGCTGCACAACAGGCACAGCCTGGCCAGCATATGTACTCTCCTGAAATCACAGCCAACCCTGCAGCAAGGCCGGCAGAAGGCAGAGGAGCGGAGCATGAGGAAATACCCGAATATTCTGCAATTCCGAAAGCCGCTTTCGGCCATAAGGAGCCGCAGCCAAAATCTGCCGGTCAGGGAGAGCAGAGATTCAAGAAGCCTGGAATGATACAAATCTACATCGCCAAGGAGCTTGAAAAGCACAAGGGCCTTGACGACGCTCTCATAGAATCGGGCATGAAGATAAGCCCGTACGATTTCGTGAAGAAGATGCTCATAAATTCGATAATAGTTGCAGCAGTCTTAGCAGTCGCGGTAGCTGCGTTGCTGATAAGATTCGGCAACGTGATAGCAGGAATAGTAATAGGCATTGCCTTTGGCTATGCCCTCCGGATCGCATTCTTCCAGAAATTTATAACTTATCCGTTGGAAAAAGTCAAAGCAGAAGGCAAGGAAATCGAAAAGGACATACTTTTCGCCACAAGGGACATAGTGATAGGTATGCGTTCTGGAGTGCCTCTATTCAACGCTATAACATCAGTAAGCACGGGCTACGGCGCAGCCAGCGACGAATTCAAAAAAATTGTGGACCTTGTGGAGCTTGGTACGCCAATAAGCGATGCAATAGACCGGGTGAGCGCTCAGAGCAAGTCGAAAACGTTCAAAAGAATAATGCTTCAGGCTAGCGTCAGCATAAAAGCGGGCGCAGACATTGTTGGGGCTCTGCAGGAAGTTGTGGACGAGGTAATGCAGGAGCGCGTGATAGAGCTGAGGAGATACGGACAGAGGCTCAATGCCCTCGCAATGTTTTACATGCTTTTCGGGGTCATATTCCCCAGCATGGGCATAGCAGTAGCTGCAATAATAACCACATTCATAAACATAATAACAGTTACACCTACTACGCTTTTGATGATGATAGTGGGCATGCTGTTCGTGCAGATTTTGTTCCTCAACATACTCAGGAGCTCCAGACCTTCGTTCGCAATGTGATTAAATGGCTTTATCCCTGGAAAAATTGGTTTCGAGAAACGTCGCGAATATACTCAGGGAGGAGCTGAAGCTCTCCGGTATCAGGATGACGCTTGAAAGATACCTGACTCTTGTGATATTCGGCGGAATACTCGTTTTCGTCTTAGTGCCTGCGCTGCTGGTAACTGAAGGATACAACACGGGAATCGCTGCTTTGGCCGGCTTTGCAGCTACGGGAATTTATGAGCTGCTCCTTTATGCAGTACTTGAACTCAAGATAGAGCAGAGGAAAAATTTCGTGGAAAGTGTGCTTCCTGACTACCTGCAGATAGTTGCGGCAAACATAAGGAGCGGAATAGCAATAGACAAGTCAGTAGTATTGGCAGTAAGGCCTGAATTCGGCTATTTTGGAAACGACATAAAGGACATAGACAAGGAACTTTACACTGGCATAACATTGCAGCAGGCGTTCGTAGACCTGGGGAAGAGATACAGGTCGAATCAATTGCAGCATACGATACGCATGATAATAGAAGGCATACAATACGGCGGAGGCATGACTGACTTGCTTAACGGCATAGCAAAAGACCTGAGAAACCAGCAGATGGTGCAGAAAGAAATATCAGGGCAATTGTTTCTTTACACTATATTCATAGCTTTCGCGGCGATAATAGGCGCGCCAGTTCTTTACGCGCTCACGTCACAGATGATAGGAGTGACAAATTCAGTATGGACGCAGATACTCAAATCCAGCCCGGGAGGCCTGCCCACTATAGGCGTGTCGTTCCTCAGGCCAAACCCTCCCCAGATAACTACCTCTGCGTACTATGATTTCGCCTTAACTTCTGTGATTATGATAGCCACGTTTGCGTCATTCATAGTGAGCGCGATATCGAGCGGTTCAGTAGTCAAGGGGATCAGACTAATGCCAATATTCATACTCGTTGCCGTAAGCACATTCTTAGTCGCATCAGCGGTGATAAGCGGCATATTCGCCTCTCTCGGAGGAGTTTAACTTTTTTTGCCATTCTGGCTGCTTTTGGCTGCTGCTGGAATTTAGGACTGCGTCAGCCGCCATGCGGCGAAAGACCTATAAACTGCATTTCAGTTTCAAGCCCTGACTCAGAATCTTGGAATGGAACACTGCCTGCAGGTATGTACGGATAGGTTATTGCCGACGATGCAGTTCCGTTGTTTCCGTAGCCGCTGTAGTCGTTGGCGTTGCCCTGCAGAGGATACCATGCCGTGAGGTTCTGCACGATCGGAGTTCCGTAGGGTCCGCGCGAATATAGGTCCTGTATCTGCGCGCTTGTAAGCTTGGAACGGTAAAGCTGCACATTAGCCAGGTAGCTGCTAAGCGGCCCTATTGTTACGCTGTCGCTTATCAGCGGCGTGTTTGCAGAGCCTGCGCACTGCGTCAGAGACTGCTGGACGCCATTCACGTAAATCATGCTGTTCGACGTATATATGCCATTGTAGAAGATTGCAGCCACGAAGGTCCATCTGCCGAGCGTATTGGCAGAACTTCCGTACACATCAGTGCCTGAAGAGTCGAACCCGAAGCATGATACTGAAGACATCAGTATGGAGTAGCTGCCAAAAGATATGGGCTTCTCGCCGGTAACTCCGTTCCAGTCCATCCAGAAGGCGGCGGTATTGTAGCCGCCCGGCGTTAAGTTAGTTCCTGTAACCGTTGACACTATGTTGCTTGTTGACGACGTCTGCGTGAAATTTGCCACCTCAAGATACCTGTTGCCTATTTCTACTGGGTTGCTGCCTACGAACAAGTGCGGCTGTGAATTTGAGGCACATTCAGCATTGGTATCGCACCAGAGAATTCCTGGAATCGGCGAAAGCGCAGTAGATACAGGATAGGAAAATATGCTGTCGCGTGAATAGTTTGTTGCCTGCACGAAAACTGCATTTGTTACAGCGCCGTTGGCTCCTGTGCCGCTCAGGTCGTTGGCGTTGCCGTTGAGCGGAAGATACTCTATTATGTTGGCGTTGCTTATTGGCAGTCCTGAAATTCCGTTAAGGTAGAGCTTGAATATCTGCGAAGCCGATAGGTTCGAGTCATATATCTGCACGTTCGAAATCTCCCCGTTAAATGAGGAATATTCGTTGCCGAGCACTATGTCATTAACTGAGTTTGACATCACACCTGACACAGACCCGGAACTTATCAGGTTGCCATTCATGTAAAACAGATATTTGGTGCTCGCACCTGAATCGTAGGCATTGAGCACCAGGTTATACCATGACTCGCTGTTGACCGCAAACGGAATTGTCACTGCGGAAGATGTGTCCGGGTCAAATACTAGGTTGTTGGAAGATGACGGCTCGAATCCTATTCTCCATATCCCTGAAGGGTTGCTGTCAAGAGGGAACTCGTTGCCTGAAAATGCAGTCGGCTTGAACCACAGCGATATTGTTATGGAGTTTGGTGCAGAGAACCCGCCGGCTGTAACGTATCCTTGTCCCGGGCCTATGCTCAGAGCCTGCTGACCGTAGTTCATGAAGTCAAACATGCCCTGCTGCGAATATTGCATAAAGTCAGAACTAGATCTTTGGAGATAAGAAGGCGTGAACGGCGACGCGAAGTAATAGTTGTCCGTGACGGCTTTCCTTAGATTTTCTATGTTCAGCGTATCGAAGCCGGGACCGTACAAAAGCACTTTCGATCCGGTGGTAAGCTGCGAAACTATGTGCGAAGACGTATTGTAAACTAGATAAGGCACTGACACAGATGCCGGGGCTTCATAGGTTATAAGGCCTGCATAATTGTTTATGCAACCACCGAGGTTCTGTGCGTTGTACGTAACTATTATAGGCAGATATGTAGTTTGGCTTGGCAGCGAACTGCAAGCGGCAGAAGACGAAGAGCTGCTCGCCACCCAGTAAACAGTTCCGTATGCGAACCCGACATTGTTGCCTGATGTCGCATATGCATTACCTATCACGCTCGTCAGGTTTCCTGATCCGAAGAAGGTTATCTTTCTAAGAGCCCCTTGCTGCGCGTAGAAAAGGTCGTATGTGCCGTTAAGCGGCACAGACACGTTGACAGGTATGTTGAATCTGTAGGATGTGCCAGATGCATTTATGAAAACGCGCTCTGCGTATCTCACACCGATCGAATAAGCGTTGGGCTGATAAACGAAAGGCATGGTTTCGTTTATGGTGAGATTCTGCGCTGCTATGTTAAGAGTTCTTGCAAGCGACGTGTTGTATGATTCAAGAGTGAGGTTAGCCATGGCGTTCTGGGTGTAGCCTGTCGTCTCGTTTGGAAGGACGCCGTTAATCATAAGGTCAGACAGGTATTGGCTTGCGTTAGCCACAAAATTTCCCTTCCTTAATGATGCATTGTATTCGTAATTTATCAGAGTGGTAAGCGACTGCGAAGCGCTCCTCGAAGCGAAAGAATCGGCGCTTTGCCTGAGCAGTTTGCCGTAATTCGTCTGGAAGCTCTGTAACGCTACGGATTGCGATATAGTGTTCTGGTTTATGTTGATAAGCGCGAGCGTGAATATCTCAGCTAGCATCAGCAGGAAAATAAGGAGCGTTATGAGTGTCATGAGCTGTGCTTTCATGCTTCCCGCTGCTGGGCCTAATCTGCAGGATTTTTCTGTTTTGTTTGCGCCATATGCTGATTTTTCCATCATATCAATCCCAGGACAAAATGCCTACGTTCTTAAGCCTCGTCACTGTTTTGTTGCCACTGTAGTTTCTTACCGGAATCACAGCACTTGAACTGCTCACCTGCTGCGCGTTGGAAAGTCCCGAAGGCACATATGTTGAATTTGGCCACGACGCGTGGTAAGGATAGCCTGTGTTGTGTGAGCCGCTGTAGTCGTTGGCATCGCCCATCAGAGGGTACCATCCTATGAGGTGCGCATAGGAAACAGGCAAGCCTGCCATGCCCGACAGGTAGGCGTCTTGCATCTGTGCAGGTCCGAGCGACGTGTTGTATATCTGCATGTTGGCGATATAGCCGCGGTAGTAAAGGCCAATGTAACTCTCGTGATTTCCAGTTTCAACCTGGCCAGGCGCAGATGCCTGTTTGTTGTTAACGTAGAGCACGAACTTTGAGTTGTTAAACGTTACAGCAACGAACGACCATTTGTTGAGCGGAATTATCATGTTGCTGGTGAAATTTTTCAACGTAACGCCGTTGTAGTCGTCTATTGCGAGCTGACCGGAAGCGCCCATTGAGAAATTGAGCGCCCAGTTTCCTGACAAAGGGCCTATTGTGTATATGTCGCTCGTGTATTGCTTGGTGCTGTATGCATTAGGATCCACCCATGCGGTTATCGTGAACGAGCTGAGATTGCTGAGCGATGAGTTAGACAGGAAAAAGCCGCTAGTGCCTAACGCGCTGTTGTTGTATGCGCTTGCATTGAGCTTCGCAACGTGCATGGACGGCGCGAATGTGCCGTTAATAGACAGACTGTAATTCGAGCCCGCACCTATGCTGTAAAGCAGTGACTGGCCGCAGCCGCCTTCTAAGTTGGTGTAGAATTCTGCGAGCGCAGGAAGCAGTTGCTCTGTGTCTTTTGCGTTGCACGCGCCATAAGCTATAAGCCTTGTGCCTGCAACAGCATAGAGCCTTCCGTATGCCAGAGTGAGATAACTGGAGAGCGCGCTGTACTGCGCAGTTGGAATATTAGTGAACCATTCCAAATCGCCGTTTGTGATGTTCTGCATTGCAATACCGTTTGACCATATTGTGTATATCCCTTTTTTCGACACTACAGGTATGGCGTTGGCTATGTAAGAGCCGAAATACGCCGGTGCAGAGAAGTTGTACTTGAACTTGCCAGAGAAGTTAAGCACAGAAACGCTTTGTTCGGTTTGATATACTGCATCTCCGTATCCGAATGCTACACCAGTAATTATGTTGCCGCTGCCCAGATTTTGAGCCAGCAGGTTTGTTTCATTTATGTAGGTTATCTCCACAGTGTTGCCGCTGGCAGAGAATATCTTCCCGTTCTGCGTGGTTATTCCTGCTGTGGCGAGCGGCTTGCTCCAGAGCACGTTTATGTTACTCCCTGAAAACGTGTTAGAAGGAACTGCTACCATGAAAAGATAGCCTGATGAGTTGACGACTGCAAGATTCCCGTCTGCAGTGGCCGCGAACACAGGCGGGGAATTAAATGGAAAGCTCCATGCCAAAGTTCCGTTGCCGGCATAGAATGAATACAGCGAGTTGCTGCCCTCGCCGAGCACGATCTGATTCTGGTACACAAGCAGCTGGGAGGTGGGATTACTGCTTAGCGAAGTCGACCATACCATGTTACCGTTGTAGGAATTAAGCGCAAATAGATCCACTGAATTTGCTATGAATACGTCGCCATGGTAAACCGCAACTGAGTTGTAAGGCGACGTCACCTTATTCGAAGTCCATACTGTTTCGTTGTTTGTGGCATTCACAGCGAACACTGCGTTTTGCGTGGCAAAATACAGGTTTCCATAATCCGCCGCAACGTTGGTGAGTATGTTGTGCGTCGCGTTGAATATGTAGGAAACCGACGGCAGAGACGGAGCGTAGCCATTATTGCCCTGCCTCTGCGAATTGCCCATGAACTGCGGCCATGACTCGTTGGCACCGAGGTTCTGACTGACTACCTGCGCAGCTACAGAACTTGCGTTCTGCGTCAGCATTATTTCAGTGGAAAGCAGGTAGCTGGTCGTCAATGATACCTGCGAGTAGCGCGAGCTTCCAGGCACCTGTGAAAAGAAGTTTAGGAAAAGCAGTATCGTTATTCCTACGCTTACCACTATGAACGCGAACATTGCGTCAAGGGTGAAAACCAATCCTTTCATTTGTTTTATGTTTCCCATGATTACATCATCGTGATTTCCTTTTTACCGCCGTTTTGTTTTATTTTTCCATCTTTTTATTTCTCTTTTTTTGCTTTTTCTTTTTTATCTTTTTAACGCTGAATGTCAGCTAACGCCTAACGTGGTGTTTGTCCACAGTTCTATTTTCATATTCGCGGGATTTCCCTCTATGAATATTGGCATGCTTGCAGTCTGCACTGAAGTGGCGTTGAAAGCAGCAGGATTTCTCCCTATAAGGATGTGTATATTTGTACCGGTTATGTTTAGCAGATAGTCGTACCCTATGCCTAGCATCTGCTTCGAATTCTGGTAAGATGTGTAATTGAACGACGCTATTGACATGAGCGCATCAAGTCTGCTTGTAGAAATGTTGTTGCCTATGCCTGTGCCTATTCCTATGCTTATGTTGCTCCACGTGGCTTTGTCAGCTGCATTTAGTACGGAATACCAGTTGTAAGGCGAACCTTGCATCATTATGCGGTTCTGGAGGCTGAGCAGCTGCGCCTGTATGCTTAACACCTCAAGCCCGTATGTCGACGAGAACTGGTTGCTCTGGTTGTACCACACGAGCGTAAGCAGCATGAGCGCTCCGCTGAAAACGACCATAGAAAACACTACGTCGAAAGACCAGAACTGAAGTTTCATCGAGTCAGCCGCATTCAATTTATCACCGAAAACTGTGCTATTGCGCGCGCATACGGAGGCATTCCATACGCATAAAGCTGAAGAAGCTGCTGCTGCGTCAGAGCAACAGAATATACCTGCACATCTGCGATTGCTCCGGCAAAGTAGTCTGTGGTGTTACCGTTATTGCCGCCTATGCTTGTTACACCGGCAGGCTGGTTTATCGCGCCAGTCAGAGCCGTTTTGTTCATGAGAACGCCGTTGATGTAGATTC
This sequence comes from Microcaldota archaeon, assembly GCA_021797745.1. Lineage (GTDB taxonomy): Archaea > Micrarchaeota > Micrarchaeia > Micrarchaeales > CABMGC01 > JAJZZD01. Next base: position 151,995 of record JAJZZD010000001.1, on the reverse strand, counting down.
CTATATATGAGTTGTTGTACACGCCTGCTATCTGGTACCAATCGTCATACGGATTCAAGGCCGTGGGCGTTGTGACCTTGTTCCATTTGGCGTTAGCATACACTGAGAAATTCGCAGAGAAGTAATTATTGCTGCTGCCGTTTTGTATCGCAAGGACAAAACCACCGTTCTGCGCCTGTTTTGAACTCAGTATTATCTTTATGGGTCCGCTTGTCCCGCGTATCTGTTCAGGATACACCCACGCGACTGCCGTCATTGTGTTTGTGCCCAGTGCCACGTTTGTCGAGGTAAACGCGTAGCTGCTGTTGCCATTCAGGTTTATCCCATAGCCTCCCTGCGTGTTTACAAGATGGCTATTCACGAATCCCGTATTTGCATATGCTACGTTGCTGGGAATGCCGCTGTTCATGTTTGCACTCATGTCGTTGGCGTTGCCCTGCAGAGGATACCATGCCACAAGGTTAGTGTTTTGTGAAGAGTAATTCACAGGAATGCCGGAAATGCCGCTCGAATATATCCGGTAAATCTGCTGCGGGCTGAGAGCCTTGCTATATATCTGTACATTCGACATGTTGCCTGTGAATCCACTTATTCCTAGCGCAGATTTAGCCAGAGAAAGCGAATTGATTGAGTAAGGTCCAGTGAGAACGGATATGTTGTAAGGGGGAGCGCCGTTTGCGTAAAGGCTCGCGTTGCCACGGTTCAGCGTGAATGCAAGGAAGTACCAGGATGAGTTGCTTATTCCGTAACCGTTGTAGCACGTTGCGCTTATGCACAGCTCCTCATCGCCTGAGCCTGCACTTGTCCCAAGCCCGCCGCCATTGTTCAGTAGGAATGAAACTGGATTGCCGCTGCCAGAGCTTACAGAGTTGAAAATTGAATAGCCGTCAGAGCTTGTCATCTTTGAAAGGCTGCTTGCGTTTACCCACAATGCTACGCTCAACGCGTTGCTAACCTGCGAAATATTAGTGGATATGTAGCTATAGTCAGAAACGCCGTTGAAGCTGGCAGAGAGAAGAGACGTATAATTTGCGTTTGTGCTCTGCAGATTGCCAAGATTCAGGTTGGTCAAGTTTCCGAATACTGTGCCGTTGTTAAGATACGCGCTGTAGTCCTTTGCGTCGCCATCGAGCGGCCACCATCCTGAAAGGGAACTGGCGGAAACCGGAGACCCGGCGATGCCGGAATTGTAAAGCTCCTGAACCTGTGCGGAAGTAAGCGCAGTGTCGTAAATTTGGAGATTTGAAATCTGGCCGGAGAAATATCCATATGAAGTGGCCTGAGCCCCGAAACCGGTTCCTACCACAATGCTATTGCCAGCCTCCTGGATGCTTCCGATTATCGGCTGCTCCTGCACGAGCATTCCGTTTATGTATATTTTAATGTACGTGGAATTAGCGATGCCGGTTACCATATACCACTTGTTTAGCTGCGGCACTGCGTTGTAAGCAATTACCGACTGGCAGCACTGCGAAGGCGTGATTGAATTTTCAACATACATTGACACCTCGTTATTATCACCGAAGGTCATCCACCACATGCTGTTGTACGTATGGCTCACAAGAACGCTTGCGCTTGAGCTAGAACTTGCTGCTGGCAGCGTTAGATTGTCCTGCGCATTGCCATACAGTCTTGGATTCATCCAAAAGCTGACTGTAAACGTTGTGCTGTTGAGCTGCGAAGTGGTAGGTATTTCCACATACGCTGAGCTGCCATCGAAAAAGCTAGCATAGTCAGGCAAGGACCATGAGGAATAGGTTATGGCGCCGTTGGCATTATTGCCGGATATATCGTAAAGCCTGTTGCCCTGCTGCGCGTTGAGCGGCCAGAACGCGGCGATGTTGCCTGTCAATGACGAATTGCCGTTGAAAGCGGTTGCAGTGACTAAAGCCTGTCCATTGTTTCCTGTTTGCGTTAGAAATGCCGTGGCTACGCCGTTTGAATTTGTGTAGTTAACATACACACGTGCGTTTGCAGTGTTGGAATCTGTGAAAGAGCCAGAGGAAGCAACGAAGCCTATTGGGATATTTTCCACTGGAGTCATTGAAAAGCTTGCTGCTTTTGCGAAAAATTCTACTGCAGAAGGATAGAACACAGGACCATGTGCAGTTCCGTTGTTTCCGTAGCCGCTGTAGTCGTTGGCGTTGCCCTGCAGAGGATACCATGCCACAAGATTTCCAGTAAGCGGCGAAGCGCCTATTCCTTCCGAGTACTGATTCTGCACCTGGCTTTTGGACAGGTTGTAAGCGTAAACCTGCAAGTTGGTTATGTAGCCTTTCATGTTTTGGCATTTGCAGCCTGCCTGTGCGCCTATATCTGCAGTTGTGCCAAATGTGTTCAGCGGACCTGAAACCGAAAATTGGGAACTGCTGCTATTGGCATAAACTATCACATTGGAGGAGCCAGCGGCGTATGTAAGCCCTACAAAAGTCCAGGTATTGTTGGAAATGTTAAGAGGGCTTGAGTAATACGATGCGCCTGTGCCGACCTGGAGAGTCCTGTGGTGGATGCGCAAATCCAGCATCTCGCCTGTTGCCGCAGTTCCGTAGCTGAACACTGTGTAGTTAGAAATTCCACCTGTGAAATAGACCCACGCGAAAACCGACCTTGCTGACGAGCCAGTGGGCAGTGCGTTGTAGCCAGGGGTGCTTATGAAACTGCTCACGTTGCTGAAAGCAGCAGCGTGTACTGCCTGCTCAGTGAGCGTTATGTTGCTCGCAAAATTATTCGATGTGCCGCAGTTGTAATCTATGCACACATGCCCAAGGTAGTTCTGCACAGTCATTATGCTGTTATAAGTAGGTATCGAATACAGCACGTTTGACCCTGTTACTAGCATAGAGTTGCTCGCTACGATACTGTGTGCAGGCACATAGGCTACTGCCTCTATTACCTGGTGGCCGAGTGTCAAATTGACAAGCACAAGACCGCTTTTAGAAACGTAAAGCGAGTAGGGTATGCTGTTTATAAAGCCGGTGAGTATTGTGGAGCTGGCATAGCCGCTCCCTGATTGTATGGCAGTGTTTATCACAGCAGATACCTGCTGTGCGATAAGCTGCGCCTCAGTGAAAGTCTGCTGGTTTATGACAAGGCTCCTTTGGTTGGCTATCAGCACGAAAAGTATTGTGAATATCAGCATCACGAAAGCGAACACTATCAGAAATTCGAGGGCAATTTGCTGCTTCTGCCGTTTCTGCTGCTTCACGCATCCATGTTTCTCAGCGAAGTTATTCATGCAATTTCACACATCGTTTTAACACGCCAACAGTTTGCGTCTCAGTCCACATCTGCAGTCCACAGGCAGGCGCTGATGCGCCGGCATGCTGCACAACGCAAAGCGCTCGTCATGTGCGTTCTGACATGTAAACGCACGGCATAAGCGTATTGCTCGGACAACTTGACACTGCACTGACATTAACCAGATACGTGCCGGCATTCTCTATGCTCTGCAACGAACCACTTATGTTTACCGGAGAGTATGCGGTTATGTAACTAGAACCTGAAGGCGAGCTCACGACAAAAATAACCTCGTGTCCTGTTGTGTTGTTCACGTTTCCGACATAAATTGAAGTCACGCTCGAGGGAACCTGTATCTGCACAAGCTGCTTTGCCGGCACGCCTTCACTTCCCACCAGCGTCGCCGTGCTTGCAAGCTTGCTCGCTGCCTGCTGCGCCTCGACAGAAGAAAGCGACACGTTGGCGCCTGCCAGCTGAAGAAACGCGACTATGACTAAAGGAAGCAGGAGCGCCAGACCGAAAGATAATGTTATGAGCAGCTCGAAGCTGGACTGCAACAGCCTATTCTTCCTCATACTCATTCCCGCCCTCTTTTTTGTCGTGTATCTTTTCCTCCTTCTCTTCCTTAGCGATTTTGTAAAGCTTTTCCATGAGCTCGCTCACCAGTTGCTCTGTGTTATAAGCCGTAACCTTCGCGTGTATGTCGTTGCCCCTTTCGAATTCCATAGTGCCTGCAGCTTCATACACCCTGGCTTTTCTTTTAACATTTATCTCTACTATTTTTAGCCTTGGGCTCGAAAACTTGTCGGCCTTGCTTATGAAGTTGCCTATTTGCGACCTCATTTCATTTTCGAATTCCTTGGTGCGGTCGTCCAATCCTGATATTATGATTTGCGAATCAATTGTTGCTGGTTTTGGCATCGCTGCTTTGAGTACGTCCCTAACGGTAATGAGCCCTACTGCACTGCCGCCTCTCATCGCAACTACTGAACTTACCTTTTTTTCTATGAAGATTTTTATCGCCGCATCTATTTTTTCGTCATAAGATACGGTGTTGAGGTACATGTTAGCAACGCTGCCGACGCTAATATTTTCCAGCGAATGCGCGTCAACCTTAAGCTCAGGTAGCCTCTCCTCTGGCCTTGAGAGAGAGAAAAGTATGTCGTTCTGCGTTATTATGCCTGCAGGCTTTCCCCTGTCGTTTACCACGAGCCGCTTTATCTTCTTCTGCTGCATGAGTGCGATTGCAGCAGCTACATTGGCATTAGAGTCTATGTCTATTATTGGGGAAACCATTATGTCCTCAACACTTACCTTCGAAAGGGCATGGAGCGAAAGAATCGATTCGAGTATCTTTTCCCTTCTCACTATCCCGATTATCTTCTTGCCGTCCCTGATCGGGAGCGCGTCAATCTCGGAATTGTAGAGGCTGCTTATTGCGTTTTCGATGGTGATATCTGTTCCCGCAGCTGCGACCCTGTCGGCAAATTTTCCGACAGAGTCCTTTGCAAGCTTAGCGAAGCCGCCTTCGGCTATTGTCTTTCCGTTCACCACCCCGAAATATTCCCCGTCCTTCATCACCACTACTGAGCCCCGCGACCTTATTTTTCCTATAATCTCAGTTATGGGCGTTTTATAATCGCAAACCTCCGCTTTTGAAACGAACTCCGCAGGTAGTTTAATGTCCAAATTCATAGAGTCACCGAAAAGACAGATTAATATAAAAAGTTAATAATTAATAAGATAGCTGAACCGCGGCGATAACCACTGAAACGCAAAAACAGCACGCATTGCTGCCAGGATGACAGATCGGCTATGTGGCCGCCTGCAGAGCGGCATAGAGGGGTTCGACTCCCCTTCCTGGCTCACTGATGGTTTGTTCAGCAGGAATGAAAATTAATTTGCACAAAATCAGGCAAGATTGCGTCACTGGAGTTTTCCGCGGAAGTTGCATTCGGAGACAAACGGGAAGCTATGAAAAAAAATGATAAAGAAGGCACAAGGCAGCGTACAAATTAAATTTCCTGAAATAAAAAAGGGCGCAGATAATAATAGCGGCAAAGGGAATTTTTATTTTCAGGAATAGTCTTAGACTAAGTTCTCAGTAGTAAAATAGGAATAAAACCGGCAAATGGCCAAGGCAGTAATTTGGTGAGAGTGGGTGGTGTTAAGGTGGTGGGAATATAACGAGTATATTTTCCTTAACACCAATTATTATTATGGACTTTAAGATTTAAATATCTTCCATATTTTTACAATTTTCGCAACTAGTTTAGTTAATTTGCAACACGGGCAGAATGTGCTATTTCAGCACCTTACCGAAAGTATACGTATCTACATATCTACCGTCGTCGAGAAGCATGCCTATTTTCCTCCTGCCTTCTATCATGAAGCCGCAGTTTTTTGCTAGCTTTAAACTTGCCGTATTTTCGACTGCGACTTCTGCTTGCGCCTTTTTGAAGCCACGTCTCTTTGCTTCTTCAAGAATCGCCTTGACCAAAGCTGTGCCTATGCCTAACCTTGCGTATCTGTAGTTTATTTCCCAGCTCATTCCGCCGCGATGCCTGGTCCTGCCTTTATCTCTGGCTGAAAAATTGGATGTGCCAATCACTTTCTTAGCCTTCCTGTCAATCGCAATAAATACGAAATCGTTTTTCTTTTTCAGCGCCAAGGATTTGCTTAATTGTCTGGCATCTATTTTGTTTCTGGGCCTGTTAGTCCCCGCATATTTGCTGAAACCTCTTTTGAAGTTCTCGTTCCAGTGGGTCACTATCCCCGCAGCATCTTTACTGCGTGCAAGCCTTATTTCGATATCAAAATTGCCGAATTTCATATCGCGTCATCTTATTTCACACTAAACATCCGCCACCACTGTAATCTCGAAACGCCCATTTTTATTTATCACTGAAAGCTCGTGCGGCGTTATCGCTTTTATGTCCATCAGCGAAAACTTGTCACCGACATTTTTGTACAAAAGAAAACCAGAAAGCCGCAGCGTGTCCTTTCTTTCTTCGAGTTTTGCGACACGGAAAGCATATGCATGCAGTGACAGTTCGTCGGCTTTAGACAGAATGCCCTGCAAAGTGTACCACACTAGGTCTTCTTTCGAATGCGCGGCTTCTTTTAATGCAACGCTTTTTGAGGAAAGTTTGCTGTTTTTGATTTTATCAGTTTCAAACATTATGCCGAGCATGGCGAGCGCTGCGTTTTCCAAAGCAATCTTGAAGCTGCTGCCGTATGCTACGAATTTAGCGTCGGCGGTATGCGGCAGATACCTGAAGGGTTTCTTTAGCATGTTTAGAAATCATGCGAAAAACTATATATAGCTGTAAAACTTTGTAATAAGGTCCTGTGAAGAACAGAGTAACTACTGATATGTGATGAAGTCTATATCGGCTGAGGACAAAAGAGCTTTGTGAAATATATGAAGTACACAGGCAATGTTGCGATACTGGTGCTCGCGCTATGCATAACAATAATGCTCGCAAGCTCTTTCTTTATAACGCAATTGCAGATACTCGACACTGACCCGTCGACCTATGTCATAGTGCCCATTTTGATGCTTCCGCTTCTGTGCCTGTTCATGGTCAAGGAAAAGCTCACGCCTTCACCTGACAGAAAATCGCTAAAAATAGGTATTGCGCTCTTCGCCCTGTTCATTCTTCTATTTCTTTACCTCCGACTGTCGCTATCGTTCTGGTTCATAAGCTACAGGATAGACATGCTTTTGTTCCCGATTGCAATAGCGTCATTGGCCATGATGCTGTTCGGCATCGTGAATCTGCGCAGGTTCGCGGTGTTGATAATTTACCCAGTGCTAGCCTCTCCGCTCCTGTTTGCTCCCATAATAAACGCATACAACGGCTTTTCTGCGGTGAATACCGAAATAGTATACGGCTTGATAAAGCCGTTCGTTAGCACAGTATCTTATGCACCACCGATAACTCTCAGCACTCCTGCATATGCAATAGGCATAGGCGAAACGTGCGTTAGCATAGGCGCATTCCTTGCCATTGCAGCGTTCCTGATTCCAATGGCGTATCTCTTCAGGGGAACGCTGAAGCGCAAGTTGCTTTGGATAGTGAGCGGCGTGCTTTTGCTTCTGCTTTTCAACATTCTCCGCATGCTGTTCATTGCATATTACTGGCTAGCAAACGGTCCCAACAGCACCCTGATTGTGATACACCTTTTCATCGGCCAGATACTTTTCTACCTAGCGATTGCAATCATGATTATTGTCGCAGGCAAATACGGCTTGGAAATAGAAAAATTAAAAACCAAGAACAGGAAAAAAGCAGCAAGTGGCATCAACTTCACGAAGTCTATGTATGCATTAGTTTCCGCGGCATTTGCTTTCAGCATAGTTTATTTCCTGCTTACGCTTTCTTACTCCAGCGCCGACAACATATCCCCGATATATCTGTATAATTATGCACAGCTGAATTTCAGCAAATTCAGCCAGCAAAATTCTGCCTTCGGCCTTGTCAATACCTCGGGATTCAATTCTACGGCAGCAATAGCGAATAACGGCGCGTCTGCCGTGCTGTTCCTCGCGAACGCAAGCGTCAATTCGTCAGAGCCGATAGAGGTTTTAATGTCAAGCAAAGGAAACATTTTATCGAAGGTTCTTAACGGGAGCGATGAGGTAAAAGGCACGCTGTCATTCTTCGACAGCAAAGGATTCGCATCGCAGGTGATGGACATTTATTCAAATGGCACGGAATTCATTGTGTATAGCATAGGTGCGCCTGTGCTTTTGCAAAACACGACATACTCGGTAGTAGGCATTACTGTATTGATCCCTGATGCTTACGTAGGAAACGGTCAATGCGGCAGCTATGACGGATTTTATACTTCAATTTCCAACATATTCAATCCTTCCAATTACAACTCAACCGAGAACCGAAAAATAATTGCAGGATACTGCATTGCTGAAAAACTGGTAAATGTATGAAATTCGAATTTTCCGCCGGGGCTTTCGTTTACAGGATAGAAAACGGTCACGCGCTGCTTTTGTTTCTGAAACGTGGAAATGATTATGACACTCCTAAAGGACATTTTGAAAAAGGCGAGCGCGCCGAGGAAACTGCCAGAAGGGAAGTAAGAGAAGAAACCGGACTTTCTGTTTCTTTCGTGCCAGGATTCCTAAAAACTGTAAAAATGTTTTTCTACAGAAATAAGGAAAAGATAATGAAAACTGTGAAGTTTTTCCTCGCCGAAACAGATGAGAAGCGCATAAAGATATCTCATGAGCACACCGGCTATGAATGGCTCAGCATGGACCAGGCGATGGAGAAAATAAAGTACAAGAACATCAAGGACGTGCTGCCTGAGGTTTTTGATTACATACACAGGTATGAAAAAATCAAGGAGATAAACAAGGAATACGCAGGGTTGCCGAAAAAGGAAAAATGGTGGAATTTAAGCAGGACATTCGTTCCTGGAGAAGGCTCACTGAGCGCCGAGATAATGCTGCTCGGTCAGGCTCCTGGGGCAAACGAAGACATGCAGAGAAGGCCGTTTGTAGGCAGAAGCGGCCAGCTTCTAGATAGGATACTGAAGGCCTCGAGGATAAAGAGAAATGAAGCGTACATAACCAGTGTCGTACAGTTCTTCCCGCCAAAGAACAGAATGCCGACACGGGATGAAATAAACCTATGCGCGCCCTTCCTGAAAATGCAGATGGAGCTGATTAAGCCTAAGTATGTGGTTCTGCTAGGAAATGTAGCCAGCACAGAGGTGCTGGGAATAGGAAATATCACGAAAATGCACGGAAAAACAGTGGAGAAAAACGGCACGAAATATTTCCTGACGTTTCATCCCGCAGCCGCGCTAAGATTCAAATCCATTTTGAAACTTATGCTGAGTGATTTCAGAGAATTGTCGCTGCTGATCACAAAAGACGCAGGAAATACGACAGCACAATAAACTGAAACAATAAAAACACAGATGTGCATATATCTGCAGTGGGCTCGTAGCTTAGCCTGGTTGGAGCGCTCGACTGATATAAACTTTTGAAAAGGTTTAATCAATTCGGAAATCGAGAGGTCAGGAGTTCAAATCTCCTCGGGCCCATTTCGGAAAAATGCGCAGCATAGCTGTTTTGAAAGCGGCACTGACTTGTCAATGCGGGGTTTTCAGCAGCAGTCGCAACCACACTTCATCTTTTTTTCACTGCGGCAGCCGCAGCAGCTGCAGCAGTTCATGCAGCACTCATCTTCATGCTTTCCGGTCTTTGTTTTTTTCATTTTCTTAGCCATGTGGATAATGACGCGTCAAAAAATATAAATATGCCGCATAATGCAGCATTCGCATGTTCAGTTAATCTATGAAAAAAAGCCATGAAAAAGAACAGTCGCTCCCAAAGTATATGATTGGAAAGAATACAGAACTTTCGGGCTAAGGGCGCTTAAAGAAATGGCTGTTTTATTTTTCCAGCAGGCTGAACACCTTCCCTTTTTCGCTCAGGCCGCTAATGACCGTATCAGAGCCAGCTGCAATTAATTCATCACTAGAAAATACGCCGGTAATGCCTATTGTCTTTATGTCCAACGATTTAGCTTCGGAGATTGCTGGTTTTGATGCAGATAGCAAAAATATCTTGTTCGAATTTCCAAACGTCTGCCTGGCTTTTTCAACAGCAGTTGAGATTATTTCCCTGTTTGTCTTTGCGTCACCTCCGAAAGCGCCGAACTTGAAATACTGGCTCAGGTTAGTTTTCTCGAGCCTGAACTTCGCTATGCGCTCTGCCTCGCCGGTCGCTATGCCCAGGGCAGTTTTTTTCTCGCCGAGCCATTTTAGAAGCTCAGATGCCCCGTCGACAAGGATCTGTTTGTCATGCCCGGTTACATTGTAATAAGTATAAAACAAATCTTCAGTGTATCTTTTCAGCTTTGCGTCTATCTCGTTCTGAGGTATTCCGTTTTCCTTCAGAATCGCCTCTGCAGTTTCCTGCGCTGTCATGCCCTTATATTTTTCCAGATTAACGCTTGCGATTACCCCGTATATGTTCCTAATAGATTCGGCTACGTATTCAGAGACATCCTTCGAATCTTTTACGAAAACGTCTTTTATGTCTGAGAGCAAAATGCTTGCCATTAAACCATCGCTAGCTAGCGCATTTAATTTGCGGCTAAAGTATTTAATACCTTGAAATGATTATTTAAATATTGTCTTTGTGTTTGGCATGAAAGCATATACTTTGGCAGAGGGCGTCGAGCTGGTAAAGGCAGCAAGGCATACGATAGACCTCTGGACAAAATCGCCTAACTTCAGGAACAGCGTCATAGAAGGCACTCTTGAAAGGGAAAAATTCTCGCAGTCTTACGGAGTGTTCGTTACCTTAAACAACTATCAGACCGGTTCGCTTAGAGGATGCATAGGCTTCATCGAAGGCATAAAGCCGATGAAAAACCTTCTTGTCGAAGCAGCGCTTGCGGCAGCGAGCGAAGACCCTCGTTTCGTTCCGGTATCGGCAAGAGAACTCGATGACATAATAGTAGAAGTCAGCATACTTTCAAGGCCTGAAAGGCTTAGGGGAACTGCAGACGAAATAAAGAAGAAAATAAGGATAGGCATTGACGGATTGATAATAGAATATGGTTATCACAAGGGTATCCTGCTGCCTATTGTCGCTGTTGAGGAAAAATTCGGCCCAATCGAATTCCTGGAAAATGTATGCCTTAAGGCAGGCCTGCCAAAAGATATGTGGAGGCGCGAAGGGGTTAGCCTGTACCATTTTTCAACGCAGATATTCAGAGAAAAAACGCCAGGCGGAGATGTGGAGGAGGTCAGGCTCGAACAGTTATAAACAGATGCGAAAACAAAATGAAAGCAATAAACATGAGAATCATAATGCTAGTAGACATGGATTATTTCTACGCGGCCTGCGAGGAGCTACGCAGGCCTGAGCTTAAGGGAAAGCCGCTTGTTGTGGGTGCGGATCCCAAGAATGGCGCAGGACGTGGAGTTGTATACACATGCAACTACGAAGCGCGGAAATATGGCCTGAAGAGCGGCATGCCGATATCAATGGCGTACAGGATAAAGCCCGATGCTTTTTACGTCCTTCCTGATTTTGAATATTACGAGGAAATGTCAAAAAAAGTAATGGAAATAATAAAGGAAAACGCCGACAAATTCGAGCAGGTTAGCATAGATGAGGCTTTCGTGGACGTGTCTAAACGCGCAGACGGAGAAAAAGGCGCACGTGCGCTCGCTGAAATTGTGAAGAACAAGGTGAAAGACACACTGAATCTCCCATGTTCAGTAGGAATAGGGCCTAACAAGCTGATTGCAAAAATGGCATGCAATGCTGCGAAGCCCAACGGCATAATGTACGTAAGCGAAAATGAAGCGAAGAAATTCATAGAGGAAATGCCAGTAAATGACATGTATGGCGTAGGCAAAAAAACTGCGGAAAAGCTGGCATCGATGGGCTATGCCACAATAGGCCAGCTTGCAAATGCGAATCTGATGAGTATCATGGACGCATTCGGCGCATACGGGATAGAACTGCACAAGAATGCGAATGCAATAGACGAAAGCGAGGTACAGGAGAACTATGAGGTAAAATCAATAGGCAGGGAAAGGACTTTCTACGAAAACACCGCCGACACAGGTCAGATCATTAAAACGCTCAGGGAAATCGGCAAGGAGGTGCACGATGAAGTAGAAAAATCAGGGTTTGCTTTCAGGGTTGTGACTGTTAAGATACGCTACTCGAATTTTGAAGAACACATGAAAAGCAAAAGCTTGGCAAGGGCTTCAGACAGTCAGGATGACATAATCAACACTGCCATAGTGCTTTTTTCTAAGTATTATGAAAACGGTGAATTTGTCAGGAAAGTAGGCATAAGGGTTTCTAACCTTACTAACTATAAGGGCCAGAAAAAAATCGGGCAGTTCGAAAAGTGAATATTATTTCTGCAGCCTCGATAGGTAAGACCTTACCTCAAGCGCAGCTTTTATCCCGCTACCGCTCGCAGTGCCCGCCTGTTTGTACACCCTGTCGGCAACGTCCCCTGCTACGTAAATTCCATCTATCTCAGTTTTTACCTCGTCCTTCGTGACTATGTAGCCCTGGTCGTCAACTGTGAGCTGTCCACGAAAAACGCTTGAATTCGGCTCATGACCTATTGCTATAAAAACGCCGTCTATGGCCATTTCCCTGTCTTTGTTTGAGGTAGTGTCTGTAAGCACGACTGAATTAACGGTGCCATTTCCCTTGATTTCCTTTAATGTTGTATTGAAGGTGAATGTTATTTTAGGATTTGCGAACGCGTGATCCTGCATTATCTTGCTTGCTCTGAGTTCTCCGCGCCGGTGAACCACAGTCACGCTTTTTGCAAATCTTGTCAGGAAAATCGCGTCTTCGAGTGCGGTGTCCCCGCCCCCCACTACTATCACGTTTTTGTTTTTGAACAGCGGCGCGTCGCATGTGGCGCAGCTGCTTACCCCTTTGCCAACGAACTTTCTCTCTGAATCTATACCCAACCATTTTGTGCTGGCGCCTGTGGCCACTATTACGCATGTTGCATCATAAGAGTTGTTCTCCGAATATACTTTGAACGGTTTTATTTTGAAATTTACTGAGGTAACGTTCTGGTCGATGAATCTTGCGCCGAACCGCTCAGCCTGCTTGCGCATCAGAGTTATCAGGTCTGGCCCGTTTACACCTTCTGGAAATCCTGGCATGTTTTCTACAACCGAAGTGAGCTCCAGCTGCCCACCTGCCTCGAATCCGCCTATGACTAGAGGCGAAAAACCTTCTCGCGCAGTATATATGGCCGCAGAGAGGCCGGCAGGACCCGAACCAATTATTATCACGTTTTCTGTCATCGCTATCTGATTTATTTTGTTTGTACAAATATTTAAGTAGTTTGATGTTGTTGTTTTCCTTGGCGACCCTATGTTTCTTCAGGCTGGAGAATACAACATTGCCCTTGACGGCAAAGAAACTGCGTCTAATGTGAATTTTGTGTCGCACGCACACAGCGACCACTATTCAGGAATAAAAAGGGGCAGCACACTGATAACGAGCGAGATAACGAAAGAGCTACTTGAGGCGCGGGGAAAATCAGGATTGATTCGGATTGATGAACCTGATTGCGTGACTCTTCTGAATGCAGGCCATGTGCTCGGTTCAAAACAGCTTTTTGTCAAAAACGACCTTTATGGATACACGGTGACTTACAGCGGCGACTATCAAGTGGATGAGCCTGTGCTCGCTGAAAAGATAGAAATGAGAGAAACTGATGCTTTAATAATGGACTCCACGTATGCAAACCCTGAAATAGAATTCGGAGACAAGAATGATGCAGTTACATCCATTCAGCACTACGCGAAAATGAAATTGGAAAAAGGTTCGGTTATTTTCAAGGCATATTCGCTCGGGAGATCTCAGGAGCTCATAAAAATATTAAACGAAGTAGGAATACAGCCGGTTGTTGACCCTTTTACTGAATTGGTCAATAAAGTTTACGAAAAGCATGGTATAAAACTGGATTATTCGGTTTGCGAAAGCGAAAGCTTGAACTGTGGGAATAATTTCGTTGGAATATTTGCGGGTTCGAAAATAGGAAAGATAAAGGAAAGGCTGACTGCAAATGGCAGGAGGATATTCACTGCCGTTGCTACCGGATGGGCGAGATATTTTGTTTTCGACACGGATGTACAGTTTGCTCTAAGCGACCACGCCGATTTCAAACAAGCTATCGAATATGTTGAGGCATGCAATCCAAAACTAATATTTACAAAAGGAGAGAATGCAAAAATGTTCGCAAGAAATTTGGTATTAAGGGGATACAATGCGCGGCCTATTGATAACAACAGCCTTTCTAGCTATTTGATGTGAAAATATATGCCAAAACAATGCCATAATATATCGCAATAGCTCTGCGTAGCTCCGCATAAACCGAAAGGCACAGCCGGAGCCAAATGGACGCGTTCAAATGACCTTCAAAATATGGACATTTGAATAAGCAATGCATAAGCAATACATAAGCAATATGTTCAAAATGCGTCAGTACATATCGTGACATCTTCTTATCCGTAAATGGCACAGGCTTCCTCTGCATCGTGCAATCACTGCAACATGCAAATGATCTGTTTTATCTGCCGGCTGAGCCGTCTCTTTCGAGATCTTTTGACAGAGTTTATAGCGAGCATGCACGCAGCCTCCGTGAGCCCAGTTAAATGGATAGCTGAAATGCATAATAAGTGATTCTGCATGTTATTAAAAGGTTAAAGCAGAAACTGCTTAGATGATAAGGGATTGGATGACGCAGAATAGAGAGGAAAAGGAAACGCGGAAGTATGCAATAATATTAGGGGGCATTGCCTCTTTCGTACTGGCGCTATTTGCAATATACGTTTCCGACGTCCTTTCAGCAAACTACGGGATTGCTTATGGAATAGGAGTAGGAGCAACGCTGCAAAGCCGCGCGCTTGGAGCCAATGCAACCCAAAGTTTCCTGCCGACCCCGCTGGAGTTGAATTCGCTGCATACTGCGATATTAACCACTTACATTCTCTTCGGAATAGCCATAATCATGATAGGGACATCAATAATAATTTACCTTAAAAGGAGCAACGTTTTTGGGTTTGACATAAAACGGTTCTCGCTACTGCATACAGTAATGTCGTTCTTCTACGTTGCGGTATATTTTGTGATATTTTCAGGATTTAACATAAGCCTGAGCACGTTTTTTGCGTATTCGATATATTTCACAATGCTATTGGCCATAGTTGTAGATATTTACACGGCATTCTTGACGCACATACCCATACAAAGAGCGTTGGGCACAGGAAGGAATGTTTTCATGGATCCTGAAAAGCCGTTTGCAAACATAATGAAGCTAAGGGATGCCGTGTTCTCAAACCTTTCCGGCGAGGTTAAAATAGTAGATAAGCACTTCAACTCTGCCGCGGTAGAAAATCTTTATCGGCTCATAGAAACAAATGTTTCAAACATTAAAAAGATAGATATACTCACATCCACATCGATGTTCGACTCGAATTTCAACGACAACTACAACGACCTTAAAAAGGAGCTGAGCGCCTCAGGCACTGAGGTAAATCTTGCCATAATGAGCGATTCGGATAGTTCCGAGCAGCACGAGCGGTTCATATTCGATGACAGTCAGGCATACAAGATACCGCCGTTCAACATAATAAACAAGAAGAGCGAGCATGTGACAAGGATAAAACTGTCTGAGGCAAAGGCAAGATTCGACAAGCTGTATAGCAACTCGATAAAATACGAAAACTATTTAATAAAAAAGAATCAGGAAAGCAGGTGAAACTAAAAAAGATATTTAGAAAGTGATATGATGACTATGGAAAAACTGTCGGTAAAGAAAAGCGACCTTCATGAGGACGTTCCGAAGAAGGTCGAGATAGGCGGCAAGGCGATTGCAGTAATACTGCACAAAGGCAAAGTTTACGCGATAAACGCAATATGCACGCACAAAGGAGGTCCGTTGGATGAAGGCAAAGTGGAGCAGGATGAAATAATATGTCCCTGGCACCATGGAAGATTCAATATAATGACAGGAAAAGCTAACTCGAATACACCGTGGGTCAAAGATACTCAAGAGTATAAAATAATTACGGATGAAACTACTGGAGAGCTATCTGTCGAAATTTAGCATTTAATTCTGGTGTTTGACCTGCTGCTTAATTATGAAAATTAAGCGCCGTTAAATTGTCACCTAATCGCAGGGTCAACAGGGACGCCGAATGGAGCAGTAAGCTGTCGATGGTCGGCTTGTTTTTGCTGTCCTTCAGCTTTTTCCTCAGCTTCCGGCTCTACAGAACCTCCGTATATCGGTTTTTTGTGAAGTTGCTTCCAAAAATCGTAATCTCCGCCCGTCCAACCGGCTGGTTTTTCCTCGCTTATTATCACATAGTGATTATTTACAATTATTTTGCCTTCTGAATCTCTCGATATTCCATCGTCGCCAAATGAGAGTTTATCAATATCTTGCATGTTCACATTTAACTTTTTATTTGTCTCTAACGCAGTTTTAATTGCATCCATCTTTTTTTGTATTTCTTCAGCCGACATACCGAGATTTCGTGCTGCTTTTGCAATGGCAATAGTCTTGAAATTTATTTCCTCCAAAGCTTTCTTGCTAAATTTGGTGTTAAGCTCAGATATGTGTCTCATATGATTTGAAAATTCTTCGTCTAATGTTGTTCTTTTTGTATTTTTCAGTGAAGCAAGCGGCGCATTAACAACCGTATCTTTATTAATACTATTAAAGTTCTCATTTAGCTCAGGCATTGTTTCGGCTGATTTTCCTTGCTGTGTCTGTACGCTTTTCTGTTGCAGTTTATTCGTGGCAGTTGCACTCAATACAACGATGTTTTCAGGATTAAGCGCACTTGCTGCAGGCAATATTCCATTAGGAAGGTTTGCAAGTGCATTGTTTAGCATAACTGAAAGTATCCTAGTCACCCTTTTGTTTGTGGCGCTTTCAACTCCCTGCTTAAGTGCGGAAACCAGGTCATTGTTATTATCCTCTAAGAACCTTACTTCGCGTTCTAAATCCGTCTTGCCCAAAACACGCGCTTTAAGCGCTTTTATGCTGCGTCGAGTAAATCCACTATTCGTTTGCATCTCAAGCAGTTGCCTAAGTTTTTCTGACGTTTTTACATGATCGTAAGCTTGGTATATTAAATCAAAATTTGCTGTACTGGAGTTGTCGATTTCTTCATTCATAAGCTTAGTAATTTTTGCTATTGTTCCTTCAAGCATATACACTTTAGTGTATGGCTCTACTTTTTGGTTTGTTAGAACAGCAAGCGTATCGTTTAATAGGCTTTTAATTTTCTCCGCGTATTCGGTGGTAAATTCATTCAAGCTTGCGCGATCTTCATTTCCAGAGTTTTCTTTTTTTAGCGTATTTATAAGAGTCTGCATTTCTTTATACGGCAAGCCCATGTTCCGCAAAAAGACGACAATTTCTTCTGTTTTTTGTATAAGATTATCTAACTGAGGCATACTTGAGGATCTTGAGACCGAAAAAGTCAGGTTTGACAGCAAGTGAGTATATCCGTTGGGATTGTAGCTTGCATTATTTGGAACTGGCGACTGTTGCCACAAAGTCATAGGTTCTGAAAAAGCCACTGCTGTTTTGTTTGTACTCACTTTATTATTAGCAACCGTTTTGCTTATTCTAGATTTTTTGTCGGTTGCAGAGTTAGGCGTTTCTTTGGTTGCGGAATGAGTAGGAAAGCCGGAAATTACCGCTAAGACTGGATTTCGTTTAGACAAATAGTATAGCAAATTGGTTGATGCAATTTGAACGCCGTTTTGAACGCCACTACTAACTTTTCCTGTTACGTAATCTACGCCATTACCTAAACGCTTCTTTGCAGTTTCGACTAATGGCCCAATCGCCGAGTTAATTCGAGCATTTGATTCGTCAGCACCATCTAGAAACTGCTGCGGCATGTTTACTACCTGTTTTGCTATTTTAGCAAATCCTTCCGAGAATACAGACGCAGAAGAAGATACGCCGAGAGATACTGCTTCAATGGGCTTATTTACCGCCGCATTAAAAATGCCGTTTACGCTTTTATTCATACCGTATGCAGAAAGACCTGCCAGTTCGGCGAATTCGTAGGTGACATTTGATATCGTGGATAGCGCTTTCTTCGAAGCTTTTGCAGAGCGTCTAGCAAAACGCTTTGTTGATTTAGAAAAGTCGCCCAAGGCATGGTTAGCGTTTTCAGACACATGATCGACCATTTCTTTAATGGCATCAACACCAGTTGCCGTTGTTTCACTAACATTAGCTGCGATAACTTGCATCATTTCTGTAATCTGTTTATTTGCTTCCCTGTTAAAGCCGTCAACTGAATCAAGTAAGCGATTAGGCATATTTATGAAACTCTGACCTGCAGTTTCTGACACTTTGAATATTTTTTGCATAGTTTCCTGGCCGGATGTAACAACTTCATAAAGCGTCTCCTCTATAGCTTGAGCACCTTCTACTGTAGATTTGTTAATTCCTTTAAAAAATCTGCCGATTTCTTTATTTGCAGCTGTATTGAAACTGTCTAAACTGTACAGAAAGGCTTGAGGCGCAGTGACAAAACTACGAACTATTGGCGACTCTACTGCTGCTTCGTATGTAGAAGTTAAGCCGGTTACTGTAATTGTTATTGTATTTTCCGCTAAATTTGAAAGTTCTTTGGCATAATGAAGCATTGTCTTTTTCGGATGCGGCTTGCTTGCGTTGACTAACTCCCGCATCTGCTTGACAGTCTCATCTAACCCATCAGGGTTTATTTTTGGTTGTTTTATCCTAGGCATGCTATCATTACATTTTGTCCCGTTAATCCTTGATAAATAACTTTTTCAGAGGTATTTAAGTATTTCTAAGGAAATGTCAGGTCATGTGAAAGCTGCTGCGACTGATGTTTGCAAAGCCTTAAATATGAGATTGTACATCTCATATGTGCAAAGTTCAGTAAGCAACTAAAAATTTGTGTAGCTGTTTCTGTTTCTTTTGCTAAATTTCGGTGTAAGTTTGAAATATTTTACAGACATGGGACTGAAGCCTGAGCTTTTGGATGCACTTCGAAGGATGAATTTCGTCGCTCCTACGGAAGTACAGGAACAAGTAATTCCAATAGCGCTAACAGGGAAAGATATCATAGTAAGGGCAAAAACTGGAACAGGCAAAACGGCGGCGTTTCTGATTCCCATAGTTCAGAAAATCGTGAGCGGTAGCGACCCATGCGCGCTGATAGTAGTTCCGACAAGGGAGCTAGCGCTTCAGATAGCTGACGTAGCGTCGAAATTGATAAACAAGCGCGAAAGCGTCACAGTTGTTTACGGAGCTGCTTCGATAAACGTCCAGATGGACAATTTGGACAGGCACCCTGAGATAGTCGTTGGCACTCCAGGAAGGATACTGGACCTCGTAGAAAGGGGCGCCCTGCGGCTTGAGCACATAAAATTCCTTGTTCTCGACGAAGGCGATACAATGCTCGACATGGGTTTCATCGATGACATAGAAAGGATAATATCGAAAACACCGAGCACAAGACAGACTATGCTTTTCTCTGCCACTATGCCTGAGAGAATAATAGAAGTGGCAAAGAAGAACATGAAAGAATTTGAATACATGAAGATTGGAAATGAGGAGCAATTGGTCGCAGTCGGAGTTAAGCACTATTACACAGAGTGTGAAAAATTCATGAAATTCGCGACTCTTTTGGCATACCTTGACAAGTACAATCCCACGAAAGCAATAGTTTTCGCGCACACCAAATACGCAGCAGATGAAATACACGAGGCGCTGAACAGGCAGGGTATAGAATCAGTGATAATACACGGCAACATAACCCAGGCCAAGAGAGAGGGAGCCATCAAGGCATTCAAGAGAGGAGCCAGGCTGCTGATAGCAACAAACATAGCTGCGCGCGGGCTTGACATTCAGGGCGTTTCTGACATAATAAATTTCGACCTTCCTGACGACCCGGTGATATACCTGCACAGGGTGGGCAGGTCTGCAAGGATGAACGCTAACGGCAGAGCGTTCAGCTTAATCACTGCAAACCAGCATGACATGATAAGGGACATAGAGGACATAAACAACATAAAAATCGAAAAGATTGATATCGACGCAACCAAGTTCAAGTATGCCAAGATATTCAGCAGGGACAGGCGCACAAACGCAAGGGGCTTCGGAAGCGAAAGAAACGGCAGGAGGGGCGAACAGGGAGGCCATGGGGAGCATGGAGAACACAGGGGATTCAGGAACAGGCCGCACCGCGGTTACGACCCTGACAGGCACAATTCATACAGGAGATACTCGGGAAGGCGCTGAAAGAATAATGCCGTTTCGAAAGCATTAGTTTTGTTCATCCGCGTAAACGATACGCCAAATAAATCAAAAATTATGTTTGACCTTTCTGTTTTTTATTTCCGTAGAAGAAGTGTACAGGCCTGCCAAGCGCGGCTTCCGCAGCTTCCTGCAGTGCTTCGCTGTATGTTGGATGCGGATGTATTGACTCTGCAATGTCCTCAAGAACTGCGCCCATTTCTATCGCCAATACTGCCTCTGCTATCATGGTGCTTGCATCTTCGCCCACTATTTCTACTCCTTTCACTACATTGTCAGTGTCATATGCTATTTTGACGAAACCTTTTGTTTTGTCGAGAGCGATTGAACGACCGAGCGCAGAGAAAGGAAACTTAGTTACTTCTGTTCCTTCTTCGTCGAGCTTTCCTGCAACCGCAATCTCGGGGTCTGAAAATATCACTGATGGAACTACGCTGTCATATACTGAATTCATTCCAGATGCAACTTCCGCGGCTACCACCGCTTGCCTCATCGCCTTGTGCGCAAGCATCGGTTCGTTTGCCACGTCACCGATTGCCAGCATACTGGCATCTGCGGTTTTCAAGGATTTATCTACTTTAATAAAACCTTTTTCGTCCAACTGCACTTTCGTGTTTTCCAATCCTAAATTTTTAGTATAAGGGGCGAGTCCCACTGCAGCTACTATTATCTCGCACTCTATTTTTTCGCCATTGCTTAGTGTCAGCGAACTGGAATCATGTGAAATGGGATTGGCACCGAGGTGCAAAATTATCCCCAGCTCCTGCATCCTTTTTTTTACTATTTCAACAGCGTCCCTGTCGAAATGCGACAAAACATCAGACCTTGCTATTATGTGAACTTTGCTGCCGAGCTTTGCGTAGAGTGTGCCTACTTCTACCGCGACATAACCCGCGCCGATTATCGCCATACTTTTCGGTATAGTTTGCAGCAAAAGCGCCTTCTTGTAATCGATAACATTGCCACCGAACTCAAAACCCTTCAGCTCGACCGGTTCTGAACCTGTTGCTATTATCGCATGCTTGAACTCGAGGCTCGTTCCGTTCGTCATCTGTAGGGAATTCGACGACACGAACGTGCCAGTGTCCTTTATTATTTCTATACCGTACTGCTTGCAGAGGAATTCCACCCCAGTTTCTAGTTTCTTTGATGCTGCTATGCGCCAGTCGTACATTTCCTGCGGATTAATCGTGGCTGAATCCACATGTATGCCAAATTTCTCGGAATGTTGAATTTCGTAGAACATGTCTGCGATTTTTATCAGCGTCTTGGACGGTATGCACGCGTAGTTGAGGCAGTGTCCACCCATCTTTTCCTTTTCGACTATAGCAACATTCATGCCAAGCTGCGCTGCACGTATCGCTGCGACGTATCCTCCCACTCCTCCGCCGACTACTGCCAAATCAACGCGTTCAGGCAGCTCTCCCATCACCATTATATCATCAATGAATTTTTGCTTTCTATCCTAACATCTCGAGAAACTCAGGATCCTCTATGTATTTCTTGAATGCGTTACCGAACTTAACTGCTTCTGCTCCGTCAACAACCCTGTGGTCAAACGCGAGCGAGATCGGAAGTATCTTACCGACTTTTACTTCACCGTTTTCCACAATTGGCCAATCCCTTATAAGATGTATGCCTAGTATCGCCACGTCGGGATAGTTTATCATCGGAACTGACAGAAAGCCGCCGCCGAGGCTTCCTATGTTTGTTATGGTAAATGTGCTGTCCTTCATCTCATCTAATGTTATTGTATTGCTGTCGAGTTTTTTCCTTAATTCCTGAAGTTCTTTGGCAAGCGCGGCTATAGTCTTCTTGTCTGCATTTTTCACAACAATTACCTTTAATCCGTCTTTTGCCTCTGCTGCTATTCCTATGTTGTAATAATTCTTTTTTATTATCTCGAGCCGTTCAGAGTCGTAGCTGGCGTTGAAATTAGGGTTTTCCTTGAGCGCTTCTATCACCGCCTTGATGACGAAAGGCATGAACGTTAGTTTTATGCTCATGTCCTTTTCCATTTCCTGCTTTTCCTTGCTGACGAGCGCATATAATGCGCTCGCGTCTACAAGGTCCATGTGGGCAGCCCTAGGTATTGTTGCAGAAGCCTCCATGTTTCTTGCGATGGCTCTTCTCGTCTGCGACAGCGGAATTCGTTCTATTTCTCCTGCATGCTGCATTTCCAGCGCACCAGAGAAATTCGGAAGTGCTTTTTCTGACACTGGTTTGGCTGCAGGACTAGTACCTGATGTGCCAACAAAATTCCTGATGTCGTTTTCCAATATTCTTCCGGCAGGCCCTGTTCCTTTTACCTTAGACAGATCCACGTTCATGTCACGCGCAAGCTTTCTTACTGAAGGGGCAGCAAGTATTTCATGTTTCCCTTCCATTGACTCTATTTCTGGGTTTTCTGATATTTCATGCAGGTATTTTTCACCTTTGTTTACTGTCTGTCCGGCTTGCATTTCCTGCTTTGGAATATTGCCAGAACTTTCCAGCGTTGAAATTTCCTGCTGCGTTCCTATGTGTGCAAGCGTATTTCCCAAGTGCAAAACTGATTTTTCAGGCATGTCGATTTTTATTATGCCGGCTATTGGCGCCGGAACATTCACCACGGCTTTGTCAGTCTCGACCTGAGCTACCGCCTGGTCTTCTTTGACATTATCTTTGTCTTTGACAAGCCATTTAACTATCTGACCTTCAGTTATGCCTTCCCCGACATCCACAAACTTTATTTCCTTCATTATTTTCAACTCAATTGTTGATTTGCATCCATTTACATCTGATGCGTAAATACTTATCTTGCGTTCGTTCGACCATTTGACAGTTGTTTTTATTGAGACAACAGTTTTTCAATTCCCTGCACTACCTTTGCTACGTTAGGCGTGTAGTATTTTTCATAGCCGGGAAACGGATATGGCATGCTGGGGCCCGCAACCCTTATTATTGGCGCATCCAAGTTGTATAATGCCTTTTCAGCAAGCATGGCCGCTACCTCGGCTCCAACTCCGAAACTTTTTTCGGCTTCGTGAACTATCATCACTTTTCCTGTCTTCTTTGCCGCTGCAAGTATTGCTTCTGTATCGAGAGGGTTTATCGTCCTTAAATCGAGTATCTCTGCGCTTACGTTCTTCTTTGCTACGGCATCTTTTACAACCGTCACCATTGTCCCGTATGTAATTATAGTTAGATCGCTTCCTTCTTCGACAACATTTGCCTTTCCTATAGGAATCTCGTATGCATCTTCTGGAATGTCTTGCTTGAAAAGCCTGTAAAGACGCGTAGGCTCAAGGAAGAGAACAGGGTCATTTGTTCTGCAGGCCTTGATAAGAAGTCCTTTTGCATCGTAAGGGGTGGATGGCTCTATTACAATTAATCCGCCAGGATGCGCGTAGAGGGCTTCGGGGCTTTCGGAATGGTGCTCCAACGCTTTTACACCCCCGCTTACCGGGGTCCTGACAGTCATAGGGATTTGAAACGCTGACCTTGTTCTGGTCCTGTACCTTGCAGCATGGCTCACTAACTGGTCGTAAGCGAGGTACATGAACCCTGCAAACTGTATTTCGGGTATCGGGTGCATCCCCATCAGAGCCATTCCTATAGACGTTCCTATTATTGCAGACTCTGCAAGCGGAGTGTCCATTACCCTGTTTTCTCCGTATTTCGCCTGAAGACCGTCAGTTACGCGGAATACTCCGCCGTCTTTGCCTATGTCTTCTCCCAGTAAAACCGCTTTGTCGTTTTCTCTGAGGATTATGTCAAGTGCATTGTTTATCGCTCCGACCATATTTACCTGCATTCAATCATCCTCGCTTTCCTGCCAGAAATTTGCAGACATAGCATCCGACAGTTCCTCTTCGAGCGTTTGCGTAATAGTGCCGTAAACGTTTTCGAACATGGTTTTCGGGTCAGGCTTGAACTGCTCTGCCTTTTCCACAGCCTGGTCTATGAATTTTGCCTGCTCGTCCTTAGTTTTTTGCTCCAGTGAATCGTTCCACAGCCCATTTTTTGTCAGATATTTTCTTATCCGGTCTATCGGGTCCTTTTTCTCCCACTTTTCTACTTCTGCATCGGGCCTGTATTTCTCCGGGTCGTCTGAGGTAGTATGCATGCTCATTCGGTATGTTACGCATTCTATTACCATTGGACCGTCCTTTGAATTTTGTATCGCATCGCGCGTTGCTTTGTAAACAGCAAGCACGTCGTTTCCGTCTACCTGTATGCAGTTTATTCCTGCTGCTATAGCCTTCTGTGCCAATGTTTCCGCAGCAGTCTGCGCGCTTCTCGGGACAGATATGGCCCACTGATTGTTTTCTATTATGCACACGAGAGGCGCCTTCCAAACACCTGCGAAATTGAGCGCCTCGTAGAAATCGCCCTCCGAGGTTCCCCCATCGCCTATGTACACTATTGCGGCTGCGTCTTTTTTCAGGTATTTGAGCGCAAATGCGATGCCGGCTCCGTGCGGAAGCTGCGTGCCGACAGGAACTATAACTGGAGTTTGATTAAGGCTTGCAGGCAACTTAGCTCCGTCTTCAAATCCTCTCCAGTAAAGGAAGAAAAGGTCGAGAGGCAGGCCGCGCACTATCTGCACGCCGTGTTGCCTGAATGCAGGGATGAAAATGTCCTGCTTGCGCATAGCATAGGCTGTTCCTATGTGCGTTGCCTCTTCGCCTATAAGGGGCGCGTACGTTGCGAGCCTGCCCTGCCTCTGCAGGCTCAGTGCTTTTGCATCAACTGCGCGTGCCAGAAGCATGTATTTGTACATTTCTACAAGCGAATCGCCAGAAAGACCCTCGGGAAAGAGAGCTTCATCCAAATTCCCATTTTCATCGAGAATCTGCAAACGCTTTACAGAGCAGTTGTAAACTTCTTCAATTGGCATAAGAAACGCTGATGTGATTTAGCAACAAAAAGATATATTCATTTCTATGCGGTCACTCAACCGGTTCCGACATTTTCTCGAAATCCTTGTCACTTACCTGGCTGTACATGCAATATCCCAATCCTGACTTTAGCTTGCCGTCAAGCTCTTCTCCAGGTATTGCTTCCGCTTCATCGCTTGTGATGCTTGGCTTTCTTTCAGCAAACCATTCTTCGCCTGAATGCTTATTGCCAAATTTATTTAACGCAACGGCCGCGACATTTTCAGATAGCTGTTTTTCGGAATATTTGCCATTTGTCACCTGCCTGAGCACGCTTTCTGAGATTATTTTCTTTACGAATTCGCTCTTGTTATTTTTGCTTATCGTGCTGGTTTCACTTTCGAGAAACTGAGACAGATGCGGAATACTCTTCAGCGCGGCATATTCGGAGTAGGTGTTTTTTCCTATTTTTCTCTCGTTAAGCACAACCCTTTTCAGTATTTTGTCTGCGTCGTATCTGTTTATTATCATTAGCCCGTGCATCAACGCGCTCTTAACTCCCCAGAACATAGCATGGCTTGCCACAACTTTATCATTTACGTTTATGGTTGATGCCCTGTTGTCCACTTTTGTTACATTTATACCTAATGATGCGAGTGCGTCGCCAATCAATTCTGCATAATATTTCCGCATTTCGTCGAAATGCGCGAATGTGCCGTCGCGCGGGACTGTGAAAGAGTAGGCAAGGCAGTTCGTGTCGAACTGCACGTGTGAGCCCCCGGTGATTCTTCTTGCCACGTCAAATGACTGGTCTTTCTCCTTTATTGAATTCGTTGATTCGGCATAGCCAAGCACTACTGCATCGTTATTGACATTCCAGAATCGTATCGTGCTAGTACCTAATTTTTCAGACCTTTCCAGCATGTACTCTTCAAGTGCCATGTTGTAACTTATCGGCAGATTCCCCTGCTTCCAGAATTCATAATCGCGCATTTCAGCCACTTTTTGGTTTTGTCTTTTTCTGCATCTGAGAAATACTTGCATGAAACATTTATAATTAGGGATTAAGTATTAATTTTATGGTAAGAGAGACGCTGCGCGCATTGTCACTTGGCCAGTTGCTGGAGAAGCTGCACAACTCGATAAAAGAGCTTATCTCTGGGCTCGATGAAGCGATTGAGCTGGACGAGAAGGTTAGCAAGCAGGACATAAGCGATCTTAGGAACCATATAACTGACAGACTCAACAAAGGCGAGGAAGAGGTGGAGAACAAAAAACTTCTCATGGTACTGAACCTGCTGACTATGAACGAAACCACAATAGAGCTAATAAAGGAAGAGGCCGATGAGTGGCTTGAATTCGTAGACGCAATAGAGGAAAAGCTCAACAGTAAAGGTTCAGTAAGCGCCGACGAAAAAAAGGAACTAGAGCAGATAAACAACGCATTGACTGATATAAAGGCAGAGCTGAGGAAATAACGACGATAATTGATGAAAACTTATACGCTTTTGCGCGAGATATAGGACAAAAGTTATTAAATACGGCCGAGTTATTTTAATTGAAAATGCGATCATTTTAGTTGTGGGTCTATGAACAAAAAAATAGGATATTTGGTTGCTATTGTGGTAATTGTGGCCGCGGCGTATTTCATTTACCCAATGCTTGTGGGTGGCGTGGCAGCCAGTACTGCTTCTTACGCAGTTCAGCTTACTGACCCGCCGACTGTGCCAAGCGGGACGCAGTCTCTCATCATAGATTACTCAGGAGTTACGCTGTTTTCATCTAACGGGATAGGACGCGTAAGCTCCAGCGCATCAGGAAGCGTAAATCTGATGAGCCTGTCAAACTTCACGCAGACTATTGCTGTGATACAGGCTTCTGCAAATGAAACATTTGATGCGGTATCTTTCAATGTAACTTCTGCAGATATAACGATAAACAACGTCACCTACAATGTGACAGTGCCTAGCAGCAGGATATATGTCAGACTGAACGCCGACGTGAATAGCAGCGCTGGCGGAACGCTGCTTGACCTTTCACCTACAGTCATACAGGTGTACACTACCGAGAACAGCAGCGTATTCATACTCGTTCCTGCAGTAAAGGCAATAGTAGTCGGCAAAGCCGAGATAAGCGGCAATGCTCTTAGCGTAGGCTCAAGGACGCAGTTGCAGGCAAGCGACAGGACTGAACTAGAGGCAATGACGCCCAGCATAGAGATAACCGGTGCATCCCTCGCGCAAGTGGGCAACATGACAGAAGTTTCTGTCACGGTCAAGGACACCGGAAATAGCTCTGTGACTCTGAAGCACGTCTTCGTAAGCGGAGTGATTGAGGCTGCTACAAATGCAACACTAAGGGACAGCTTAAACTATCCTTATTATGGCGGCAGTTTGGAAAATAATAGCGTATCAGTAAATGCGAATGCGAGCGTGGGTACAAACAAATCTGGCGCAAACGCCAATGCGAGCAACAGAGGCTCGGCCAATGTAGGCACAGAGCACGAGAACAGCAGCTTTGGCACAGAAGCAAAAGCGATAGTCAGCGACACGCACATTTTCAACGTGTCGAACGCAATAGTAAGGGCAAAGATAAACGCTGCAATAAACTTCAGCCTGCACTACTTCAACGTTCTGAACTTTGTAGTGTCGGCAAACGGCACCTTGATGCTGCCTTTCACAGAGGCAGAGGCAGAAGGGCCTAACGGCTACGTGCTGCAACCAGGAGCCAGCGTAACGCTGGCGTATGACGCAGTTGCGACGATGGGAGAAAGCCATGTTACGTCGCTGCTTGTGGCAAACCAGACGTACAGTATCCGCGTGTCTGGAGAAGAAGGATCGTTTGCAACAATGAATGTTACTGCAACGTGAGTGTCACAAAAGTTTTGCAGTATGCTTTAACGTGCCAAGTCAAAGGTAGCCCTTTTAGCAGCACTGATCTTGCTTGTTTAAGAATACGAGCAAATGGCAAAAAATAAGAATAGGCAAAACACATAATTAGTGGGCAGCCATTAGCTAGAGGCAGGTAGCATCGACAAAAACTATTCAGTAGAGTTGGATAAAAGCAGCGAGGTATGGATAGTTAGAATAAATGGCCAGGAAGAAATCATACCTACATTCAGTAAGAATCCTTTCAAAAGAAAGGCATTTTATGCTGACGTTGAACGCTACATAAGGGGAGATGTGGCATATAGGTCGTATAGCGGAGACAGCTTTAAAGAAATTCTAGGCTATGCCGCTTCATTGACTAAACTTGCAGTAGCGGTTAAATATGGCGGTGTCAAAATAAAGAATGCATATGTAGTTAGGTATACAAAGAGCGTGTGGTTTTATGCAGATGACGGAGATGAATACAAAATTAAAAGGAGCAACGGCAGCAACAAGGAAAACAAAGGAAGCAACAGAAACGAAGCTCTTATACGCGATATTAAAAATGAGCGCAGGAGGCTCATAAAGGAAAAACGGCATTCTGACGGGATATTGAAAACAATACTAAGAATCCCAAAAGACCCATATCTCAAGAAGCTGAGGGCACTTCGTTCCGCAGTCAAAGCTGGCGATGTGGAACTAATGCCAGTGCATAGCGCCAACAAAACAGCAAAGAGCGCATTAAGTATTTGATGGCTTCACACGCTTATTCCGAAATAGTAGCGCAGCACTATTCCCAATGTTATAGTTATTGCGGCGGCGCAAAGTGACACTGCAAGCATCTCTGCGGCTCTGGATTTTATGCTGGTTTCACTTATAGTGGCAACTATTGTGGAAACTATCAGAAGCGCAATTGTCACCAGTATCACCGAAGCGAGTATTCCATAATACCCTGAAAGCCCGAATGCGAAAGGAAGTATGGATATCAGCGAACCGATGAAATAGAAAATTCCTATAAAGAAAGCCTCCTTCCTTGGCGTTGTTCTGCGCGGATAGGATTCTTTGTCTACAGCCACCGTAACAAGCCTTCTCGATTTTGAAGAAAGATACTCGCCGGCGGCCATTGACAGCGTGCCGGATATGCCAACTACAAAACCTGCGATCGCAACTACAAAGCCGGTTGTCACGACTACGGCAAGACCTGCGACCACAGCCATGAGCTCCACCAATCCGTCGTTAAGCCCGAATATTATCGATTTAATGTAATTCAGGTCGCCTTCGTATTTCTCTATTTTCTGCATTAGTTCCTTTTGATGCTTTTTTTCATCGATGAGTATGCCTTTTATTTTTGCTTTGCCAGGCTTACTAATTTCACTGCCTGCCAGCGCCCGCGAATAGGAAACTATTGCTTTTTCTTCGCCTTTTTCCAGTAGCTTTGTGGCAAATGCGGTTCCGAAAAGCAGCTTTATGAAAATGTAATATGCTACGTACAGGTTTACGAATAGTGGCTTCTGTGCCTTTTCGCCGTTTTCCTCGATTATGCCTTTCCATATCAGAGAATGCTTTTCTTCGGTTTTGGCAAGTTCACCTAGAAGCTTTTTCATGTCTTTTTTCTTTTCTCGTGTTTCAAGCGCTCTGTAAACCATTACGTCGTGCAATTCGTCTTTGAAAAAAGCTTTTTCAAGAGCTAATTTTGTTTGCGTCATAAATATCGGTTGAAATTAGTTTAACTTGCAATTTTATATTACAGATAGTGCAGCGGCATAATTGGCTGTTTTTCTGCCGAAAGAATAAAGAAAAAAACACCAAATGTGTTTATAGAAGTAAACAAATAATTAGTAAAATATACAAAATATTACTCAACTTTAAGCTAATGCTGCACGCTAATATATATTAGCAGACCTAAATAAAAATTGGTGAAGAAAATGACAAAACAATTCGCATGCAAAGACATAGGACTACAGTGCGGGTTCGAAGCAACGGCTGAAAGCGAGGATGAACTCATGGCAAAAGTAGCAGAGCATGCAAAAGCAGCACACAACATGCAGCAGATTGACGAAGCTACAGCAGCAAAGGTAAAGGCAGCAATAAAAGACGTACCTGCAGCAGAATCGGCGGCGCCGCAGGCTCCGCAATAAAAAGCAGGACAGGCAGTTAGCTACAAAACAGAACTTTTGTTTATGCAGTTTACTGCATAAACTTTCTTTTTTTACATTAATTAGGATAACGCAGGACACATCCTTTATTTTCTTAACAGTCAGAAACTATGCATTTAGAATTTAATCGAAATAAAAAGAGAAATCAAAGCGGCTGGAAAGGCTGACAAAATTAAAAAAGATTAAAGAAAAAGAAGCACCTATAATAAAGTCACTTCGCATTATCAACAACCATGCAGCTGCATCGTTTACGTTAGATACAGCGTCATCTACAAACAGTAAGAAGTCGATGTTTAAATTACATGCACTAAACCGCTGTGCCTAAAATTCTGCAATCCTATGCCACCATCTTATCTTTTTGCCGATGAAATAATCGAATGAGTACCGGTTAGGATGCTCAACTTTGTTTATGACTATAAGAGCTACGAAAAGCAGGGCATAGATTATTCCAGTGCCTATGTCGGTGGAACTTGGTCCGTAAGGGCCGCCGAAGCCTTCTGGCACTGCCCAAATCAGCAGGCTAAGCATAATCCCGGCAGAGTAGGTTATTTTTTTCATGAAACCGAATATCAGCCCAAGGGCAAGCAAAATCTCGCCCGTTCCTATAAGATAAACCCAAAAAACAGGATTTGCTCCAACGACACCGTGCCAGTAATTGAACCATGGCATTAGCCATGCAGGTTGCCCGATAGAAACGTTCTGAATAAGCGATGGAAATACGCTCGGGATTCCGGGCTGGAACTTTAACGCTCCGTCAATCAGCCATACTAGTCCGAATATTACGCGCAAACCTAAACTAAGCAGCCATGCCCGTTTTTCAGAAATTTTGTCTTTCATGCAAATCGTCGAAAACAGGTTCAATGGTTTTATGAGAGATTAAGATTTAAAACAGAGAGCAAAGAGTTTGATGTTTTAATCACCGGAATAGTCTTATTTTAACTATCTTTTTATGTTTGTATTCCATGAAGAAGTAGTAGATGAGCAGAAGCGAGATTATGAAAATAGTGTTTATAATCAGCGATTCGGCAGGCATGCCGGCTATGAAAGCAAGTATGGCTAATATGGATATGATTGAAATATACGGGTAGAACGGCGACCTGAAGCTGCTCTTTTTGTGTATCCTTCTGAAATGCACCAATGCGAAGCTAGACATAAGGTAGACGAACAGCGTTCCGAACGCGGATATTGCTGCGATTATGTAGATATTCCCTGAGAATAAAAAGGCAATTGCTATGGCAGTAGTCACAATTACGCCATTAGGTGACACGTCTCTTTTTGGATTGTATTTGCGGAGTAATTTCGGCAGCAAGCCGTCTTTGCCCAACTGGTACACTATCCTCGATGCCCTAAGAATCATCGCCAGAGAAGCTGATATTGTAGCTATGAGGGCTCCTATGCCTACAAGTAGCTCAAGCGCATACGGGGCTGAAACAGAAGTCAGGGCAAGAGATATTGGGTCCGCAGTCGAAACTTTGTACACGGAAGAAGGCACTAACAGCATCATAGATATTACAATCAGCACATAGACTGCAAGACTCAGCAGGACAGAAAGAAGTATTGCCTTTGCAGCAGCGTTAGGACCGCCTTTAACCCTTGATGTAAAAGTGCTTATTGTCTGAAAGCCAGAATATGCAAACACTATCGCTATGCTTGCCGCGGCTATAGGCCCTATTCCGGACTGCGACGCGCTGACTACGAAGTTTGCGGGATTGAATTTTCCTAAAACGAACGCAATATACAAAGCAAATGCTACGAACACAAAAAGTACTGCTATTTTTATGATGACCAAAAAGAAATCTGCTTTGGCCGCTTTCTTCAAGCCTATGAGATTCATCACAGCCAGCAAAGCAATAAGCGGAATAGCCAGATACATGGAGAATGACTGGGAAATTCCTAGCAACGAGGAAAGGTATGCGCCGAATCCCAAGGATATTGCAGATATGGCGACTACCGAACTTATGTAAAATATTATTCCAGTAATAAACCCGAGTTCACTTCCGAATGCATTGTACACGAAAGAATATGACGCGCCCTGCACATTGGGCATAATGGTTCCTAGCTCGCCGATCTGCAGCGCTATCAGCACTGCAACAAATCCTACCGCAATGAAAGCTATAATAGCATCAGAGCCTGCGAGTGCTATCGTACTGCCGCTCAGCACGAATATTCCTGCTCCTATTATTGCTCCTAGTCCCACTGCCGTTGCGACTGATAAGCTTATTGTGCTAGACTTATTCATAAGTTTTTATTACGAACTGATACTTTATTATTTGTCTCCATCTGCGGCTTAATTACATAGATTTGTATGGATCGCATATCAAATTTCGCATTATTTTCCCACATGGCCTGCGACTTTGTTTACCTCTTTCAGCTCATCGATGCGTATTTTTGCACGTCCTCTCAGGGGGAAGTGCATGACATAAGATTTTGAGCGGTAAATGTCATCTTGCCAACCAAACGCAAAATTGCTATTTCCTGTGAATTTTTGGTAGGTGATTCTTCCGACAAAACACACGACTTTTGGTTTATATCTTTTTATGATTTTAAGTATTCGGACCCTGCCGCTCATTTCCTCTCCTTTGTGCAGCTGCGAAACTGAGCGCGAAGGTCTGGTTATTATGTTGGTAAAATTAAGCCGGTAAACGCGAATAAATTTTTTTGAGTATATCCGCTTCAGAGTCTTGTCATTTTTGAGGTCTTCGCGTTTTTCTTTTATTATGCCGGCGCTGCCAAGCAGGTACCAGAACATCTTGTTGTTCGAAAATGGTATGCCGCGCGCATACGAACCGAAATGCGGATTTATGCCTACAAAAAGTATCTTCGCGTTATTTGACAGTGCATATTTTATCATGCAGTTAACTGCACGGCATTAAATTTACGGGTTTGTGTTTGACAGGCACAAAGCCTGAAATACTTTTATCACTTCAGCTCCAACCTGCTTGCATCCGCTTTGAACCCGGCACTTACGTGCGCGCCGCTGCAGAAAGGCTTTTTGGTAGAGTGGCCGCAGCGGCAAAGAGCAAATTCCATTTTGCCGTCTTTCTTTACAAGAATAGGGCCGTCCTTGGTGAATTCAAATTCTATTGTCTCCATCGTTATCACTCAATAGATAATAAATATTTGGTAATAAATAGTTAGGCACAACAGATTAATAACAATTAAGTTCATCACATGGAGCATCATTGTGAAAAATATATGCATATGCAAACGCAGCAAGCAAGCGCATTTAAATTATTGCGGCGTATTTATGAAAAACCAGCAGCGCGAATACGGTAAGTTCGTGAAATAACAGGGCTTGAACAGATAAGAAAAGAACTGCCTTAACTTCTTTGGCATATATAATTTGCCGGCACTGCAATAACATATCCACTACTAGGTATTGCATTGGAATTTATAGGATAATTGCAGTATATGGCAGGACCGATATCTTTGAATAGAACTATCGGATAATGAGATTCTGCTAAAGAACACAAAGTGGCAGAGTCATATGCTGTGATGTTATAATAATTGAGAAATGGTTGCGCATTAGATACCACGGAACAACCAGCTAAATTAGTATGATTCAAATAAGCAACAGCATTTAAGATCGTGGCATTATTTACGCTGCCCTCAAAGTTAATTATAGTTTGTTCTATGGCAGGTAATGAAAAAAAGTACATAAAAATAAGTGAAATAATGGATAAACCACTTATAAAATATGGTATAAATTTTCCAATTGCCGAAAACTCGTTAGTTATGGATTTCAGCATAAGAGTTGACAATAGCGCAACACTTGCATATAAAAGATAACCGAAACGCTCAGGAGCGCCTACATTGTTATAAACTAAAATAAATCCAATTGATGAAAGAAAAATAAATGAAAGTATAATTTTATATTTATAATCTAATAAGAAAATTCTAGAAATTGCTCCGGATTTTGTTGTTCTATTTTCCAAATGCTCTGTTGTAAATGAATTTGTCATTTTATTCAAAACTGCATTTTTGCGATTTTTTACGTTTACGCGAATTAATTTTATTATTAAACATCCAGCTATTATGAGAAGTGGATATGTCAATATCGCAGGAAATTGGTCCAGCGCATTAAATATATTAAAAATAGAAACTGCGCCATTATTTGATAGCGCCTCAGATAATGATAGTTCATAACTTAAAAGCGGATTCGAAAAGTACATAAAATTAAACAATAGCCACGGCAAAGTTGTCACGAAGAAAAACGCAACAGCCTCGAATAATTTAATTATAGATTTTTTGACATTGTTACGCTCAAATAACAACAAAATTAAAGGGAAAAGGATAAGACCAGGATATTTTGTCAGACCCACTAGAGCCAGCGCGATTCCAACAAATGGACTTTTCTTTGCTAATAAGCCAATAGCAATCAACGCAAAAACTATGGACAACATTTCTTGACTCGTATAAAGAACTGTCCACTGCAATAAATAGGGAGCTAACAGGAGAGACACCAATATCAATGGATTAATACCTAGTTTCTTAGAAACATAGAATGAGGATAGTATCAAAAGAATTAATAAAAATATGAAATAAATTTGCATAGCATAAGCATGTGAAATTAACAGGAAGAGTGCCAAAAAGACAGGAACCAATGGTTCTCTCACTAACGAAAGATATATGTGTGAAGGAGTTATGAAAAAGTAAGAGCCATATCTGTAAAGATTGCCGTTGTATGAAACAATGTAAGTATTATTTAGAGGCAGTGACTGCTGATAAAAAGCAGGCGTTACGAGGCTTTTTCCAGTCAGGTATATATCAGTAAAATCCCAACCTAAACCCACTTTGTTATAAATAGTTAAAATTATTAGTATTGAGAGCATAAACAGAGCAAGAATAAGCACTATGCTGATTTTATTCTGTTTAAAATTCATAAAGTATACCTTTGGCTTTAAATGATGGACTCGGCGGGATTCGAACCCGCGACCTCTTCGTTTTTCGATTTTTGCTGAAGCTTTTTCTAAAAGCTTCTTGCGAACGAAACGCGCTACCACTGCGCTACGAGCCCTTTGCCGTTTCGATGTTTATCCACATCTCGATTATTTATTATTTGTTATATTAAGCACCGCCGAGCCATTTATCTTGCTTTCCTTCAGCTCGAGCAGAGCCTTGTTTGCATCTTCAAGCCCGAATTCAGTAACATGTGTAATTATCTGAATTTTTTCAGCCAATGCCAAAAATTCATCAGCGTCTTTTCTAGTATAATTTGCTACGCTCGCTATCGACTTTTCGAAATACAGGTCATTGTAATCAATTTCTGGTATTTTACTCATATGTATGTCTGCGATTATTACCTTTCCTCCTCTTTCAAGGTGTTTTAGCGCTTTTACAACAAGCTCTCCGGCAGGAGCGAATATTATGGCCGCATCGTATTTTTCTTTAGGCACCGAATCCGGTCCGCCGACCCACGCAGCGCCAAGCTTCTTAGCGGATTTTTTGTGCGCTTTGTTTCTCGTGAACACAAAAACCCTGCAACCCATGTATTTTGCAACCTGTATTGTTATGTTTGCCGCACCTCCGAACCCGAACATAGCGAGTTTGCTTCCTCTTCCTGCTCCGGATAGCTTGAAGGCTCTGTATCCAATTATGCCAGCGCACAGCAAAGGCGCAGCATGCTCGTCATCGAACGTTTTTGGCAGCTTTAAGGCAAACCCGGAGTTTACCTTCGCGAACTGCGCATAGCCTCCGTTCACATCATAACCCGTAAATTTTATGCTCTTGCACAGGTTCTCTCTGCCGGCTTTGCAGAACTTGCATTTGCCGCATACCGAATTTATCCAAGTTATCCCTACGCGTTCTCCTATCCTGAAACCTTTGACTTCTTTTCCGATTTTTACCACTCTGCCTACAATTTGATGTCCGGGAATCACGCGTTTGCGATGCGGTTTCAGATCTCCTTCGACTATGTGCAGGTCTGTCCTGCATACTGCGCACTTGCTTACTTCTATTTCTATTTCATGGTCGCGCAGAGAGGGCACGTCTGCATTGATAATCTTAAGAGGAAATTTTTCAGCATTTGAAGTACGCGCAATTACCTGGGCTTTCATGTTAAATCCTTATTGTTATGCTTAAACTGCTTACTACGTATTTAAACCTGCTTTTTCTATTAAATATGTTTACATGAATGCAAACGGCAAAAAGGCTGCAGAACGTATATTCGAGTCGGTTCTTGCCAAGATAAAGCCATCTGAAGAAGAGCTGAGAAAAACCACTGAAAACATAAACGAGATAACTGCGGCTTTGAGGAAGATAGTGCCTAAAGAAGTCGAGATACGGGTTGTTGGCTCGGTAGTGCGAGGCACACAGCTCCGCGGAGAGTCGGACATAGATGTGTTCCTTCTGTTCGGCAGGAGGCTGAAAAGAGACTACATAACTAAAAAAGGCTTGGAATACGCCAAGAAAATAATTAGCGACAAAAGGGACAGGTATGAAATAAGATATGCAGAACATCCGTACACGAAACTTTATCTTAACTCAATGGGCGTAGAAGCAGACATAGTGCCTGCTTTCAACATAGACAAGATAGAGGAAATGGCAACTGCAGTAGATAGATCTCCGATGCACGCGGAGTTCATGATTAAGCACTTAAGTGATAGGCAGAGAGATGACGTGCGGCTATTGAAGTATCTACTGCTGCAGCATGGCATCTACGGCGCAGAGGTCGCAACAGGAGGTTTTTCCGGCTACCTTTGCGAACTGCTTGTGCACCATTTCGGCTCACTTATCGATACCCTTGAAGCTGTGTCGAACATTAAAGTCCCTATTGCGTTGGCGCCAGCCAAGAGGGAAGCAATCAGCGACAAGAAAATTACAGAGCGGTTCCACTCTGATTTTGTTGTGATAGACCCAGTAGACACGGACAGGAATGTCGCGGCTGCGGTTTCAAAGGAGTCTCTTTCAAAGTTCACAGTCATAGCCAGGGAGTTTGTAAAAGAGCCAAGCATGAAACTGTTCGAAAACAAAAAAAGAGCGAGCGGATATCAGCAATCCTTGGAAAAGTTTTTGACAGATTCGGGTTTGGACGCATTTCTGATATGCATGAAAGTGCCGGATAAAAGCGAGGATACGATATGGCCGCAGCTTAGGAAAGTGTCGTGGCTGATAAAAGACTATGCGGAGCGCTTCGGCTTTGAAATATGGTACTTGATACCTTCAGTAAAGGGAAATGTAGGTATGATATTCATGCTGGCGCCTAAAAAAACGCTCAAGTCAAGGCTAGCAAAAGGACCGAGTGTTTTATTGAAGGAAGCCCAGGTGGAATTTTTGGAAAAGCACAAGAACGCGCTTGGCGTCACGTTTTTTGATGACAAAATATATGCGCTTGAAAAGAACAAGTATTCTAAACTGGAAGAAGTGCTAAGATATGTGGTCACTGGCAAGCTCAAGAAAAGGCACAAGGACATTTCGATGTCTGGTGCAAAATTATTTGTAGGTCATGTGCCTGCAGAATATGCACAATTAGTTTACAGTGGTCTGTTGCAAAAAATTTCTATCTGATTGCACCACAACAGCAAATCATGACAAAAGCATGTGCTCTTTTTCAATCAAAGGAAGGAGTTCTTTCAATAGTTCTATGTTTTTTGGCTTGACTTCTCGGCCTTGTGCGATCTTGATTGCAGAAATGAATGCGTCTTTAGATCCTGACATGAGTTCGAAAACCTTGCTGTAATTTTGCTTCGCGTGAATTCCGCAGTAATCGGTTGCTTCTGAAATAATATTTTCATTGATTTTATTTTTTCCGTAGCCTCTGTTTTGCATTCTTCGTTCCAAAACACTAAGATGCTCTCTAAGAACTATTGCCATGGCATTTGGGATTTCAATATCGCAAAGCAGGTGGCCGTCCAAAATTAGCAACTCGCCGGAACTGTCATTGATCTCGCGCAACAATTCTTTTCTTAGAGCACCCATTTTGGCTATTTTGCTGCCGTCTTCAGCATATGCCGAAAAAAGACGCTTATTGATTACGAGCTTATTTACGTTTATGACCCGGCTATCTCTGATTTTTTTGTGCAACAAACCTGCAAGGCTAGTCTTGCCTGTGCACGGAGTCCCAGTTATCACTAAAATCCTGCGCATAAATCAGCCAAGTAGCTTCGTCGTTTCTCCGATAAGCCGGTTTATGGTGTCGTTGGCAGTGTTAATGGTTATTATTGGGCTTGTGGGAGGATTAAGCGCGAGTACGTAGTTTTTAGCACCAGAAAACAGCCAAGCGCCGAATGCATACTGCTTGTAGGGCGTCGATACGTCAGCAATGTAGTCTGAGCCGTTAATCATTTTCCCTATGAACTGGTCGAATTTCTCATCATAGTGCTCAATTATTATTGTTTCCTCCCTTTCGACGTTCCGGTTAACCAGCATCGGTTTTATGTACGGCACCCTGGCTACTGCCGCCTTGTTTGTTATTACTTCGTCTATCTGCCTGCTTTCTGTGTTGATGGTTTCCAATTGCACATCAAGGTTTTTCTGCTCGTTTGCATAGTCTTCAAGCACGTCTGAAAAATAGGTGTCCGCATCGTTCTTCATGTTCGTTATTGTGTCTAATATATTTTCCTTGCCTATGTATTTTTCAGGATTAAGGAAAAGATTTCGAAGGCCAAAACCATATTTTTTAATCAGATTTGTATCGAGGTCTTTTATGAACATGTCTACATTGTCGTCCCACGGTAATTGATTTGCCATTAAAACACCATATAACTATATTGCTGATATGTTATTATTTAATATCTTTTTATAAGGCATCATTAATAGATGGGTCTACTGGTAAACACGGCAATTGAAATTCGGTAATCAAGATGGAAATAAATGAAAGAATAGAGAAGGACATAAAGATGTTCTACCAGAATCTGGAGAAAATCAACAAAGGAGAGCTGAACGAGCAGGAGAGGAAAATAGTAGACCTTGCCGAACTTTATGCGAAAGATTCTAAGAGCTGGCTTGACAAAAAAGACGTGCATACGTCGTTCGCCTGCATATCCTACGCGCATGGACTGCTAGA
Organism: Microcaldota archaeon; assembly: GCA_021797745.1. Classification (GTDB taxonomy): domain Archaea; phylum Micrarchaeota; class Micrarchaeia; order Micrarchaeales; family CABMGC01; genus JAJZZD01. Next base: position 113,007 of record JAJZZD010000001.1, on the reverse strand, counting down.
CGCCATTTTAAAGTTCAAAGGCAAAGAAGACAGATAAATCGATAAATAAGTGATGCCGTGCAGGTAACCGAAGGAAAAGCAAAAATAACTGTTAATGACGGCATTTTTTACAACTCGAAGATGAAGAGACTCAGAGACATTTCAGTAGCTCTGTTAAAATCATTAGACATGAAGAATCCGAAAGTGCTCGACGCAACGGCAGCTACGGGAATCAGGGGGATAAGATATGCGCTTGAGTGTAAATGCAAAAATGTCACCTTGATAGATGCGAACCCAAAAGCAGTTGCGAACATCAAGTCAAATCTGAGAAAGAACAAACTCAGGCTGAATGCAAAATGGGAAAGTGTGCAGAGATTCGTAAATGACGAAAAAGAAAAGTTCGACGTAATAGATCTAGACCCTTTTGGAACGCCAGTTCCATTCATCTACGACCTTATGAAAGTCTCGAAAGACGGAACGATATTCATGATAACTGCCACTGATACAGCTACGCTGTGCGGAGCGCAGAAAAAAGCTTGCGTAAGACTTTATGCTGCAAAACCGCTGAACAACGAACAGTGTCATGAAGTTGGAGTAAGAATCCTGATTAGCTACATAGCAAAACTTGCTGCCCAATTCAATTACGGAATAGAGCCAGTGCTTGCGGTAGCCGAATTGCATTACATGCGTGTCTTTTTGAGATTGAAGCACGGCGCCGACTATGCGGTAGAGAGCGTAAGAAAATGCGGAATGGGCATGTACTGCAACAAAATGCACGAATTTTACTTGTCAGAAAACGCTTTCGACAATTTGCGCTTGTCCTTTAAGCATAATTGCGGTAGCGATGAGATTTTCGGGCCTCTTTGGCTAGGAAATCTATACGACAAAAAAGTAACCGGAAAGATGCTAAAGATTGCGCAGGAAAATGAGGAAAGAGAGCTTATTGAGCTGATCGATAACGAGTACGACACGCCGTTGTTTTATTCCACGGACAAGATAACAGAAATGCTGGGCATAGGTTCGGTTTCAAAGTCAAAGGTGCTGAACGCGCTAAATAAAAATCGCATAGCTACAAACACTCAATTCGAAAGAAATGGGATAAAAACAGACGCTAAAGAAAAGCAAGTAGAGCATGCAGTTAAACTGGCACGATGACTGTTCCCATTTTTTCCCTGAACACGCGTTCTGGCCTGCTCAAATTTCCTATCACTGCGATTTTCCCAGTTTTTTCCGTGAAATTCAGACACGCCATTACCTTTGGAAGCATGCTGCCTTTTTCAAAGTGGCCAGCTTTCACTAGCGCTCTAAGCTCGCTAGAACTCACTTCCCGTATTAATCTGCTTTCCTTACTGGCGAAATTTACAAAGGCGCCATCGACGTTTGTCAAAAGAACCAGCCTATCTGCGCGGGTTTTAATAGCAAGCAATGAACTTGTGTAATCTTTATCCACAACGGCATTTGCCAGCCCGAAGCCATATTTTGTTTTGAATACAGAAATGCCTCCGCCGCCTGCGGCTATAACGATGTGCTTGCTGTCCAGCAGGTCTTCAATCTGCTTTAACTCTACAATGTCAAGCGGCATCGGTGACGGGACAACGCGCCGGTATCCGTGAATTAACTTCTTAATGCAAAATCCTCTCTCCTTCAGGCGTATGGCTTCGCCTTTGCTTAAGAATCGACCTATGGGTTTTGACGGATTTGTGAACTCGCTGTCATGCTCTTTCACGACAACACGCGTGATCACTATGGCGGCTTTCTGAGCGCTCTTTACGCCGAGAAAAGAGTCTATTTTGTCGCTTATTTCTATGCCTATTTCTGCCTGCGTCTGGGCGGTTAAAATGGCTAGACTTTTGTTTTCAAGTGATGAAAGCGCTCCCACTTCGGGTCCGTTCCCGTGTACAATCATAACGTCGTTGCCACTTCTGTATAGTTCTGCCGCATATCTGCAAATTCTTGCCAACGACCCTTTGCCTATGATCGCATTTCCTCCCAAGCCTATTACGTACCGCATTAAAAACGCCTGTGGCGCATTGTACTGATATTATGCTACGGGATTGTGTTTAAAGATTTGCAGTGAATGCGATGGCTGCGATAGGTGCCTGGCAGTCAAACCCTGAAAAGCATAGTAACACTTCCGCTAAAACACAATGTTTATATATGAAAAAACGCATAAAGTATAATTGAGGGGGGTATAGGAATAGGTGGGTGTAAAAATGGGGAAAAATATGGATAGCATGAGGGGGGAAACGTCATTCAACAGGAAGGCGGCGGCATGCGACGGCATAGTGCGCTCCGTGGATGAAACCGAAGACAAGGACTTAATTTACATCATAGAGAACACGTGCATGAACTGCAACAAGCTCATGGGCAAGCTTGACATAAAAATACTGCCGCCTTCGTACATACAGGACAGGGATACATACGTGAGGAACGGAATAGTGAAACGCAGGATAATGTGCATGCAGTGCTACAATGAAGCCAGGCATAGCAGCGTCAGCAAAGTAAGATTCGCGACAAGTGCCAAGCAGCCTGCAATTGTAAAGTCTGCGATAAGGAGGTTCCTGCTGAACAGGTAGAAAAGAAATGGAGAGCATAGAAAGGGAAGAGCTAGGCAAACGATTGGTTTTGCCTCTCACTCTTTAATTTCATCTATTGCTTTTTCGATAAAGGCAATTCTCAATTCTCGCAATTGATTGTAAGACTGAACAAGCAAAAAGTCAGTTACAGTTATCTTTTGCCCTTCGAGTTGATGACTATCATATGATAATCGCCGTCGAAGCCAAGCGCTGACCTGAACGCATCAGTAGCCAAGGTTATGGTGCTGTACGAGTACGGGTCGTTTATGTAGAAATTGTCGTTGTCATATCCTTTTACCACAACCCACTGAGGCATAGACTCGTCTTCCTTAAGATATGAATTTACGCTCTTCGCGTCTATAAGCACTATAGGTATGTGACCTGCTGAGAGGGCCTTCTTTATGTGGTTTATTGAGAATGCGACAGTATGCTCTTCCTCTATCCCTATGTCCTGGGCTTTCTGCCTTATCTCGTTGAAAGATGCTGAAAGCGTCTTAAGGTTGACGTTCTCGTAAACCGCCATTTTTGTCTCGTATCCTTCGTCCTTCGTGTTGCTCATTATGCTTACATCGGCACCGCGTTTCGCGAGCGCATATGCCAGGCCGTATTTTGAACCATACCAGACGCTGCCATTCACGGCTTCCTGCCAAATTCCGTATTCTATTTCCTTCTTAAGCTTAAAATTCTTGTTAAGGTACTTGAGAGCCATCATTGCGCATGCAGCCGAACTCGTGAAGTCTTCAGTCTGAGCATAAAGAGGAATGTCGAGAAGTATTTTGTCCTTTATTTTGGTGTTTTTTATCTTTGATATTATAGACTCCCTTGTTGATTTTCTGTTACCCACTCTCTGGCTTCTCTGCTTTCTTTGTTGCCTGCTTTTTGCCCCTGCTTTTCCTCTCTTTTTTACCGACATTCAATCCGCCTTTCTTCGTGCAGGGAGGGAGATTTGTTCAGAACTTTTGAACTCCCGTAGGCCTAAGACCAACAGATCTTGAGTCTGTCGCGTTTGACCAAGCTCCGCCATCCCTGCGCGATATTTATTGTTACGCATACATTAATAGCTTTTCCAAGATTAATGAATGCGAGCTGGTATATATTCTTTGCTATAGTTTTCGTCATATAATATGCTGCTTTTGGGTGACTTTTTATGGAAATTAACGTCGAAAAACTTAGCGACTTCAAATTTGAGATAAAGAAGGATGCGGGCAGGGGGATGAAAACTGGTGTTGTGGTTTACGCTTCTGAGACCTTGATAGAGAAAATAAAAAAAGACAGGACTCTTGAACAGGCGGCCAACGCGGCTACACTTCCGGGGCTCGTTGGAAATGTGCTGGTGATGCCCGATGGCCATGAAGGATATGGATTTCCGATAGGTGGAGTTGCGGCTTCAGATGCGGAAGAAGGAATAATTTCGCCAGGAGCCGTGGGATTCGACATAAACTGCGGCATGAAGCTCGTGAAGACCAACCTGACAGAAAAGGACATCCGTCCTAAACTGGGCCAGCTTGCAGATGCCCTATTCAAAAACGTCCCGAGCGGCGTTGGAAGCAAGCTTAACCTTGACATTAATGGGAATGACCTTGAAAAAATCTGCGAAGAAGGCATGCAATATATGGTATCCAAAGGCTTCGGCAACTCCGAAGATGTAGAGGTTACAGAAGAGAACGGATTTATGAAAGATGCTGACTTTTCAAAAGTAAGCGAAGAAGCAAAACGCAGAGGACTGCATGAATTGGGCACGCTTGGCGCAGGAAACCATTTTCTCGAAGTTCAGAAAGTGGAGAAGATACTTGATGAAAAAACTGCAAGAGCGTATGGACTTGAGCAAGGGCAGATTGTTGTGATGGTGCACTGCGGCTCGAGAGGTTTCGGCCACCAGATATGCAGCGATTATCTCAGAATTTTGAATGAGTACCAGAGAAATAAGGGCATAGTATTGGCAGATAGGGAGTTGAGTTATGCGCACATAAAGGACAAGGAAGCGCAAGATTATCTCGATGCCATGAAATGCGCCGTGAACTATGCATTTACAAACAGGCAGTTGATAATTCATGCAATAAGGGAAAGCTTTTCAGGAGTTTTCGGAAAACGCCCTGAAAGCATGGGAATGGACGTGTTGTATGATGTGGCGCACAACATAGCAAAATTGGAAGAACATGAAGTAGAAGGCAAAAAGGTCAAGGTTTTTGTGCACAGGAAAGGGGCTACGCGCGCATTTCCGAAGGGCAGGAACGAGGTGCCAAAAAAATACAGGGGCACAGGGCAGCCGGTGCTTATACCAGGCAGCATGGGAACATCGAGCTATGTGTTGTGCGGGGCAGAAGGATCGCTAAAGGAGACATTCGGCTCATCGTGCCACGGTGCAGGAAGGGTAATGTCGAGGCACGAGGCAGTACGCGAGATACCTGAAAGTAAAACCTTCGACTCTCTTGAAAGCAAAAATATCTTGATAAGGATAAAATCAAGAAAGCTGGTTAGCGAGGAGGCAGAGTGGGCTTACAAGGACATAGACGAGGTAGTTAAGACAGTCGAAAACGCAGGCATATCGAGAATTGTGTCTAAAAATCTGCCAGTATGCGTAATAAAAGGATAATAAGCGACAAAAACGAGCAGTTAGGCGATTTTTAGAAACCGGGATTTTCATTATTATCAGATAGCTTATGGAAAGACCGGACAAGAGAGAAAGGGCCACCGCTCGAGAGTCGTAACTGAAAATTATAGGCTGGCAGCATCAATCAGCATAGTCTGATTTTTAATCAAATTCCATAATCTTTGATTCTTTTTTCTTCTATTCACTTTCTTTGTAGCGAAGTTCTACACGAAACGCAAGATACCGAATGCACTTCTTTGCATTTTAATATTCGTTCGCAGTTTTTGAAGAATTGTCAGTCTTCTTGCGAATAAACTTTCCGACATGTTGGAAGTGGATGAACTGAGCGGAAAGAACGTTCATATTTTGGTCAAAAAAACTTCAGAGGAAGACAATAGAAGCGTATTAGTAATGAGATTCTTCGGCGCTTATTTTGTTAAGCAGCGGCAGTGCAATCGGCATTGCATTTCTTTTAATCAGTTTTTCCAGTATTTGTTTTGCACCATCTGACTTTTTGTTCCTGGCAAGATATTTTGCAAGATAATAAAATGATGTTAGCACGCCATTTTTTAACATTGCTTCGAGAGCGCCTTCTGACTTTTTGTCGTTTAATTCTACATAAAGAACCATCTGTGCATATTCAGACAACACATCCTTTTTCCCCAAATAGAGCAGGTCTTTCAGTGCTGTTTTAGCATCTGCAAGGTTTCTGAGTTTTATGTATGCGATGAAGCGCAACCACAGCAGAGTTTCATCTGCAGGCGTTTCCGATTTGATTTTGAGCTCAATTTGCGATAATGTGCGATACATCAGTTCTTTCCATCTGGTCGTAAGATCCAAACCTTGCCTTATTTTCGCAGCATTTTGCTCCATAAAACCTGGCATACTGTAATTTATTGAGTAATAGGAAAAATCAGAGAAGTAGCGGTAGAAGATCGAAATCACATAGGTTAATTTGGGGTCTGTGCTGGATGCAGCAATGGAATCTAGCGTCTTTGTCGCAGTTTCCCAGTCGTTTGAACCCGCAGCAGCCTGAGCTTTGGAAATTGCGCCTGCAATTTCTGCACTGAAAACAGCTGCGTCTTGCGCGTTAGATACCAAATTTTCGCAGAATATGCAAATAGTATCTTCTTTGCCCAGCGCATTAAATTCATACATGCAATATCCGCATTTGGCTTTTGCTGCAGGCGCGCGATCTAATGCTGCCAAGTAATTTGAAAATTCCATAAATGAAAATGGGGTTAAAACCTTTTATACCCTTTACTGGTAAAGCGCCATTTTTTTCTTTACTTTTTCTGCAGAACCACAAACAGATGCATGTTGGAATAAGGCGCTATGTCCAATTTCTCCAAAATCTCAAAGCGCTTGGAAATAGAACTGAGGAATTGGCTGAAAACCTCTTCTGGACTTTTTGCCACGCTTATGCTCTGCGATTTTATCGCGACGTATGCAAAACCGTTGTTCTTGAGAAGTTCGCTGTTTCTGAGCAGTATCTCTGCCTGGTCCCTTGACGATATGTCTTGATATATTATGTCGGCTTTACCTACGTCCTCGGCGTATTTTTCTACGTCATTTGCATCGCACATTATGGGCAGCATGTTCTTCCTGTCTTCGCACACCTTGAGCAGTTTGCGCATGTTGGTTTCTGATATCTCGACGCAGTAAACTGCGCCTTCAGTACCGACTATGTCGCTCACGTGGCTGCTCGTCGTGCCTGTTGCAGCTCCAAGATAAAGAACCTTCGAGCCCGGCGCTATTTGCATGTTTTTAAGCCCTTTTATTATAGCAGCGGCGAGCTTACTGCGGTAAGGGTTCCACAACCGATACTCCACGTTTTCTACTGTTACTATGCTTTCATCGTAGACCTTTTTCCCTCTGGCCAGGTTCTTTGTAGCTATCCTGTTGTCGACTTTGAAAACCCCCTTGAAAATCTCTTTTATCGTTAAATCACCAAAAGCGTGCGCAATTTTCCTGTTTTGCCGTTTATGCCTTTATATCTATTTGCCATAAATCCTTTTATTATTCTCGTGTTTATTGATTTTAGCTGATTTGATGCAGGAAGCAGTTTTGGCTGAAGACCTTATCAGCAGTGCGCTGGATGTGAGCAGGTTCGCCAGAAAGCCCTCGGAAATCCTGTCGGAGCTATCTGAGAAATTCAGAAGCGCTCTGTCCGCAGATTACGCGAAATGCAAAAACGTGTATTCCGAGTCTGGCGTGAGCGAGGAATTGAGCCAGTTTGAAAAATACGTGTTAAATACGCAAAAATCGTACATAGACAATAAACTAAGCGGTTATTCTGCATTTACTGACTTGATAAATTACTACAATTCAGGCTACAAAAGCTGCCTTGCGTTTCCGATGGTCGCAGACACGAAGCCTGTCGCAATAATGCTACTTCTTGACAGGAGCGAGGACAAGTTCAACGCAAGCACTGCGAATGCAATATTTCCAGCAGTCAGGATTGCAGCGTATGTGATAGCTTCGCGTGCAGAGCGCGAAATGAACATAAATCTGGCAAAGTACTTCGACGCTGCATTCGACGCGGCGATACCCCAGTTCCTCGTTGACAGGCAGGGAAATGTTGCGAAGGCGAACAAGGCTGCAATGCTTGAATTTGAAAAGTATGGTGGTGAGATACAAGGCGGCAATGCATTGAGCATTTTAGGCTTGAACGGCGAAGCTCTCGAGAGGCTGAAAGCCGGAGCTACAATTGAAACGAAAACCTCAGACGGAAAAACATTCAGCGTGACTGGCAGGAACGCAAGCGAAAACATGGTGGTGATTTCTGCAATAAACACGACAAACTTGAACTTGCTCAGGGAAGAGGCGCGTTTGGCAGACAGGCTCGGCGATAAGTCCTTCATGCTGCTTGACGAAAACGAGAAAATAATATGGGTAAGTAAAAACGTGGAAAAGGTTTTGAAAATCAGCCAGGGTGACATGATAGGCAAAAGCATAGGGGCGTTCACTAACAGGGGCAGGATTCTAAACGCAGAAATGAAAGACCCTGTAACAGTGGATTTGACCTTCAACATAGGAAATGGCAATTCAGTAGATGCAAAGTTGACGGCGCTCAAAAGCATGTTTGGATTTGCATGCATAATTTCCAACGGCAATCTTGAAAGGTATTCTGAAAGTGTGAAACGGGCTGTTGACGACATAGTTCAGGCATCTTCAGATGCAGTCATCGCCACCGACGAATTGGGCTACATAAAAAATATTAACAGGAGTGCCGAAAGGCTGCTGAAATACAGCAGGGACGAGCTTATAGGCACTTCAATAAACTCGCTTTATCCCGATGCTGAATCGCACAGCAAGCTTGTATCTGCGATGTCACTCGCCAGGGGAGGCAGCACAATAAACGATGTATTTTTCAACCTAATCACAAAAAACTCGGAGCTCATCCCGTGCCAGCAGAGCGTGCGGTGCGTAATTGACGAGAACGGCGAGACAACCGGCTATATGGTAATAAGCAGGGAGCTTGCCACGAAAAGGCTCGTTGACAAGCTACAGGAAGACATAGGCATACTTGAAAAGCAGATCGAGGCTGAAGTCGGAAAGAGCGAGCTCAAGACGCAGTTCATATACAATCTTTCGCACGACCTGAAAACGCCACTGACAAACATCAAGGGATTTGCAAAGCTCTTGAACGAAGGCGACTTCGGCGAGCTGAATGCAGAGCAGAAAGAGTACCTTAAAATAATATCCGACGAATCAGACAGGCTGATGTTCCTCATAGGTCAAATACTCGATATTGCAAAGCTGGACTCCAAGCGCATAAAGCTTGATTTGCAGCCTGTGGATTTCAGAGTCATAGAAACAAATCCGAGCATAAGGTCTTTGGCAGAGGTAGCAGAGAAAAAGGGCATCGCATTCTCGTGGAAAACAGAAGAAACAACGCCAATAGTGACTGCTGACTTGAACAGACTGATACAGGTATTTGTCAACCTGATAGGCAACGCGGTCAAATTCACAGAACATGGCAGTATAAGTGTAAAGGTATTCAGAAAAGGGCCTAATGTAAGAGTAGAAGTGACTGACACGGGAATAGGGATAAGCAAGGAAGACAGGTCAAAGCTGTTTAAAAAATTCTATCAGTTGAACAGGAAGGGCAGAACCACGCAGGCAGGGTCAGGAACCGGACTTGGACTTTCGATAGCTAGAGGAATAGTGAACCTGCACGGAGGAACAATGCATGTGATATCAGAGGTTGGAAAGGGAAGCACATTCTGGTTCACGATACCGATAAAGGCCAAGATAAAGAAGAGTGCGATGCCGAAATGAAATTAGCGATTGCAGTTTAAACATGCTGTGTCCCGCCGCCTGAAGAAACTGCAGAATTGGTTTTTTGCAGTATCCTGCTTTCTATTCTCCAGTACCTTTTAATCAGCATCTTCGCGTTATTTTTGACAAATTCAGGGTCTATGTTATGCCTTGCCATATTTGTTTCGATTGCTTTACTCGCAACCGAAGAAGCAACTGCGCTCATTGTTTTGACAACCTGTTTTTTGTTAGTGACGCTAGGGATTATGTTTTCTGGGCTTAGGCCTCTGCCAACTGAATTTGCTATCTCGTTGGCAGCCGCACACAACATATCTAAGTTCACCCCCTTTGCCCTTGCGTCCAACATTCCCCTGAATATGCCTGGAAACGCGACAGTGTTGTTTACCTGGTTAGGAGCGTCGCTCCTGCCAGTAGCGGCTATGAATGCGCCTGCCTGAATTGCGTCTGCATAGCTTATTTCAGGAACAGGGTTCGCGAGCGCGAATATAATGGGTTTCTGACTCATTTCGTGCACGAATTCTTTTTTAAACACGTCAGGAGTTGACACACCTATGAACACGTCAGCATTTGAAATGGCGTCTTTCAGGTCACCGGATTCATTTCCTGCGTTAGTGATTTCTGCCACTTCTTTTTTATAGTCCTGCAGTCCATCAGGCCTGTCTTTGTATATTATTCCTTTGCTGTCAACAGCCAACAAATTTTTGTATCCGGAAAAAGACAGCAGCTGAATTATCCCGAAACCGGCAGAGCCAGCTCCGTTTACAACTATCCTTGCATTTTTTCCCTTGCCCGACAGTTTCAGCGCATTTTTAAGCGCGGCAAGAACCGACACTGCAGTTCCTTGACGGTCGTCATGGAATACAGGTATGTCTAGCGTTTTTGAAAGCCTGTCCTGTATGCGGAAAACCTTTGGCGACTCTATGTCCTCGAGGTTTATCGCACCAAAGTTAGGAGAAATATTTTCCACGAATTTCACTATCTCGTTTTCATCAGTTGTCCTTATGCATATAGGTATCGCATCCACACCGCCAAGCTTCTTGAAAAGTATTGCTTTACCTTCCATGACAGGCAGGCCTGCCTCTGCGCCTATATTTCCGAGCCCAAGCACACGCGTGCCATCAGAGATTATGGCAATAGTATTGGATTTTGTAGTATATTCGTATGCCATTTCCCTGTTGGCTTTTATGGCCTCGCTGACATATGCGACGCCTGGCGTGTAGCTCTTTGCCAGGTCTTCCCTGGAATTTACAGGTACCTTTGAAACTATTTCGTACTTTCCTCTGCTGCGCTTGTGCAGCTCCAAAACGTCTTCGACGGCAGGTGTTGACATCTTAATCACTTGTAATTTTTACGATTTACGACATTGTTTTATGCAGTAGAATAAAAGCAGGTGCAGCTTACGCTGCTGACTCATGGCTCTATGTATGCCCCGCAATCGCCGCTTATCTTAGACTGATACATATAGGTGCTGTTAAGAGTCGTTGTGTTTGCCCCTGACAGCAGGCCAGTATAATTTATTTTTTTCAGGTAGCTTGCCGCGGAAACATTAATTTCTAGAATCAGCATAGGGCCTGAATAGCTGGATGAATGCGTGACGGCAGAGTATGTGATGTTGACCAGCTGCGCGCCGAGCGCGTTTGCATATATGGTGACGTTTGTTGGTGTGAACGCACTTACGTTCTCGAACGAATTAGGACCGCTCGGAAGCGAGCCTTTTTGTGTGTTATAAGTAGAATTGTAAAGAGGGGCGGTGCATGCACTGCCAGTCACATAAAGAGATCTGAATTTCAGCATCAGAGCGCCAGGTACAGACTCGTTCGCCAGCTTCATCGCCTTCTGAAGTAAAGCCTGTGTTTGGTTGCTTGTCTGATTTGACGACTTGTTGGACTGCAGGGACTGCGATACTGTAGTTGTGACAGAAGTAGGAAGTGGAGTTGAAGACGCAGTAGCACTTGAGCTAAATAAACCCAGCGGAGGAGGATTCGTCACCGCTATGTTCTTGCTCAGCCTTATTCCAAGGTTCTGGTAAAGGGGAGTTATCTTGACAACCGCACCTGATGCTGTGCTCGATATAACTAATAAATTCATGTCTGAAATCTGGCCTCCTGAACTGCTTGCATTTACGCTTTCTCCAGGGCCAATTGAAAATGATTCTATCGGTCCTCCTATGTATGGGCCTTCAAGGTAGAATGTATCGGAGCTGGCCGTAGAATTCTTTAGATAAAGCACAGAAGGACTTGTTGCATTCAATACTGAGAAATAGAGCGTGCCGTTAGGATTTATGCTAAACTGCGTAGTAGAAGATATATGCTCGGCATTTCCTGAAAATATTAAAGGGTAAACCACGGCAATTGCTATGGCCACAAGGATCACACATATTATCAAATTATATATGAAAAATGGCCTGCTGTTGTGGCTCGAATTCATGTAAATCGCCCTAAACTCTTGTATGAAATGTGTTGGATTGCGCAAGAAAGAATATTATACTTTTGCTGCACATTTTATTTTGACGACTGTTTCAGGCGACTACATGGCGACTTTGGAGGAGGCAGAGGCAGATATAATAGCATTAGTGAACGACAAGCAGGAAGTGACGTTCAGCGAGATAAATGGGTATGCAAATTCCAACGGCATAGAGCCGGAGGTTCTAAAGAGGAGCCTGAGCGAGCTTGAGAAGGCCAACGCTATAGCTGCGCGAAGCACAGGCGGCATACTCACTTATTACATGCTGCAGGAAGGACAACCGATAAAGCGGGTATTCATAGTTGAAGACGACAAGAACATAAACAAGCTCATGGCCCTTTCGATAGGGAAAAGCTTTGACATACTGCAGATTTATGACGGCAGCGAAGCGCTTGAAAGGATAAAGTATGAGAAGCCCGATTTAGTTATACTTGATTTGATGCTTCCTGGAGTTGACGGACTGACGATATGCCAAGAAATAAAGACCAATGCCAACCTGAAAGATACCATTGTGATAATAGTCAGCGCACTGGACGCCACGTCGAACAGGTTCAAAGGCATCAAGTACGGAGCAGATTACTACATAAAGAAACCTTTCGACCCAGAGGAGTTGAGAGGCCTAGTGACAATATTTCTAAAGAAAAAGGGCAAAAAATTCGACCCTCTCATAGACCTGCCGAATGCCGAAAGAATATCAGAAGAGCTCGAATCGGCAATAAAAGCACCCTCTGAAGACTACGAGATTGGCAAGCTGAAGCTAGAGGGCCTTGCTGATTTTGCAAGCAGGTTCGGGAACGAGGCGGGCATGACTATATTGAGGCTTGTGTCACAGCTGCTGCAGGATAAGATAAAGGAAACAGGCGACAGCACATTCGTAGGTTTCCTTGATGGCGACGACTTCATGGTTGCCGGAACGCGTACTAACGTTGAAAAAGTGGTTGATGGAATAAGGAGCGAGTTCTCCGCAGTTGAGCAGTTTGTTTACCAGAGCGAAGGATACAAGCCGATAGAGCAGGGCATAGAAAACTTCGGATTCGCCTCTCAGCTCTCGCTGCTTTTCAACGAGATAAGAAAGGACCAGCTGATAGAGAGGCGTGCGGAAGTCCTGAAAAACAAACCAGCAGGCAGGGACATAGGCTCCTACACATACGAAGAGCTCAGACACATGCTGGGAAGCGACAACCTTGACATATCAATCAAACGCGACACCAACGGAGTAAGGCTCTCCGTAGGAAAAAGCGTTGAAAAAAAAGAGAAATAGCTTTGACAATTATGCAGGTAAATCTGCAGTGAGCATCCTGCTACTCCCGTTTCAACCTTTGCGCCAAATCGTTAATCTCAGGTTCTGCGGCTCTGGCTATGTCAATTAGGTAGCGCTTCGGGCTGTAAATTTTTAATCTATCTTCTAACTGCTGCGTAGTAGGAACTGGCACTCCGCGCCCAATTCCGTAGCTGTTTTCGTCTTCTTCAGTAGGAAGACCCAGCACTATCAGTATTCCTGAACCTATCTTCGGCTTTAACTTTGACATCAATCCCATTTCCCCACCATTTTTAGCGCTATTGGCATATTGGCATAATCTGCAGCGGTCATTACCCGAAATAACCGAAGCAGACACGTTTTAACTGCGCCATGTTTTGGCTACAGGCGCTATACTGCATTGTTGACAATTGACACGCGAAACGGATATATTGGCCTAAAGACTGACTGGAGCTCAGTTTTTCTGCCTATGTTTAATTTCGGATTTTCCGCTTGAGCCCGCGCAATGTCCATCCTGATTTCCTCATTGGACTCGCCCGAAAGCACTGCGTTGCACAATATCACTGAAATCTCTTCAGGCGACAGCGCATTCATTATATGCGCCGGATTTGCGCACCCTAGTTTTCCTAGAATAATTTCAGTCACCACGGTATCTGTGATATTGCTTTCTTTTGGTCGGGGTTGCGCACTCTGCATTTCGGCAGTTGAACGTGCCAAGTCCATGCGTATTTCTTCGTTTGACTTGCCTGAAAATACGCCGTCGAATACAACCAAGGCCGTCTTTTCAGGTGTCAGAGATTCGACAATATGCAGAGGTTCTTTGCAGCCGAGTATCGCCAAAATTTCTTCCAGCTTTCCGGCAGTTTCATTTTCAACTCCTATGCCATGCTCAGGTATGGTTTTTTGCTTTATTCCCCACATTTACCCACCAATTATCATTTTGAATTTTCCAGTATATAAACATTGTTTTTGTTTTGGGCACGGTTTAAAAACGTTTGGCAGCGATATGACATAAGTAAATAACAAGTCAGGCAATCATATGAAAAACAACGCTCACGAAACGCTTGGAAACAACGTGATTCCAACGCACTACTCGATAAAGCTTGACTGCGATATGAAAAGGTTTGAGTACGACGGATATGTTGAGATAGAAGCAGAAGTAAAGAGGCCTGCAAACTCAATATCTCTCAATGCGAAGGAGATTAAAATCATAAAAGCAGGCATAATAAAGGATGGAAAGGGCGAAATTCAGGGCATAATAAGACCAAACCCCAAAAAGGAATCCTTTGAAATAAAGCTTGAAAATAATGTGAGTGGGAAAATCACTCTGTTCGTAAAATTCAAGGGGTTTAACGCGGATAAGATGCATGGCTTCTACAGGAGCTCATACATGCACGGAAACAAAAAAGAGCATTTGCTTACCACGCAGTTTGAGGCCGCAGATGCTCGCTCGGCCTTCCCCTGTTTTGACGAACCTGAATTCAAAGCTACATTTGAACTTTCTCTAGTAGTTGACAAAGACTTGGACGCGATATCCAATACGCCAATTAAAAAAACAGAAAAGTCAGGAAATAAAAAGCTAGTAGTTTTCGAGCGAACCCCTAAAATGTCAACGTATCTCTTGTATATTTACGTAGGGAAATGCGAGTATGCAGAAGAACAGCTAGGCAGTTTGAAGATAAGAGTCGTTACAGGTCTTGGCAAGAAAGAAATGGCCAAGCTGCCCCTAGAGTATGCAGGGAAATTCGTAGATTTTTACAACAGATACTTCAACGTAAAATATCCTCTTAAAAAACTGGATCTCATAGCAGTGCCTGATTTTGCGGCAGGAGCTATGGAAAATTGGGGAGCCATGGCATTCAGGGAAACTGCACTGCTGGCAGATGAAAAAAGCACGCTTGCATACAAGCAGTATGTTGCTAATACTATAGCACATGAGCTGGCTCATCAGTGGTTTGGCGACCTCGTCACAATGAGATGGTGGAACGACCTCTGGCTTAACGAGAGTTTTGCTACATTCATGAGCTACAAGGCAGTAGAAAACGTGTTTCCTGAATGGAAGATGAACCTTGAATACTTCACAAATGTGTTCGGAGCTGCCTTCGGCGCAGACTCTCTGCACTCTACACACCCCATAAGCGTCAAGGTAAACACGCCTAATGAAATAGACAGCATTTTCGACGAAATAAGCTATGAAAAAGGGGGCAGCGTGTTATACATGATAGAGGACTATGCGACGCCTGAAATTTTCAGGAAGGGTCTGGAAAAATACCTCAAGATGCATGCGTACTCGAATGCGACAAAAGAAGACCTGTGGAGTGCGATAGAAAATGTGTCGAAGGCAAAAAAGCACCATGCAGAAGTGAAAAAAGTTGCTACGTACTGGATAGACAAAGAAGGGTATCCTATGCTTAAATGCGAAGGAAGCAGTACAGGCATAAGAATTTCGCAATCGCGCTTTACGCTGCTGGGCGGCAAGGAAAATGGTACGTGGCCGATACCAGTACACATGTCAATAGACGGAACTGCTGAAAAGACAATACTGATGAAGTCAAAATCAATTGGCATAAACACAGGCTACTGCGATTGGGTAAAGCTCAATTACGGCCAAGCTGGCCTTTACAAAGTGTCTTATGACAACAGGCTGCTTTTGCGGCTGGGAAAAGCGATCAATGAAAGAAAAATTAACGGAATAGACACGTGGGGAATAGAAAGCGACCTGTTCTCGCAGTCGAGGGCCAGATGGATAACTGTAAGAGAGTATATGAATTTCATCGAAGACTTCTGCATGGATACCTGTTTTGAATTTCCGGTCAATTTAAACATAATAGGACATCTTAACGCTCTGCAGTTCTTTTTTATGAATACTGGCTTGCATGACAAGATAAACGAATTGATTGAAAAATACAACTCGAAAATAATCGAAAAAATAGGCTGGAACAAAGCACCTTACGAAGACAGCCAATTGACGCTTCTGAGAAGTGCAGCAATAAACAGCCTCGGCTTAGCCGGAAATGCAGGCATAGTGGAAAAGGCAAAAGAACTTTTCTGGGCGTTTATAAAACAGGGCAAAGAAATAGAGCCAGATATAAGGGGTTCAGTATATCACATAGCAGCACGAACTGGAAACGAAAAAGTTTATGAAAAATTCAAGTCGCTTTATATCACTGAGAAAAGGCCAGAGGAAAAGCAGAGGTTCCTTGCTTCGCTTGGCATGTTCGGCAGAAGAGACATTCTTGAAAATGCGCTTGCCTTCGCTAAAACGGATGAGGTAAAGCCGCAGGACACGTTCGTAATTCCGTCAGTGATATCTGGCAATCCCTTCGGGAATGAATTGATACTTCAGTGGACAAAGAAAAATTGGGAGTGGCTCGAAAACAAATTCTCAAGTGGAAGTCACATGCTTCCCAGGTTCGTTGATAATTTCAGCGAACTCCATGGCAGAAAAATAATGAAAGAATTCGAAAGATTCTTTTCGAAAAAAGCAGAAAAAAGGAAAGACATAGAAAGAGCTGTAAAGCAGGCTAAGGAGATGCTGAAAATAAATACAGAGTTTTTAGAAGCGAATTAAAACGCAGAGTTACCTTCTTCTTGCACTCTTCCTTGATGGTTTGGCCCTTGTATGGGAGCTAGATACAGATAAAGACTCGGGCTCTTCTTCAAGAAGCGAAAGAGCGTGGGATTCGTTCACTGGCTTGTCCTCGCCTGCACTGTCTACTATTGCCTGCGTTTGGATGCTGCTGCCTTTTAGTATCGCGTCTATCTGCTGCTCATGCTTCAGCGCAGCGAGCCTTTTTGCACTGTTGGAAAGCCCGGCTGTGCGTTGTTTTTTGCCTGCCCCTCTCTTGACCATGAAATCAGGAGTAAATTTACATACAAATATATTATTAACCTTTTGCATCAGCATCGAGGAAAATTATGCGCGCCGCAGCTGGACTAAAATCTGCATGCAATAGCTTAGCTTACCTGCGCGGCAAAACGCAGTGCCATGCACGCCCGTGCGAGGTCCGACTTCTTGCTCATATGGAAGAAATCACTGCCTGCGCTAGCGAATTAAGCTGGCTCTGCGAAGGCGCTAAGCCTTGTATCAATATTTCAAAGAACGTGCTGCCATCAAAGCCTTCCACAGTTCCCTGTGGTGAAATTATGTAGGTTACACCATTGTACTGTTCTATAGACGCACCGGCTGCCTGCAGGGCTGCCTTCTGCGTGCTGTTCGAGTTTAGATTGTTCAGAACGCTTTGCAGTTTGCTTGTTCCCTGTGCGTTGAATTTGAGTTCACCTATTGTTATCTTGGCTGTTGCAGACGTGTAGTTTTCTCCTGAAACAGAAACCACTGTATTGTTGTATCCACTCGAGATCTGCGCAACCATGGTGCTGTTCGCCGTAACAATCCCTGAAGCAGTGAATGTTGAGCCGAATATGCTGCTAATCTGCTGGGCGCTCGGGAATCCGTTGCCAGAGCCAGTAAGTGCAGGAAGAACGAAGAATACAACCGCCAGAATTGCTACGACCAAAATCGCACCAATCAATATTAGCTTTAAGTTGCCCGACGTCTTTTTTGAAGTTGAATCCTTCGGCATTAAATCACGGCTTTACTATGCTGAAAAGGCTTTTAAATTAGAGGGTAACTAGGTGCCGGTTATTTTGGCAACGTTTCTTATATTTTTCCGGGCAATTGTAGCTATAATATCAGGTCGCAGCCCACGCATCAGAACCGTGCAAAGACATGGCGGCAAAGTCATAGCAGTAACTCATAGCAGTAACCGAGATTGTCTGGCCATAGCAAAACTGATTTTTATGATATCCAGATACGATGCGCCGTTTAGCAGAAAAGAAAGTTTAGACAGCCTCAATGCCAACGTCAGGGATTGGTTCGCTGAAAAGTACAATGACCTCACGCCGCCACAGCTGTATTCATTTAAGCTCATAGGTGAGAAAAAGAACCTGCTCATAACTGCACCGACAGGAAGCGGGAAGACATTTTCGGCTTTTATGTCCATAATAAGCGACCTCATCAGAATGGCTGAAAGAAAAGAGCTTGAAGATAAAGTTTACTGCATTTACATATCTCCTTTGAGGGCACTTAGCAACGACATATACAGGAATCTCGAAGACCCTTTGAACGGCATATACGCAAAAATGCCGCAGGATGCCAAGAAGATATCAGTAGGCGTCAGGACAGGAGACACGCCGCAGCAGGAAAGGCAAAGGCAACTACGAAAGCCGCCTAACATTCTCGTAACAACGCCAGAGAGCCTTGCAATACTGATAAACTCGAAGAACTTCGCCGAGCACATGAAAAGCGTGAAATATGTGATAATAGACGAGATACACGAATTGGCGAATAACAAAAGGGGCGTGCATCTGTCGCTTTCGCTCGAGAGGCTCGATGACCTGATAGGGCATGATTTTGTAAGGATAGGAATGGGCGCGACCCTTTACCCACTTGAAGAAGCTGCCAGATACCTTGTGGGCTACAATGAAGATAATACTGAACGGGATTGTTACATAATCGACGCCACATGGGACAAAAAAATGGAGTATTTGGCCATGTGCCCAGTAAAGGACATAATTAATACTTCAGCAGAAACCATCGAGGAAAATACTTACAAGATACTTAACAATATAATCAAAGGAAATGCCACTACGCTTGTTTTCACTAACACAAGGAGCGGAACTGAGCGTGTAGTATATAATTTAATGAAAAAATTCAAGTACGGAGAACAGGACCTGGCTGCGCACCATGGTTCCCTGTCGAGAGAGACGAGGCTTGGCGTGGAGGACATGCTGAAAAAGGGCAAGCTGAAGTGCGTAGTGTCTTCTACCAGCCTAGAACTCGGAATAGACATAGGCACAATAGACAACGTAGTGCAGCTTGGCTCTCCGAAGAGCGTAACCCGAGCCATACAAAGGATAGGAAGAAGCGGGCATGGATTCTACGGAATTGCAAAGGGAGAGGTTATTGTGATGAACAGAGACGACCTTGTGGAGTGCGCAGTAATGCTTGACTCTGCGAAGAGGCACACACTTGATTCCTTCTCTACGCCCAAGAACGCGCTTGACGTTCTTGCACAGCACATAGTGGGAATGTGCCTGACAAAGACATGGAGGATAGACGATGCGTACGCGATGGTGAAGCGCGCCTATCCGTACGGCGGCCTGCAGAAAAAGGATTTCGACGGGCTAATCGAATACCTGTCAGGAAGCTACGTAGGTCTTGAAAGCAGGCACGTTTACGGGAAAATCTGGATGGATGAAAAAGAAAACACGATAGGAAAGCGCGGCAGGTTCACGAGGCTCATCTACTATCTGAACATCGGCACTATACCCGACACGGTATCGGTAAACGTGTATTCAGAAGGCAATAAGTGGGTAGGCAGCATAGAGGAAGAATTCCTCGGCAGGCTTAAACCCGGAGACATTTTCGTACTTGGCGGAAAGCCGTACAGGTTCGACCACTCTAGAGAAATGCGGGCATATGTCACTAGAGCAGAAAGCAGGATGCCTACAATACCTCCATGGTTTTCAGAACAATTGCCTCTGACTTACGAGCTTGCGGTCGAGATAGGAAAATTCAGGAAAAAACTGTCGGAATCCATGGCAAAACCTCTTGCAAACAGGAAGAAAATAGTCAGCCTGCTGAAAAAAAACAGGATAAAACCAGATGCGCAGTCGTCCAAAGTCTTAGACAGCATGCCAATAGACAGGAACGCGAAAAACGCCATATTCGGGTATTTCGCCGAACAGCTTCTGTTCGCAAAGCACGTACCAAACGACAGACTCTTGCTCATAGAAAAAACGAAAGACAGGCAGACGAAAAGGAATTACATAATATTTCACTGCCTTTATGGCAGACGGATAAACGACGTTTTGTCAAGAGCTTTCGCAATCTTATTTTCTGAATTCTACGAAACTGATGTCGGGATAATGATAAATGACAACGGATTTGTAATAGTTATAGATTCGGGCATAAAGACAAACAAAAAAGATGTGGATGAAATAATCTCTGAGCTGACAGGCAAAAACCTTGTGAGGCTGATAAAAGATAACATAAGGAGAACGGAGATGATGAAAAGGCGGTTCAGGCATTGCGCAGCCAGGGGGTTTATGATACTGAGAAATTACAAAGGGATAAAAATCAGCGTAAGGAAGCAGCAATTCAATGCTGAAGCGCTGCTCAAAGCAACCGAACAGATAAGCCCGGATTTTCCGATACTAAAAGAAACGTACCGCGAGATAATGGAAGATGTAATGGACCTGCCCAGGGCAAAAGACATAATAAGCAGAATAAAAAGCGGCGAGCTTGAATATAAAATAATAGAAACGCCTTTGCCTTCACCATTCTCACATATTATGATAACGTTCGGCGAACCGGACATAGTCATGATGAAAGACAGGAGAAAGCATCTCAGGGAGCTGAGAAAGCAGGTGCTTTCAATCATTGCAGAATGAGTTAATGATCATATGAAGCTAGGCAAGGACATTGACATATTGGAAGGGCTGCCAATACTTTACATAAAATCTCTTAATGCGCTAGTATGCTCCGACTTGCACCTGGGATTCGAAGGTGTGATGGCCAGCAAAGGCATTTTCATCCCCAAAGCCAACCTGAAAAAGATAAAATCAGAAATTGTCAAGGCTCGAAAGATGAGAATGCCCGATACGATAATAATAGACGGCGACATAAAGAATGAATTTTCGAACGTGCATGTTGAGGAATTCAATGAGTTCGATGAATTTGTGAAATTCCTGAAAAGCATCGGCTTCAAGCGAATCGTTTTGATAAAAGGAAACCATGATAACTTCATAGACCGCTACAGGTCGAGCACAGGCATAGAAATAGCCAAGCAGGAAATGAAAATCGGAAAATACCTTTTTTTCCATGGAGAAAAAATGCCGGAAGAAAATTTAAAAGAAGTTAAAACCTGGATAATGGGCCACGTGCATCCTGCAATCGCGGTTTACAACAAAGTTGGGGTTAAAGAGAAACTTTTCTGTTTCTTAGTAGGCAAGCTAGGTAAAGGCAGGGAACTGATAATACTGCCGGCAATGAATTTTTTTGCAGGGGGCGTGGAGGTCAATATGAACAGGGTTCGCGACATATCTCCGATATTTAAGCTTGCAGATGTAAATGATATGCGGGCGTTGTGCATAGGCGAAGGTGAGACCTTGGATTTTGGCAAGGTCGGAAAATTACGGTACAAGTGAGGGTTATTTTATGAGATATTACGTTTACACAGATGGCGCTTCGCGAGGAAACCCAGGACACAGCGCATCAGGCTACTGTGTATATGATGAAAACTACGCGCTTGTAAAAAGCAACTTTTTCTACAATGGCAGAATAACCAATAATGCTGCAGAATACACTGCGATAGTGGCTGCGCTCAAGGACATGGAAAAGGAATTTGGGGTAGAAAACGAAATAGAACTTTATTGCGATAGCAGGCTCGTAATAAATCAGCTTGCTGGCAATTTCAAAGTAAAAGACCCAAAAATGAAAAAATTAAACGGAGAAGCAAAAGAATTGCTGCTCAAATTCAAGAAATACGAACTTTTCAATCCCAGGAGGGAAAACAAGTACATACAGATCGTTGACAAAGAACTGAATGTCCTGCTCGATAAAATTGAAAAATCAGAATGAATCGCCGCATTCCTCGACAGCAAAAACTATAAATAGAAGGCATAATACATATAGGAAACATGGCAGACCAACCCAAAAAAGGAGGAGGAAGTAGCAACAAGCCGAAAGACCAGCCAAAATATGATACTAGAAATCCACAGGCCAAGGAGCTGTATCAAAAGGCAGGAGAAGCCTTTGAAAATGACAAATTCGAAGAAGCAATAGATTTTTACTCGCAGGCCATAAAGCTTGACCCGATTTATTCTAACGCGTATTTCAACAGGGCGCTTTCGTACGCGATAATAAGCAAGTATGCCGAGGCTACGCGCGACGCCGAAAAAGTGCTTGACCTAGAGCCTGACAGCTGCGACGCGCCATTCGTAATGGGCGTGATAAACGAATATCAAATGAAATATGAGGAAGCAAAAGAGTGGTACGAGAAATCGCTTAAGGCGAATCCTGACTATATGCAGGCCAAGACCAAGCTCGAGGACCTCAAGGCCAAAATGTCGCAGCCGAAAGGCGTGAGTAAACCGTCGAAAGAAGTTTCGGTGGAGCAGGAAGAGGTAGGTGGAAAAACAGTGTCTGAAGAAGGGCAGATAAAATCAGTGAAATGGTACACATCGAACATATCGTTCAATGACATAGTGGGAATGAAAAAGGAAAAAGAGGCAATATACGACAATATAATACTCGCGATAAAAAAGCCAGAACTGCTGAGGGCGTACGGCAAAAAACTAGGCGTAGGAGTACTGTTCTATGGACCGCCGGGAGGAGGCAAAACATACTTGGTAAAGGCCATCGCCGGAGAAACAAAGTCTAACATGATAATAGCAAGAATAAACGAGATAGTAGATATGTATGCAGGCAACACTGAAAAGAACCTACATGCAATTTTCGAGCAGGCGAGAAAGCACACACCGTGTATAATATTCTTCGACGAAATCGACGCGATGGGAATGAAAAGAGAGGGCGGAGGAGACCAGATGGGCTATATGAGGATGGCTGTCAATGCGTTCCTGCAGGAAATGGATGGGGTGGAAACAAACCCTGAAGGCATATTCGTAATAGGCGCGACAAACCAACCGTGGGACATGGATCCTGCGCTTAAGAGGAGCGGCAGATTCGGAGAACAGATTTATTTTCCGCCGCCAAGTTATATGACGAGAAAGAGCGCATTTAAGTATAACACGAGAAAGATGCCACTTTCGAAATTCATTAACTTTGGAAGATTGGCACGTGCCACAATGGGATTTTCACAAGCAGACATAGCTGAAATATGCGATAAAGCTGCACTCATCCCGGCAGTGGAGGAGGACAGGACCGGCAAGAAGCGCCCTGTGAAGATGAGCGATTTCATAAGAATGATAAGGCTCCACGGGAGTACACTCGACGAATGGTACGGCATGGTAAGGAAAGAAATAATTCACAAGACGGAAACGCAGGTTGTAGACGGCAAAAAGACAGTAACTGAAAAAGAGGGAAAGCTTACGCCAGAGGAAAAAGTGAGATACAAATCGTTGGTAAAAGACGTGAAGAAAAATTCAGGTGACTTTCGCAAAGCTTTGGTAAAGTTGATGCGTTTCTGGGCACTGCATCTGTTTTGAAACTATTTTTTAGCTTCACAGACATTGAGAGAGGGACAAAAATGCATGATTGTTTATGGCAGTAATCATTAAGACAGCAAATGTCTAGTTTTCATTGCAAGCGTTTATTAAAACTAAATCTCTGTGAAATTCGTGGCGGATGGGAATTGCAAACTGCTTGCAATGATTATGATCATAAATCCAAGATGGCGCAGATAAAAGAGTTGCTTAAGCAAGACCCTTGCTTGTCTCATGCGCAGATTAAAGTCATAGTGCGCGGAGACCAGTAACAGACTATGCAAAAAGCCATTAAAATGAACGAAGAAGGCCTTGGCCGGGAATCGGACCCGGTCCTGAGGGTCCACAGCCCTTTATGCGGCCATTACACCACCAAGGCCATATGTGGGATTTGATGCACTTGCTATTTATGTGTTATTTATTTGTTTGCTATTTATTTATATCAGCAAGGCGGGGTAGCTCAGCCTGGTTAGAGCGCTAGACTCATATGCCAAGCATTATGAGTGATGAGCATTTTGCGATGATTGCTAAGAAATCTAGAGGTCGAGGGTTCAAATCACTCCCCCGCCAGGAGCGGTTATAGTTTTGCACAGAAATGCGCAATCGTTATATGTTTTCTATGTGATAAATCTTTGAGACGCATGGAATTTTTCAGAAAACCTACAAACGCACAGAATGAAAGTGGCGAAGCAGGTGTAGCAGAAGAAAATATGTCAGACTCTGTAAAATTTGATAACGTTAACGTCATCGAAGGAAAGCTTGACTTGGAATCAAGAGAGCTCGATAAATTTGTAGAAAGAAATGGGGAATATGCCCACGTTACTGTAATAAATCCGGCAACGAGCTTATTCAACACGTTCAGCGTCAAACTTGAGCAAGACAATGGGCGATGGCGACTGAAAATTGAGAAGCTGGGCTATTTGCAGAAGAACGGCAAGGTTGTTGTTGTGCTTTCTCCTAATCCTGCAGTAAAACGTGAATGAATGCAAACTGGCCCAAGTTCAAAGTTCTCGTAGATATAAAAAACACAACGTCTAAATAAGCACAGGCCGATAATTTAAGGTGGACTCATGTCAGTTTTGGGAGTGCATGACGCACACGATGCTGGAGCTGCTGTTGTTGACAATGCAAATGTGATCGGCGCCGTGAACGAGGAACGTTTCACAAAAAGAAAGAACGATGTTGGGTTTCCTGTCAACTCGATAAGCTATTTGCTGAAAAACTCAGATCGGGAAGTATCAAAAATTGCGATTCCTTGGATAGGAGGAAGTGCTCTTTTCGCCAGGGTCTTCCCGCGTCTTGAAGTCAGGCGCAGGCTGCTTTGGAGGAAGCAGACAAAAAAGCCAGGCATAGCTAGGATGAAGCTTACAAATGTGGTTTTCAAACTGATCCAAAATCAGCGACCACATAGGATATGGAATGCGCTTGGCGTAGGCGTTGGCGGAAATTTTTTGAGGCGGCGATTTAGGAAGCTAGGGATAAACAAAAAATTGGAATTTGTTGAACATCATCTCGCACACGCTTCTTCAGCTTACTATCCGTCCGGATTCAAAAATGCGCTAGTGATAACTTTGGATGGAGCAGGGGACGGCCTGAGTGGAACTGTTAGCATAGGCGAAAATGGTGAGCTAAAGAGGATAAACGAATTCAAGGCAAGCGCCAGCTTAGGGCTGCTTTATGGGGCTGCTACGCTTGCATGCGATTTGAGATACAGCGAAGACGAAGGCAAACTGATGAGCTTGGCTGCATACTCATACCACGAAAATATAACAGAACTCGACGACTTTGTGATTTATGATGAAAAGAAAAAACAGTTAGTTAGCAGACTAGGCACCAAATACGAGATGCTGCTTGCAGAGCGAATAAGAAACAGTTTGTTGTGGAAGTATAACCGAGAAACGCTTGCTTTCGCAGTGCAAAAGCACGTAGAGAATCAAGTAATGAAAATTGTCAAAAATTACATAAAGGAGACAAAAATAAGGAGCATCGCTGTTTCCGGAGGATTTTTTTCGAATGTTATTGTGAACATGATGATAAACGAACTGCCAGAGGTTAAGGAATTCTTTGTTTTCCCGCACATGGGCGACGGAGGTCTTGCGATGGGCGCAGCATACTATGTAGATTATCAGGAGAATGGCAGGTTTAACGGCAAACAGATAAGCAATGTATACTACGGGCAGGAGTACTCTGATGCGATAATAGAAAATTCATTGAAGAAAAATGCAAAAGCACGAAAAATAGACTACGAAGAAATAGCGGATATTCCAGCATATACTGCAGAGCTAATAGCTGATGAGAATAAGATAGTTCTGTGGTTCCAGGGAAAAATGGAATACGGGCCGAGGGCGTTGGGCAACAGGAGCGTACTCGCGAGACCAGACATTCAAGAGAACAGGAACGAAATAAATCTGATAATCAAAAAGAGGCCGTATTACCAACCTTTTGCCAGCACAATATTGGAAGAGGACGCGAAATCGCTGCTAGATCCTTATCCGAGAGTCAGTAGGTTCATGACAATGGGTTACAAAGTTAAACGGCAAAAATTCAACAGTCTTGTAGCCGCATCGCACATAGACATGACAACCAGGCCGCAGATTTTAAGCGACGAGAATGGCGCGTACAGGCAATTGCTTCTTAAGATTAAAAAGAAAACAGGGTACGGTGCACTGCTAAACACAAGTTTCAACAAGCATGGCATGCCTATAGTAATGAGCCCAGAAGACGCACTCTGGACGCTGGAAAATACAGGTGCAAAATATCTTGCGATTGGAAATTTCTTCG
Organism: Microcaldota archaeon; assembly: GCA_021797745.1. Taxonomy (GTDB): domain Archaea; phylum Micrarchaeota; class Micrarchaeia; order Micrarchaeales; family CABMGC01; genus JAJZZD01. The sequence continues at coordinate 86,849 of JAJZZD010000001.1, read as the reverse complement.
TTGAAAAACGCACGCAGTGAATATGTATAAGTATGGGCGAATTTTGATGCTGAAACCTAAGAGGATTAAAAACAATCGAAACAAAAGAGGAGCGATAAACGCAAATAAAAATATGGCTTTGTCAAAAAAGGCAAAAAATATACTTGAAGACAAAAAGACAGTTTATTTTGCATTAACAATAATTTTGCTGTATACTGCAATTTACTCAATTCTTAACGCAACAGGCCCGTCTAACTTCGGAGACGATGTTGCATATGCGGGGCTTGCAAACCAGATTGCAACAGGAACATTCCACGAGTCAAGTTACATATTCAGTCTGCGCATTCTGCAAGTATATCCGATTGCATTTTTTTACTGGTTGCTAGGAGCAAACATATATACCAGCCAGGCATGGGACTCGCTGTCTTTCGTGCTCACAATAGTGATAACTTTTTACATAGGTAAAGAGATCTACAGCGAATATGCGGGCTTGCTGGCTGCTTTTCTCATGTCTTTTTTTCCAATATCAGTAGTTTATGCCATGACTATGAGCGACAACATACCCATGATGCTGTTTGCGTCAGCGGCAATGCTGGCTTTAATAAAAGCAGAAAAGAGAAAATCTAGATTCTGGTACTTTGTACTCGCGCCGTTTGCCCTTGCCTCTTTCTTGGTCACGCCTGAAGGCGGTATAATAGGAGTTGTAATTGTTGCATATCTTGCTGTAGAAATATTCAGAAAAAAAATTAAAGTTGACAGGATTTTTCTATTTTTCTTTTACGGAATTATCGTGTTTATGTTTTTGCTGCTTCTGTTCAATTATTGGAATTCAGGAAATCCATTCATAAGCATTACCGGAACCGCTCATTTCTTTTCAGCAGTAGGCGGTCAAAATACTATTCCATCAACTGACACTAATCTTTCGTTTTATTTTAATATCATGTTTCCATACACGCCACAAGTGATGTTTGGTGGAATTTATGACATGCTATCAAACCAGAATACTGTAGGTTTCTATTTTTACGCATTAGCGGCGTCGTTAGTTTACCTTGCTATAAGAAAGGAAAAACGCGCTTATTTTCCGGCATTCTGGTTTTTTGCAGGCTTCCTTTATCTAGAAATGGGTCCTATGCATATATCGATAAATCCTTTGCAATATCTGCTGATGTACAGGATTGACAGGTATCTAAACCTAGTTGCTGTGCCTGTTGCACTGCTCATCGCAATTGCCATAACTAGGTCTGTGGGAAATATCAAAAAAATTAATGGAAAGACATTGGCAGCACTTGAGGTATCTGCGTTATCCTTGCTTTTCATTATTGGGACTGCATTATTAATAGATCGCAGGTGGAGTAGCATAATGTATGCACAACGCTACGACCAGGTGCAGATAGCTCAGTATCTATCAGCATTGCCAAACACAACAAAGATATACTATGTCAATGGGCTTTCTGATGTGATGATATACAACGGTTTTAGCAATATGAGCAGATACCATAATTATGCAGATATGCCCAATTGCAGCGACCTACCTGTTGGCGCTTATGTGATCGTTCCTAAATACGCCACGTTCGACAACTTGAATTACACTCCTGACCCTAACGAATACTGCTCTGGTTGGAGCATCGCTTTAGACCCTGGAGTTCCGCCGGGCATATCGCAGTTAGTGAACGGCTCTTCATCGCATTTTTATGCGTGGTTATACTACGTACAAAGCAATTCTACAAGTAAATAAGGCCGCCGTTTGATAGATTGTCAGTAGTTAGACTGTGCGGACTGCGCGCGGCTTTTTGCTATGCTCACTATGCACAGGTTGACCGACAGTTGTTGATGTTGCACTTTCAGCATGCAGCATAAACACAAGCCGCTCAGACATTTCAGCTCTTTCTGCTTTGAGCATTTTGGCGCGCACCGAATCGGCAATGGCCTTTACCTCGGATTTATTACTTGGCAGAGTCCTGAGTTTTTGCTGGAGCATAAGCTTGTCAGTTTCCAGAAGCGGCGATTTCTGAATAGTCGCTTGCACCTCAAACTGATCGTAAGGCGAACCGTTCCTTTCGCTCTTTTCTTTTTTCTTCTGCTCCTTCTCAAGCTCGTTCTTCAGCTTCTGTATGTCAACTGACTTTATTTGCTCCTCTGCTTTAGCAAGCTGCTCCCCCAGCTGCTTGTTGAATCCATCTAGCCCCTTGGCAGATTGATATTTCTTTTCTATTTCTTTTGCCTGATCTACAGTTATCCGCAGATTTTCGGCATTTTGCACGTATTCTGAAAGTGCCCTGAAATAATCCGTGCTGAACTGGTTCTTGTCGACTTGCAGCCTGTCTCTTGCGGCTTTTTCTTCTGCGAAGCGCTGCGCAGCTTCGGAAGTATTCTTGATTCCGTTAGAAACCTCTGTTTTAACAGTGAAAATTACCTTTGCAGAGTCAAGTACTGCGCTCAGGTGCGTTTTCGATATTGCATCTTCTATGACTGCGCGATCCTCTGCCTTGTTCGGAGCGCACAGGAACATAGCTATTGCTATGTCCTCGCTCGTCATCTCTTTTTCTTCAAGCGCCAACGATACAGAAGCAGCTACTTTCCAGATTTTCTTGTAAGTCCTGTCTGATGTCACTACGCCGTTTTTCTGTATTTCGGCCATAGCTTCACCGAAGCTTGCCATGAGCTTGTCGTTGCTTTTTGCACTTTCTGCCCGCTTAGCCGTTTCTTCCTGCATTGCTTTAACCTCATCGATGCTCATTATCTTTTTAATTGACTTGGAATCTGCATCGGATTCTCCCTGCGACTTCAGCATTTTCTGCCTGCCTTCCTGGCTGAGAGGCGACACGAAAACCTTGATCACGAGCCTGTCCTTGAATGCTGCGTCTTCCTCGTCTTCCGGCAGCTCGTTCGCTGCCATAAACATTCCCAATATTGGAAGCTTTACCTCGCTGTCCCCGCTCTTGTAACGCTTGTACAGTATTATGTCAAGAAGCATGTTCCTTACGGGCGAAGACGCCTTGAACGGCTCATCGAAAAATACCACGTTTGCATGCTGCAGTCCCCCGGAATCTGACCTTTCATACTTGCCTTCTTCTATGTATTTTTTAACGTTAGGCGGCCCGAGCAGCTCGTCAGGCTCCATGAATTGGTGGAGCAGGTAGTAATAGTATTTCCCGTTGATTGCCTCTCCGAGCGTCTCTACAAGCTTTGTTTTGCCCGTACCGACAGGACCCAAAAGCAGAACTGGCTCATTTGAAAACAAGCCAGCCATAACTGCCAAGACTTCTTTTTCCCTTTCTATAAGCCTGTCATTAAGGTATTGTTTGAGCTGGCCTACATTAGAAGAAGAGTTTCCTGTTACGAGCCCGCGTATTACTTCCCCGTAAACGCTTTCGCTCTGCTGTTCTGCAGAACCGAGCGATTGTTCCCGTTTCATTTCTGATTCCTTGATAATTGTCTTAGAAGAATAAACTTTAATTAGTATCTTTTTTTGCATTTTATTTGACTGCAGTGCGATCTTAGCAAAACATTGGCTGCGAAGCAAAAATAGCTACGTCAATACATATGTTGTCTGCACAGAATTAAATATCTTGAAGGCAAGTGTTTATAGACCTTAGATGGCAAAGATGGCAGACCCCAACGACGAGGAAGAGAAGGAGAAGCCGCTTCAAAACAACCTGAAGAACATCAAAAATGAGAATGAAATTTACAAATCAGAAGATAGCAGGCTCACAAGATACCTGAGCGGAGAAATGAAGGCGCTTTTCCAGGCTGTGAAGGAAGCTCCGATAGCAGCTGCTGATTTCTATTACTTGCTTTATTCAATTAACCCGCAAACTGCAGATAAAAACAGCAATGAATTTCTCGAATCTATGCGAAGCGTTTTAGTGCAGATGGTCCAGAATCCAGGTGTCCAGGAGCTTAGAAAAGAGACGATGCTTAACGAGGAAAAATCTACAGAGTATACTGCAGCGATAATGAGGGAGCTTCTCAGGGACATGCAGAAGTCACTTGAGGAGCAGCAGAAACAGCAAGGTCAGCATGGCTATGGGCAGAATGAAAAAAGCGTCAGCGAGCTGGTAAAAGAAGCAATGGAAGGCGACGAGTATTCAAAAAGGCAGCTTGAAGAGCTGCTTAAAGAGATGGAGCAGAGCGGAGAGGGCGAGAAGCTTGCACAGAAGCTAAAGGAGATACTTTCTAAGGGAAAATCAGAGCTTGACAAGGAAGTAGAAGATATGAAAAAAGAGGAGCAGGAGAAGCTGAGGCAGCAACTTCAGCAGCAGGGGCAACAAGGCCAAGGCCAGCAAGGGCAGGGTCAGCAGGGTCAGGGTCAGCAGAAACAGGGACAGGGAAGCGGTGCAGGAAAAGGGGCATCCGCGACAGACGCTGAAACGAAAAACTACGATACGAAAAAGGTAGATTCAGAGGACGTGAAGAAAATAGAGGCGCTCACGAAGAAAATAGTAAAGGCAATGCCTGAATTTTCAAGCGGGAAAGTAAAGATGCCGAACGGCGACAGGATTTCTGGGCTTACCAAGACTAAAAACATAGCAAAGGCATTTCTCAGGGAATTGGCAATGCCAGAGGAAATGCTTTTCGCAAAGGCGTTCGAAGGATGGACAACGTTCGAGAAGTTTACTTCTTTCAAGGGAAATTTCCACATCTTAATGGACAGGTCAAGCAGCATGGACGAAGAGCAAAAAACAATATGGGCAAGAAGCGTGGCGCTTGCGCTTCAGGAAAATGCCATAAAGCACGGAAGGAAATTTGACATGAGATTTTTCAACACTGAAACCAGCGAGGTCCTGGACAAGCAAGACGATATCAAAGATAAGCTCAAAAGGGTAGAATCCAGCGGCGGAACCGAGATCGCAAAAGCGGTGAGATTGGAGTGCGAAGCGATAATAAATGACAACAAGCTTAAAAGTGCGTCGAATACGATAGTGCTGATAACCGATGGTGAAGACAACGTGTCGGCATTGATAAACGACGGCACTCTTCAAAAGCTGAAAGACAACAAAATAAAGTTAATAACGATAATGATAGGCGAGAAGGACAATGAGCTTTTAAAACGAATATCGACAGAATACATGAAAGTAAAACCTAACGACAAAAATGCGCTTGAACTCATAAAAGAAGTCGTGAAGAACGACGACAAGGACAAGAAGAAACAGACTCCTAAAAACATGTCGCTAAGCAGCATGCTCAGAGACAAGCCCTATGAATCGACAGACGCGGATGCTCCGACAGGAAAGAGAAGGCAGAAAACGTATGCGTGAGCAAATGTTTGGTTTTGGAAAAAAACGCACGGAACCAGATAAGGAATTAGTACTGTACGGACCATACATACGGGTCGAAGCGTCTCCTAATGGAAAATGCGGCCATATCGCAGTTGATGAAATAGTATTGGCAAACCATCTCAGGAAAGAAGTAGTGGTGGAGATATGCGAAAACACCGCAGGCGGCCCTAAAAAATCATGCGCCACTTTTCAGACAGTGATATCAAAATCCGGTGAGTACGGAAATGTCGTACGCAGTGAAACTGGAGGTTTTTGCTTGCGTTCAGACAAACTTGTTCCGGGGTCGTCTGTCACGATGAAGGTATTCATGCCGGTAAGAGAATAGAAGCCTATAAACTGCAGCGTGTGCAGTATAACTTTTATGCCGTTAATAGCCAGTACGCGGACAGCCAAGAAAAACAAGGAATAACTACTGAATCGTGTTATTTGAACCTCATCGTGTCCAAGTCCATGGGCGCTCTTCCTTCGATTCTTAGGTGCATGCCGAGGCTCCTCGCGAGGTCCTCGCACTTGAACTCCTCGCCGTGCATAGTAAATATTTTCTTTGGCGGAGGCCTTATGCGCTCTGCGAATGCGAATAATTCCTTTCTGTTGCTGTGCCCGCTGAATGCGTCGACGGTCTGCACTTGCAGATTTACTTTAACAGGCTCGAGCTTGCCGCTATCTCCAGGCATCGCCACTTCCTTAGTGCCGCTCTGTACTCTCCTACCCAATGAATTTACGCTCGTGTAATTGACGAAAACCATTGCGTTCTTAGGGTCCTCTGCAAGTTTCTTGAAGTATTCTATGCTTGTGCCGCCGTTGAGCATGCCACCGCTTGCGAGTATTATCGCGGGCCCTTTGTCCAGTATCTCGTTTCTTTCCCCTTTTGCAACCTGGAATATCTCGCTCTCGAAAGGAGAGTTGTTGCTCAGCACGCGTCTCTGCAGGTTGAACTTAAGGTATTCAGGATATGCGGTGTGTATGGCCGTTGCTTCCAGTATCATGCCGTCCAGATATACTGGCACGTCGAGCTTGTACCTGGGGTTTGTGCTCATGTAAGATTCGAGTATCAGCATCAGCTCCTGTCCTCTTCCTACGGACAAAACAGGGATAAGGACCTTGCCGCCCTGCTCCACAGTTCTCTTGATCAGTTCCATAAGGGCTATTTCGGCGTCCTGCCTGCTCGCAGGTATGTCCCTAGGCCCGCCGTATGTGCTTTCGATGAAAAGCGCGTCTACGCGCGGGTACCGTGTGTCTGCAGGGTCTAGAAGCCGCGTGAAGCCGTACTTGAAATCCCCGGTATGCACTATATTGTACATTCCCTCGCCGATATGCAGATGTACTATCCCGCTTCCGAGTATATGTCCTGCATTATGATATGTGAGCTTTATTTCGTCGGTTATGTTGGTAACCTCGCCGTAGTCCCTTGTGATTATGTGCGAGAGCATTTTCCTTACGTCCTTTTCATCGTATACTGGCGTTCCGCCGCTGGTGGCGACAAGGTGTATGTAATCATAGAGCACTAAGGCAGCAAGGTCGCGCGTTGGCGGCGTGCAGTAAACAGGCCCTTCGTACCCGTATTTGAACAGGTAGGGCACGAATCCTATGTGGTCCATGTGCGCGTGTGTAAGCACCACAGCGTCCAGGTCGTTTATCGTTATGTTAGCTGAATCGAGATAAGGAAATAGCTTGTTTTCGTCACCTGTAAGCGCGTCGAGTCCTTTCACTGCAGGTTCCGGGCTTATGCCGCAGTCCACAAGCAACTTCGAATGATTTGTCTCGAGCAAAAGGCTGCTTCTCCCTACCTCCTTGAACCCGCCAAGGGCTGTTGCCTTTATCCACTCGCTTTTTCCTATTGGCTTGCTTATCTTTTTGCCGATAGCTCCAAGGAATTTCTTCCTGAAATCGCCGTCGCTTATCATTGTCTGCCTTATGGCGCGTATGACGTCGCTGTTCATCGTAGGTATGCGCAGTATCTTCGGAAGCCATCCTGTTTCGCACACTATCTTGACTAGCGTAGATCCCTGCTTTCCTATGACAAGCCCTGGCTTCATCGCTTCTATGTATACTTCGCCCATTTCCGGCGAGAACCTTATGCCCTCTTCGCTTATCCCTGCTTCTGCCGGCACTATTTCTCTTATCTTTTTGGCTGCACTTTCTGGGTCTGCAAGAGATGACGCATCGCTCCTGACTATCAGCTTCTTCTTTACACTCGCAGATATGTTTCGTATTATGTGCTCGTCGCTGTATACCGCTTTAACGTTCTTTACGAATACAGCAACGTCAGGCCCCTCGAACTCTACCTTTGTCACTATCGCTTCCGGAGGTATTAGCTCTTTTGTCAGCTCCAGAACGTTTTTCCTTTCCTTTTCGTTTCTTAATTCGTCAGATTCTTCACTCAAAAAATCACTTGAATTGCTGTGGCTAAAAAGCAGTTGTATTGAGCAATGTTTTCATAACAGCACGTTGCCATGCTTTATTTTGATTTAGTTACTAGGCAGTGTTTAGGCCTGCCGCCTTCTGTAAGCATTCTTTTATTCGTCTTCCGGTATTTTGTACCTGTATTTCTTCCCTGTATTTTGTCTCTGTTTTCAGCATTTTATCTGCTGGCGTGCTCCCTCTATTTCGCGATTTTTTCTATGTCTTCTCTCGAGTATTCCTTTGTTCCTTTTTTTGTTATTGCGAATATTCGCATGTGGTCCCCTGTTGCCGCATCTCTTTTCATTGCCATTGCAAGCGCCCTTGCCGCATATTTGAGCCCTTCCTGGGTGGATATGCTAGGCTGGTACACGCTTTCAAGATAGCCAAGTGCTGTTGGCGAGCCGCTGCCGGTAGAAGTGAATGTAGGCTCTTTTATCGAGCCACCGAAAGCGTCTATGTCATATACTTCTGGAATTCCATTGCCTACCCCGCCGACTATAAGCTGCACAAGATACGGCATGTATTTTGTTTCCTGCAATATTATCGAGAGCAGCGAGCTTGCTGCCTGCGGCGACAGCGCCTTCCCCTCGTTCATTTTGTAAAGTTCGTTCTGTATCTTGAGCTGCTTTACTAGATACAGCGCATCGCCTACTGCGCCGGCAACTGTCATCGCAAGGCTGTCGTCTATTTTGAATATTTTTATCGCTTCGGAGCTTGCTATGAACGTATCCATGGTTGCCCTGGAATCCGCGCCCATTACCACTCCGTCACTGCAAACTATGGCTACTGTCGTAGTGCCTTTCATCATGCTCTCGGAAAATTTCTTGTAGTCGTCCATCTTCGCACCTGAAACAAATGAATGCAATGTGCAGCGCGGAAATTTGTGCAGTATAGCCATGCGCGCGAGCCAGTTCTGATTTGCGAACCTTACGTTTGTTGATTGAATGTTAGGCGTAAAAGTAGCTTTTTTGTTAACTGTGCCGATGTCACTGAGGCTTGATAATTAAGCTACCGTTACCTATAAAATACTTGCTGTTAGTGTCGGCAAGTTCAGCGTAAGCGAACGTGTCATGCACCTTTGTTATGCGCACTTTATAGGTGTTGCCTATTCTTATCCTTGCATTTTTTATGAATATGATTTTGCCGTTCATGTTGCATATGCCTTCGCCGTGAATGTTCTTTGCAGTAACAGTCACATCGCACAGCTCATCTTCCTTGAGCACTTTCCCAGAGTCCATACTCTCAATACTCTTGACTATGAAACTTTTTCAAGTCCCCTTGTTGTTAATTTACAAACAAACTATTTAAACGTTGCGAAGCGCTTAGCGGATGGTCGTAAATGCTAAAATATGCATGCAGGCAACCATTAAAAAAGCGAGGCAGTAAAGTATAAGCATTTGCCGCGGGCTTGGATGAAAAAATGGGAAAAATAATCAAAAAAGGAGAGCTAGGAGCCAAGACAGCGCGCATGCTTTCAGCAGTACTTGCAGGTAATATTTCAGGCTTGCTCATAGGCGTAGCCACTATAGTGATAGTAGCAAGGCTCTTAGGGCCTTTGGGATACGGCGCATACACTATAGGAATAAGTTACTACCTTCTCATAGACGCAGCGATGCAGTTCGGGCTTACGAAATACGTTAGCAGGGAGATAGCAGTATATGTGCACAAAGGCGACGACAAGGGCCTGCATACTGCGCTTTCATCATCTTATTATCTTACTATCTTGATAAGCGCGATTCTAACGGCAATAGGCATAATTGCCAGCATTTTCGTTGCCGGAATTTATGCGAATACGGGAATAAACGTGAACACGCTCATCATTGCATCATTTGTTATGCTTGTGGCGATGCCGTTCAACACGTCAGTGGGTGCGCTGGTTGGGTTCGGCAGGAGCAAACTTGTCATAGTTTCGAGCCTGCTGGAAAACGCAGTACAGCTTGTGGCTAGCTTCGGACTGATACTCATCGGGGCAGGATTCAACGGCGCAATTGCAGGAATAGTGATAGGTTACACGTTCGGGTTTGGATTTGCATACGTGCAGGTAGCCAGAATAGCCAGCAGAAATGCAAGATTCAGGATGCGCTTCTCGCTAAAGGAACTGAAGCGCGCGTGGCACTTCTGCGTGCCGATAGCAGTAACGAACGCGCTTAACAACGGTGTTGGATATTTTGCTACTTTCATACTGGGCATATTCGTGTCGGTATATGTGATAGGGAATTACGGCGTGGCGATGCGTTTTTCCACACTGCTGAGTGTAGTCGCCGGAAGCGTGCCTATTGCAATACTTCCCGCCTTGTCGATAGTCATGTCAGGGAGAAAAGCGAGAAAAACAGCTAAAAAAGACGACGGTGCAGAGCAGGCATACAGAAAAACAATATTTTATTCGCTTGCGGCCATGCTGCCTTTGGTAGTTTTCCTAGGTGTTTTCTCAAAGCCGCTGGTTGCGTTTTTCGTCACTAAGAGCTACGCACTGGCGCCGCTTTATGTAAGCGCAATATCTCTCGGAATAATGCTCGGGCTGATAGGCCAGTACGCTGCGAGCATAATAATAGCGGGAGGACACACCCGCAAGCTGATGAAGTATACGGCAATATCGGCATTTGCGCAGCTTGCTTCTATGCTCGTTCTCGTCCCGCTAATCGGGGCTATTGGAGCCATAATTTCAGTGTTCGTGATAGGAGGCATAGTCAGCACGCTTGTGATAGTGATAGGAATAGGGAACATATACCAGATGCGGCTCTCATATGCGGGTATATGCAAGGTCGTGCTTGCCGCAGTTTTCCTTGCAGCGGTTTTAGCGGCAGGCTATTTGATAAAGAGTAATCTGATTGAGATAATTTACGGAATTGCGGCGACACTAGTTTTGTATCCAGTATTTCTGTCTGCAGTAAGGGCAATAGGCGTGGCAGAGCTGAATGAACTAGAGGGCATAGCAAAGAGGTCGAATGTCATCAGAACCATGTCAGGATTCATTATAAGCTATTTCAGGTTTCTTACAGATAAATTGGCATAGATGATTATGGGATACGAAAGCAACGAAAACGAGGGAGAACAAGAAGAGTTAATGGGCATAGGTGCAAAGGCCGCAAATGTCGCATCGTTCCTCACTGCCGGAATAGTTTTTGACACACTGAGCTACGGCATTGCTTTCATAGTTGTTGCAAGGCTTCTTGGCCCAGCCAATCTCGGTATATACGCAATAGCAATAAGTGTGGCAGGGATTCTTACTGCATCGTCTACCTTTGGAGTGGGACTTTATTTTGGCAACCGCATCCCAGCTCTTCTGCGGCATCACAAAAAACAGGAAATAAGTAAAATGTTCGGAGATGGGTTCCTAGCCGTGTTTTTGATAGTTGCTTTCATGGCTGCTGCCGGACTGCTTCTTTCAAACACTATAGCAAATTATATTTTTCACAGTTCAAACTACCTGTATGTATATGCGTTCTACATTACTTTTCTGAATCTGGTATTTTGGAAAATTTACGGTACGGCAAGCTACGCGCTCGTGAGCCTGGGAGATGGAAAGGCAGCAGCAATATCGAGAATAACGTATTCTCTTGGCCAGGCAACAGTTTCAGTGACTTTGGTATTGCTTGGCTACGGAGTGCTAGGAGCGCTTTTCGGCCTGATGTTTGGCAGTGCTGCCGGCGCTTTGACAGGCATATTGCTAGTAAGATATCACAGCAAAATATCATTCAGACTCAAAGGAATGAAAAAAAGAATAAAAAATATGTTCACGTATTCGCTTCCGATTGCAGTATCAGATGTGCTCGGTGGAGTTACCCCGAACCTTGCTATCGTGCTTCTTGGAATTTTTGCAACCGCGAGCGTCGTCGGCAATTATAACATCGCTTTCAAAGTGACATCGATTGTATCGACTATGGCAGCGACTGCTTCGCTTGCCATCCTGCCCGCATTCTCGACAGTACTGTCGATAAGAAAAAATAAAGATGAGTTTAGTAATTTCCACAGCTACGGTCTTTATACGGGGCTGCTGTTTGTAACGCCTGCAATAGTTTTTCTTGCAGTGTTTTCGCAGGCGATAATATTGACAGTATTTCCTGATTATACGAACGCGTACATTTTCATGTCCATTATGAGCATAGGCATACTGCTGCAGATATTCGGGACATATGCAGGATTTTTCATGATGAGTATCAGGAAAGTCGGTAAAATACTTATGTACTCAGCTGCTACGGGCGCGATAGGCGTGGTCGCTCTGTTCGTGCTCATACCGCCTTTCGGAGCGCTGGGTGCCATAGCTGCGCTTTATTTTATATCAAATATAGCGCTCGATTTATTTTACTTCAGGGAGCTGCACAATTTCGGAATAAGGACAAAATGGGCAAAGATAATCAGGGTGTTTGCAGCGAATGCAGCCTTGGCCGCGTTAATGGCAACTATCCTGCTGTTGAATGTGAGCTCTACACTTAAGCTTATAATAGGAGTTGCAACATTGATGATTTTGTATCCTCCAATTGCAGTAATTGCCCACGCTGTTGAAAGGAGCGACATCGTGCAGATAAGAGCTCTTGCGAGGAAGATACCTGCAGTTGGTGCTTTGATTGGCTACATTTTGGCATATGCGCAGGTTTTCATGAGGGATTGACATGACAAATGAATCGGCGGCTGATTTGAGATTTAGCGAATTCACGCTTGTTCTTCCCACACTGAACGAGGAAAAAACCATAGGGAAGATAATAAGCTACGTAAACAGGAATTACAAGGGCATGAAAGTACTGGTTGCAGATGACGGTTCTCGCGACGGAACTAAAAAAACAGTGAATAAAATAGGCAAAAGGCATAATGAGATAAAATTCCTGGATAGGAAAATGAAAGGGAGTGAAAAGGGGCTTACCGCAAGCGTGATAGACGGTATTATGCTAAGTAAAACAAAGTATGCAATAGTGATGGATGCCGATCTGCAGCATCCGCCTGAGAAAATCGGGGATGTGGCGAAAAAGCTGAGTCAGGGGAGCGACCTTGTAGTTGCAGTAAGGGAAGAAGTGGGCAGCTGGGCGCTTTACAGGAAGATAATCTCGAAATCGCTGATATGCGTAGGCAATTTAATTCTTTTAGTAGGAAGGAAAGCAACATGCAACGATATATTTTCAGGCTTCTTCGGAGTCGATAGAAAGCTGTTCGCGGAAATTTACATGAATAATAAAAAAAGGTTCGTAAAAAACGGATATAAGGTACTTTTTGACTTCCTCAAGTGCAACAAAAAGGGAAAGATAAAAGTAAGCGAAGTGCCTTACACGTTCGCCACAAGGAAATACGGCACTTCCAAGGCAGGCATCAAGCAGGGCATTGCTCTTTTCAAATCATTTGCCACTTAAGCTGTGACGTGGCTACCAGTCCTTGACCTGCTGCATCAGCTGCTTTTTCGACTCGCTCTCCATTTTTGATATCGTTTCCCTTGCGTCGTAAATGATTTCATTCAGTATCCTGCTTGCATACGCATGCTCTTCTGCGGCATCCTCGAGCCCCAAGGCAGAAGAAGACAGAGAATACGCTACTTCATCTTCGGTAACCTTTGCCTTCTGGTCATGCATTTTCTTCAGCATTGCCTGCAGCTCGGCGCCTTTGCCGATAAATCTACCGAAATTTTTTTTGCAGACCGAATCGTATCTTTTTTCCCATTTCGTGAACTTGAGCACCTGTTCCTTCGCTTCGCCTGAATTGAGGTTTCCGCTCGCGAGTATATTTTTCATAGATTCGAAGTCCCTTTTCCTGTCGCGCATGTAGCTGTCGTACAGCTTTCTCTGCAGCGATGCCCTCTGCTCGCTGCTTATGCCGCTCCTGCTTTTGATCGCAAATTCCAAGCCGCCTTTCGAAAGCGCCGCATATGCGGTGTTGACCTGCTTCATTATCTCGACCGCGTGCGGATCCCTGTTTATATCGGGGTGGTACCTTTTCACTGCCAGTACATAAGCAGCGCGTATCTTTTTCTTGTTGTCAGTTGGCCTGATGCCAAGTATCCTGAAATATTTATTTTCTTTTCCCTCTTCTGTATGCATGCCGAGCTTGGAAAGCTCTTCATTGGTTTCATTAATAAGTTTTTGCGATTTTTTGATTAGCCTCTGCGCATAAGAATTCCTTTTTAGGCGTATGAGCTTGGAAAAAAAGTTCATGCAAAAACAAACAGTAAGTAACCGTCAAACTATTTACAGTTTTTCCTGTGCTTAGCCGGTTAGGCTAGGTGTATCAGCACAGGCAGGGCATACTTTATTATTATCGGGGCTGCGAGGAGTGCCACCATGTTTATGACCTTAATAAGCGGGTTGAGACCTGGACCTGCAGTGTCTTTGAAAGGATCGCCCACTGTATCGCCCACCACTGCGGCTTTGTGCGCGTCCGAGCCCTTGCCACCAAACTTGCCCGACTCGATATATTTCTTGGCGTTGTCCCACGCTGCGCCGCCTGTTGTCATCATGAGCGCTAGCATAAGGCCAGATACAATAACACCTACGAGCATTCCAGCAAGCGCGTATGCGCCGAGCAACAGTCCCACTATGATAGGTGAAAGTATGCCAAGAAGCGCGGGTGCTGCAAGCGACTTTATGGCTGCACTAGTTGTTATGTCGACTGCTTTTGCGTAATCTGGCAGTGCCTTTCCTTGTTTCAGTCCCTTTATTGTCTTGAATTGCCTTCTTACCTCGTCAACTATCTTGCTTGCGGCGCTGCCCACTGCTTTCATAGCTATTGATGAGAATACGAAGGGTATCATTGCGCCTATGAAAAGTCCGCTGAGAACGAGCGGGTTCAGCACGTCTATAGATGTTATGCCTGCCGAATTAGCGAATGCGACGAAAAGCGACAGTGCCGCAAGGGCAGCTGCGCCTATCGCGAATCCTTTTGTTACGGCTTTTGTTGTGTTTCCCACTGCGTCAAGAGGGTCGGTAACTCCGTCTCTGATCCTCTCGGGCATGCCGCTCATCTCGGCGATGCCGCCGGCGTTGTCAGTTATCGGACCGTAGCTGTCAACAGATACTATTATTCCAGTAAGGGATAACATAGACATGGCAGCCATGGCTATTCCGAATATGCCCTGGTTGAATGAACCCTGGTATGTTGAATAAAAGGAGAACAAAACAGCGCCTATAATGACAATTACGGGGAACGCCACAGCCCGCATGCCGTTCGCAATCCCATATATGATGTTAGTACCCGCACCGGATGTTGACGCTTTTGCAATTTCCTCTACTGCTTTTGTGTCCTTGTTCGTGTAATGCCCCGTTATGTACGCTATGGCTATTGCCACGAATATGCCGGCGATCAGCGGCGGCAAGTAGAGAAGCGTAGATGTGTAATAGGTCAGTGCCACAAAACCAGCCATTGCAATTGCGGATGAAATCAAAATAGACAGATTCAACGAATCCCAAATCTTGTTCTTGTTGTCTGTGCTCACGGCAAACGAGCCTATTATCGAAGCGGCTATCGCTACTCCTCCCACAAGAAGCGGAAGGATTAGCAGCGTGTATGAAAGACCACTGAAATATGCGAGAAGCATAGCTGCAAGAACTGTTATTACATATGATTCGTAGAGGTCTGCTGCCATGCCTGCGCAATCTCCTACATTATCCCCGACGTTGTCAGCTATAACGGCTGGATTCCTGGGATCGTCCTCAGGCAATCCTATCTCGCTCTTTCCCACGAGGTCAGCGCCTACGTCTGCGCCTTTTGTATATATGCCGCCTCCGACTCTTGCAAACAGGCTTACAAGGCTCGCCCCGAACCCAAAGCCCACAAGGTCAATCGGGTTCTGGTAGATGATAAACACTATGGAAAATCCTAGAAGTGCAAGACCCACTACTGTCATGCCTGTCACTGTGCCTCCTTGGAAAGCGACATGAAGCGCGTTCTTGAGGCCTTTCTCTGCTGCCTTCGCGGTCCTGAGATTTGCCCTAACGGATATCTGCATGCCAATGTATCCGGCTAGCGCGGAAAGGAATGCACCTGCGGCGAAAACAAGAGGCGTAGAATCAGGAAGTATGCCAAGCCAGTAAGAAAGGGCCGTGAATATCAGGAAAAGGATTATTCCGAACACCAAAACTGTTTTGTACTGCCTTTTAAGGAATGCGTTTGCGCCCTCCTGGATCGCAGCCGCAATCTTGTTCATCTTGTCGTTTCCTTTTGGGTCGCGAAGAACAATGGCTGCATTGACGAACGCATAAAGAAGCGCAAGCGCAGAGCCGACTAATGGAATAAGAATCAAGTTCATGCAAACACGAAATTTTATAGAACAATAATCTTTAAATAAGAGTATATTTACCGGAAGTTAATGCGTCCGGAGTTATAGAAATGCGTATAAAGACAGGGCAATACAGGCAATTGTGAGAAAATGGAACTTAATAGTAATTTAGGTAAAAAAGAAAGGTCAATAGCAATGCTGCTCGCTGCGAACTTGAGAGGTTCTACAAAGGAGAATTTTGAAGCTGTTCTGCGGAACGGGCGCAATATGATAAATCTCAATAGCATACCTGCCATTACAGTTAAAATGGAGGCAACAGATACCGAATACGGCAGGCTAACAAGGCTCACAATATATGTAAGAAAAGATTTGTTCAAAAGCTGTGCCAGAGGAATTCTTGGTGATGCGAAATCCGCAATGGAAACCGCAGGACTGGCAAAAGAAACAGGCGAGCATCCGGACATTATTGTCGCTGAAGACTTTTAATTTTTTTTCACCTAAATGCCACAGAGAAACCGCCTGGAGGAAGATGCTGCATTATATAATCTACGTCCTCGAATCCCAGCTTTTCGGAAAGGAGCTTTGCAGTGTCTGATTTCTTCTTATCGCCAGGCGTAAGCTTTATGGCGTTTGAAATATTTGCATTAGCGAACGTGAGTTTTGGAATTATGCTTATCTTATTCGCGTTCACTTCTATCTTAACAGGAAGCGGGTTGATTATCGCATTGTCTTCTATGTTGCCTTGCAGGTTTATTTCCTGCGCAGAAGAAAAAGCATATAGCTCCAGGTTCATGTGCCTGAACCAAAGCCTGTCGCCTCTGATTAGAAAGCCACCTGTTCCAAGAGCACCCTTACTGCTGGATTTGGACACCTGCTCCTGCTTTGCCGCAAAAACATCTACTGATGCCTGCCCCGATTCCCAGGCCTTAGAGTAGCAGGCTGCGAACTGAGCCACCTCTGCTTTCACCGTGCCAAGCGCCTCAATGCCTTTCTTCAGTATTACTGCAGAGGCTCCGAAAACATCTGCGTGGAAGAACATGTCCTTAGGCTCGAAATACTTAGAAACTATCTCTTCGTTCTGCTGTGCGCTCCTTCCGCCTATTGCGAGCATGCCATTGCTCGTAAAGAACCAGTAGAACTTCTCGTACCACTCTGTTTTCCTGTTTTGCACGAGCTTCTTTTCAATTATCTTTGCTTTTTCCAATTCTTCTATCTCTTCGTTTAACCTTGCTATGGTTTTTTCCGCTCCCTTAGACTTGGCTTCCAGCTCCTTAGCCTCGTCGAAGTACTGCTCTGCGTTTTTCTGCGACGACTTAGTGTAATCAATTTCTATTTCCATGGATATGCACACTGACTTAGATGCTATGTTATGATAGCCATTGCAATTATTATGTTATTATTGCTTGAGATGCCAATGGGTTAATCCGGCAAATAACTGTTCTTAAGCCACAAGCGGCGCCAGTATTTCAGATATCACAAAACCCAGTATTCCAAGGATAAGTATGCCTATTATGACTATCTTAAGCGACCTTCTGAATTCATCGTTTGAAGGTTTGTAGCTTACTGTAAGTATGTGTTTTGCGTTAGAGAAGAATGCTTTGAGCCTTGCAACAGGATTAAAGTTCATAGTTTGTTTTCTGCATTAGCAAATATAAATATATGCAGCAAGAGCCGCAAACGTTTCGGATTCTTATGATACTCTCTTTACCACACCAATTTACGGCATTTCGTAGGACGTATCGCCTGAAAAATTGAAAGGGAGCAATAGCAGCATAAACAGCAGCAGTTACGGATATGTTGACAAGTAAGCTAAGTTATAGAAAAGTTTGCAGCAAGAAATCAAAACCTATGCGAAATAGATGAACGTATTTCAAAAGAATGGACATGCAACCGCAATTGGCCTTGCACTCCGCCGCTGCATTCGATTGTAATCATCAAATAGGCTTTTCTTGCAAGGCTTTAAGCCTAACAAAGCAGTACGTTGTGTGTCGGCAATTGGTGAAAATAAGGCATTCAGTCTCCGAATATCTCATCTATGTCCTCTGGCTTTGGGTTCTCCTGCTTCTTCTTTATTCCTTCTTCAGTGTAATCTCCGTATTCAACCCCGCCTATGACCACCATTATCTTTATAGAGCTCTTGTCCATCTGCGGCTCTATCCTTGCTCCCCATTTCAGCATCGCATCTTCGCTTATCCTGCTCGACACCTCCTGGAACACGCTCTCCGCCTCCCTGAGTGTGAGGTCCTGGCCACCGACTATGTTCACCAGCGCTTTTTTGGCAGTGCTTAGATTGACGTCAAGAAGGGGGCTTTTCAGCGTGTTCTCCACTGCTATCATTGCGCGGTCTTTTGTCTGAACGTTGTTGCATTCCCCTATTCCTATCACTGCATATCCTGAATCCTTGAGCGTGCTCCTCATGTCTGCGAAATCGAGGTTGACCATGCCTGGTTTTGTCGCCATCTCTATTATTCCTTTTGTAGCTCCAGTAAGCACCTCGTCGCTCACCTTGAATGCCATGTTCAGCGGCAAATCAGGGGCTATGTTGAGCAGCTTGTCATTGGGAATTATTATCGTGGTATCTGTGGCGCGCTTCAGCTTCTGAAGGCCTTCCAGCGCATTCCTCATTCTGAATTTGCCTTCGCTCGAGAAAGGCAATGTGACTATGCCTACTGTGAGCGCACCCAATTCCCTGGCCTCGTGCGCGATAATTGGAGCGGAGCCTGTGCCTGTGCCGCCTCCCAGCCCGCACGTGACAAAAACCAACGACGCATCCCCCAAAAGGTGCTTTATGTCATCTTTATTTTCTAGCGTAGCTTCCTCGCCGACTTTAGGGTCGCTGCCTGCGCCTAGCCCACGCGTCGCCTTCTTCCCGAGAAGAAGCTTGCGCTGCGACCTGGTTCTTGCGAGGTGGCTTGCGTCAGTGTTCATGGCTATAAGCGTCGCGCCCTCTATCCCTGTTTCGGACATCCTCGTTATAGTGTTGCTGCCGCTTCCGCCGGCGCCGACAACATAAATTTTTGGCTTGGCTGACTCTATGAATTTGAGTAATTCCTCGTCATCTGGTGATGCCTGCGGTACCTGCTGGTCTGTCATAAAACTGCCTAGTCGCCAGATATGCTGACCTGTTAAAGATTAAATATCTTTTTGTGAATCTGCGCAGGAACCTAAAAAGGATTATTAATCAGAACGCGCAAGTTATTGATTGATTTGCGTGAAACAATTTGTGTACTGTGTCGCAAGAGAAGGCAAACAGAAGGAAAGGTTCGGAGACCCGAAGAAATTAATTGACATTATGTTTAACTGCCTGCGGGGCTCGAGTTACAGCAGCCTGGAGTCGGAAATCACTATAAGAAAGGCAGATACGCCAGAAGGCAAAGCGCTTTTGGACAAAGCTGAAAAGGAGCTAGGAGAAGACTATGCGTCAATTTTTTATGAAACAAGTGATTTCGAATCGCTGAGGCGCGGAGATCACGCATTCAGCGTAAACATTGATGAATTCACAGACGGGAAGGCGCTCAGGAAGTACGCCGAAAATGGAAATACATACATCGGCATGGCTTTCGTAGAGATTGGAGGCATGTAGCCAGGTAGTTACGCCAGTATAAGCCAGTAAAAAGGTGCGATGTGCCTATTTAATAAATTTTGCAAGGTGAATAGTTTAAAGTGGGCATTTGAAGCTTGGAGAAAAACAAGTTGCAGTTCAAGAAGCTCAAGGCACAGCACATAACATTTCAGCCAAGTTTCAATCAAGCGAGTTCTACGAGTTCGCAAAGTTTCTAAGGCCTGAGCAAAGGTCCACTTTTGAGGAAAGGGTAAAGCTTATTCTCGATACCATAAATGACAGATATGGAACGCACATTGTGTACGACGAACAGGTGCAGATTCACTACACGAGCGAGGGCATAGCGCGCATTTACACGCCTGATTTTGTAATAAGAAGCCCGCTATATCAAAACGATGTAATACTGCTCGAGCCGCATGGCGGCGACTACTTTGACGACAAATTCATTGCAAAAATGTACAGGTTTACGCATTCGCAAGAATACAAAGATGCCAAGTATCACCTGGTGATAATAAGCGAACTTTCCAGGGAAGAAGTCGGCCGCAGGATTGAGGCGTATAACAGAAGGTCGGGATATAGGGTCAATGGCATACAGGACCTATGCGCAGAATATATAACAGACCCTAGGACAGATATGGAATCGCCAGATTTTGAAAAAGAGGAAAAAACAAAACTGTATTACAAAGAAGCGCTGGAGCTCAAAGAAGAGTTGAACGCAAAGGCAGGAGGCACATACGGCTACGACGATATAGAGCTGATACGCAGGATACTGCAGATGGCACACGATGAGGCGCTGTACGGCAGCATGCTTGCGGCAAAGCTTATGAAGCGCTGAGCCAGTTCTTGTTATTAATTAAGGAAATTGTTGGCTTTGGCAGTGATTCAACGGGAGTAAATGGATTGATAGAGAAAGCGGTATCAGGCAGGTGGATAGCAGGCAGCAGCATAGAAGACGCGGTAAAAAAGACCCGCGAGTTAAACAAGAAGCGCGAGAGGGCCATACTTAATTACCTTGGCGAAGAGTTTACCGATAAAAAAGACGTCGATGAGGCGTGCAATACGTATGAAAAATTAATCAAGGAAATAAAAAAGCGCGGGCTGAAGGCAGACATCTCTCTCAAAATCACGCAGTTGGGTCTAAGAATAAGCAATGAATTTGCTTTGGAAAATTATAGGAAGATAGTCGCAGACGCTAAGAGAAACGGGATTTTTGTCTGGCTTGACATGGAAACCGCAGATACTGTTGACCAGACCATAAAAATCTATGAGAGCAGCATGAAAAGCAGGAATACGGGCATATGCATACAGGCATATCTGAAAAGGAGCGCCGCGGATATAAGCAAACTTGCCAAAAAAGGCGCGACGATAAGGCTAGTTAAGGGAGCATACCATGAGAGCGAAGCCATTGCCTGGAACGACAGGAAATATGTCACAAAGAACTACGAGAGCCTTATGCGCCGCCTGTTCCTACATTCCAAGAAGTTCACCATAGCCACACACGACAGCAAGAGCATAAACGCTGCTATGAAACTGGAAAATGAGAAAGGGAACAAAGTCAGCGTTACTTATGCGATGCTTAACGGGATACGAAATAATTATGCAGACAGTCTGGCAAAAGAGGGAAAAGAGGTTTCGATTTACGTTCCGTTCGGAAGGCGCTGGTTAAATTACGCATACAGAAGGCTCAGGGAAAAAGAGAATCTAAGGCTTATTGCCGAGTCGCTGCTGAAAAGGTAGTTTCAGTTTCATTTGCGCAGAAAATGTTAGGCGAAGTCTTTCTCATGTCCATTTTTAAGTTCTTTGAGGAAAAACGGTTAGACGTGCATAGAGGAGATTTAGGAAAATGCTGCACCAACTGACTTGAAAAATTCGCTTGCGCTCTTAACTTCAACAAAATCGTTTCGCAGAAGCATATAGCTTTTTATTTTTTCATCATTCACAACAACCAGCGCCTTTGAATACTTTCCGTTTCTGCCGAGCAGCATTTTCTTCGTGTCCTCGATGTTCTTTGAACCGGTTTCGTACTCCACTGCTATTTTATCTCCGTTTTTATACGCTATGATGTCAGGCCCGTACGAGCTGTTGTATATTTTGTTTGCGATGCCCGCCCTTTCTAGGGCCCTGCTTATCAGTTCAACGCATATGTCGTGCTCTGCGCTATTCCTCGGCATGTCTAGGTACCAGATGCCTTTGTAGATTCCTTCTTTCACTTCGTATTTTCCAAGCTCCTTAGAAGCAAACAAATACGCCAGCGCATCAGATATTTTCTCTTCTTTGAATCCTTTTTGGTTCAACAGTGTTGCAAGCTCATCATTGTTTATTGCCTTCCTCGCCAATTCGGTCACAGCGAACCTGCAGTCCCTGTTTTTGCTGACGATTTGCCGGGACCTGACTAAAACCGGCTCCCTGCCCGCTGCGCACATGAGAAATTCGCCAACGCGCAAATTTCTCAGCATCGCCTTGACCTGCAGAAACCTGTGCATTTCATTGCCTCCTGAAATCATGTTTGCAACGTAGTTAAGCTCTTCTGGCTCGCGCTGGTAAAATGCGAATATAGTGCCTGCGTTGTCCCTCAGCTCCTTGTCCAGCTTCTTCAAAGAATGCGTGCATGCAATCACGCTTATTCCATATTTCCTCCCTTCTGCTGCAAGCATGCCCAGTATGGGTGCACTGTCGAGCTTGTCAGCTTCATCGACAAGCAGGTAGAAATCCCTGTTTGCATCGTGGTTGGAAAGCATGAACGCGTAAAGCTTCTTCATGAATTGCTCCATGTAGACCTGCTGCGCTTCGCGCGTGTGCAGCGAATGCAGGCAAATTATGCTCCTAGAACGTGCTATCCTGCTTATGTCTATGCTCCTTCGGCCTGAGCCTACTCCATACAGGGCAGACACCCTGTCCTGGAGCGAAGAGAGGATACCAAATTCCATCCTTCCCGCATGCTTCTTGAAAATATTGAATGTGAAATTCAAGCTGTTGATAGTTGGCGCCGAGCCTGACCTGAGCGCCATTTCGTACGTATATTTTATGCATTTGTTCAGAACTGTTGCCTGGATGCTGCCAAGCTTGAAAATAGACGTGAACATGTATGTCAATTCCCTTGCCTTTTCGCCCTCGCTAAGACCGTCGAGGTCGAATATGTTGCAAGAGTACAGGTGCGCGTCGTATGGCCTTGCATCAAGGTCCTGCGCGAATTCAACGTAGTCGCCGTGCGGGTCAAGTACGGCAAAGAATTTGTCGCGTTTGCAAAGCTCAGAAAGTATCTTCCTGCACAAGAAGGTAGATTTACCAGAGCCGGAGCTTCCCGATATTATCATGTGCTTGTTAATCCCTTTGCTTATGCGCACTTTCGCACGCCTGAAATGCACGCGCTTCCACCGCCAGCCCAAACCGTATCGCCACGACCTTTTTATGCGGAACTGTTTTCTTATTCTGCCGATTGCAATGTAGTCATTCCTGAACACGCTTTTAAAAATAATCCTGGAAATTTTGACTATATTTTCAAATAACACATCAATTATGTTTGCAACATTCATGAAAATCACCATAGCTGATCAATCAGAATGCAGCAGCTAACTTGCACATGTGTATAGGATGGATTGAAGAGAGCAGATGGGAGGGAGGTGGCCGCAGCCACCTCAAGAGTTAGTGATGCGCTATCTGGTAGGTTATTCCGCTGTGCCGCACGTACACTTCCATCACATATTCGGTTCTTCGTCCATCGAGTCTGCTTTCGATGCACAGATTTGCAAGCTCCGCGGCCATGCGCGTGAGCTTGGTCAGGTCATCTGCTACAGACTCTCTGTCCTTTTCCGCCGAATCGTCTGGATATGCGTTTCCTTTCAGTGCTTTCAGTTCCTCTTCCAATTCTTCCAAGACTTTTTGGTCCAGCCCATATTCTGCTCTCTTCATTTTCTCACCCAACAGGAAAAGCGACTGCACCTGTGCCGATTTTTATAGCGAACGGCAATTCCGCTTTCTGCAATCTATTTACAATAGTAAAACATTTATATCTTACTATAAGAAATAATATCGAAGTAGAAGAATATATAAATCAGTACGCGCATAATGAATAATGTCGGTCATAAGGCCGACCTCACCCAGAGGAAGTGCGAAAGCACTTCGAGGGGCGGCGCAAGCCGCCCCAATGCTTGTCCTGTGTCTAAATGCTAGTTTATGGGAAATGTGTATATATCAGGCAATTCATAATATTCATTGAGGCGATTGTAGTGGCCGCCGGAAAATTTGCAGGGCAGGTAGATACACAAAGTTTAGTATTGAACGGACCGCCACTCGATCTTAAGAAATTGCTCAGGGCTGATTTAGAAACGGTTAATTCGGAAAATATAAGCGTGCGCAGCACAGCCGGCGACAGCCTTGGAGATGAAGAAGTAGAAGAAGAAGAAGAAGAAGAATACGAT
Source organism: Microcaldota archaeon (assembly GCA_021797745.1). GTDB lineage: Archaea > Micrarchaeota > Micrarchaeia > Micrarchaeales > CABMGC01 > JAJZZD01. The sequence goes on along the minus strand of JAJZZD010000001.1, from coordinate 63,014 downwards.
TCTGGAGAGGTCACATTTAACATAAGGAAAAGCAAAGTAGTTGTGGCAAAGATTAAAGATGCTTATTATGTCGCTTATAAAACAGACTATGAAAACGGCTTAACGTCATTGGAATTCGTCAAAAAGGCCAACAAAAAGCAGATTAAAGATGCAGAAAACAAAAATCTTCTGTTTAAAATAGAAACGCAGATGGGAAAACTAGAAGAAGACAAGAAATACTTCTTCCGAATTTCTGAGGCTAATGGCTTGAAGGAGGTGCCGGTTATTGGTACTACGAATTTATCACGGGTTAATCACAGTGCTAAATACTATTTACGATGTGAAAAAAATAATTAGAGGTTGTTCGAAATGAGAGAAGTCATTGTATATGCAGGCAATGGCAGAAGAAAGAAGTGCATGAATCAAGGTGACAAGGCATGAAAAAATTAAATATTACTGAAGCAGGAAGTGTGGCTTATGCCGATCCTAGCCAACAGGATAAAGACAATTTCGTGCGCGACCTGGATAAAGCTTTGATTTTGCAACTTTGCAACTGCTCTACACTTCTCCCTCGCGGTCAAGTTAAAATATATGAGATTGTAGAAAGTGGTGACACCGACATTGGTCCTGACATAGCTGGCCAAATTAGGCAATTTCCAATACCTCCGCAATTTATACTTTCAGGCAATGAAAATAGTGAAGAAAAGATTTTTTGGGTTGAAGGCAGAGGCTCACCGATGCGGGATGAAAACGGAAGATTAATAGTTAGAGTCCATGAATTTTACCTAGGTATGCAACAGCCCAGATGGGATGCTGGCGAAATAATTTTAGAAGGAAAAAAATCGTGCAGAAAAACAGGCCTTACTCTTGAAGAGTTGGTAAAGAGTTTGTTTAGATGACCATATACTGAAGCACGAATTGGGATTTGTAACTGTTTGTTTGTTTGCCGCGAGGCGCTCGGCGATGTCGTACGCATAAAAAACTCAATATGTTAGCGACCAGTTCTTGATAAATGTTTAAATATGCCGAATTCGGAACGAATTTATAGTGTAAATATGACAGGAAGAAACATTGCGGTCAAAAAAAAGTCCGGAGCGCCTAAAATACCAGTAGTAAGCGAGAATACGCCGCTGCCGGCGTATCCTGCGATGTGTTTCAAGATATTGCTAATTCCTCAAAAGCCGCAGGACGATATCGACCTGGCCAATCTTAAACCTGAAATTGTAGGTGTTTCTAAAACGCACATCATAGTAAATCTTGGCATCGGAGACGTTGTTAGAGAAGAAGATAGCAAGGTACGTTTAATAGAAACAGACCTGTGTATTGAGGCGCCGAAACAAAATGCTGAAGAAACAGCAGAGCAGGCAATTGGTGCACTTAAGGAGGCGTTCGGAGCTCCGGTAGATGATGTTTTGAAATTAGTATATAGACACTTGAATAAACCAGAAGTGAAGGAGAGTCTCGTGAAGCTGATAGGAGAAAATGTGGGCGGCGATAAAACAGATAAGCAACCGGAACAGTCAAACAGCCATTACGACGGCGACCCAGATCCTCTGTTCAGATAGCGGTCATCAATCCTTTATAGATTCAAGCAAGCCCAGAATGTTCCATATCATGGTTCTTGCATAGGGCGTGAGGTTTATGTCGTTGCTTATCTCATCCAGTTTGTAAGTTGCTGTTGATGACTTTTCGGAATAGCTTACACTGTTTTGCGTCAACGCCTTCTTTGCCTCGTCCAACGCGTTCTTCACGTTCCTAGGAACGCTGTTGTCATTCAGCAGCAAATCAATTTGCTGTTTTATCTGGTTAATTGTCTCCTCTTGTTTTTTGTCGTCAGCCATTTTTCCACCTTTTTATTTTTCCTTTTTAAGACTTTTGCAACCTTTGCAAACATGCGGGCCCGGCGGGATTTTCAGCCGCTTCTTGATGAAACTTCTTTTCAAGAAGTTCCTTTTGAACCCGCGACCTTCAGATTAGAAGTCTGCCGCTCTATCCAAGCTGAGCTACGGGCCCTCATAATCATATGTAGAATAGCCTTCTAATATTTTCCGTAGTTTTTGAGGCCGCGTCTTCTAAACTGATTCCTTTGATATTTGCAATTGTTTCTACGACTTTTTTTACATCAATCGGTGTCTTGCCTACTACCGGTGCATCAGTTTCGGCAACCAGATTATTTATGCCTAACGCCTTAATAACTCTTTTTCTTTTTGCCGTTTCAAACGGCGGTATTGAGATAATATATCCCTTGCCTGCAAGCTCAATTGCCTGCTTCTCGTCGCCTTCAAAGTAATGGAACACTGCTTTTTTGACTTTCTTTGACTCTACTATTCGCATTACCTCTTTTATTGCACCTCTTGAATGTATCACAATCGGCAGGTCCAGCGATTTGGCGATATCTATCTGCCTTTCGAAAATGCTTTTCTGCTGCTCAATGCTTATTTCCTTGGCCAGCTTTGCGTCAAGTCCTATCTCTCCTATTCCTATTATCTGGGGATTCTTCAGTATTTCTGCCTCTATTTCATCCACAAACTCCGAATCAGAAACCGAGAAATCAGGTCCTATTCCTATGACTGTGAAAACAGACGCGCCGTTTGCGAGCTTAATGCATGCAAGGCTGTTTGCCTTGCTGTCTCCAGCGGCAATCATGAGGCCTACGCCGTTTTTCTTCGATTCCTCTATGATTTTATTCGGGTCCTTGAACAAGTCAAGATGGCAGTGCGCATCTGAGAATTCAGGAAGAAGCTCCTGGCTCATTCTCGTTACTGTTTGGGTAATCTGCATAAGATCATCATGCAAAAATTAATTTAATCTCAAAGCCATTGCGAATCATTAGAATCATTATAATAATATATCATAGATAAAATAAATAGAAAAAGAGCATAGCCACGACTGCGCGCGATAAGCAGAATTCCAGGATTCAGCATTGGCATACTTGTCATGGGTATTTTGTTTTATGCGGGCGCAGGTCACAAAAGCGTGGATTCAAACATTAATCATTTATATTTAAGGCAACAAGGTAAAAAGCATGGGCAGTCAAACAGGAGCAGGAATGCACAAAACGCAGAGGATAGCCACATATCTGGCGCTTGCGCTCAGCGTAATTGCAACAATAGTTGCACTCGCGGCATATTTTCACACCCCATCAGTGGTGTACAAGAACACCACACGAATAGTTTACAGTAATTCAAGCGGAGCTTCGCTGCACGGATACAACATAACTGGTGCATTGTTAGTTCCCGCTACTTCGCTTCCGGACGCGCCTGTGATTACTGAAAACCAGACTTTCGGCAAAAGGCTTACAAATATAAACGCGCCGTTCAATGCTACTGAACTCGCAGTGATAAACAACGCACCAAACGCATATTTCGAAACCGCAGGAAACATGCTCCTCAACGGTTCGATAAAAAATCAGGTAGGCGCACAGCCTAACAAGGTGCCGCCTTTCATAGTGAACGGAAAGCCATCAGTAATATACCTTGGCTCTATAACGTGCGTTTTTTGCGGGGAGAACAGATGGGCAATGGCGTTGGCACTGTCGCGGTTCGGCTCGTTCTCACAGCTCTACCACGGCTACAGCAGCTTCGGCGATTATGATTTGCCGACTATTTACTGGGCTCCGGCACATTACAATTCGTCATCTATGGTTTTCGGCTCTTTCTACAACAGCTCTGTGATAAATTTCATAGCATTAGAAGATTCAAACCCCATAACACAAGGTTTCTCACTCAACCCTATAAGCACTATGCAGAAAAGGGTTAATGCTACAGGAAATGCTGTGTACACCGATGCATTTAGCTTTATAATACAACTCAGCAATTACACAAAAACAGCGTTCTCAGGAACTCCCTACACAATATGGGGCGATTATCAAATAGGCGGCGCCGATGCCGTGGACTTTGGAAACACGACCCCAAGTTCTGGCACTCTTCCCCTTACTTACATGACACATAGGCAGGTATTAAGCCAATTCGCAAACCCTAACGACCAGTTTGCCTGGTCGGAATACGCTGGCGCAGACCTGTATGTGGCAATGATATGCAGCTCGATAAACAACTCGTCGCAGGTGTGCTCGCTTCCCGCAATACAGCAGCTTGAAAAACTTGGTTATTGAATGAAAAGGCTTGACGTGCTTAAAGGCGTATTCACAAAACCCGCATATTTAGCCGTTGCCGCCGCGGCATCTCTGGCATATTATGCCCTGATCTATTTTGTCGTTACTCACAGCGATTATGGCATATTCCTCGTAACAGTCCCTGTTTACCTAATTTACGCGCTTGTGATAAGCGGCGGATTGCTCCTGTCGACAAGCATTTACGTGCTTAACCGGCGCAGAAAAATAATTTCGTGCGGAACAGGAGGCGGCATTTTCAGCGTTATCGCGTCATTCGTCGGAGGTGTGGCCACAAGCTGCGGGTGCACAGCACCGATACTTTATTCGGCACTTTACTCGCTCGGGTTCGGCATCTTCCAAGCAGCGAGCGTCGTAGCGTTCTTCTCAGGCAACGAAGTCATCATACTTTCTGCTTTCATAGCTCTTAACGTTCTGTTCATTTATTACCAGGCAGGAAAGCTTGGTGTGGGAAAACGACGCAGGTCAAGAAAATAGGCCTGCCACAGCTATGCCAGTCATATAAATCGTTTTGCTTAGTAGATAGTTTGTAATTCAGGTATGAATATGCAGGCAGGCAGAAAAAAGAAAATTGAGAAAACGGCCAAAGCAAGTAAAAAGCAAACGCGTGCAGCCAAAAAACGCGAACAGCCGCATGCTGCGGCGGAGGCCGCTGCGCAGAGCAGGGAAGATTTTCTTTTCAGGAATGCGCTGAACAAAAGGCACGAGGCCAGGCGCACCTTGGGCATGCAGGATATAATATACAATTTCGAGAAGGAGACAAAGGAACTGGCTTACAGGTACGGATACGAGATAGGCGAGGCCCTTTTCAAGCACTTCAACTCTGACAACACACTATCTAAAATGCTCGAAAGCGCGGGATTCGGAAAAATCCTTTATTATCCGTTCGAATCTAAAACTATGATAACTTCATACGCTGTTGACAATCTCGGCATGAATTCTAGCATAAAGATGCACGATTTTGAAGCCGGTATAATGGCAGGCTACCTGTCTCAGCATTCAAAGACAAGGCTTGATGCCGAAGAAGTACACTGCAAATTTGCCGGATCAGAATTCTGCCAGTTCGTAATCTCGCAGCGAACAGCAGTACGCGAAGCTGGAGAGGGCATAGGTGATATTGATACGGCGTCAATGATGGCAATGAAAGCGTTGAAAGGAGGAAAATACGGCGGGGCGTGCGAATCGTATTATCTGCTCGAAAGCGCGCCGCTTGAGCGCGAACCGCTAAGGCACATAGTGAGAAAAATGCTTTTCGTGCTTGGCAAAAAGATTTCGGGCAAAGAGGAAGAAGCAGGCAGGGAGGGAAACGCAGCAGGCAAGGCGGCTGCCTTCGCCAGGCTTTCGGGATACGCAGGGGTCGACGCCGTGAGCATGGCAGGCAAAAAACCGAATGCACTAAGGCTCAGGTATTCGCACTTGAATTCCGCAAGTGGATTTATAGATTTATCTAGTTCATTATTGGCAGGTTTCGCAAACGGTGCATACAAAAGAAAAATAAAGGTAGTTAAGCGCCTGAACGCGAACGGCTCATACACAGTTGAATTGCAGTTTTTGTGAATTAACTCGATAAGTATGAATAAGTCAAGATAAGGCAAGATAGAAAATAAAATTCCGGTGAACATGTGAGTTTGCATATTTTAGACCGTATACTTAAGTTCATCCCGAACATCAAAAAGCCAGATGCTCCACTTACGTTCAAGCAGAAGATGAAGTGGACGGCATTGATAATGTGTGTCTATTTCCTTCTTTTCAGCATACCTGCAGTAGGCTCTAACGTTTCGGAGCTGCAGACAAGCTCTTTTTACCAGATACTCAACACAGTGTTCGCTGCCAGGACTGGCACGCTTGTAACTGTAGGAATAAGCCCTATTGTCTTGTCAAGCATAGTCCTGCAGCTTGTCATGGGAACCGGGCTCTTGAAAGTGGACCTCAATGACCCTGAGCAGAAGGGCCGCTTCCAGAGCATGCAGAAGTTATTTGCAATACTCATAGCCGTGGTTGAAGGAATATTATTCACTAAGGAAATCCCGCTTATAGGCATAGGGTTCTTCTGGCTCGTGGCGCTCCAGCTCACGCTTGGAGCCATATTCGTCATATTCCTTGACGAGGCTATGGTAAAGTACGGGATAACTTCGGGGATAAACCTGTTCATAGCAGGCGGCATAGCATACGCGATTATAGCGAGCACAGCTACTGTGCTTGTGCCTGGAGCGTTGAGCGAGCTCGCGACCGGCGGCGCATCGGCGCTGCCTGACGCAGTACTTGCGATAGCGCCGCTGTTCATGTCAATACTGGTCATGCTTGTGTGCATTTACATATACAACATAAAAGTGGAATTGCCGCTGGTGTTTTCGCAGTTCAGGGGCATAGGAGGAAGGCTCCCGATACCTCTACTTTACATCAGCGTCCTTCCAGTCATACTCGCAACTTCGCTAATACTCAGCCTGTCTGCTTGGGGAGGGGCAGTGCTGCCTACGCTTGGCAGCGGGGGCGCGTGCAGCCCGCAGTATGCGTGTTTCTTAGGCACTTACCAGAACACCAACGGACAGCACATTCTTCAGGGAGGCCTTCTTTACCTTTTGTCACCTACTTTCGTCAACGTAGGACTTCCTTATCCTAGTTCTGAAGGCGGCGTCGGATACAGCACATATTTCAACGAATTGATTACACAAACCACCACGCTTTACCTGCCGTGGGGAGGCACAGTCATAGTTCCTGAATGGGTGCACATCATCACATACACGCTGTTCCTTGTTATTCTGTGTGTGATATTCGGAAAGTTCTGGGTGGAGATGACTGGACAGAGCCCTAAGGCGATGGCTGCGCAGTTGCAGGACGTTGGCTGGCAGATTCCAGGATTCAGAAGAGACCCGCGCGTTGTAGAGAGCGTGCTTAACAAATACATACCCACTATTACCACGCTAGGAAGCATAATAGTGGCTTTGCTTGCCGCGTTCGCAAACCTCACCGGCGCAGTCGGCACAGGAATGGGGATTTTGCTCACTGTGGGAATAATCTACATGGTATACCAGCAGCTCGAGCAGCAGCGCGCCTTGGAAAACATACCTCTTGCAGACAAGCTTCTATCGTGATATTTTTAGAAGCAAATGCACAAAGGAAAATTTCAACTCAAAATATATATAAGGCTTCAACTGAGTAGTTTTCAGATAACATGCCAGATTTTAAATCAATCGCGTTAGCCAAGCACACCACTGTTGACGAAGTAAGCCGCATACTTGGCTACGCTAGATATTCTATGCAGAGTCTTTCTAAAAAAGTAATAGTAAAGGAAAATGGAAAGTTTAACCATTTTAAAATAATTAGAAATGGATTTGGAGTGCTTAATACTGATTTCGGAAAATTTTATCAGTTTGATTTTTTCATAGATGATAAATGGGTCAACTATCTTGCATTGGTAAAGGGCGACTTGGATAGAAATTTTAACCCTTATTTTAAAAATGAAAAACAGTTGCTGTTAAGAATTGACTCTGGATGTGAAACCGGACAAGTATTTGGAGACAGAACATGCGAATGCAGAGAGCAGCTTGCGCTTGCCATGGAAGAAATAAGAAACGCAGGCAAGGGAATTATAATACACATACCTAAACAAGATGCCAGGGGCTTAGGTTTGCCTTTCAAACTGGCTACATTAACCCTCCAGGACGCACTGGGGCTAGACACCGTAGAAGCGGCAAAGATACTGGCGAATGACGGAAATATAGATGTTAGGACATACGGCGGTGCGGTAGGAATATTGAAATTCTGGGGTTTAAAATCGAATATAAAAATAAATCTAGCTACAAATAATCCTAAGAAAGTTTCTGTTTTTACTGAGAATGGATTTAAACTATCGGGTTTAACGCCAGTTGTAATAGAGCCCACTAAATTAACGAGACTTCATTTGGAAGCGAAACAGGAAAAACTAGGACACATAGAGTTAATACAAAAGGATAAACAGGATGCCACGCAGAGAAATTTCATGCGCTTGTTAAACACGGCAATGTCGGAAAATGACAGTTTAGTATGTTGCGGGCTGGATCCGGACTTGAATAAGATGCCCAAAGAGATCACCGACAGTCACGCAAGCGATAGAACAAAGGCTTTCGATTTTTTGCACGAAGTCATAGATATAACAGCTGCACATGTATGTGCATATAAAATTCAGAAAGCGTTCTTTGATATTTTTGAGAATGGAGATAGGCTGCTTTTAGATACGATAAAGTACATTAAAAAGAGACATGCACAAATACCGATAATCATCGACTCTAAGATAGGCGATACCTCGAACACAATGAAAGCATACATGGACTTAATCTTCAGCAAACTTGGAGCTGACGCAGTAGTGGTAAATCCATACATGGGAGATGACGTGTTAGCACCATTCAGGAATATGGAAAATAAGGCTGCGATAGTTTTAGTCAAAACTAGCAATAAAGGGGGAGACATAGTGCAAAATACGATAACTGCTACGGGAGTGCCGTTGTGGATTTACGTTATGGAACTAGTTGTGCGACGATGGAACACATCTAGAAACGTTATGCCGGTAATTTCGTCTACGGAGAGCATAGATTTTTCATCAATAAGAAAGATAATTCCAGATGACATGCCGATTTTATTGGCTGGCTTTGGAGCGCAGGGAGGTAAAATAACAAAAGCGCATGAGCTGCTCGATTCGCATAAGAAAGGATTGGTCGTGAATTCTTCGCGCGCGATACTGTATCCATACAAAACAAATGATAAAAACTGGCGCAGAGAGATAGAAAATGCAGTAATAGAAATGAAAAGAAAGATAAATGAAATAAGGTAGCACGATGGAAAACACAAAAACTCAAGAGACCAAGATTCTTCTTGTACTGGGCCCTACTGGCGTTGGAAAAACAACAGTAATACATCAGTTAAACGAGCTTGACAAGAAATTTGTTTACATATCTCCGTATACTACAAGGTGGTTGAGGGACGGAGAAAAAGATAAAATATCTGTGTCTGAAGAATATTTTAAAAAATTAAAAGAAGAAGGAAAGTTTCTAGTGGTAAACAGACTTTACGGCGCGTATTACGGAACTCCGATAGAATCGATCACAGACGCATTAAAAACAGGTAATTTTCCAGTAATAGACTGGCCAGTACAAAAAACTCGTATAATGACTGCTCGTTTCCCTGAAAAGACCTTCGCAGTTTACCTGGAGCCGCCTTCGGAAAAGTCACTACAAGAGAGACTTAAAAAAGAAGGCAGGTCCAAACGGATCCCAGCCGCAGTAGAAGAATACTATGCGATGAAAAGAGGAAAATTCGATGGAAAGTTCGATATGAAAATCGTAAATGAAGAAGGGAATGCGGCAGATGTTGCTCGTAAAATATATGAAAACTATAAAAACGCGTTAAAAAACGCATCGCGAAGGCAAAAAAGCGACAATGATACTAAAACCGAGAGCGATACTGAAGCTTCAGCAGTGTATGCCGAAAATGATAATGGTGAAAATATGAATGATGTGAATAAATGGGGTGAGAGAAGAATTAAGATGAAAAATGATAGTTACAGGCAGGAAAGAGGGGGAACTGCAGTCATGTTAGATGTTTCCTGCGCTAACTGCGGAACTAAGGTGCTTTTGTATCAAAAAGACGGTCGTGGAAGGTTGCTCAGATGTTATTTGAATAGGATATTCGAACCACCGGAACTGGAAAAATTGCAGCGTGAACCGAATATAGCAGGTACTAAAGACTTAAAGAACTTAGAATGCCCTAAATGTAACGAAGTACTCGGAACACCAATGGTATATAAGGATGGCAGACTGGCGTTCAGGTTAATATTAGGGAAGTTTAAAAAGGAAAGAAGTAGCGTTAAAGGGTATTGAGCATCAAAAAATATCAATAAGCATACGCTCTGCTTTCGTGAAATGCGACCGCAAAAGAAAGTGGCTTTCTCATTTGCTTATTGAAACTTCTCAGTTGAAACTGCGGGAGAAGACTTCGAAACGAGATCTGTAGAGATTTGAACTCAAATACTTATTATTTAGTAGCGGGCATGACGGGATTTGAACCCGCAACCCTCGGGTCCGAAGCCCGATGCGCTATCCAAATTACGCCACATGCCCTGGAGTATTTGCGATTGCAATGTATAAAAACTAGTGATAGGCCGCAATAAACTGCAAATTGGTTACATCTCTTCTGTACGCTTTATTGGTTCCATTCCGTCAACGAATTCTGCCCTGAGTTCAGAAAAGAGGTTGATGAACTCTATTCTCTGCTCTTTTTCAGGGAAAATTTCGTAGAAAACGTTCGACAGGGCCAACTCATCGTAGTTTGCAGTGACGACTTCTTTTATTTCGTCTTCAGTTATGTCGATCCAGCCCGAGGAAAACGCAAGCTGCGCTTCGCTTTTAATCGCCTCCTTGTCAAAACCGTTGCCGGCCAGCGCACCATGCGTGCGCCAGCTCCTGCTCGAAAGCAGTGCAATCAGTCTTGCCTTGTCTATCAGTTTTGCGTCTTCGCGAGATTGCTCCTTCTTTTTTGTAATTTTATGAATGTTCAAGACAAAGAGACCATATTTGTTCAATACAGTCCTATTTGGCATATAATCCTTTTACAAAATAATTATTGGTTAATAGGCAAGTTGAGTATAAATACCTTTTGCAGTGCAAAAGCAAAGCAGCATGTGCAGGAGTTCCTTGCTGACTTTGTCGAACAAAGCGAATAAAGACAATCTATAAATACCTTCCTCCAGCATTAATCTTGTGATTTTATGATAACAGGCAACATAGTAAGGAATGTCGATGCTGAACGAATAGCGGATGAATCAATAACCAACATGAAGTTCAACATAAACTTCGAGGACGTAAAGGTCACAGGTGAAAATGTTGATGTTGCATACCTGTTTTCCACATCATATGTCAGTACACAGGGAAAGTCAGAGAAGGAGGTAGGCACGCTTAAGATAAAAGGGAACATAAAGACAAAGGAGAACAAAAGCGCAGCTGAAGAAATAGACAAAACCTGGAAGGACAAGAAGACCCTTCCTACTGCTTTTGCAGAGGATGTCATAAATTTTCTTAACTTTGAGTGCGGTTCGCGTGGTGTACTTTTGGCATCAAGCATAGGCATGCCTTCGCCTTTGCCGCTTTCTAGGGCAAAGCTCGAACCTACGCAAAAATAACGCACAATTAAATTCATTGCGAAACTGCAATAACTGCAGCATTTCCTGCTGAAAAGGGTTACATGCACATAGAGGGAGTGATTTTAGACGCGGACTATTTGGACATCGGCGCCAGAAGCACAATCAGGCTTACGGTAAAGCAGGGAAGCAACGTTTATCCTATTTTTGACAAGGAATTCCGGCCTTATTTCTACCTAGCTCCAGGAAATGATTCTGTAAGTGAAAAAAGCATAGGTACATTCTCAACTTACGACAAGAACGGAACAAAGGTTGAGGTTTACAAAGTTGAGAAGGACGAAAAATTCATTTCGGGTAAAAAGACCAGGGTTTTTAGGATATATGCGAATGCAGCCAGAGAAATTCCTGTTCTTAAAAGTTACATGCAGGAGCTGGGCGTCTGTTACGAATACGATATACTTTTCTGGAAGAGATATCTCATAGACAAAAACCTTTCGCCGCTGTTCGGGATCAGTGCAGAGGTGCACGATGAGAATGGTATGCGAATGATAGACAAAATAGAAAGAAAGGAACTCGAAATGCCGCAGTTAAGCCATATATGCTTCGACATAGAAACGTACAACCCTAAAAATATACCTAATCCGGATAAGGACCCTGCGATCATGATAAGCTATGCAAACGACAACATCAAGGGAGTCATAACACCAAAGAGAATAAACAAAGATTTCGTGGAGCAGGTCAAAAACGAGAAGGAGATGCTCGAAAGATTTAATGAGATAATAAAGAAAAACGATTTCGACATAATATCTGGCTACAATTCTTCTAATTTCGACATTCCGTACCTGTTGAAAAGGGCCGAAAAAAACAATGCAAATTTCAGAATAGGTAGATATGATGAAGACGTATATACGCAGCATCACGGGCTCGTAGAGAGCACAAAAATACCTGGCAGAATACACGCAGACATATTCAATGTAGCGAAGTTCGTAGCAGTAGTGGGAACTGCAGAATATCTGATAAAAGTGAACAGGTTCACTCTTGGCGAAGTTTACAAGGCAATAACAGGTAATGCGAAGAAAAAAATGGTCAACAAAACCACAATATATCAAATGTGGGACAAAGAGAACAGCGAAACGGAAGATCTGGCAGATTACTCTCTGGACGATTCGCTGACTTTGGATGAGCTGTACAGATTCTTCATGCCCCTCGAATTTGAGCTTTCAAGGCTGTGCGGAACAACGCTCAGCGAAACCATGATCTCAACAACTGGTCAGCTAGTTGAGTATCTGTTGATGCTATATGCGCACAAAAACAACGAGCTTATACCTAACAAGCCTGACGAGCATGAAATTCAGAACAGGATGTCTGTTCCCTATGAAGGCGCGTATGTCAAGACGCCTTCGGCAGGAGTGTATGGAAACATGGCAGTGCTGGACTTCAGGGGCTTGTATCCTTCGATAATAATTGCATACAACATAGACCCTTCGACAATGGCTGAGCCGAAGTCAATAAACGAAGCAGGATTCAACGATACGCCAATCGGAATCAAGTTCAAGAAAGAGCCACAGGGCATAATACCGGCCATACTGAAAATCCTCATAAGCGAAAGGCAGAGCGTTAAAAAAGCATACAAGGCAAGCCCAGACAACAAATCTTTGGGCGCAAGGTCGCAGGCACTCAAGATACTTGCTAATTCTTTCTACGGGTACCTTGGATATGCAAGGTCAAGATGGTATTCGAGGGAATGCGCGACCAGTGTCACGGCATTGGGAAGGGATTACATTAAAAACGTAATAGAGGAAGCGGAGAAGGCAGGATTTGGAGCGCTCTATGGGGACACCGATAGCGTTTTCCTACTCATGAATAACAAAACGAAAGATGACGTAAAGGAATTCTTAAAACAGGTAAACACATCCTTGCCTGAATCTATGGAGTTGGAACTCGAGGATTTTTATACACGCGGAGTTTTTGTTGGCAAAAAATCCGGCACAGGCGAAGTCGGGGTAAAGAAAAAGTATGCTCTTCTTTCTGAATCAGGAAGGATAAAAATAAGGGGATTTGAGCTTGTAAGAAGGGACTGGTCGAACATAGCAAGAGACACGCAAAGGAAAGTGCTTGAAGCAATACTTAAAGAGGGTAGCAAGGAGAGCGCTGTCAAACTGGTCAAAAAAACGATAAACGACTTGCGCGAAGGAAAGGTTAACTTGAATGAATTAGTCATTCATACGCAGCTGAGAAAGGGGATAGACAATTACGACATAACGTCTCCTGAGCTCTCCGCGGCTAAGAAGGCAATTGCGCGCGGAAAAGATCGCTCAGACATAGAAAACCTGACAATAGGATATATAATCACAAAAAATGGCAAGACAATATCTGAAAAAGCGGAGCTTGAGGAGTTCGCAAAGGATTATGATGCGGAATACTACATAGATCACCAGGTGATACCTTCAACGCTTAAAATACTGAAAGAATTGGGAGTAAGCAAGGAGGAGCTTACCGGAGAAGGAACGCAAAAAAGGCTGTGAACATGGAAAACAAATACGACTATGAATATGATAAGTTCAGGGAGGCCGGAAAAGCTTCATTCGAAGCGCTCACTTACGCAAAGGAGTTGGTAAAGCCAGGCAAGAAGCTGATTGATACTGCGAATGAACTGGAAAAGTTCATGAAAGACAAGGGATTCGGGCTTGCGTTCCCGGTCAACATTTCTATAAACGAGAACGCGGCGCATTATACGCCAACTGTCAACGATGAAAGCGTGTTTACAAACAATGACCTTGTGAAAATAGACCTTGGCGCGAGGAAAGATACATATCTGCAGGATTGCGCAGTGACAATAGACCTGTCAGGCAAATACGCGAATTTCGTAGATACGGCACAAAAAGCGCTGCAAGAAGCAATAAGCTCAGTCAAAGCAGGAAGGAAGGTTTGCGAGATAGGAGCAGCAGTTGAAAAAGTCGTAAAGGGAGCGGGGTTGAAGCCTATAGAGAATCTCGGCGGTCATGGGATAAGCGAAGAGGACCTGCATGCTGACATTTTCATCCCGAACTACGACAATGGAGATGACACTGCGCTAGAAGAAGGCCAGGTAGTGGCGCTTGAACCGTTCGTTACAAATGGCGCAGGCCATGTTATCGAAGGCGAACATCTTCAAATATACCAGAAACTCGGGAATGTGAATGCGCGGTCTGAAGATACTAGGAGGATATCCGAATTTATTGACAAAAACTATTCAACTTATCCTTTCGCAGTAAGATGGCTCGTTAATGCGTTTGGTTCTGAATTCAAGGTGAGGAGAGGCCTTAACGAGCTTGCAGCACTTGGCGCGCTCGAATCATTTCCGGTACTTGTGGAAAAAGGAAAAGGGATAGTAGCGCAGGCTGAGGCGAGCGTAATTGTGCAGAAAGATGGATGCGAAGTATTAACAAAATGAAACAGAAATAGGAACGCACACTTTTTATTTATGACATAAGGACTTCGCCCTCATAATCATGTTGCGCGAGCGATTTCCTAACATACTACATCAGTAGCATCTCCATCGCTCGAATCAATTGAACTGAAGTTTCATTCGATACGTGTTTTCTTCGTGTGGCGCGAACTAAGACGGTTTTCCGTATCTGCTTTTAATCGCGTCAACTACCTTTTCCAGGTTCTTGGCAAGGTCTTGCTCATCTTCAGTGTTATTATATATTGAATAGATTTCTACGCGGCCGCTGGCAATATTTGTTATTTCTTTATTGCCTATGCCTGGCAATTTGCAACGTTCAGGGTTTACTTGCCGTGCTTTGCGCATTCCTATTTTTTCAAATGAGGAATCCACGTCCAAAATAGCGACATCTCTTTTCGCAGATTGAAGGGTTGACTTTAAACATTCGAACTGAGCCGCTGTCACGTTGAGAAGGACAGAAGGCTTTCCGTTCATAATTGTTAAAAGGTCTTCTTGCCCTCTTTTTGTCATGTCTCTTTTTGTCATGTCTATTATAGTTAATGGAATATTCTCTTTTCTTAGCAGTTCAGAAAGCAGGTTCACTACTGTCTTTCTGCCGGCAAAATCAGGTCCGGCCACAATCAGAGTAATAGGCTTGGGGGCATCTGGCATCATAACACCTACGATGGCAACTGTATATGATGTGGTATAAAAGTCTTTCCGGCAGAAAAGCTTTGCTAATTAATACCTTTCCGCCAATAACTTCACTATCTTGAAACAAAAATTCAATTTCTTAAGAAGAATAGGGTAATTCAGCCTGCCGAGTATAAGGCTACAAACAACTTTCAAATAGAACGAAATAGGCTATTTCACGCTTCTCACAAGAATGATGTTTTTAAGAAATTGAGGATGAGAAACGAACAAAAGGAACTCATAGAAACATCAAGAGGTGCCTTTGATGCAATTTACGGTGCGGTGTTCAGGTATTACAGTAAGTTAGCGAAGTAAAAAGTTGATAGTAAATTCTGTTTTATGCTAATAAATGGGATTAATTAGCAGGGTTTATTAGCAAAGCCCTAAGTTTATATACTAAAGTAAAACATGGTTGGATATATGCTGACAAAATCCCAAGAATCAAAAATGATTAGCATAATAGAAAAAGCTTTTTTGCAACAGGTCGAATCTGCAGGAGGCAAAGGCTACAGGTATTACCATTCGTTAAGAACTTATCAAAATGCTAAGAAATTTATCAAGATGAAAGAAATTTATAAGAATAAGATTGATTCCGATGCACTTCTAGTGGCTGCCTTATTCCATGATATAGGTAGGAAGAAAAACAGGCGCAAAGTTGCCAATCCGAGCATGCCGGGTCACGAAACCGATTCTGCCAATATGCTCAAAAAGCTTTTGAAGGATATTGTTCCAGTTAATACTATCGATAAGGCAGCTAAGATAATAAATCCAAATGAGACGTCGAAAGAGGTAAAGCTAGAGAAAGAATTGCTTTATTATGCGGATGAATTAGATAGCATAGGAATGCTGAAGATTTGGCGCATGTTTACATACGAAGCGTATAACAAAGGCACGATAGAAAATAAGATATTCTATTGGAACACCGATAATTCTAAGCGGTTCAATTCCAATTGGCTTGACACGTTCAAAATCCCACGGATAAGAAAAATTGCGCAGCGCCGTGCAAAGATACAGCAAGAAGCAATGGAAGAACTCGCGAAAGAAAATAGCGGTTTGGACATCAAATAAATTACTGAATCACACATCAATTTAAATCAGATTTCTACGAAAAAATACCGATAAAGTAAGACTAAATCAACAAAGCCGGTGGAAAAGAAGGGTTTTAAAGGCCTGCGCGCACGTTGCCGAGTGGCGTAAACCCGCTTGCTATTGCGTGAATTCCTTCATGCGCAGCTGCCTTATATTGGCCAGTGTGTTCCATTTCTGCCTCAGATACGGCTCAAGTTTTCTTGTTTTAATGTTGAGCCTGAGCGCCTCGACGGTGTGCTTGTCGGCAGGGTAGCCAGAGCCGAAGTTTATTCCCAGCGCCGCCTTGATTTTGTCTACCTCCCTGTCCCTAGTGACCTTCGATATTATGCTCGAGCCTGAAACAACGGGGTATTTCTCGTCGGCCTTGTGCTCCGATATCATTCTTATCGCACCTTCTTGCTTCGACTTTGCCCCAAAAGCTGCCACTGTTTTTTTCGAAAAAAGGCCCACGCGCACCCCGAATTTATGCTGCAGGACATCAGGCGAATCCAAGTATATTCTTTTAACATCGCTTTCGAGTGAATCGAGAAGCCTTGCGAAATGCAGCGCTTCTAGCGCATTAAGCGACATGCCGCCCTGCATAGCCATGTTTATCTCCTCGTTCGTTATCGGATAAACCTTGACTTCGTCAGCCAATTCGTATATTTCATCAAAAAGATATTCGCGCTTCTTGCGCGTAAGAAGTTTTGAGTCCCTTACGCCTATTTCGGAGAGCCTTTTTTCCTTGTCCTTGCCTATGCAAACAAGGCTAACGACTAAAGGCCCAATTACTGCCCCCCTTCCTGCTTCGTCACCGCCGCAGATTATTATAGGCTACACCCCAAGCCTACAGCTGCTTCCTGTCCACGACTATGAAATCGTTTACAGCCATCACGCTAGAATAAGGCAACTTAATCTTGCCGTCCTTGATATCTAATTTCTTGACTAGCTCGTTTTCTGCGTTTGGGTCAACTACAAGCGATGTCAGCTTGCCAGTGACCTCGTTCACTTCAGCATCCAAAAACCTTCCCAAATCTGAGCCGTCAGAAGTAATGACTTCTTTGCCGATTAATTGCTCTGCAATTACATACTTTACCATATTATCACCAAAGTCTGGTCGAATCCTCGATATCTTTATACATATAAACATTTAAATAATATGCAGAGAAAAGTCCAGATGCGAAAGTTCGGAAAATAAGGAAAAATTTATGACACTTCAAGGATTGCCTTCTTTTTTATGGCGTTCAGCACGTGCCCATAATCACGGTAGTGCACGAATGCAGTAATGCTCATTGTGTATTCGCCTTTTTCTGTTCCTGTGTCGCCAAACAGCTCTATCTTAGATTCCTTCTCCTCCTGCGGGGAAAGCAGCCCAAGCCTGACCTCTTTCTGGGTTATCAGCCCAGTCTGGTCCAAGCTTAGCCTCTTCGGCACCTCTATCACGATTGAGCTCAACACAGGCTCTTTTGTGAGATTTTTAACCTTGAGGAAAAGCATCACCGAATTTCTCCTATTTGCGTAAAGTCGGTACGGTACAAATTCAGTCACGACCCTGAAAGGCAGGTCCCTTCCAAGCTCAGCCGCGGCATCTCTCTTTCCGAATAAATCCAGAATCTTTACCATAAAAGCACGGTTCAATACACAGCTCAATTGCCGTAAAAATATTTAAACTCTTGTTTTTGCCGCGGTTTTATACACGCGTATAAAAATTTTATTTTATGTTACATGTGTTACCTGTTTGATTTTTTGCGGCGTGTCTGCTTTTAATATTTAACGTGATAATTTGTATCAATCATTCTTGGTTGTCCTATGCCTGCCACTGCCAGTCAGCTCGCCTCTTTGCTAGAAGGAAAGATAATAGTGAGTTCAGACATATTGGATTCTGACCTCCAGGGCATGGAGATGCAGGAGCTTGTTTCTCTTGTGCTCAGCCATTTTTCCGGCGCATCTGATGGGATAAAGCTGCTGAAGAAGGAAACCCTGAAAGAGATACTTGCAAAGGTTAAAAGCGAGAAGACGCCGCTTGACGTAGAGATAATAAGAAGCAGCGACTTTTCGCCGATTGCCAAGGACATAAACTCTGAATTTGAGGTTAGGAACAGCAAGATAGAGTCGGTTTCTTCTTCTGTGAACGATTTTGTTGCTCACTTTACCAACAGGTTCGAAAGGCAGAAAGCCATTCTGGAAAGGAACAGAAGCATCCAGGGAATAATAGACATAGGGAGCATGAACAATTACATGAACGGCCGCGAAATAAGCCTGGTAGGAATGGTCTACGACAAGGTAATAACGAAAAATGGTCATGTACTCGTGACGCTCGAAGATGGTACCGGCACCGCAAGCGTGCTATTTGTCAAGCCCTATAAGAACGAGCGCAATTTCAATGCCGATCTGTTCGTAAGCGCAACGAAGATACTCAAGGATGACGTCATAGCAGTAAAAGGCAAGCTGTCGAACAAACTAGTAATAGCGAATACAGTAGTGTGGCCTGACATTCCAGTGCACATGCGCAAAAAAACAGAAGAGGACATAGCAATCGCATTTATTTCTGACACGCAGGTAGGCCACAAGCTTTTCATGGAAAAGCAGTTCAACAAGCTGCTGGAATGGTTCAACGGAAATGTCGACTACAGGAAAGACCTTGCGAAGAAGGTGAAGTACATAGTATTTGACGGTGACCTGGTTGACGGAGTCGGCATATATCCGAATCAGGACAAGGAATTGCTGATAGATGATGTATATAGGCAATACTCTGTGTTCTTCGACCTTGTGTCTAAAATACCGGAATATATAGAGGTATTTGTACAGCCAGGCAATCACGATGCCGTGCAGCGGGCAGAGCCACAACCTATGCTTCCTAAAGAGCTGACGCAAGGAGACCTGCCTTCGAACGTGCACCTTGCAACAAATCCGAGCAACCTTGTGCTTGACGGCATAAACGTGCTTGCATACCACGGCACCTCTTTGGATTCGGTAATACACGACACGCCAGGTTGCACGTACGCCAGACCCGAAACAGCGATGATGGAGGTTCTGAAACGGCGTCATTTATCCCCGATTTATGGAGGAAATGTGATAGTGCCAAGCAGGGACGACGGCATGGTAATAGACAGCGTGCCAGACATAGTGGAAATGGGGCACGTGCACAAGAACGCTGCAACGGATTATCACGGAACGCTGCTCGTCAACAGCGGCGCGTGGCAGGCCAGAACATCTTTCCAGATAAGGCTCGGACATCTTCCGTCGCCAGGATTCCTTCCTGTTTATGAGACAAAAAACATGACAGTAAGCACGCTTGATTTCAACACAATACCATGACACTACTTAGCATAAGGCGGTAATTTGGACACGGATAATTATTTTTCGATGCTCGAAGAAGGGGCAAATAAAGAGTACGAGATAGCAGGTAGAGCCAGGGCTTTGGGCTTCGACCCAAGCGAATCTGTCGAGATGGTGCGCGCCCCGGACCTGGCAGGGCGCGTAGAGGGATTGATAGGGATAAAAGGAACATCTGAATTGATAAGAAGGCTGCACAAAGAGGGAATGACTAGGAATACGCTTGCATTCGAAGTAGTAAAGGAGATGTGCACAAATGAGAAATTCAAAAGCAGTGATGTCAAAAAGAGCATTCTCGACGCAGTGCGCATTGGACTGGCAATAATGACAGAGGGGATATTGGTCGCGCCGACGGAAGGCGTGCAGGGAATCGAGCGCTTCAGAAACGCAGACAATTCGGATTACGTGGCCATAGTCTATGCGGGTCCAATAAGAAGCGCGGGCGGCACGACAGTGGCCTTGTCAGTAGCACTTACTGATTATGCAAGGAAATTCTTCGGAATAGGAGACTACAAGGCTACGCAGGAGGAAACAGAAAGGTATGTAGAAGAATTGGAACTTTACCATGCACAAATCGTGAATCTGCAATATATGCCGAGTGCAGATGACATAAGAACCATAATCAAAAATTGCCCAGTATGCGTCGATGGCTTGCCTACTGAAGAAATGCAGATAGGAGTGCACACCAACATAAACAGGATAGAATACGGAGGAAAACAGGTTGCGCTTACGAATAGGATAAGAAGCGGAGTGGCTCTCGCAGTAAGCAGCATAGCGCAGAAGGCCAAGGGCGTTTTGAAAGAGACCAAGAAAGCCGGCTTGGACTGGAATTGGCTGAACAGCGTGATAAAGATAGTGAAAACCTCAGACAAGTCAGAGAAACAAGATGGCAAGCAGGAAAGCATTGAGGACAGCCCGCTGCTTGACGAGCTTGTGGCAGGCAGGCCGATACTCGCATACCCTAAGCACCTCGGCGGATTCAGGCTCAGGTACGGGAGAAGTAGGTTCACTGGCATAGCGGCAAAGGGCTTCAGCCCTGCGACAATGATAGTATTGCAGCGTTTCATAAGCGTAGGCACGCAGCTCAAGGTTGAGCTGCCAGGCAAGGGCTGCATAGCGGCGCCAGTAGACACGATAGAGGGCCCTTTTGTGAGGCTGAGGAGCGGGGAGGCGTTGAGGATCAACGATGCAGATACTGCGATGCTTTTGTCGAATGAGGTAGAGGAAATAATACAGGTGGGCGACATACTGATCACTTATGGCGATTTCAGGAAAACCAACACGCCGCTGCAGCCTAGCAGCTATGTAGAGGAACTGTGGAAGGCGCAGCTTGAGAAAGCAGGCTACGGACCTGATGCGTATGCAATAAGCGACAGGGAAATCTCTTTTGACGAGGCATTCGCTTTATCAGGTAAATACGCGATACCGATACACCCTAAATTCCTTTTCGAATTTCAGTCAATACAGGCGTACGAACTTGTGAAGCTCGCTGACAGGCTGAGGGAGTGCAAAGACGCAGAAGGCAAAAAACTTGCCGAACTTGGAGATTTACAAATAACAAACGACCCGGAAATAAAGAAGATACTCGAAAGCATAGCAGTACCGCACAGGCTTTCTGAAGGAAAGATAATTCTGTCCAAGGACTATGCCAAGAGCCTTGTCGCTTCGCTTGGACTTCTGGAAAACGGAGAGGTAAACTTTCAAAAGGGGATGAACGCCAGAGACTTCGACTCTGGTAAATATGCGAGCGCGTTGGAACTGGCAAATTCGGTTTCAGTGTTCAAGATACCGAGAAGGGCGACGTTCATAGGAGCCAGAATAGGCAGACCGGAAAAGGCACGCGAAAGGCTCATGAAACCTTCTCCCAATGCACTGTTTCCGATAAGCGCTTACGGCGGCAAGGAAAGAAATATAACGAATGCATTCGCGAAAGATGCGCAGAAATTCGGAAAGAAGGAGACGAAGATAGAGATAGCGAGGTACAAATGCGATACGTGCAAAAGGATAATGGCGACCCCGTACTGCTACGACTGCGGCAAGCCAACTAAGGTGGAAAGGATATGCAAAACCTGCGGAAAGCCAGGAAATTCGAAAACATGCGAGTACTGCGGCTCGGAGATGCAGGCGTATGACGATATAGAAATAGACCTGGAGAAGGTAGTAAACGGAGCAATGCAGAGGCTCGGCATTGTGAAGATGCCAAACGTTGTAAAAGGAGTCAAGAGGCTTATGAATGCATCGAGATACGCGGAACCTATTGAAAAGGGGATTCTGCGAGCGCATAACGGCATATTTGCATTCAAGGACGGAACATCGAGATTCGACGCCACTGACGCACCGATGACACATTTTTACCCAAAAGAAATAGGGCTTGGTCTGGAGAAGCTAAGGTCTCTCGGATACGACAAAGACTATCTTGGCAGGCCGCTGGAAAGCGATACGCAGCTAGTCGAGCTGAAGCATCAGGATGTCGTGCTTAACAGGAGAGGCGCAGAATACCTTTTAAAGATAACAAAATACATAGACGACTTGCTCGAAAGGTTCTACGGTCTTGACGCCTATTACGGCGCAAACGGAGAAAACGACCTGATAGGAAAGCTTGTCGTTACGCTGTCGCCACATACTTCGTGCGCGGTCCTGGGAAGGATAATAGGGTTTACAGACGCCAGCGTGGGATTTGCGCACCCGTATACGATATCTGCAAGGAGGAGAAATGCGGACGGCGACGAGGATACTACGATGCTGCTGCTTGATGCGCTCCTCAACTTCTCGCGCGCATACCTGCCTGCCACTATTGGCGGTACGATGGACGCGCCCCTTCTTCTTACTACGAACGTAAGGCCAGAGGAAGTAGACGACGAAGTTTACGCTATGGAAGTGGTAGATAAATATCCAGTTGAATTCTACGACAAGACCATGGCAAACGCGATGCCGTCGGAGGTGAACATCGAGCTTGTAGAAAGCAGGCTCGGCAACGAGTCTGCTTTCGAGAATTTGAAATTCACTGCTCTATCGACAGAAAGCGCAGTGCAGGTGTCTCCCAAGAGAAGTTCTTACACGCAGTTCAAGACCATGCAGGAGAAGATAGACGCGGAGTTCATGCTGATGGACATGCTTGATTCGATAGACAAGCGCGATGCTGCGAAAAGGCTGATAATGAGCCACTTCGCGCCTGACCTGATAGGCAACCTCCATTCGTTCTCAAAGCAGAGGTTCAGATGCGCGAACTGCAACTCGAAGTACAGGCGCGTGCCTCTGAGCGGGAAGTGCACAAGATGCCAGGGAAAGCTGCTTTTGACGATATCGAAGGGAGGCATTGAGAAATATCTTAAGACGGCGATTAACCTCGCTGACAGGTACAACCTAGACAATTACACGAAGCAGAGGCTGAAATTAGTAAAAGACGAAATAGACAATGTTTTCGGCACTGCGGCAGCTGCAGAGGAAGAAGAGAATAACAGCAAGAAGCAGTTTGATTTAAGCAAATTCGTGTGAAAAATTATTTGAAACGCATGTGATTACGTTATTATTCGATTTAGGATTTAACCAAGCGATGGCTGAGCAGACATTGTAGCCATTTCTTTTTGCTTGGCATCTTCTGTCTCAGACTGGATTCTTTTGAGCCTTCTGGCATGCAGCCCGTTTTCAATCCTTCTGAGCAGTTTAGCTGACAGGATATACGCTATTCCGAAAAGCACCAAAGACGCAGGTACTGGAGCCGTTGCCCAAATGAACGCAGTTGCTGACGAAAGCGTCCTTTCGACAAGTGCAGTGCCTACGTATGACACCCCGGCATAAATAACGCCTAAAAATACTGCCAGTTTGCCTACTTTACGTATGATATTTGAAAATGTTGAAAATAGGGCATGCCTTTTGTTTTCGGACGCGGTCCTTTTAGCCCCCGTTTCTTCTGCAGCAGTGGTTTTCGTGACATGCTTTACCGCAGCTTCTGTCGGCGCTGCCTGCTCCATGCGAAACACGCCGTCCACAGCAGCTTTCTTTGCGGCTGTATTAATTTCTGGCCCTTTTTGAGCATTTTGGACTTTATTAGCTTCTGCCAAATCTCGTATCAACTGCCCATACGCTTCTGCAGATATTGCCTCTGGCGTATTTCGCAGATTGCCAGCTGACTTTCTGTGCTTTGCGCTACTTTCGTAACTCATTTTTATCGGATATGCTGTATTTTTTACATATTTATATATTGGTTTAGATTTCGTTATTTAATAGAGAACTGCGATTTTGTAAATGCGCAATTTGTCTGTGCAGTATGCTGATTAGATCTTGCACGATGCAGGTTTTGCATATTATTTCGTTGCTTCAAATCTGCATCTTTTACTGCTTTTTCCAAAATATCCAATGTTTTTGGAACTGTTGCGGCAACTGAGGACTCTGACAACAATAGCAAAAAGAAATTCAATATAGCAAATTTATTTAGTCTTTTTCTCTTTTTCTCCACTGAAAATCATGCATCTATAAAAAAAAGCGAGGGCGCTTGGTACCACTTTACGCAAATACTACTGCCACGCCAAGCAATGCGTTTGCCGGCAACAACAGCTGTGATTGTTTTGCATTATTTTCTGATTAGCGGTTTAAGCGACTTAACGATTGGCGACCTAAAAACTGCGAACAAGGTCGTTGGAGGCCCCGGCTCCGGCTTCTAAATATTAGCTAATGCTGAAGAAGAAGTTGCAGCGACAGGCGCCGCCGGCCCAGTAAACACTATGCCTAAGCCCAATAGGGCAGCACCTACAGCCACTGCGACAATTCTCTTTGTTCTGCGGCGATTTTCCTGCTGATACATTTCAGCCATATTCATTTACTGACCTTTAATATTATAGAAAGTTATCAAACATGTTGACGCACATTGCTTTCATGCGAGGGCTGCGATAGTGGCAACAACAAGCAAAAATGCGCCGACTACAACGTACGCTGTTTTTTGACTTAAGGTAAGCGGATCGTTCTTTACATTTCCTTCTTCTCTCCTGAGCGCAGATTGTGCTGACCTTATGTCTTTGTAGCAGTTAATGGGATTTCCAGTTATTCCAATCGCTGTATCGCTCCGTCTATTTGACTGCCTGCTGCGTGATTGCATTACTGCTGACATGAATTTACTGAATAAAGCGTATTTTTTAAAACAAGATAGGCAGCTCGCAAACTGACGAACTTATCTGACGTTCGAGATTTTGATTGCTTCTTCCAAAATATCCATCCCCTTTTCCAGATTTTTCACTGAGATGGGTATCGGCGGCATTATCCTGATTGTAGAAACACCTGCAGGAAGAAGTAAAAGTCCGTTGTTGAAGCACGCATCTATGACTTTGTTCATAGCGTCGGTAGCAGGTTCCTTTGTCTTCTTGTTTTTTACAAGTTCTGCGCCTATCATGAGACCCAATCCTCTAACATCTCCGACTATTTCGTACTTGTCTTTCATCTCCTCGAGCCGCTTCATGATGTACTGGCTTTTTCTCTTAACATCAGACTCGAGCTTGTTTTTGTTTGCATCGACATAATCTATGGATGCATTTGCAGCCGCCATCGCAACAAGATTTCCTCCGAATGTTCCGGCATGCGACCCGTGAGGCACGTCACCAAGGGAGCTCTTTGCTATCGTGGCACCTATTGGAATGCCTGCACCGAGCGCCTTCGCCATTGTGTAAACATCTGCAGTTACGCCGAAATTGTCAAGCGCGAGGAATTTGCCGGTTCTCATATAACCCGCCTGTATCTCGTCGTCTACGAGCAGCATGTTGTTCTCTGTTGCCATTTTCCTTATCCCAACGACAAATTCCTTAGGCGGCACTATTATCCCGCCCTCGCCTTGCACGGGCTCGAGGAATATTGCGGCTATGTCCTCGCTGCTTACGTCCCGCTTTAGCACATTTGTCTCTATAAAGGAAAGGCATGCGTCAGCAACCTCTTTTGGTTCGCTTGTGCGCCACAAATTCCTGTAAGTATTCGGATAGGGAACGTGTATGTAATCGCTGAATGGCCCCATGTGCCTCTTTTGCGATTGCTTTGACGATGTCAATGCCAAGGAACCGAGGGACCTGCCATGGAAGCCGTTGTAAAAAGACATGAGAAATTGCTTTCCTGTGAATATCTTTGCAAGCTTTATGGCGTCTTCGTTCGCTTCTGTGCCGGAATTAGAGAAGAAGACCCTCCCGAAGCCGTTTGGAAAATGTTTCACCAGCTTCTCCGCAAACGTTACCGGCAGTTCAGAGTAAAAGTCAAGAAATGCAGCGTGCATCAGCTTGTCAACTTGCCTCTTTATCGACGTTCTTATCTCATTGTTAGCGTTGTCGCCAAGCGTGTACACGCCTATGTAGCTGCTGAAGTCAATGAACCTATTTCCCGATATGTCGTAAGTATAGTCTCCGTTGGCACTCTCAGCAACGAAAGGAAAGTTTTCTCTTGTGGTTTCGAATATTACCTTTTTGTCTCTGGCGATTACATCAGTTATCTTTTTGTCGATATTTATTTTCATTAAATCGCGTACCTTTTATTTGGAATTTGCTTTGACCTCAATACCGAGAGCCTGGGCCAATTGATTTTTGTTATTCGGGTCGGTCTTTTCCGAGAGAAGCTCAAGGTGCTTTATGTTGCACCTTCTTTCCTTGCCCCTACTGGAAGTGACTATGCGGACGAATTTTTCGTCCTCAACTTTAGTTATAACCGCCTTGTCTCCGGCGTCGTGCCCTGACTTCTTTATGCAAACTCTTCCTACTTCTATTGCCGCCATAAAATCACAAATCGAATATAATTGAAAGACAATAATTAAAAACTGCCAGGTTGCATGTGCGTTGCTTTTAAGCGAATGCCTTTTTCGCGTATTCCATTATCAAAGACGCTATTTCTTCAGCAGTTGCCGAATTTGCGTCTATTACCATGTCAAAAGGCGAAAAGTCCTTTCCAAAGCGAATATCATACATTTTAAGGTAAAGTTCTCCGTTTTCCTTGTCCCTTGCTTTTAGCACTTTTGACGCTGCTTCAAAAGTTATGCGATCCCTGTGAGACATACGCATGGCACGATTTTTCTCGCTCGCATCGAGCCATATCTTTATTCCCTCTTTCGAGATAAAAGGCAGAGTGTAACTTGTCATAACTACATTTCCCTTTTCCGCTTCTTTTATGAGCCTCCTGTCAACCTCCTTGTCAAAGTCGAAGTTCTTAGTGCGTTCGGCAAGGAATTTCATCCCCTGTTCAGTATCCCACCAGTCATCGCCATTAGGCGAATAACCCTTTTCTTTTGCCATCGACATAAGAATTTCGGAACCAGAAAGCAGCTTTATTCCTAACTTCTCGGAAATTATTTTTGCCACTGTGGTTTTCCCAGTGGCAGACCACCCACATATGATTATGGCTTTCATGTGCAGTTATCGAAGTGAAATTTAATATACGATCCGCACTGCCTGCATTAACATGAGGAAAAGATTTACTCAGTGTGATGCCATTTGAAGCACGTAGTTGCGCTGCTTTATGCCTATGTCGTTAAGCTTCATTTCTCCGTTTTCCACCCTGCTGGAGAGCTTTATTACCTCAGATGCGCATGATGAGCAAAGAACTCCGCCGAACTTTCTTGCGTTGCTCCTCCTTGTCCTACCCTTAGGATTGGCTGACATGCTTATTCCATTAAGCTCTGCTCCACAGATTCCGCAGTGGGGTATTGAATTCTGCTTTCTCTCGAAATGGAGGAGATGCCTGCCGCTGGGCGAAACCCTGTTAAGCTTCCTGAAACTTCTTGACCTGTGCATCGGTTTTGGCATTAGCTACACCTAAATTATGCCCTTAAAAGCGAATTCTGTTTGACATTGCAACATATTTATACGTTGCTGTTTTGCAATCCTGCGAATTGCGGAAATTGCGCTGAATCCGCTTCGAATACTGAAATACACGCGCAAGAGGCAAGTAATAAAAGTAAACCTCGGATCCACAATGTTTTAACGCTTTACGTGCGTATATTATAAGGTTAATGCCTGGCACGGCATTAAATCCGGCAGGCGGCCAAAACGCGGTAGTTATGGTAGACGCATTAAAAATACTTATTGCTTCAGGTCCAAACCAGCCAGTAGCGCAAAAGGATTTGCCTTATCCGCACCCGCCGAAAGAACATCAAGCTACTGAAAATAAAACGCAGATTACGCAGGACAATGTAAGCGGCATGCTTGCTGATTTGCGGTCTAAAAGACGCGAGAAGCATAATTCCGCAACTGTCACAATAGATGTCAATGGCACACAGAAAACGCTACATTTTACAAGATATGTAAACCCTGACGGAACTAAGGGTGGATTCATAGGAGACGGTGTAAAGGTACTAGATAAAAATACTTACATAGCAGCAACGGCAGTAGTTTACGGAACTTTCGAGCTTCAAAACGCAAAAATAGCAGACGGTGCGGCGCTGGTTTCGTTTGGCAAAGAGGGACAATATGCGCACGGGGACAAAAACTTAGTGTACGATTCATCAATAGGCAGTAATGCGACTCTGAAAACAGTAGGCATAAACGGCGTAATACAGGTCAGGACGTCAGTTGTTGAAGATAACGCTTCGATAGACGCGGGCGCTGGCAGGACTTACATATACAATTCCACGGTGAGAAGCGGCATGCACGCGAAGCTTACTGCAGCAGACCCTAAAGAACTTGAGATACTTTATATATGGGAATCTACAGTTGGGAAGAACACACTGATAGAATTCGACAAGGAACCGCCACGACTCGGGATCATAAACAAAAACGTGCCAGACAATTCGAAAATAACAATAGATATGAAAGATTACTGGTTTCCAGTTGACCAAAACGGCAAAATGCCTAACATAACAACAGTCGCATATACCATAATAATGCCGGGGCTAAACGACAAACTGCTATCGCAGCATCTGGATGACCTTGAAACTTCGGCACATAGCAATCCGTTGTCGGCATACGCTAAGGCGGAAATTGCTTCGCTTGCGGGTAATAACGCAGCAGAGCTGGAAAACGTAGTGGGCTTGGCACGTGCAGTATATAAAAGCATGCATTACAGTATGAAACATGCAGAGAACTATCCTGGTGACAAGTCGACAATACCTCTGTCGTACTTCTTTCACGAGGGGGTGTGTTTTGAGCATGCCCTGATGCTTTACGAGGTGCTTGAAAGAGAATATTTGAGAGGAAATACTAACGTGAAGCCGCGCTTTGTGTCAGGTGCGGCAGACAGCAATGACAGCGAGTCGTTGCACGCGTGGGTAGAAGTAGAGATTAACAATAGCGTATATGTTGTGGACCCTACCAATCCTCTGCCTTTTATGATAGCAGGCAAGCGCGAAAACGGCAATTTTATCAGAGAGAGCGCACCGACAAACTATGACTATGTGGTTGACGGAGAGCCGATTGTTAAAACCGAGCAGCAGGCGTTGAAACCACTTTTGAGAGTTGCGAACAGATGAGTATATGGCAGAAAACAAAGCGCCAATAAAAATAGGTTTCAAAATACTTGAAAATGCAGTGCGTATAGCGCATGAAAAGGGACGTAACGACCTTGTTCCTGCTTTCGAAGGCGCAATAAAAGAGCTTAAGGAATATGAACGCAACGGCCACAGCACACTTGACGCGCACGCGAATGAAATAGTATTTAGGCCGTTCGGTAACGGCAACCATGAATTGCAGGAAGAAGCCATGTCAGGCATAGACGACAGCAGCGCGTAAAGCAGCTTATCTTTTCGTCATGAACTAAAGCAGGATTTAAATCAGATATCTTGCAGGTATGTTTCATACCTGTATTTCATTCTTTGCTGCGGTCTGTGCCCTAAGCCTTTTGTTGTCACGCACCGAGAAAGCAACATTTGCAATTGTGACGCCGGCAAATGTAAGCAGTATGAATGTCCACTGGTAGCTAAGCGATATTGAAAATATGCTGAATGTAAGGTTAGGCGGAAATATCTGCGGCAAAACCAGATAAAAAATTGCTAAGAACACAGGCAGTATTATCAGCATCGGCTTGAACTGGATCTTCATGCTTTCCGAAAAGAGCGGCATTATCTCTTTTTGCTTCATCATGAGTACCTGACGGTCAACATTCTGCTTCTGCAGCTCCCTGAGCTCTACCTGTTTCATCTTTATCAGCGCCTGTATCTCCTTGCTGCGGATGGGGTTGCCTATCCGCCTTTGCAGAAACATATACAAGGCAATGTAAAGAAGCGCTACAATTGCCAATTCTGCGAAAAGTATGTAAATCATGCCATCTGTGCCGTTGTTTTTCCACACTATGTTATTTTTCAGGTATAAATTAGTTTCTGTTGAACCGGGAAACAGCATGTTGTCATTTGCCGAATTCATTCCTTGCGATTTCATTTGCCATGTTCTGCGCTTCGGCGAGCCTGCCGTCCTCATTTTCAATGGTATAAAGAGGTATGTTCATCAGTACTGAAAAGAACGTGCATATGGCGAGGTTTATCTGCCTGTGCAATTTTATTTCTTCAGCCATATCGTTCTCCCTGCCTGACCTCTTGCCTGTGCCGGCATCTTTTGACCTTCTTGCGAGTATTGATTTTGTGTCGGCATCTACGTAAATTATCGCCTTAAGGTTTCTGCCGAGGATAGTAAGGTCATCGGTGAGTATCCCCGGCGTGTATTTGTTGCCAGCCTTTATGCTTGCATGTGTATCTACGAAAATATTCCCCTTCTTATTTACAAGATCTTTGAATATCTGCCTGCGCCACGGAGCTGATACGCGCTCATAGTGCTTTATTTTTCTCAGTTCGTCTCTATTCTTGATTCCAAGCTTCTTCGATGCCATCCTGAGCGTTTCGTCGCCCATGTTCACCACTTTGGCTTCCTTCAATCCTGCTAAAACCGAAGTCTTGCCGGCCCCCTGCGTGCCCACGACTATTATTATGTTCGACACGGGGTTATTTACCGTGAAAGCCATAAAAATGTTAAGTAAATAATGCGCTGCCAGCATTGAAAGCATCTGACAAACTGCAGTATTAAATAGCAAATACCTAAGACATCTGAAATAGTGCTTGTATGATATTTGAAAATCCGTGCAGACGCGCGATGCTCAGGAAAATTGCAACCTTTGAGAAAGCTATTTTCGGCGAGGACGCCATGCCTTTTAAGGACATGCTAAAGGCATGGAAGAAGAACAAATACATGTTTTGTACCCTGCGCGAGGGAGAAAAATTCATCGGTTTCGCAGACATGTTCGTGATAAATGCCTACGGCAGAAACCACTTATTGGCAAGGAACGGTGTCGCGCCCTTTAGCGTGGTGCATTACGTAAAGCCGAAATATATGCGAAAATCTGGTTTTGTCTATTTCGAGGGAATCGGTGCCGTAGGGAAAGGCGACGAAAAGAAGGAGAGGGTAGCTGCACTTATGTATGGGCGGGCTTCTGCAATAGAAGATAGGTTCGATTTGCCGAGAACTGCTTACGCGGTAGGCGTAACTAAAGAAGGGATAGCACTGATCAGATCATACGGAGGGAAATGTATCAGGATTGCGTCAAGCCGGGGCAAAAAGTATCCTTTATTCAGGATTCTACTGACGCACGCGTGGTGCGATAAGGTCAAAGCACGCGCATCTAACCGCTTAGTTTCAGGATTAGTGATTAAGCGCGGTCAAAAATGAATGATCTTTGCGGCATGACGCTTATTGGCTCTGCTCATTAACTGACCAGTCTATGGTCCTGTATTCTTTCTTCGTATCCATACTCCTTATCGGCAGCCTTCCCAAAAGCACCTTGTCTATAGCGCCAACGACTACTTTTGATATATGGCCGTCAAGGGTTTGCCTATGAAATTGCGCTACGTGCTCGTATGCGGATTTGTAGTTGTCAAAAGCGCCTATGCCGAAGTGACCGAAGGCACCTATGAGCGGTGCGCAAAGTATGTACCTGCTTACCAGCGAATATTCGTCGTCGCTCTTGAAGGCTTTACGTATTTTTACTGCTGACTTTTCGAAGTCCAACTTAGGCGTGTATTTGACGAAAAAGAACATGAGCTCAATGTCTTTTGGAACGTCCATAGTCAATGTGGGCCGTATGATGTAATTTTTATTCATAAGCTTATTGAAGGTATACGCGACGGTATTGAAATGCATGCCCAACCTCTTCGATATTTCCTGAAATGACGCCCTGGAATTATCGTTAAGTACTTTAAGCATGTCCTTGTATTTTGGCTTTATACCAAGCCTGTCTATCAGTTCGTTCCTGAACGGGAAGAAGCCGAGTTGCTTGTGCACCAACTCTGACGACTGCCAGTCCACTCCATATTCCGAGAGCTGCGTAAGTATCTTGTTATCTTCATAGGTGTAGTCCTTGTACGAAGATGCAAGCGCATATATGACGATCTGTCTCTTATTTTTCACTGAAAAAGCCGCCTGCACCACGTGCGAATCTTTAAGCATTTTGGCGATATGCTCGTAATCGGGCTCGAGCGTGAAATTTGCGAGTATGATGTGAGGCACTGTCAACCCCAATACTTCTTCATTCAATTCCAGTGTATATTTTATTCCGAATTCCTCTTCCAATTTCTTGAGCCTGTCTTTTGCGCTTTTCCTTGACAGGTTCACGTCTTTCGCAATGCCAGATATGGGCGTCCTTGAATTCTCAGATAAAATGCGCAGTATTTTCCTGCTTGCCACTGCGTATCTGTCGTTGAAAGAGCTGTGGAATTCATAGGGGATTTCTTTCATAGCATCACTGTCGTTGCCCAAAATAACGAATAACATTAATATATTTGTTACTTTTCGTACTATTTTATATCAGTACCATTCTTATCTTTAAATATGAGCATAAAGAGAAATGTTTACGTTTACCTTTTCATAGGAATAATGTCAGCTGCACTTTGGCCGGTCGTACTCGAACTAGCAGTGAACATGGACATACTTGAGTTTACGCTGCTTGCATACGCTGTCGCAGTTCCAGTATCGATAGGTTTTGCCCGTGTTTTGGGAAAGAAATTCAGCATCAGGCAGATGCTTAGAAATAAAACCACTTTCTTGGCCATAGTAGTAATAGGAATTTTGAACTACGGCTTTCAAACCAGCGGAATGCTGCTTGGAGAGCATTTTATAAGCGCGTCGCTGGCAGCAGTTCTGTTCAGAACCTACCCGCTGCTCATGCTGCCGTTCCTGCCGCTTGTTCTCAAGGAGCATGTCAGCAAAATACAGATTTTCTCGATGTCACTCGGAGTGGCGGGAATGTTCCTGGCTTTCAGCAATACGCTGGGAGTGGCAGGCAGCCCGTCGAGCATGGCAATAGGCATAGCTGCGGTGCTTGTTGTTGCATTTACCACGGCGTTTTCCCTTGCTTTGGTAAAGAAATATGTTTACAACACTGAGAATGCGATTGTTATATTCAACATAATAAGCCTCGCTTTCTTCGGCTTGGCATTCCTTGCTGCAGGTGCACAGGTATCGGCATTGAATTTAGGCAACATAGGCGCGATATTGTATGTCGGCATAATCTCCGACGTCATCGCGGCATACGCGTATTACGTTGCCCTGAAAACAATGAAAACAACAGTTGTTACCAACTTCTATTTTCTGGTACCTTTCATTACCTTTGCCCTCGCTTTCATATTCCTGGGAGAGCCTATAGAATGGTATTATATCGTAATCGCATTTTTGATTACCGCAGGCGTATTCATACAGAGGTTTGATAAAACAGGGGGCGCATACCTGGCGAGCAAGGCAGAAAAGCTAAAGAAATTCGTGATTTTCGACGTATCGGGGGCGTTTGAAAATACCGGCAATTCTGCAATAGCTGCAGAAATAGAAAACGGCAACAGGGTTCTGGCGATAAAAATACCGAATAAGCACAGGGAAAAAGTCATGAATTTTGTCTCTGCGGGCAATCATGCGAATGTCTTCACCCATGACAATAGAACGATATCTGAAGAGGGCGCATTCGTTAAAGAGGTAGTTGGAGCTGGCGACAACGATCTGGTACTGATGAAGGCAGGCCGCGTAGACAAAAGCGAGGACTTCTTTGCAGGCATATCAGAACTTATTTACGGCCGGGAAAAACCGCAGTAGGCTAACTGGAAGAAATTAAAAAAGTAAAGAAACAAAACAGGAAAAATGGAAAAAGAAGAGTAATCACTAATCACTCTTCTCCCATTCCGCCCATGCCAGGCATGCCGCCAGGTCCGCCTCCTGGCGCTCCGCCAGCGGGCCTTCCTCTCGAGCTGATCATGTCGTCTATTCTCAGTATCTGCATGCTTGCGCTTGTGGCGCTGGAAATTGCCTGCTGCTTGATTTTCATTGGCTCTATGACTCCGAGCTTGTCCATGTCTCCTATTACTCCTTTTAGCACGTCGACACCGAACACTCTTCCGTCCTTACCTTTCTGCTTGCTTCTTAGCTGCACTATCGTGTCTATGGAGTCCATGCCTGCGCTGTCAGCAAGCGTCTTTGGTATTATTTCCAGTGCATCAGCAAAAGACTGTATTGCCAGCTGCTCCCTGCCTCCTATGTCATTTGCGTACTCCCTGAGTCCTTTTGAGAGCACGGCTTCTATGCTGCCTCCGCCGTATACGCACTTGCCGACTTCGAGCGCACTCGACAGACTTCCTAGCTGGTCAGTCACCGCCCTTTCTATTTCATCGACAACCTGCTTTGTGCCGCCTCTTAGGAAGATGGTCACACTCTTTGGGTCTTTGCATTTTTCTACGAATACCATCTGCTCTCCAGATATCTTCCTTTCCTCAACCATGCCTGCAAATCCCAGGTCGCCTGGCGTAAGGTCGTCGAGGCTTGTCACTATCTTTGCGCCTGTGGCCTTTGCCAGTTTTTCCATGTCGCTCTTTTTGACACGCCTGACTGCTATTATGCCCGCTTTTGCAAGATAATGCTGTGCGACATCATCTATCCCTTTCTGGACGAACACCACATTAGCACCGCTCTTCGCGAGCTTTTCTGTCATGTCCTTAAGCATCTTTTCCTCCTGCTGAAGGAATGCCTGCATTTGCTCAGGGCTTGTTATTTCTATCCTTGCGTCAGTTTCTGTCTTTTCGATTTCCATAGCCACATCGAGAAGGGCTATCTTCGCATTCTTTGCGGACTTAGGCATGCCTGAATGCGCTATTTCTTTGTCTACGAGAACGCCGTTTATGAATTCGGTGTCCTCTATGCTCCCTCCTTCCTTCTTCTCGACCTTTATGAAATCCTTGTCTATGACAAGTTTCCCGTCGCGCTTCTCTGCCACCTGCTTTATCGCCTGCAAAGAGAGCTTTGACAGGTATTTCTTTGTGGAGTCTGTGCCTACGTTCTTTGAAGCGATTGTTATCATGGCTATCTTGTTCAGCTTTTCATCGTCGTCTATTGTTACAGGTATAGAGTTCTCAGAAAGCAAATCCTCGGCCTTCTGCGCTGCCATCTCATATCCTTTTATTATAGTATTTGGGTTGATGCCCTTGTCTATAAGGTCTCCGGCGCTCTTCAGCAGTTCGCCTGCAAGTATCACTGCAGTTGTAGTTCCGTCTCCGACTTCCTTGTCCTGCGTCTTCGCTATTTCTACCATCAGCTTTGCTACAGGATGCTCCACATTCATTTCCTCGAGTATAGAGGCCCCGTCGTTTGTTATGACTATGTCGCCCAGCTCGCTGACAAGCATCTTGTCCATGCCCTTTGGCCCTAGCGTTGTCTTGACTATGTTCGACACCGCATATGCTACTGCTATGTTAGTCCTCTGCGCTTCCCTGCCGAGTATCCTGCTTGCCCCCTCGGGCAAGATAACGTATTGTTGTCCTCCTAATTGATTTTCTGCCATAAGTTCACCTAAAATTCAGCATAAAGCTCGTTACAAAAGCCAGTTAAATAGGGTAAATCCTGTAATGCATTTTTTATTAGTATATATTACTACTTTTATTAGTAAATATATTTATATCTTACTGAACGGCTGATTACGCTGCGCTGGCAACACGCTTCCTTTCGTGTTTGCAGCTCCTTAAAAGCGCTATAACGAGCTTTGCTTCATACATTGTTTTTTCGACCTCTGCAGAGACTATTCCGACAACAGCCTTTTGCATCTCATCCTTGCTCATGTATGTGTTGTTGAGCGTGTAAAGACGTGCTCCGGCAATGGAGCTGAAACGTTCGCACGTTTCCTGGCTTATCCTTTGATGCTCTGCTATCTGCTCCTCAGTCTCCGCATCCCTCTGCCTGCTCTTGTCCAGGCTGCGCCTTTTGATTATTTCCTTCGGCTCTGCGGTTATGTTTATTATTGCCTTGAGTTTTGCGCCCAACAGCTTCAGGTCTTCGTCGCTAATGCCCTGATTGTAGCCGTCTGGATTTTTCACCACGGCATGCATGTCTATTATCACTGTTTTGATATCCAGCCCTGCCAAAGCGCTGCCTTGGCTCAAAAGTTCCTCGAATATTTCCTTTCTTATCTTTGCGTCGACGGTCTTTGCGTTGGGATTCTTCCTGATTTCATCCCTGTCTTTGAACTGCGACCTCTTGAACATTTCAGTGCCCAAATTGATCACTTTAGAATTAGGAATCTCGCTCTCTATTTTTTCAAGCGCGGTGGACTTGCCAGAACCAGGAACGCCCACGACTATTATGATCTTTTCTATCATGCCATCAACGCTACGCTAAATGCAATTAGACGCAAGAAGTATTGAATGTGCTGCGGGATTCCTTGCATTTATCAGCCAGGCATAGTGAAGTTGTTTATTACCCAGCTCGGTTTTGGCGCAACATACGGAGTTCCGCCAGTGTAGTTGTTCACTGTATATATCATTATTGGATTGGTGCTGTTTACGTAGTTTATGCCTGTGAAGTTCGACGGATACGTTAGCGTGAACCCAGGTAGCTTTCCTAGATAAAATCCTCGGTAGTAATTAGAATCATAGAATTGGCTGGGAGCGTTCGTAATAGTGCCGTTTGCTGCATTAGGAAGGTACAGAAGCATAAATGAAAGATAAAGCTGACCGCCGAGATTTTGAGCGCCGTAATAGAACTGCTGGTTAGGCACAAGTAGTGCATTTGAGCGCGTGCCGTTACTGTAGTAAAGAGGTATAGTTGCAGTGTTCGCATTCTCGTTTAGGCAATATGTCTGGTTCTCAAGAGCGCCGCCGACAACCACGTAGCCGCGTATCATAGGAACTGTAGAATTGAACGTGCAAAAATTATTTATGCTCGAAGTAGTATTCACAGGGAACAATATTATGGCTGGGTCGTGCGTTTGTTCACATGGAGATGTGCCGAGAAGGTACGGGGCGCTTGAGCCCGACTGCTGCGCTGCGCTTATTGCGTATGCCCTGCTTGTCTGATTGACGTTTACGCACGCCAGAAAGTCCAGGGCCTGCCATTTTGCAGTTATCTGATTGTCAAAGAGCACGTATTTCGTCTGCATGCTATTGGAGAAATTGGCTAGTGTAGAGGGTCCGTAACCGTCTTGCGCTCCCAATACGTAATTGGAGGCCACCCGCCCGTCTAGTGAAGGAACCGCATTGTCACCCCTTATCACTGCGTTGCTGTTCCCAAACCAATTGATCCAATCTCCATAGTCCCACCAAGAAAGCACGCGAGGGGCAAACGGACCTACGTTTGCCCTCATCCATGAAAGCGCAGTTAGCCAGTAATTAGGTACCTGGTTGCAGAAAAGCTCATAGCCTAGTGAATTGCCAGAGCTTATGATGGAGTTGCATGTTTGGCCATAAGCGCTGAAAACAGATATTATTGACACTGATTCGAGCAAGACGGCGAAAATTGCTAACGCATAAACAAAAGTCCTCGAATCAAGTTTTATCTGGGAGATGCTGAAAGGCGCCTTGTCCTTGTTCAATATCATTAACGCCTCGCCAAGCACCACGCCTATTGCAAGTATGTATGCAATTCCGAAGTGCGGCAGATACTTTACCTCGGAAAACGCGGCAGCGGCAAGCGGAAGGATGACAAGCAAGTACAGCGTGTGTGTTCTGCCTGCGAGCGTGTTGCCTTTTGACCACACTATCGTGATAGGAAGTAACAGAGCAATAAAGATTATCATGACCAGAAGCTCAAATGCAGTCGCAAGGAGCCCCAGCATTATGACCAAGGCCAGGAATAGAGCCTCAAGAATTATTGCGCTTATCCAGTTGAAGCCCATTTTTCTCATAATCAACAGCAGCGAGATGATGAGAACAGGCCAAAGAATTATAGGCAGTGCAAATCCGGAGCTTGTTGCAGTTCCCGGCACTACAATGCTCGCGGCTATTATGCCAAATCCATTCGCCCCGAAGTCGAACAAAGGACCTGTTGGAGCGAACTCCTGCACGGTCATGAACAGCGGCGTCGAAGGAGTGGTGAATCTTGTGCTTACATTCAAGTACTTTAGGAAGAGAGCGCCCAGAGGAGAGATAGAATGCCCGAAAAATGACGGCACAACCTGAATGATAATTATTATCATTATTGCGTAATAAAATATCAACTTCGAATTCACATCTGCCGTTTTGAACATTATTTTTCTTTGTGCAAGCAGCTTGGGCCCGTAATCAAACAGCGCAATCAGAAGTATCGCTCCGATTGCGAAGGCGATTGTGACCGGTATTCCGAATATTGAAGGTATGCCGTTAGCTATTGTTGCACTGTAAGGCTGATAGGCAATCAGGAACAGGGCTATCACTATCATTACTATTATGTTCATCTTGTAGAAGCTCCTGTCCATTTTGTTTGTGAATATGTTCAGAGCTCCCTGGAAGAATATGTAGCCTGCAAATATGCCGGCATCTACGGTGTAGTAGTGGGCCCCGAGGAATGTTGACGCAAAAGCTATACCTGCAAGTATTGCATATCTTGGATTGTCTGGCTCTTTTATGGCCAGCATATATGTGGCAAAGAATAAGAACAGGCTGAAAAGTCCCCAAGGCTCGAGCAGCTGCTCTCCTGCTATGAAGGTACTTATCAGTACAGGCATGGCGACTGCAAGTGCGGCACCAATCAGACCTACGAATTTCCCATACTCGTAATACAAGAATATGAAAACGACGAATACAAGCAGAGCTGCAGTTATGGGAGGATAGAAGCTGCTTACTGTGCTAAGCAGATTTGTGCTTATCACATTAGATGGAGGGTTTGAAATCTGATACCAATATGCTTCAAGGTAAGGAACTATGGGCTGTATCCTGTGCGACGTCCCGTTTATTGCAGTAGGCCAAGCAGATGTGTCGTTAAGCCACTGGTAACCGTGCGTGAGTATGAATTCTGTGCTCTGCATGTCGAAATAAGGGTCGAACTCAAAGAACGTGGGTGCAACTCCTATGTTGGCTATTCTAGTTAAGAACGCAAGAAGCATGAAAACGAGCAATATGCCCCACACTACTTGCATCTTTTCAGGTTCTTTGCGCTTTCCTCCATCTTTTTCTTCATATGCGTTTTGAGTTTTTTCCTCTTCGCCGTAATTTTTCAACAGCAGCTTTTCCTCTGCCTCGTGCGCCTCTACCAGTTTCCTCATTTCTTCCCTGTGTTTTTCCTGTATCTTTTCCTTTTCCTGCGGGCCTATGCCGTGAAGCAATGCCATTTCTTGAGATTGCCTCAACTCGAGCTCCTTTTCTTCGCTCTCGTGTTTTTTTGTAAGCACAAGGTCTATGTGAAGCCTTGCAAGAGTGTTTCTCAATTCACTGATTCGCACTTTGTAATCCTGAGAAGAAGAGTACGCCGTTTCTTTTTCCGGCTTGGCCTTGAACCCGGAAACCTTTCCACCAAAACCGCTCAGGAAATTAAGGCTTAATGCGCCCTGCTGAATGCTCAGAAGTATCCCAACCAGTGTAAGAATTATTACGTTGACATTGTACAGGCCTGCGGAGAAAGAGAAAAAATGAATGTAATTCATGAAATAGGATTCCATCCAGGTAAGCACCGGAGGGAATATGAGCCCGAAAATGAAGCCGTAAACTGCTATTTCGAACATGTGAAGCTTTGTTTTTTTGAGAAGCGCTAACGCTAGGAAAAAGCCAGGAAGCATTATTGAAACAAATGCCGTCAATATCGCAACAAAAGCAGACATGTGCACACTATGTATATTGATTTGAAGAAAGCACTATTTTAAAGAGCAACAAATTTAATAAGATATAGCTAAAGTTGAGGTTTTACATTGAAAACATCAGCAGCAGTGATAGGCGCAGGTACATCTGGATTGATAGCTGCAAGGCGGCTGGCACAGCTTGGCATAGAGACATATGTTTACGACCAGAAAGCAAATCTTGGTGTGCCAGTAGTGGCAAGCGGCATAATATCGATAAATGGATTGAACAGCTTGAAAATCGGCTACAAGCCGGCAGTGACCAACACGCTTTTCGGAGCAAACATACACGCAAGCAACAAGGTAATGCGCATAAAGTCGAATGTTCCTGTGGCGCACGTGCTCGACAGGCAGAAGCTAAATGAAATATGCAAAGAGGAAAGCGAGGCTGCAGGAGCGCATGTCATAACCGGAAAAAAGATAACTGAAAACGCTTTGGATGAAATCGGAAATAGCAGTATAATAGTAGGCGCAGACGGCCCGCTATCCATTGTGGCAAGACACTTTGGAATGGGAGGCATAAGTAAGTACATACTTACCTACAAGGCTGAATTCGAAATGAGCATAGAAAATTCTGGGTCGGTTGACCTGTTCTTTGACAATAAAATAGCACCGGGATTCTTTGCTTGGCATTGCCCGAATTCTGAAAAGATAATGGAGGTAGGCATAGGGATAGATTCAAAACATGGAAACAGCAAAGCTGCATTTTACAAATTCATGGGCACGGATTTTTGCAAAGATATTTCGGAAACTGGCAAAAAACTAGGTGAGCATGCAAGCATAATACCAATAAGGACCGCTAAGAAAATAGTAGATGAGGGAAAGGAGGTATTATTGATAGGCGATGCTGCGGGCCAGGTAAAGCCTACTACAGGAGGCGGAATAATATACGGCGGCAACGCCGCGATGATGGCTGCAAATGCGATATATGAGCACGTAAAAAATAGTAAGCCGCTGAAAGATTACGAAAAGAAATTTAAGAGAAAATATGCTACAGACATAAGGCTGCATGCACTTGCGCATGCATTGTACTCGAAGCTAAGCGCAAAAGGCATAGGCAGGGCAATAACACTGCTTAACGCTTTAGGCATGGAGTCTTTTCTAGGTGAATACGGAGATATGGACAGCCCAAAGACAATACTAAAAAGAATGTTGACTAGGAAAAAATGATAAATAAGGATGCGCAGCTAGGATGTGATGCAAATGCGACTGCGAGAGAAGTTGGTTGGAAGAAGTAATAAACAGGAAATGCATCGAAAAAAATGCGCGAAGAAGCCGAATGTTTGGCAGATAGTCTATTGCAACTGATGTAGTTGAACATTTCCGAAAATCACTCGCGTGCCTGACCTACCACTATCGTGTCCGCGATCTTTTTTACCCTGTCAAATGTGATGCTGTTCTTTATCAACTCCCTTATCATATCCCCTTTTACCCTTTCATCTATCTTTCCGAGAAGCAGGTGTGACACTGTTCCTGCTTCTGTGTCAACGACAACATGGAATACCTCGCCTACCCATCGTCCGTTGTTCCCTATGACTTTTTTACCGTAAAGTTCAGATATCATTACCATAAAACCACTCATTGAATTTCATCAAGTTTTATTCAGGTCGAGCCTCGCTATCTTTTTGGAAGCGAAAGTTCTTATTACGTACTCTCTTAGGTTGTGTATGAATGCATCTTCATCTTTCTGCATTTCCTTTATGTCGGCACTCTCGAACAGGTCCTTATTCATAGCTACCAGATTCTTGAGAAAAAGCTCGTTCATAGTGTAGTATCTTTTCCCGCAGCCGCCGCACACGAAAATCGGAACCACAGGCACGTCGCTTATCTTTTCAGCAGGCACCGATTCGAGTTCCCTGCGCATTTCTTCTTTTCCGCAGCCATGGCACTTGCTTTTTATTTTAAGAGGAGCATAAGGAACTTTTTCATTTATTTTTATATCATTTTTCCCGAGATATGCACGCATTTCCTCTAAAGAATCCTTGCTCTGCCGATATATTTGGTTTACAACATCGCCGTTCTGCAAAAATTCAGTTAAAAGCGTTCCTTTAGATGTGGTTTCTGCTACAAGAAATGCGCTCAGGGCAGAGATTTTGGTTTCGTAAAAATCAGTTTTGTATCTGCCGCTACCGTTTTTGAAAACATCAAGGCTCATCGAATCCGACCTTTAAGTCATATGCAGATATGTCTTTTTTCATTACCTTTTCTCGC
Source organism: Microcaldota archaeon (assembly GCA_021797745.1). Classification (GTDB taxonomy): domain Archaea; phylum Micrarchaeota; class Micrarchaeia; order Micrarchaeales; family CABMGC01; genus JAJZZD01. Next base: position 21,077 of record JAJZZD010000001.1, on the reverse strand, counting down.
TTCTGGGTCTTCGCGTTATTTACAGCAAACTTGGCGATTTCCTTTGCTTTTCTGTTGAGCATATCAGACATAGTTTTTACGGCATCATCAGTGATGCTAATCCCTTCGACCTCTGCATATTTTTTTATTATTCCCTTCACTGCCTGCTCCGAAATGACAGCCATTCAATCAGCACTCAAGATCGTCATCATAAATCAGACCTTAAACTCATCACACTGCAAATAAGCATATAACAGATATATATTTGTGCTTCGCAAATAAATACTGCAAACCACTTACGCGGCTTGCACTGTGGTAAAATGACAATAGAACTTAACGAAAAAAATTTTGAAGAAGAGGTAATCAAGTCTAAGATTCCGGTTGTTGTAGACTTCTGGGCAGCGTGGTGCGGTCCGTGCAGAATCTTCAGTCCCGTACTAGAAGAGGTCTCTAAGGATTTCGAGGGCAAGGTGAAGTTCGGAAAGCTAAATACAGATGAGAACGAGGCGATTGCCACCAAGTACAACATAATGAGCATACCAACTGCACTGATGTTCAAGAACGGTGAAGTGGAAGCCATGAGCGTTGGTGCGATACCGAAGGAGGACCTGAGGGAGTGGGTAAAGAAGAATATGTAGAAACTTAGAAACGAGATTATTGCACTGGACGATATGTGTCGTCCACAATACTTATATATCAGGAATTTCAGAACATATCTAGAAAGAAAAGTGAAAGTGATGCCTGGCCAACACTCAACAAAGTACGGGATAGCTATTTCAGCTTAAGGGCTAGTGACGCATCAGTATTGAAGGAAGTAATATCGCGGCTATTAACTAAAAATCAGATTCTAATCCTATCACGCATTAATGGCATAAGCGGCATAACGTATTTGCTCAAATCTATTTCAAGAGAATCAAACGTTCCTCTTTCTACCCTGAAATCAAGTTCAAAGTCGCTGCAGGATCTCAAACTCATCAGCTTCAAAAATGGTTTTCCTGTAGAAATTACTCGAACTGGTAAATTGATATTTGAAATAATAAAAGGTGAAAAAAATGAATGAAGAAGTCAGAAAAGGAGTTGGCGGTGAATTATTTCACCGCTAAGCTCAATAATTATTTAAATGAGGTAAAAAGAAATGCAGTAGTCTGTTTACCGCTCGGAATAGCACGGGTCTCTTCAGTACCAGTTTCTGCTGAATTATACATATTATTTAGAGACGGGGTTCCCATCTCTGAATACAATCCGACACCGAGTGAATCGAATGCGATTAAAAGATTTCTCGATGCGCAGCCTACACGACGCACCGAAAGACTGCAAGATACACTGTTAAGATTAGTATTTAATTGTGGGATAAGCAATGAAAAGGGCTTCATAACTCCAGCATACCTTAAAGATACCTGCAAAACAGGAAGCGGAGAAACGATCACATTTGCAGATAATGTGTATCTCGATGCCATGAAACTTTATCGAGAAGCTAATGATTACGAAAAGTTTTCATACAACCGCAGAATAAAATCAAATCCGTTGCCTGTGCCGGACCTTTCGCGTAGATTGACAATGATATATGACAGATTATTCGAAATATTGAATGAAGACACAAAATTCAGAGTGCCGTTTATGAATTTAGATGTGAGATTAGTCGCTGACACTTATGAGTCTATTAAGGCAGGAAAGTACCAGATATATGTCACCGATATAAATCCAGATATACAGGATTTCTTGGCAGATTTCGGTTCGTTTGCTGACAAAAGACTAATAAATGACTCAAGTCCGATGAACTGTGTCGTTAAGACCATGATAAATGGCATGGCGCAAGGGAGCGCACTTGCCGTAATAGCACCAAAAAAATGGCAATTGCGCGGATTTTATACGAAGGAATTAGAGATACTTACTTCTTCTCTGATAAAACAGGGTTTCAAAGTCGATGTTATAGATAGGGAAAACTAGGATAACGGCCGTACAAACGAGTATTCAAGAGTAATAAACTATGCTGCTGATGATAAGGTTGAAGGTCAGAATGTTGTTCCTCAAGGCAGCTTCGTGGCTAAAATAAATAATAGATTATTTACAAGAGAACTGCTCAAAAACGCCGGGGCTACGCTTCCAGACATATTAGTTTTAAAAGACTGGGACTGTGGTGGAGACTCACTTAGTAACTATAAAAGAATTTCAGACGAAGCAAAAAAACAAGGAATTGATGTTGAAAAGTTTAAACCTTTTTTCTTTTTAAAATCAGATGTACAGAAAAAATTTCCAGTTAGGGTGCTGAGCTTTTCAGATCCAACTGCGTATAAAATCATAGCAAAGTATTCAAAAAATGGAGGAGCCATAGTTGAAGAAAATGTAAAAACTCAATGGGCGCGTAAATTTTGGGGTGCTGGTGACTCATGTGAAATCAAGACTTTAGGAATTCAAACGTAATTATGTTTAATGTGATCAAATGCTAGTAATTTTTGACTTAAACAGAACGCTGTATGACCCAGAAAGAAGGGCGCTGTATGCAGATTGGACTATTTTGAAGTCGCTTAAACAGAAAAGCGAACTGTGGCTTTGGAGCGTTGGAGACAGGAACTGGGACGCTGTCTTGGGCGAATTCGGCACAGATGGGCTATTCTCCAAGAAGATTTTCCCAAAAAAGAAATCGACGGCAGATTTTATTGGAGTCGCAGATCAGGATAGTGTTTATCTTGTTTCGGATTACTTCGAAGATATTGAAATTGGAAATGAGATGAAGTTTCAAACGGTTTGGATAAGACGCGGCAAATTCAGAAACATGCAGCCTCGCACCAAGCCTAAATATGTTATTACAAGGTTAATACAGCTGAGGAATATCATAAAGTAAGAAATAATCAAACAAGAAATCCAATTCTTTTAATAAGTTTAACTGTGATGGAAAAAGAAGTAAAAGGAATTGAATGTTATCTACTCCACGAGGCGTGCGCGACTTTGACCCAGCAAGGGCAATTCTTGTCAAAAAGGCAATCGATGCTACAGAAGAGGTATTCAAGCGCTTCGGATTTTATCCTCTGATTACTCCGGCGATGGAAACGAAGGAGGTGCTTACAGCGAAGGCGTACGGCGAAGAAACAGTAAAGGAGCTGTTTGAGATAGCCGGAGAGAATTCAGCCCTTAGATACGACCTTACCGTGCCGATGGCAAGATATGTCGCTATGAACAAGGACCTCCCGCTGCCTTTCAAAAGATACCAGATAGGAAGTTCGTGGCGCAAGGAGGAGCCTCAGAGAATGCGCTACAGGGAATTCATACAGGCGGACGTCGACATAGTTGGAAGCACGTCTGTAGAAAGCGATGCAGAAACAATTGCAGCGTGTGCCCTTTCAATTGATGAGATAGGGGTAGAAGATTATGTAATATTGTTGAACAGCAGGAAGCTGCTTAACGCGATACTTGAAATATTCAATGTGCCGGAAGAAAAATCTGCAGATGCAATAAGAGTCATAGACAAGATGCAGAAAATAAGCGGCGATGACCTTATTGCGCAATTGGCCGAAAAGGGGATAGACAACAAAACTGGGGAAAGCATACTCAACTTCATAAGGCAGGACGTCAACGATGACGAAAAGATGGCAAAACTGGCGGAAAATCTTCCGAATGCAAAAGAGGAAATAGAAAATCTCAAGAAGTTAGTAAACCTGGTCAGAGCATACAAGATACGCGGAAGCATACAAATAGATTTATCGCTTGCGAGAGGAATTGCGTATTATACCGGATTCGTCTGGGAATTCATACTGGTGAAAGACGGAAAGAGACTTCCGTCAGTGGGTTCAGGCGGCAGATACGACAATCTCATAGGCATCTTCTCGAACAAAAAAACACCAGCCACGGGCTCGTCGATAGGGATAGATAGAATCTTCGATGTTCTAGGAACTGAAAGCTTGGTTAAAACATACGCGAAGGCCTTCGTCGCGTACATAGGCGAGGAAAACAAAGATTATGCGTGTGACGTTGCTCGCGAACTGAGATATGCAGGCATTTATACAGATTTGAATGTTGCCGACAGGAACCTGTCTAAACAGCTGCAGTATGCGAGCGCGCTCAATATCAAATATGCAGTGATAGCCGGCAACGAGGAGCGCGGGCAGAACAAGGTCAAACTGAGGGACATGCTCAGCGGTCAAGAAGAGCTTCTGGGACTGGAAGAAGCAATAGATAAAATTAAAAAAGACAAATAAGAGAAATGCGAAAGCAAATAAGTGATAAGATGGCGAAATCTGAAGTTGATGAATTAACGACTAAAACAATTGACAATGGAGGAATTCTCGTAAGGATGTTTTTCGACATGCAGAGCGAAAAGGCAGAAGACTTGCAGCCGCTTATGATCGACCTTGCCAACAACCGCCTGCTGAAGATGCCAGGCGTCGTTTACTGCTACGGAGCGATAGAAGAGCCGCTCAAGATGCAGGATGTGTTCTCGACAAGCGCAGAGCTCACTGTTCTCTTCAAGGATCTTTGGTCTTTGCTTAACGTGTCGTTCAACTTCGCGCCAGCAGGTGTGGAGCTGATAAAACCAGAAAGGGAGTTGAAACTGAAGCCGGCAGACATAGAAACACTCGCCATGAACGTCTCGCAGATATCTGTTGATTACTCTCAATACATACTCGGGCGCGTCCTGAAAAAAGAGGATTTAGAGAAGATACATAGCATAACGAAAAATAGGGAAGAACTGGGCAAAAAGCTGATGGAGAAAAAGGCCGCGAAGCCCGAAGACAAAAAGTAAGTGAGTATTGATTCTACTGTCGTGACGCTTTTAAGAAAATGCGAAACTGCCCGAGCGGTTTGGTGTCAACGCTCGCTGCCGAAAAAAGGTTCAGTTGGTTTTGACTTCTTTGGCGATTGGCGACCTTTTCTTTGAAAGCGCTCTGAAGCCGCAGTAGGGACATCTTACGAAATTCTTTTCGAGGTTTTTAATCTCTTTTTTGCAGTGCAGGCATTCGTATGTCATGTAACCACATTTTTCTTTTTTAATATTTTAACATCATTGAGTGCATTAAGGCAGTATGACTCATCTTTTCGGAGCAGTAGTCTTGAGCCATTTTATGAATTCCCTGTGAAGCAGCGACGGGCTTGTGTCTATAACCCTTACTCCCATTGTCGCCTTGTACTCTTCCGATTCGAACGATATCACATCAACATATTTGGGCATGCGCGCAAAATGCACTTCTAGCCAGTGTAGCTTGCCTTTCAGATAGTCCTTTATCACATCATCAGTCATAGGAAGAGACGAAAAGCTGAACAAGATTCCGTCGCACCAGTACAGAGGCATGTTGCCCTGAGGCGTAACCCTCTCGCGTATCAGATCTTCTTTGCTTACCTCGAGTATCTCGTGCACCACAAGCTCTTCAGCCGGAGAAAATGTTATTTTCATTTGCTTACCTTTATTATTTCATTATATTTTACTACATTGCAGCATTCATTGTGCTTCTGATTTTTCTGATTTCTTCTGTGCATGTGTTGCACCGGTGTAAAGCTGCTCTATTATTCGCTGCACATTCCTGCCTGGCTCTGTCTTGAATGTGTACGCACCGCCTGCGAACGTCGACCCGCAGCTTTTGCACTTCCAAACGCCAGTACTTATTCTTTTTACGGAGTTTTTCCCGCACACGTCGCACGTGTAGCGAGACTTCTTCTGCTTAGCTACCTCCAAATACCTCTTTCTTAGGCTTGACCCGTACCTTACGCTCCAGTTTACCATATCGCTCACTTTGCTTGGGCCCTGTGGGCCGGTTCGTTAATATTGTTTGTTGATTATTGATTACTCTTCAACTGCGCGCTTGATTGCGCTCCTGAGCTCTTTTGACTTATCCGCGCTTATGTCTATCATTTCCTGTATCTCTTTTATTGACATATCTCCACTTAAACCTTTCTGCATAGCCCTTATGTATTTCTCATCGTTCGCAACTGTAAGTCTGGTGCTCGCATATTCTTCTTCATTGCCGTTTGTGTCAAGAAGCAGCTTGTCTCCTATCTTTCCGAATGTGCAGGATGTGACAATTCCGTTAGTCTTGAGCTTGTGCAGATTCCCTGTCCGTATTATCTCTTCGCCTTCAAGTTTAGGCATCCTTGCAGAAAGCAAAGCAGCCACAGAAGCAAGCGACCCTGCGTCGAAAAGGTTGCCGTCTGCGTTCATAACGTACATGTCTATGAAAACCATCCAGACTTTTTCCTTCTCTATGAAAAGCGACTGCATGTCAACGAGCTCTGCCGACCTAATTCCGCGGTCCACGACCCTTGCGAATTCCACAGATTCAGGACTTGGCGGCCCTGCTTCGTACTTTGGGCTTGCCATTGGGAGCAATTCAGCGCCAGTCATCAGCGCGCCTTCATCTGGCTTGTCGCGCAGCGGCTCGCCTATATCTATCTTTACGCCGGCGATTACCCGGGTGTTGCCCAGCTCAACCAGCGCAGAACCCTCGGCATGCGGCATGATGCCCGTTTTGATGCTCAGCTTCCTGAAGTCAAGAAGTCCTCTGCCGTCTATTCTCTTGTCAGATAACAGCAATTCATTCACATATTCCTTAGACACTGTTTTTATCAACATACTATCACTTAAACAACTTATTGCTTACAACTCATAATCTACAATTCATTTTCGCAACATATTTTCATTCGTACATCTCAGATATCGCTGCCTTCTGGATTTTCGATATTTCCCTGCCGGATTCTTTTATCATTCCGATGGCTTTGTCGAATTCCTCTTTTGTCAGCGAGCCATCCATCTGCAGCAAGCCAACCTTGCCGAGGTTCGGGTATATCGCGACAGGCATGTCGGCGTCAGAGTAATTGTCTTCCAATTTATCCAGGTCCAGTATGATTTCGCCGTTCGCCTTACCTGCAGAAACTGCAAAAGGTATATCCCTGGCAGGTATACCGCTGTCTGCAAGGGCTACGCCTGCGGCAGTTATGCCTGCTGCCCTTGTTCCGCCATCGCTCTGCAGAACCTCTATGTATATGTCTATCTCAGAATTAGGAAATTTTTCAATCATTATTGCGTTTTCGAAGACCTCTTTTGTTACCTTTGATATTTCTGTTGCCCTTCTGTTGGCACCGCTCCTTCCGTGCTCTTCGAGCGATGAGAAAGGTGCCATCGAATACCTGCATTTAATCACTGCCTGCTTTGGATTTGCAGTGTGCTTTGGCAAGGCCTCAGTAGGACCGTAAACTGCTGCATAAATCTTGTTTGCTCCCCATTCAAGGTATGCAGAACCTGTAGCGTTCTTGACGACGCCGGCGACTATTTTTATCGGTCGGAGCTGGTCGAATGACCTGCCGTCAAGCCTTTTTCCATTTTTAATCAACTGCGGTTTTTCCATATAGTCATCTTTTTCGATTCTCGATTCTTACATTTCTTAAAATTCTTATCAAATTTTTTTCCTAATCATTTCGGGTTTTTGTATGCGTCGATTTCCTGCTTTATCTTGTCAGTAAGGCCGTTAGTGTGCGCCTTTTCTTCGACTTCCCTTATCAGTTTTTCGACGAGGTTCATGTCGCCTCCTTTTATCCACAGCATGCCGTTCATGCCTACTACCAACGAGCTTCCTGTACCTTCTGCTATCTGTTTTATCATTGTGTTCGCCTTGCCCAGTATACGCGGAACCTTAGTGGGCTTGACTGCTACTAGCATGCCTCCGTGAAGGACCTTGGGGCGCGTTAGGCTGACAAGCGCCTCATCCTCGAACTTCCTGAAATCCCTTACCTCGGCTTCTATCACATCGCCTGTGCTTAACCGTGTTTCTTCGTATCTGAGTTGAATTTCTCCCTTGTACGGAAAATTCAGATCCACATAGCATGCTCGTGACCTTTTCGAAGATATCTGGCCGACAACTATATCGCCTTCTCGCGGCTCCCACATGCCGACTAGCTGCACGAACATATTTCTGTCTTTGTCGTAGAAACCTACCACATTTGCATATGTACTGCCGTTCGATACCGAGGTACCTTGAAACCTTTCCGGTTTATCAGATACTTTTTCGCCTGGAATTATTACGTCCAATTAAAACACCTATTCAAACATTTTTTTAGATTTTCAGATTTTCATACGCTTATTATCTTTACATTGGCACTTCCTTTTGTCGCGTTGTTGATTCTGTCTATGAACTCTGACTGGAGGCCTGCAGGGAATTCGAGCGACGCGCTGAGGGAACCGTCATTTAGCCATTTTTCAGAGTTCATTCCGTACTGCTTGAGCACGCCGTATGATACATGGGCATACTGTGGAGGTATTGTCACCTCCACCTTCATTGTTGCGAATCGTATAGGAAGATGTATGATGAGCTTCTTCATTATCGCCTCTACCTGCTCGCTTGCTGGTTTGAACGGATCAACGTTGACCTTAATTTCGTTGAGCGCGTTCTCTATTCTTTGCGGCGGATGCGGTGCATTGGTTCTCGGGTCTATCGCATTCCTGGCTATTATGCTTATTATCTGCTTCCTTTTTTCCTCTACTAGCTTGCTCCTCTGCTCTGTCGTTATCGGCACGTTGCCGTTTTTAAGTATTATTGCTGCAATCTTGGCAAGATCATCAGTCTTGAAAACTTTTTTCAGCGTGTCCTTGCTCTGCCTGTCGCCTTTGTTGGCATCCTTGAATATTTCCTCTGATTCCAGTACGGTCATCGGATCTGTTCGCTTGCCAGTTATGTATTCATATGCGCGGTCAGAGTCTACAAAAATCTCGAAATTCTCTCCGTCTGCACTGTACTTGGCTATTATGGTTTTAGACATTATTTCACTGCGTTTTCACTGCATTTCAACTGCGTTTGCACAAGCATTTAAGAGCTGCTGCTAAACTCAAACTTGGTATTTTCAGAAGTATTTTTCTATTTCCTCCGGCTTAAGAATAGTGAACTCTCCTCCTTTTTGAACGTATCCGACATCTATGTGGTCGCTTGTCAATTTGCCTTCGTTGACCTTCTTCACTATCTTGACTCCCAATCTTATGCCGTCTTCAACGGACAGCGTGTCCTTGCGCTCTTTTGAGAGCATGTCGTTCGCAAGCTTTGCTCCAGTTCCTACTGCTACTGCCTTGTAACCTATCAAAGATGCGCTTGGGTCTATCAAGAACAGCCTTGGGTCAGGGTCTATTCCGCCTATTATGAGCGATATTCCGTATGGCCTTACACCACCGTAAAACGTTGCCTGAAGCATGTAATCGCTTATGTCCTTCGTCACTGACTCTATTGATTTAACCTCGTCGAACACAAGCCTGTGCGACTGTGCGCTTGACCTTGCAGTGTTTATCAGATGCAGCGCATCTGCGACAAGGCCGCTGTAAGTGGCGCCTATGTGCGCATCCACCCTGAATACCTTCTCAAAGCTCTCGGGCACTATAAGAGGCTCCTCAATATTCTTGTGCGCGGCGAACACGGTGCCGTCTTTAACGGCCATCCCGAGCGCCACTGCGCCTCTTCTTACTGCCTCTTTCGCGTACTCTACCTGAAAAAGCCTGCCGTCGGGGTTGAACATTACTCCTCTGTCATAAGCTTGTGGATTTGGGTACATTTTGACACCAATAAACATCTGCATTAAAAAATAATAGAAGAACAGCGAAGTGTTCTTATCATTATCGAGTTATTACAAATATTACGTTCTCATTAATACTTTCATATTTTTATAACTTGCTTTTCAGCCAGGGCTGATTCACACGCAGAAACAAAATCAATTTATTGCTGTTTGAACCAAAGTATAGTCATGACTGAAGAAAGCACTCCTGAGATAAAGATAGGCGAAGCCACTGTGAAGGTTGCGCATCCTTCGATACTGAATGTGCTAAAGAAAAGAGAACACGTGAAGCAGCAGCTTTCGAAGGTTAAGCACAGGATTGGCGTGTGGAGTGCAAAGGGAGGCGTGGGCAAGACCACAGTGTCGATAAATCTGGCTTACACGCTGATGCGCATGGGCTACAAGGTAGGCATTCTCGATGCGGATATAGACTGTCCTAATGTGTGCATGTTCCTCGGGATAACCGACAGGCAAGATGGCAACTTTCCCCTGAAGCCGGCAGAAAAAGACGGAATAAGGATAATTTCAACGGCGATGTATGTCGACGACACAAAAAGACCGATAATGTGGAGAGGCCCGCTTATAGCAAAAATGGTCAGCGACTTCCTCGAGAACAGCGACTGGGGAGAGCTCGATTATTTGATAATTGACATAGCTCCGGGCACTAGCGATGAACCGCTTTCGATAATGCAGCTTCTCGATATTGACGGCTTCATACTTGTCACAGGACCGCAGCACATAGCGTCGGCAAACACCATAAAATCAGGCTTAATGGCAAAACGCATGTCAGTGCACATCGTGGGCGTTGTCGAGAACATGTCAAACGGCAGCATGAAAGGCGCAGAAGAAGTCGCAGATGCGCTGGACTGCAAGTTGCTGGGCAAAATCAATTACAGCAAAAAATTCGATGAAATGAGCGATTCAGGTAAAGTTCCTGTAGAGTACGACACCGAGATTAAAGAAGAATTTATAAGCATAGCAAAGAAATTGATAGAGTAGTGTTTCCTATGGATGCTCCTTTTTCTGACCTCTTGAAAGAATCTAAGATTTTCGCAGACAGGGAGGTTCTTTCGCCGCACTACGTGCCGCACAACCTGCTTTACCGAGAGAAACAAATTGACGAGATAGTCAGGTCGCTTACACCCTCGCTGAAGGGTGAGCGCGGAAGAAACCTTTTCGTTTATGGGAAAACCGGCACAGGCAAGACGTCCTGCATGAAAAAGGTCATAGACCAGGTAAGAGAAATACCCACAGTAAAGGCGAGGATAACATATGTCAACTGCAGGATTTACAATAGCAGATACCGCGTCCTGGGAAAGATAGCCGCTGACCACCTTCCTAATTACGCAAAGCGCGGATTCGGGATTGTGGATATTTACGAAAAGATAATAAACTGGATAGAAGAAGACGGCAAGGTTTTGCTGGTGGTGCTCGATGAGCTCGACAGCGTGAAGGACCTGGACGACTTGATATACACGCTTGCAAGGGCGAACAGCGACATAAGGCAGGGCGGCATAACTATGGTCGGCATATCGAACAAGCTGAGTTTCAAGGAAACACTTGACCCTAGAAGCCTGTCGACGCTTTATGAAAATGAGGTTGTGTTCCCGCCGTACAATTCCAACGAACTTGCCGCAATAATAAAGGACAGGACAGACAAGGGATTCAAGCCTGGCAAGATAGACCAGGCATGCATAAACTACGCGGCTGCGATATCCGCCAAGGAGAGCGGCGACGCGCGCCTTGCGCTCAAGATAATATCCAAGGCAGGAGAGATAGCAGATGAGAAAAACTTGGACAAGGTCACGGACAAGGAAATTGCTGAAGCGCAGAAAACTGCAGAAGAGGACATTGCATACGAAGCAGTCATAACGCTGCCACAGCACCAGAAGCTCGTGCTTTACGCGATAGCGCTTCTTGCCATTCAGGGCGGGAGATACAAACGTTTCATGGACAACTCAGATTCCTACATATTCAGCGGTGAGGCGTACAGCAAGTATACGAGCGTGTCAGAGGCGATGAAACTTGACCCCAAGAGCACGAGATGGTACAGGAAATACATCGCAGACCTAGAAATGCAGGGCTTCATAGCCACGTATGAATCTGGAAAGGGAATAAGAGGGCACACAAAACTGATTAAGTTAACATACCCTCCTGAAAAAATAAAAGACACTATTGAAAAAAGCATGTTTGCTGAGGAACTTGCAAACACAGAAAGCAAAGGAAGCGCAAAAGGCGCGGAAAAAGAAAAGGAGCTGAATGCAGCTAACAACGACGGCGTTAACGGTGCCTGACGGCGAGCGAATGGAATACTTCGACATCATCGATTACTCAGGTCATGAGGAAGACCCGGAGCGGCTCGCCGGGCTTTTAGGATATAGGAAGATATTTGAGCTGGGAAAAGATGCGCTGCTTGTTGACGCGAAAGACGCCGATTCGCTGGCGCGCTCCGGCAAAAAACTCATAATAAGGGATAGCTCAGAAAAGGGCTTGCTTATACATGCGCTGAAGAACAGCGCAGTCATAGGAATCCTCGCCAACTCCAATCTTGACGCAGATGTGATGGAGACTGTAAAGAGCCTAAGAAAGCTAATAATTCTCAGCGCGTCTGCGCTTACTTCCACTAACAAGCATACAAGGATTGCAAATCTTGGAAAAATGAGGAGAGTAGTAAGGGACTGCATGCATAAAAAACTGAAGCTTGCAATCTCAAGTTTCGCAGGGCAAAAGGAGTACATGCTTTCGTCATTGCAGCTTGTAGAAATCGCCAAGTTTGCGGGGGCCGATGAAGAAACGGCAAGGTCAATGTCAGGTGCTTTGGGTGACTTTTTATGATAATGAAGAAAAAATACAGGCACATACTCGTAAATTCAAGTGCGGAAATAGATTTTTTAAACAGGGAAAATGAGAGGCTGCTCAAAGATGCGCTTCTGGACTTCATGGGCGAGGACAGATTCGCCGGCGCGAATCCCAGGGTCATAAAGACAATAGACAGAAACAACTTCGTGATGAATTGCATGCGTGGCTACGAGCGCGACATAGTGCTGGCGCTTGCCTTCGCAAAAGAGATAAACGGCGTAAAGACTGGTTTTTACACGCTGAAGATAAGCGGCACGATAAAGGGTCTGGCAAAATAATAGAAATGTTAATATTAGGGGAAAATAACTGATTAATATAGGGGCGATTAGTTGGCAGGCGAAATCACGCAAACGCTACCTGGCAATCTGGCAAATAATCCTGCAAAACCTTCAGAGCTGATGAGCTATAAGCGCCGCCAGCCCATGGTGGTCGCTGATGTCGCACGTATTGTGCCGCGGTGGCATCCGTGCGGAGGCTTAAACGAGATTAGGTCAGAGTCTGCGACGATACCGTGTAGATCCAAATTCGAACGCAACATTGCTGAAATCTTTGCTCTGGAAGGCGTGGGATACTCGTCAAACGTGCAGAGGTTCGTAGTTGGCACCGACCCAGAAGGAAATGATATTGAGTACACGCCGGATTTCATAACTGACATAAAAATCAATGGAAAGACTCTCGTTGTGGAAGTGCATAGCATGAAATTTTTCGACAAAAAGTCCTTCCTCGAAAAATATCGGGCATTCCATGAAATTTACGGAAAAGATTACTATTTTGTCATATTCACAGACATGCCGGTGGAGGGGATAGAACTGCTAAAAAGAGAACGCAGGATACAAGGCCATATCGCGGATGAATTAGTGATAGAAAATACGATAGTCGGAAAGCTGAAAAAAGAGATTAAAAAAGAGGTGGAAGAATTCGAACTCGCGCCCTCAGAAAAAAAGTTGATAGCATCAATAAGACAGGAAGACCCGGAAAGGCTGGAAGAGTCAATGGGCGCGCAAAGGTACGGTGTGTATAAAATATGGGAGGCAACGATGTGCACGCCACGCGCAGAAGAAGCAGCAATTAAAAAGTTATTTGATGATGAAACCAGGGCGCGGCTGTTTGAGCATTTGCAGGGGATAGTGCACGCATGGAAAGAAGAGCAGGGGCTGACCGTTGCGCAAGTGAACAGGCTGCGGTTTGCCAGGACGGCCTTGAAAAAATGAGTCGTGTGCCGAGTGCAAAAATTATTATAGGTTGTGTATTATAACTAATTCTGATTTAAAACGGTGAACGGATGAAAATAGGAGACCTTAAAGCAGGTGCAAGTAACGTCGATGTGGAAGGAACGATTACTGAAAAGAAAGAGCCACGTGAAGTTATAACAAAGTTCGGAAAGAGGCTTCAGGTAGCTGATGCGGTACTGAGCGACGACAGTGGAAGCATAACATTGTCACTATGGAACGAGGACGCAGAGAAGCTGAGCGTAGGCGACAAGGTAAAAGTGTCGAACGGCTACGTAGGAGAATTCAGGGGCTCGCCCCAGCTGTCTTCAGGAAAATACGGAAAAATAGAAAAGCTATAAACAGCTCAGAAGTCTATTTTTATTGATGCTCCAACATCGGGAGCGTAAGCGTCATAACCCTCAAGCTTGAGGTTCTCTGCGAACGCCTTCGTATTGTCATGGTCGCCATGCACGCATATGATTTTTTCGGGGCCGCTTTTCTTTATGTATGCATAGAGGTCCTGCTGGCCCGCATGCGCTGAGAAGTCGTATTGTGTCACTGGAACATTAAGCACAAATTTCTTATTCTCCACAGATATTGGCTTTCCGCCGAGTATCTTGCTGCCATTGGTTCCTTCTACCTGATAGCCAGTAAGGAAAACCTTTGATTTCGCATTCAGTCGGGTTATGTAGTGGAGCACAGGGCCTCCCGACAGCATTCCGCTTGTAGTGACTATTATGCTTGGCTCGCTCAGGGCAGAATCCCTGCTGCGCTCGCTACCTATCCATTTTGTGTTCTTCAATGCATCGGCAAGAAGGCCGCTGTTGTGCATAAGGTCAGGATATCTCAGCACTATCTCGCTGGCCTCCTGCGCCATCCCATCTATATACACATATTCTATTAGTCCATTTTTGTAAAGCATAGATATTATTTCTTGGGATCTGCCGACTGCGAATACAGGTACAAGCGCAGTGCCACCGCCGTCTATCACTTCCCTTATGTCGTTCACAAACTTCTTCGTCATTTCCTCGCGGTCAGGATGCTCCCTTGTGGCATACGTCGATTCTATTATCAGCACATCACTCTTAACGACCTCGGCGCCGCTGTGCAGGAGCTGCGGCGACAGCTTGAAATCGCCGGTGTATGCGATTCTCCGGTCATTGTTAGAGTTCCTCAACAAAGTTATTGCGCTGCCGCAGATATGCCCGGCATCGTGTAATGATAAGACGTATTTGTTGAAATCTATTTCTGTACCGTAATTTATCGCGTTGTACGACCTTTCGAAACTCTTGAGATTCCTCCCTGAAAACATCTGCTTGGCATGGTTCCTCTTGCTTATCTTTATCGAGTCATTTATCAACAGCTTTGACAGTTCTATTGTTGGTGCCGTACCGAATGCGGGTATTGGAGTGTTTTTGTAAAGCATGGGGGACGCGCCGACGTGGTCGAGGTGCGCATGGCTTAGCACGAGCGCGTCCACGGG
The DNA here is from genome assembly GCA_021797745.1 of Microcaldota archaeon. Classification (GTDB taxonomy): domain Archaea; phylum Micrarchaeota; class Micrarchaeia; order Micrarchaeales; family CABMGC01; genus JAJZZD01. Next base: position 6,029 of record JAJZZD010000001.1, on the reverse strand, counting down.
TTCGGAGGTGCGCGCGGGATAGCCAGAACTGGATTCTGCGAACTCAACCTTCACTCCGTAGTCAAACATCATGTTGCACGTGCCCTTCAGCAAAAAGGCAGACCTGCCAACCTCTCCTGCACCGCCAAGAAAATTCACATACATAAGCTCACTGACTCCTGAAAATGAGTAATTAAAAAGTTTTCACAGGCAAAGATATATGTTTATCTATTGCTGATAACCAAATGATTGAATGGCAAGCGACAACACGTTAAATTTCCTGGATTTGGCATGTGTATTGAAGATAACGCCTGACATGACAATGGAAAAACTTGGTAGCGCGATTAACGCGGGGGTTTTCGATGCTGCAAACATCGCAGGCACCCTGAAAATAAAAGGGCTGATAAACTTTGCTGCGCAGCTACCTGGCTCAACGAACATAGAACTTACTGACAAATGCAAGGCACTGCTGGACGATGCAAACGCAAAGAGCGCAGAGCCCACAGATGCGCTTGACGACGAGATACTCAGGCAACTGTCAGGAGGCAAGCGCATCCCAATAGACCTGCAGAACACGCTTAACATAAATTCAAAGGACCTGGCACTGAGGCTTTACAAGCTTTACAAGCAGAATTTCATAAGCTACGAGCTCAGGAACGGCAACGTCGACATACTTCTGACAGAATCAGGATTTTTGAAGTCAAAAGAGCCAAAGCCGCAGCAAACACAGATGCTGCCGGAGCAGCAGACCGCGCAGCCGGCAGGACAGCAGGCGGCGCAGGCTATGCCGGAATCAGGCGCGTTGACGGCCGAAGATGAGAATGCTGAAAAAGAGCTTGCAGGAGAGCCGTCCGGGCAGGTCCTGGCTAAAAAAGGGAACGGAGCAGTAATAGTAATAAGTTTAGTTGTGATAATAGTAGCGATATTGATATTGATCATGCTGAATGTAATATAGCGATGGCACAAGTCACAGACGCTACACGCAGGTGAAGTTTTGGATATGCTTGACTATATGCAGGGCAAGAAGCTGCTCGATAAATACGGGATAAAGAGCGTTGAAAGCAAGTACGTGCATTCATACCAAGAGGCAGTTGGATTCGCGGGCAGGGATTCGATCGCAATTAAGGCAATCTCCGGAAGGGCAATACACAAGTCTAAAGCGGGGCTCGTGGTTCTTGATGTCAAGGGTGCAGATGAGATACAGGTTGCTTACCGGAAGCTCGCGGAAAGGGCCGTTAAATTTGCTCCTTACAAACTGCTAGCTCAGAAAATGTCGAAAAACGGAGTAGAGGTAATAATAGGCGGCAACACTGACAAGCAGTTCGGAAAGATGCTGCTCGTTGGCCTGGGCGGGATATACGTCGAGACGTTAAAGGACACGGCGCTCAGAATGTGCCCGATTGAAAAGTATGACGCTCAGGAGATGCTTGCACAACTAAAAACAAACAGCATAGTCACGCACAACGGGGCTGCGACAGATATGCTTGTGGACCTGCTCCTCAGAATAAACAAAATGTTCGTAAGCTCAAGCATACAGGAATTCGATTTTAACCCAGTGATAGTCAGGGAGAACGACTATGAGATAGTTGACATAAGAATATTGAAATAATTGAAAAGATTGAAAGGATTGAAAGGATCGAAATGATTGAACTAGGCACAAGTGAGTCGTTGAAGGCTAAGAAAAAAACACGCGCTGAAATACCAAAGAACCTTGAGCCTATGCTAAAGCCGAAGAGTGTGGCAATAATAGGCGCTTCAAGAGTGCCCGGAAAAGTGGGCAACGTGATACTGCAGAACTACCTAAGCGCAGGCTACTCCGGAGAGCTGTACCCTGTAAATAAGAATGCGGATGAAGTGCTGGGGATACGCGCGTACAGGAGCATTCTCGACATAAAGCAGCAGATAGACCTGGCAGTAATAGCAATACCTGCACTTGGCGTGCCGGAAGTGCTGGAAGAGTGCGGGAAGAAGAAGGTGAAGAGCGCAATCGTTGTGAGCGGCGGATTCGCGGAGGTTGGGGAGATAGTGCTGCAGGAAAAGATAATTGAGATAGCTAAAAAACACAACATTGCAATGCTGGGACCTAACTGCCTTGGCGTGATGGACACACGCTCGCGCGTGGACACGCTGTTCTTGCCTTCATACAAGATAAGCAAGCCGCAGATAGGCGGCGTAAGCTTCGTGTCGCAGAGCGGGGCGATAGGCAGCACAGTCCTTGACGTCGTATCTGGGGAGGGATTCGGGCTGTCGAAGTTCATATCGTACGGCAATGCGGCTTATATCGACGAAGTGGACATACTTAACTATCTGATGCACGATGATGAAACGAAAGTAATAGTTTTGTACATTGAAGGAATAAAACGTGGCAAGGAATTTGTGGAAATAGCTAGAAAAATAACAAAAGTAAAGCCAGTTGTTGTGCTTAAAGCAGGAAGGACAAGCGCAGGCAGCTCGGCCGCTCATTCGCACACAGCTGCACTTGCAGGCAATTACGAGGTTTATGAGGCGATATTCAGGCAGTTCGGCTTTACTATTGCAGAAGATATAAGCGATATGATTTACTATGCGAAGATATTCGACGCGGAGATAGAACCAAAGGGCAACAGGATTGCAGTAGTGACGAACGGCGGCGGGCTGGGGGTCATAACAGCAGATGATATCGGTTCTTCGAGATATCTGAAGATGAGCGCCTTCTCGGTGGAAACAAGGCGCGCACTGAAAAGCGCAATGCCAGGCATCGTCAATATAGCAAATCCGCTGGACCTGGCCGGCGACGCCGATGATAAAAGATACGAGAGCGCCCTGACTGCAATCGGAAAGGACGCTGAAACGGACATGATACTTGCGATAGTGCTTTTCCAGACGCCTGGCGCAGATTCTAAGGTTGCAGCCGAACTGATAAAGCTGAAAGACAGCCTGGAAAAACCGATGGTTGTGATAAGCATAGGTGCAGAATACACTGAAATGCACAAGAAAATGATGGAGAGCGCCGGCCTGCCAGTCTACGACTCGCCCGAAGCAGCAGTAAAATCTTTCGAGGCGCTGCTCAGATACGCCGAGTACAGGAGCAGGTTCGAAAAATAAAAGCAGGCACGAACATTACGGCCTTATGAAGCTTTTTATTGATCCTTTTTTGAATCCGTTCATTACTCTGAATTGAGTATTTACAAGATCTCCGAATGCATCTAATGTGGCAACACGCTCGAATGTTGCATTTTCTATCTGCCTGATACGAAAAGTGTGATCATGGTCTTTCAACGACGAAGCAGCTTGTGACAGCCGCGCCGTATCAACATTATCATGGACTGACGGTTCATCTCCATCTTGTCCATTGTAGCATACAGTCAGGATGTATCCGTCATAGTGAACGCCCTTTTCATTTGGTTTATACTCTATTACATACCCGTCTCGGTTATACTCATAATTTTCAGGATATCTTTTAACCGTTTCAAGGTGCTTGGCTTTGCTTCTTAGTTCAGCCTTGGCCAGCGTTTGCATTTTTTCAAGCACAAGGTCGGCATTCAGCTTCTCGGCTTTTTCGCGGTCCGAAGGAAAAGGGTTCGTGAAATAGTCTGGTTTTCTGGTCTCTTCGTAAATTTTAAGTTTTTTGCCGGAACGCGACTCATACACCTCAAAGGTAAAGGGTGTGCTGTTATTGATGCTGTCTTCGATTATGGCTATTGCTTCTGCTCTCCTTGCAACGGAAGTAGTGAATTCCCACAAAGGAGTCCAGCTGCCATCGCTGCGTACCACTATTTCAACCTTTTTTCCCTGAGTTTCCAGTTTCTTAGTCTTCATATCGCTCAACTCACTCATCGATTATAATATATGCTTTAACTTCAATATAATCATATTCTCTCCTAAAAAAGAGAGTGATTAAATGGATAATTTTGCTGCGCTTTCGAGCATAGGGATGACTGATGCCGAGCAAAAGGTATACGTCGCGCTGCTAAAGCTTGGCAAGTCAACAATAGGTCCGGTTATAAAGGTGTCTGGGCTTCACAGTTCGGTTGTGTACAATTCGATATATCGTCTTACGGAAAAGGGCGTGGTTGGCTATAACGTTGAGGGAAAAACCAAACATTTTTTCGCCATGCCGCCTTCGCATCTCATAGACGTGATGAAAGAAAAAGAAGAGAGCATATTGGAACTGCTGCCTCGTCTCGAGCAAATAACCAATTCGTCAAAGGACATGAAATCCGTATTTGTGTTCGAAGGAGACAAGGCAGTAAGGACCGCATTCAACGATATGCTTAACACTCTGAAGAAAAATGATGAACAGCTTGTGCTTGGCGCGTCAAATACCGGAAGCGGCATGGGAGGTTTTGTAAAGAGATGGGACGAAAAAAGAATAAGAAAAGGGATAAGGAAAAGGGTACTCGTGGCCGGCGATGCTGAATGGGCGTCGTACTACAAGAAACAGAAGCTTACGAAAGTGAAGAACCTGTCCAAACTGTTCGATATTAACATGTCGATAAATATATATGGCAACAAAACAATGCTTGTGCTGTGGGGAAAATATCCCATACATATAATTATAGACAGGCCCGAAATAACCGCCAATTTCAGAAAATATTTCAATGTATTGTGGAACTCGGCATAATTAATGCGCCGTGCGTTATTGCTGCAATCGATTTCCTTTTTTGATATTGCACTTCAGGCAGGCGAACTGGAGGTTGCTCTTGTCGAATTCTAGGCCGCCTTTTGAAATAGGCACTATGTGGTCTATTGACATTCGTGTCCAGTTTTTCTTCCTGCCGCAGAATGCACATGCGACTTTGAATAAAGGAAAGGTATGAGCGCTTATCCGCGCTCCATACAGTTCATACGGGTATATCTTGCCGAAAAAGCTGTCAGTTATGCTGCGGTAGTAATGGCCGTGCTCTGCACAGCAATACCTTCCGTGATATTTCTTATTGAGGCAAACCTCGCACTGCATGCCTATTGCATATTTTTTCATTAATTTACGTATTCGGTCTGGATATATGAACGATATTCGCTTATTTCCGCAGCTATTTTCCTGGCGGTACGCTTTTTCAACGGCAATTATTATGCGGTTGAGTTCTGCTCCGTCCATAAAAATCAAGCCGCGGCGCGGGTCCATCGAATTTATTTGTAGATTTCGTCGAGTGCTTTCTTCAACACCTTCTCCTTGCTCTCTCCGCTGCTCAGGATTTCGAAAAGCAGCGAAGGATTCACGTCCAAAGCATACTTGTTCTTCTGAAGTTTCTCAAGAAGGATCGCCAATCCCCTGTCCTTTGCAGAAGCGTTGTCCAGGTAGTTCTGCTTCAACGAGCTTGCGCTCTCTCGTACCGACTCGTCTATGCCCGCGCTCGTTATCTCAACGAGCGCGTTGTCCTTGTAGCTCTTCTCCACGCTGTCGAGATTAGCATCTATGCTTCTGAAACCCTCTTTCAGAGTGCCAGCCAGCTCTACACGGATAATCGGTCTATCTTCCGAAGCTTGCAGCTTTCCGTCTATAAGTTCTTTGATTTCTCTTCTCAACAGCTCAGGATCCTTTCCGCTTGCGTTTATTTTCAGGTAGTAAAACTTCCTGGACTTTATGTTGTGATATGTGTAGATTTTTGTGTCGGTGTCGAATATGAAATAACCTTTGGGCTCCTGCTCAGTTTCCTTCAGCTGCGTCAGCACAGTGCTTCCCGGTATCAGGAACGGTTTGCCGTGCACTTTCTTTTCTACCCTGCTGTGTATGTGGCCATCGATGTAAAGGTCGAATCCTTTCGGCAACTCATCAAAATGCAAAAAGTCCTGACTGTAAGGCAGAAGCTCGAACAGCGACTGGTGCATCATCAGGATGTTGAACGCGCCCGGTACGGGTTCGAACTTTGTGTTCTTTACATACTCCTTAAAACGCTCTTCTGCAAGGCCTCCTATGCCAGTAACAGCAACTTTCTCTCCGTTCTTTTCCACTATCACGGTGGCTGACGACACATCCGCAACAAGGCCTGCAAGGTTAAGAAGGCTTACTGCATTGTCGACACCCTGCGCAACTCTCTCGTGCGTGCCGGGTATTGCAATTATCGGAACAT
>JAJZZD010000008.1 GCA_021797745.1 Microcaldota archaeon | reverse complement strand
GAGAAAATAGATGTCATACAAATCTCTTGACTTAACATTATGCCTGAAAAGTAGTGCAACAATCTTCTCAGATAATATCTCCTTCCTATTCATGACTACCGCGGTGTACGGTTTTAAGTCTAGATACGGAGGGTTTCTCCTAAACACCTCTGTTTTCTCAATGACAGAAGCCTTCTTATCCACCTCTATCTTCAGATGCTGGTATTTGTTCAGCATTTCAAATAACGGTCCCCTCACGCTAAGCTCGTACACAAGCATATCGGCATTATTTTTCTTCCTCATAATCTTCAGCGGATATTCCTTGGAAATCTTGTCTACGACATTGTCAAGCAATACGGACAGCCTATTTCCGCCGCCATCATGCATCAGTGAGAAGTCGAGATCGTCGGAAAACCTTATAGAGTTATAGAATTTTGAGAGTGCTGTCCCGCCCTTAAACACCAACTCTCCAGTTACAGTATATATCTCATCAAGAAATAGTTCTTCCACGTAGTCCTTCTCCTTCTGATACGGTTGCTCGTAAATGCGCATTTTAAGAAGCTCATCCTTCTCAATCATATGCTCACCTAATCTATTTGTGCTAAAGTAGCCAGCCTTTTAGCCTGCGTTGCATACCCGTGTTCTCTCAGCAATGCCGTGATTCCAACGAGCACCGACCTTTTCTTGCTTTTCACCGCATAAGACACAAGTTTGTTTACGTCTATCCTGGCTGGCCTTTCAAGTGCCGCAGGGTCGAGGTCATTTACATCATCAAAATAATATATGTCTACCAGTGCCTTCTCCGGCTCCGCGATGAATATGTTACCATCTGCTTCCTTTTTGTATCCGAACAGCATGTCCTTTTTTATTTTTTTAAAAACAATGTCGAAACCCGCAACTCCGTTGAGCCGTTTGTGCCTTTTCGTTGAGACTACATAGACTACTCGCGGTATCTGTGTAGTCAAGCCGTAGTAGGCAAGCGCGGACACCATGCTAACATATGAGGGGCTCATCACATGCGACGCTATCTCGTATTCGTTGTACCTCTCCTTTACATAGTACAAGCCCCTTTCGACCCTGCCAATGTACCCTTTCTTAACGCATCTGTGAAGGAAAAGTATGGAGTAAGTTCTGTTTTTGTGCAGTATCTTTACCGTATCATTTAAGGTAAACACGGGCATGTGACTTTCAATCAGAAACCTTACAAAGTCGCTTGTTTGCATATTAGTAATTTGTACAAGATGGTATTTAAATATATGTGTTAAGTTAATTATCAAATGATAATTAATAACACATTAATTAGCAAGAGCGGGAGTTGGAGCGTCGGAAGAGGTATTCCTAGCCATTTGTGTTATTTTTGGTGGAAATATGACTAGGAATATAGGCGTGGAACCGCTAGGAAACACTCTCAAACCCTTAGCGTGTTCGAGAGTTCAAATCTCTCCCCATGCACCTTTTGCATAGCGTGGGCTCATGCCGTAAAAATGGGCTGAAAAAATAAACGCCCAAAACGTAAACTATGAATTTCTAGGATTCGTTCAGAGCTTCTTTACGTTCTTTGCTCTCGGTCCGCGTTCGCCTTCTTCGACGTCATATTCAACCGCATCTCCTACTGCGAGAGCCGCTCCGCCTTGTATCGCCGTGCTGTGCACGTATACGTCCTTTCCGTCTTCTCCTGTAATAAATCCAAAGCCTCTTGCGGCATTGAACATCTTTACTTTTCCTTTCATTCTATCACATTCATATATATTCGAAACGCATAATTTATAATCATATTAGTCTAGCAGCATCTGCCTTATTTGCGCTGTCCCGCAATATTTGCGTTTTGCATATTGCTTTTTATATTTTAAAAAGTAATTCAGCCACATGTCTAAAAAACCGAAGATAAGCGTGGTGATACCTGCTTACAATGAGGAGAAATACATACGGCACTTGTTTTCAGGCCTCAGCACACAGACGATGAAAGACTTTGAGATGATACTCGTAGATTCTAACAGCAGCGACAAAACGCGCGAGATAGCGAGAAAGTACGGAAAGGTTGTCATTGAGCCTAGGAGAGGCATAGGGCTTGCAAGGAATACCGGCGTAAGGCACGCGAAGGGCGAAATAATCTTCTTTACCAATGCCGATACGAAACCTACAAAAAACCTGCTCAAAATATATGCCGATGCATTTGCGAAGAACCCCAAACTTGTTGCTGCAACAGGACCCATGATACCTCTTGAAGAAACTACACGTTTCATACGTTTCGGATACAAGTTCGCGTCAGTATATTTGGCAAAATTCATCTTTGCAATAGGCGCTCCTGGAATAAGCGGCTCCAATTTTGCTGTTCGCAGGTTTGCATTCGAAAAGGCTCGCGGCTTTGACGAATCGCTAGAAACATACGAGGACATGGACCTTGTCAATAGACTAAAGAAGTTAGGAACTATAGAATACATAAACAATGCAGTGACCGCTACCAGCACCAGAAGGATAGTTAAATGGGGTGTGCTGAAATACATAGCGTTCAACGCAAGCAACGTGCTGAAGTACAATATGCTTCACAAGTCAAAGGGAAATTACGATCCGGTAAGGTAACTTGGAGCAACGTTTTCGAGATACAAAAGCTATTAAAAACCTTCGTGCGTAAACTATTAACTGCCAATTTGTCCAGTGCGTTGGCTGCATTTCGTGTGATTTTTTGGACTACACTAAATTCGAAAAAGCGAGGATCATAGGTGCAAGGGCGCTCCAGCTTGCATACGGCGCTCCGCCGCTCGTAAAAGTGCCTAAAGACGTTTCAGAGCCTTTGGCTCTTGCTGAGCTGGAATTCGAAAAGGAAGTGATACCGATAACCGTGATCAAAGGTTAGGCCTGCCACGCATATTTCGTTTTGAAAACATTTTACTGAAATAATCTCATCAATTGGTCGTTGTTTAAATGGAAACTAATTATGATGTGATAGTCGCCGGTGCCGGCATTGCCGGAGCCCTGGCAGCTACTGCGGCTGCGCAGCGTGGAGCTAAGACCCTTCTCATAGACAGAAACTACTTTGAAACGGCCGGAAAGAAAACTAATTGGGGATGGGTGTGCGGGGATGCCGTGGCCAAAGCTCATCTTGATTTTCTGCACAGCGAGCTCGGCATTGACTTTGATTCTCCTGAGCTGGACACGAAAGTCGACGGGGTTTATGCGATAAGTCCTGACATGAAGAATAAATTCCTCTTCGAAGGCGAAGGCTACACATTAGACAGACCCAAACTGGCAAAAAAAATCGTCAACATGGCCAAAAAGGCAGGCGCTGAGTATCTCGAAGGCCACGAAGTAGAAGGACCTATACTTGACGGTAATAAGATAACCGGTATATTCGGGAAGGACGAAAAAAAGCAGGAGTACAAAAAATACTGCAAGATCCTCATAGACTGCCTGGGGACTGCAAGCACGCTAAGGAGGAAACTGCCGGTAAACGATTACATATCACGTGAGGTAAGTGTAGATGACCTTGAATCCACAGGACGCTACATAATGAAATTCGATTCAAAGTACGATGATTTGAATTACTACGACCCAAAGAACGCTCTCATACATCTCAACCAAGTCCTTGCTCCCGGGGGCTACGGCTGGGTCTTCCCTAAAAGCAACCACAGGATAAACGTCGGCATAGGTGTGGAAAAGCACAGCCTCGATAGGCGCAACGCGAAATTGGGGAAGAGCGATTCGCTGCACAAACTGATAGACGAGTATGTGGAATGGAATCCGGTCATAGCTAACAGGCAAGTTGACGATACTGATAGCAATGGCAAAGGATACTGGTCTGTAAGCGTAAGAAGGCAGCAGGACAGTCTTGTTTACATGAATTACATGGGTGCAGGCGACAGCATGTCTATGGCAAACCCGATAAGCGCTGGCGGCATAGGTCCTGCCATGGTTTCCGGGGTACTTGCTGGAGAAATAGCTGGCGAAGCGATAAGGGAAAATAAAATAAGCATGGAACATCTGTGGAAATACAACACCAAATACAATGAAGTATATGGCAGCAAAACTGCGGCTCTGGAGATTTTCAGGGTTTATCTGCAGTCTCTTAACAACGACCTGATAAACTATGGCATGGAACATTTCCTAACTCCAAAGGAAGCTGAGGAGCTGAGTTATGGAAGAATGCCCGAAATAAGCATGGCAGGTAAGTTTCAAAAGTTGCTTAGCGGAATAGCCAACATAAACGCATTCAAGAACCTGCTTTACACTACACAGAAAATGAAACTTTTGATAGACTTATACAAAAAATACCCTAAAGAAATGAAAGATTTCGCTCCTTGGCACAATAAGGTTGTAGCTGAAATGAAAGACTTCAAGGAAAAGTTTCCCGCTAATCCTATTTGAGTGAAATCCTGCCTGGATGCGTATGTCGATGCGCCTTGACGCGTAACTTCCACATTGCCTGTTTTTTGCCTGCTTTCCATGCATCACTTTTGCGGGCTTTAATTTGCATGCTTTCCTGCTTTGCCCGTTCCTCCTTACTTTTGGCCCTGCTTTTGCGCAGGCGTATTTTTGCCCTGGCCTTTCATGTAGTTGGTGATGCCTGATACGCCGAATGGAATGGGCAAGCTGAGCCCTTTGCTTTCAGTCGGAATAAACACCATTACGTTCTTTCCCGCAAGGCTTATCTCATACATCATGTTAAGCGCCCTGAGCTGCATGGCCTGCGGATTGGCCTTATACTTATTCGCTGCCTCGAGCATCTTATCTGCAGCAAGCGACTCGCTCTCTGCTAGTATAACCCTTGCCTGCTTTTCTCTGTCTGACGTAGCGACTCTCGCCATGGCATTCTGAAGTTCGCCCGGTATAGTTACGTCCCTTATCTCCACTGATATGGCATCGATGCCCCAGTTAGTAACTCTGTCTTCTATTAGCTTTTGTATGTCTTTTCCTATTATGTCCCTGCCTGCAAGCATGTCTGCGAGCACGCTTTTTCCAATAATGTCCCTCATTGCCGTCTGCGATGCCAAAAGCACAGAATCGTAATACGTCTGAACGTTAAGTATCGCCTTCTCGGCGTCCTCCACTTTCCAGAAAAGTATAGCATCAACGTCCACGGGCACGTTGTCCTTTGTGAGGGTTTTCTCAGCCCTAAACGGCGTGCTTATCACTCTTATGTCTATCTTTACCGGCGTTGATTCTATTATCGGCATTATGAAGTTCAGTCCAGGTCCAATCACCCCGACGTATTTTCCCAGTCTTAGTACCGCCATCATGTTCCACTGACTGAGCACCCTTATCGATAGCCCGGCTACGAACAGCAGCGCTATGAAAAATGCAATCAATGTATATAACACAGCGTAAGCGGAGTAAATAGTGTACCAAAAAACGACAACGGCAACAACAGCAAGTATTATTACGTCAACCAATACTGCCACGCTGCCAGTATATTTCTTTTCAGGACCAGGACCGCCAGCATTTTTAGAATCGTCCATTTAATCAGTAAAATCATCCATCATGCATATTTAAACATTCGCATTATTTTTGCGCTATTGAAGTCGAAAATGTTTTTTCTAAATACTGGTATGTGGCTCTTGGTTTCACCGCTGATCTCGCTTCCTATTATGGTGCTGCTGAATGCCGGCACCACAACAAGCTTTATGCTCTTGTTGAAATTTTCATACTGCGACTCCGCCCCTCTGCCTATTTTCGCAACAAGAAATATTTTCCTCTTTTCGCCATGCTCTTCTGCCGCTATGTGACCATGTGCTATTATCATGTATCCTTTGCGCATAGCTTCCTCGCTCGGAAGCGCATTACCGTGCATGAATGCATATCTGCCAATAAGTATTTCCCGCGCTGTTTTAATCCCGTATCCTGACCTGTCTATGATTTCTTTAAGATGGGCGTCATGGTTTCCCATTGCAATCATCACGTGCAGCTCCCTTAGCTCGTAAAAGAATGCTAGAAGTTCATCGTGCTCTTCCTTGCTCGGATAGGTTATGCTGTCTTTGACATCGCCCAAGAGCACCGCTCCTTTCGCCTTTTTCATTCCGTACAGCTCAGCAATCCTTCTCCCAGTTGTTTTTCCGAAGTTCTCGAAGAACATGCCCTGCTCTGCGAGCTTCTGCTCCCTGCCTATGTGCAGGTCCCCTATCACAAGCAGCTTTTCTTTTCTGATGAATAGCGCAGGCTCTCTTGTTAAGATTTCAAAATCGTCTAGTTCATCTTTCGGCATAAATGCGACCCATGCATTTATTATTAATGATTGGCTGGCTTTAATAAACAAACAAGGTAAGCAAAGGATGAGCAAAGAATAAACAAAATAAACAAAAATAAACAAAAAAACAAAAGCGAAATGATTACATGCCACAATCTTCAGGAATAGGGATGGGAAAACTGTTTGGAATAAGTATAGAACTCCATTGGCTATCTGTGTTTTTCCTTGTATTTTCCCTTTTGGTGAGCGTTTACTTTTTTGTAATAATACTGCTTTTGCTTGTCTCAATACTTCTGCACGAAATTTCGCACTCGGTAACCGCTATAAGAAATGGAATCAAGGTCAGGAAAATAATACTCATTCTGCCCATAGGCGGGTTTTCAGCGATAGATACGCTTGGCGTAAAGCCGCGCACTGAATTTAACATAGCATTGGCAGGTCCTCTTTCCAGCCTGCTTCTCGGGAGTGTTTTTGGAGTTCTGGTAGTCTTCGCTCCCGTCGGCATAGCAACCCAGTATTTGCAGTTCATGTTCGAGGTGAACATTTTGCTCGGAGTTTTCAACATAATTCCGGTGTTCCCGATGGACGGCGGCAGGATGTTCGAAAGCTACCTTTCACTGCACCGTAGCGAGTACGACGCCACGATGCTCACAGTCAAGCTGAGCACATCACTTATTTGGCTCATTTTGGCAGGCACGTTCGCATTCGTTTACGTTTCTCAGGCCAGCCTGTTTTACCGGATTTACGTAGCTGTGATAATGATTTTCATAGCGATGTTCCTTTACCAGGGCACTGCAGCTGCGGCGTCGCTGGCAAACCTGAAGAAGCACACTCGCGGAATAAATCTCAGGCACGTGCTCACCAGGCAGTTCAAGTTCGTGGAGCCGGATGCTAGCCCTTCAGAACTGTATTCACTGATGAGGCTGAGCAGGGCGCATGTCATGATTACGAAACTTGGAGAAGGCTACGGCAGCGTATCGATTCCTTACAGCAGGCTGGGCAGCGTAAAGAATGCAGCAAGCATAGCCAAAACAATACCTTCTTTTGACATCAAAACAAATGCGGTGGACGCAATGACAATGCTCGAATCGAGCGATTCAAGCTTAGCCGCGGTCACAAGCAAGGGCAGGCTATCTGGCATAGTCACGCTTCAAAACCTCCAGGCGTTCCTGTCCCTGCACGTGCTGAACAAGAAAACAGCTGCACGGCAAGCATGAACGCGCAGTAATGTTACTGGCTTAACGTCGATTCCTGCACAAAAGATTTATAAATATTGTAATGCTATTTCCCTTGGCGATCAGTGGTACTGTGCTGTATGTGAAATCATTAGCTATAAGTAGATTCAAGTCTTTCAGGCATGCAGGCCTGGAGTTCAGCAGGGGATTTACATGTGTAGTCGGTCCTAACGGCAGCGGCAAAAGCAACATCTGCGATGCCCTGCTTTTCGGGCTTGGCGAAAGCTCCCTCAGAAGGCTCAGGGCTAACAAGCTCGAAGACCTGATAACGCTGCAGAAGCACAAAAGCAATATGGCAAAAGCCACTGTTACAATCGAACTTGGCGGCGACGCTAACATGGAACTGGTAAGAAAGGTGCGCGCCGACGGCAAGACAGCGTACAGGCTCAACGGAAAACACGTTACTCGCAAAGACGCTATTTCTGTGCTTGAAGCCCATGGGCTTTACGTGGACGAGCGCAACACCATAACGCAGGGCGAGATAAGCAATCTTACAGAGCTCAATCCCAGGCAGAGAAGAGAGCTAATAGACGCAGCTGCCGGAATAAAGGAGTTCGACGAAAAGAAAGCGGAGTCGATGCGCGAGCTCGACAAGGTGAACGCGAAAATCAGCGAGGCCAGGGCGATACTCCACGAGAGGCTTGAATTTATCAAGGAGCTGCAGAAGGAGAAAGAAGCAGCAGAGAAATATGCGGCTGCGGCTCTGCGCATCAAATCACTTAACTACAGCATACTTCTTGGCAGGCAGGAGCTTGCAAAAGTCGCGTACGAAGGCTATTCAAAGGACCTTGCAGAAGTAAGTGAAAAGAAAAAAGCAGCAGAGCAAAAAATATCAGAAATAAGCAAGCGCATCGACGAGTTGAACGCCGAAAGGCAGCAGCTTACTGACAAGCTCAGCAAAAGCAGCAAATCAAATGAGGAAATAACCAGCAAGCTAGAGAAAATAAACATGGACATTGCCAGCTGCAGCGCGCAGGTGGAGACATACGAGAACAACATGGAAAATTCCAAGAGGCAGGAAGAGATAATTAAAAAAGAAATCGAGGAAATAAAAGCCCACATCCAAGTAAACGAGTCGGAGCTTGGCAAGATAGCAGGGGAAATCAAAAGTTCAGATAAGGAGCTTGAAAAACTGTCTGAGGGCTCTTCCGAGGAGATAAGAACTGCTGTCGAAATAAAAGAGTATGAAGATAAAATAAGCTATTTGGATAAAGCGTCAATTGAAGCTGCGGAGAAAATCTCAAGGCTGCGTTCTGATATATTGCAGCACAATTCCAAAAAAGAGTCGATAGAAAAGGAGCTGGCTGAGCTGCAGAATTCCATTGACAAGTCAAACCAATCTCTTGCATATTCAAGGAAGAGCATCGATGATAAGAAAAAGGCAATAGAAAGCATCAAGAAAGCAGTTGATGAATTTCAAACCGCATATGTTTCCGAAGAGCAGCGAATCGGGGAATTGGAGTCGCGAATTCTCGCGCTAAAGGAAAAAAGGGCTCTTTCCGGAAGGCGTGAAGCGCCTGCGCGAGAACTAGTGGCAAAAGAGTTCGGCATTAAGTCCGGATACTACGGCACTGTGTCTGAGCTGTTCACGTATGACGAGAAATACTCAGTGGCCATAGACGCAGCGTGCGGCGGCAGGCTCAATTATTTCGTTGTCGATACAATAGAAACAGCTAACAAAATAATAGAATTTCTGAAGCGCAACAAACTCGGCATAGGCACGTTCATGCCTCTGCGCGAAATGAATGCGCGCGTGCCACATGACAGCGGTCCAAGCTCAGGACTCGTACCATTGCTAAGCGTGGTTAAGTTCGACAGCAAATTTTCAAAGATTTTCAATTATGTGCTCGCAAACACCTACCTTGCCGAAAGCATACTTGAAGCCAAGTCAAAGGGCATAGGCGACAGAAGATATGTCACGCTCTCCGGAGAGCTCGTAGAGACAAGCGGAATAGTGTCGGGCGGGTACAGGCATAAAGATCTTTCTGCGGCGAGCATAGAGTCAGAGTTGAAGTCAAAAACTGCGGAGCTTGCTGAGCTGAGAAAAGAGAGCGCCGCACTCCAGGATAGGCTTTTCGAGAGCAGGAAAAATCTGGCCGCGCACGAAGCCGAGGTAAAAGTGCTTGAAAACTCTGTGCCTGAAATTGAATCTGCAATCAAAGGTTATGCTTCAAGGATTGAAGAACTGTCGGGCCAGCACACCGTGGAGTCACTGGCAGCTGGCAAGCTGTCTGCCGAGGAAAAGCTGCTAGTTGAATCTAGCAAAAAAACCAATTCAGAGCTGTCTGAGCTTAAGGCAAAATATCAGAAGCTCGTAAGCGACACATTGAAAGAGTCAGCGGCAATGGCGAAGTACAAGATGAGTAGCAAGGAACTGCGTGAAGCAAATGCGCTCAAGGAAAAGATCCAGAGTTTGAGGGTAAGAGAAGCCGAGCTTAGCAAGGAAAACAGCATGCTTTCAGAAAAGGAAAAGGAGCTGTCAGCAGAGGGAGACGGGCAAACCGCAGCATATAAAAATTCCAGCAGAATGCTTTCAGAGTTAAAGAAAAAAATGAGCGCGCTTGACGCTGAAAAAGCAAGGATAGATGATGAAGCCAAGAGTGGTAATAAGGAAACAAAATCAGCGTATGAGCGCATCGACTCGATAAACGAGGAAATCGTGAAGCTGAGCGCCGAAAAAGGCAAGGAAGAATCTTCTGCCGATAACTACAGCAGGCAGTCAAACGACATAGAGGTGAAGAAAGGCCAGCTGGATGTGAGGATTACCGACATAAACGCAGAACTGTCGGCATATGACAAGGACAAGGTAGAAGTGATAAACGGCAGCCTAGAAGACATGGAAAAAGAAGTTTATTCGCTCAACCAGAGAATAGGCGAGCTTGGCACGGTCAACATGAAAGCTCCTGAGATTTATGCGCAGAAGAGCAAAGACGTAGAAGAGGCAAACGAGAAAGTAATAACCTTGGATACGGAACAGCGCGCAGTTGTGGAAATGATGAATGAAATAGAAACCAAGAAGCTCAATGCATTCATGTCTGTGTTCAAGGAAGTGAATACAAACTTCACCAGGCTTTACAGCTCTATATTCACTGACCAGCAGGCCCAGCTTGTGCTTGACGATGAAAAGAATCCTGCCGAGAGCGGGCTTGAGATAGAAATAAGAAAGGAGGGCAAGGCAATAAGGTTCGCAGGCCGCTCAGGCGGAGAAAGGTCGCTCACGTTCCTCATGCTGCTGTTCGCGATACACCAGTGCAGGCCTTCTTCATTGTACGTATTCGACGAGATAGATGCGGCGCTTGATAAGGAAAATTCAAAGAAGCTTTCTCTGTTGATAAAGCAGCTGTCGGCAAACTCGCAGTTTGTAGTCGTGTCGCACAACGATTCGCTGATAGTGAATGCCGATGCGGCAGTAGGAGTAATAAAGAAAGACGACGAGTCGAATGTGGTAGGTGTGGAAATTTCCACTGTCAAAAACAGGTAGCGTGGTTCATTGCCAAAAGGTCAAGACAAGAATAAAAAAAATTCTGCTAAAAAGCCGCGCAGTCCAGAGGACACGGTAATAGATATTCTCTATGCGCTTTTCATAATTTCCGTAGTAGCATACGTGCTTACCTCAAACTCGCTCGCAGGCATGCTTTCTGCATTTTTCCTAGTTGTCATAATAGTGGCAACGCTGAGGTACAGCATAAGGGAAGAGGGCATTAAAAAAACAGTCAAGGAAGTTATCGAGGCAGTCGTGGCAGTTGCTGCCGTGTGGCTAATACTGATAGTTGCGCTGCAAACAACTTCGCCCGTGCAGGCTGTGGTGAGCTGCAGCATGCTTCCAAACCTGCAGCTTGGCGAAATGCTCCTTGTTCACGGAATAAGTAACTTAGGGTATTTTGCAGCCCAGGAAAAAGTGCCGATAGTGAACGTAAACAGTTCTGCATTCAATGCCATGCTAGCAGGCATGAACGAAAATCTTCTCAACGACGAATTTTTGCAGTACTATCCGTATGTGCCGGGCAACAAATCTGCTATACTGAATACTTCTGGCATTGTAACTGATTCCCAGGTTTATGACGTTGGCCTGTACAACACAAAATGCGTAGACCAATACATATACTACCATGATTACAGCAGGTTGTATTCCTGCTATGTTCCAGTCCAGGACCAACGCTCGAATCTTATACGGTACAACTATTCAATTGGCAATGCTACAATAAGCGGCAGGCAGTACAAAATAGTGTACACTTCAGGAATAACTATAGGAAACACCACAATAATTGAGAATTATTCCAATCCAATAATCCTTTACGAAACTGTGCCGCAGGATTACTTCCAAAGCAACATTACTATAGTGCACAGGCTTGTGGCAGTAATTAACGTAAGCGGCTCCTATTACGCTCTCACAAAAGGCGACAACAATCCCGCGCTTGATATAGAATTCGGCAACTACCCTGCCGCAGGCAAAAATGTGGAGAGTTATGTCATCGCCAAGGTCCCGTACCTTGGCTACCTGAAGCTGGCGTTCGGCGGAGCCGATACTTCTGGATGCAACCAAGTAATAGAAAGATGATGCTGCCTGCATTCAAACCTATGACGCTATGCCTGTCTGTTTGTCTGTGCCGCGCCTGTCCCTGCATGCTTAAATATTTTTTTCAATAATTTTCTCGAGCTAACTAACGCTTACCTTTATATACCTTTTTTAATCAATTAGCAATGCATTTTGATTGCGATTCCTAAGGTTTTCGCATGGCAGATTTGAATACTGATTTAAGGTTGGCAGTAGACACAGGCAAGGTCAGCCTAGGCTCCAAGGAAACGATGCAGGCGCTTGCCGATAACAGGGCAAAAATAGTCGTAGTGCCAGGCAAAGGAAACGCGAAAAACATCGCAGACATATTGCACGTGTGCGGCGTGTCAGATGTAAAAGTAATAAAGTTTTCAGGCAGCGCGCTAGAGCTAGGCACTATATGCGGAAAGCCGTATCCGGTCAGCGGTCTGGCAGTCTTGGAACCTGGAAACAGCGGCATACTAACTAACAGCTATTAGGTGTTCATTTGGCAAAAGGAGAATTCGCTGCGTTGAAACTCGAAAAGAAGAGGCACAAGGACAGGCTGCTGAAGAAAACATGGAAGAGGCAGCACTTCAAGCTCAAGCAGAAGTACGACCCGGTAGGGTGCGTGCCAATGGCAAAGGGCCTTGTTCTGCAGAAATACGCCGTGCAGCAGAAGCAGCCACACTCAGGCCAGATAAAATGCGTGCGCGTGCAGCTGGTGAAAAACGGCAAGATAGTAGGCTCTTACGTGCCTTACGACGGATCGATAGGTTTCATAGAGGAACACGATGAAGTGATGATCCAGGGACTTGGAGGCTCGCAGAGAGGCCAGATGGGCTGTATTCCAGGGATAAAGTACAGGGTAATAGGTGTAAACGGCGTAGACCTGTACCAGTTGGTAAAGGGAAAAGTGGAAAAGCCCAAGAGATAATGACGCAGCAAAACCAAGAATAAATATAAAAACCGATATAAAATAAACAGAGAACAAGACAAGCAAAACAAGAAAAGCAAAACATACACAAAAAAAATAAAAAAAGAAACAAAATAAAAACTAATTGAGGAAATTAAATGGCAGACGTTTCAGACAATCCAAAAAATAATGAACAGAAGGACGGCGCCGCAAATGCTGCCGCTGCAATAACAAAACCTGCAACTGCGCCTAAAAGGACCCGCAGGCCAAAAGCAGCGGAAAATGTTACCGAATCAGAACCGGCAGTTGCTGCAGGTGAAATGCAGTCAAAAGCTGCAGAAGCTACCACAAAAACCAAGGCTCCTAGAAGACAGGTAAAGAAAACGGACGCTGGCCTGGAAGAACAGCTCGTTTTCGGAAAGTATACTGTGAATGACATTGAGATTTTGGACCCGAGCCTCGTGGATTACATACTTCTTACCCAGCGCGCATATCCTAATTCATACGGCAGGAGAAAGAGCAAGCTTTACTATCTCGCGCACGTCAACGTCATAGAGCGTCTCATAAACAAATTGATGAGAGGCGGCACAGGAAAGAAAATAGGCGGCAGGGTCATAAGGACAGAAGGAAGGCTGCAGGGGAAGAAATTCAAGACGATGCACATAGTAGAGTCCGCTTTTGCTAAAATTGCCGCTAAAACAGGGAAGAATCCGATACAGGTTTTCGTTAACGCCATAGAATATGCTGCGCCCATAGAAGATACTACAAGGGTAAGGTACGGAGGAATAAACTACAACGTAGCTGTGGGCATAACTGCTTCAAGAAGACTTGACATAGCGCTGAAGAACCTCTCGCTCGCAGCTTTGACAGGGTCTTTCAAGAACAGGAAGAGCATATCCGACGCGCTCGCAGACGAGATAATCCTTGCAGCGAACAAAGACGCCAACAGCTACGCGATAAAGAGGAAGACCGAGACGGAGCGCATCGCCAGGAGCGCAAGGTAACTTGAGGATTGCGCAATTTGCGTCACTGCATTTCAATTATTGCATTTCAATGTATTTAACCACAGGTTATGTCCATGGTAAGCAAAATTTCAATTGTCGAAAACATTTCGAAGCTGATGAGCGACCTCAAGCACGTCAGGAACATAGCCATAATCGCACACGTGCACCACGGGAAAACAACGCTTACTGATACGCTTCTGGTAAAGGCAGGGCTTATCTCAAAGACCGTTTCAGGGGAGGTGCTGTACACCAACTATGAAGAAATAGAGAAAGAAAGGAGAATGACGATAAAATCAGCAGACATATCGCTCGGCTTCGACTACAAGGGGTCAGAGTACATAATAAACCTCATAGACACTCCCGGCCACGTGGATTTTGGTGGACATGTGACAAGGTCGATGCGTGCGGTCGATGGAGTTGTTCTTGTTGTGGATCCAGTGGAAGGCGTCATGCCCCAAACGGAGACAGTTTTGAGGACCGCTCTCAAGGAAAAAGCCAAGCCAGTTCTTTTCGTTAACAAGGTAGACAGACTCATCTCGGAGCTCAAGCTTACCCCTGAGCAGACGCAGGAACGCCTGCTTGCGCTCATAAACGACATAAACAATCTGATAAACAAGTTCTGCCCGGAGGAGTTCAAGGGCAAATGGGGCGTGAGCGTACAGGGCGGCAGCGTCGCATTCGGGTCGGCATACGACCGCTGGGCGGTTTCGAGCTACATAATGCAGAAGTATAAGATAAACTTCAAGCAGGTTTTCGAGTACATGGCAAAAGGGGAAGAAGGCCTGGCCAAGCTTCAGGAAATGGCGCCTATAGACGAGGCTACACTCGCAATGATAGTCGAGCATTTGCCGTCGCCGTATGAGGCGCAGAGATACAGAATACCCCAGATATGGAAGGGCGACCTCGAGAGCGAAGATGGAAAAGCGATGCTTAACGCAGACGCGAAGGCGAAGACAAATGTGGTGATATTCGGTGTGGTTTACGACCAGCACAGCGGCGAAGTAGCCGTTGGCAGGGTTTTTTCAGGCACTGTCAAAAAAGGGACGGAGCTTTACATGTCCGGGCTTGAGAGGACAGAAAAGGTGCAGCAGGTGGGAGTGTTCATGGGCCCTGACAGGGTCGCTGTAGATGAGGTGCCGGCAGGCAACATAGCTGCCATAGTGGGACTTAAGGACGTTTTCATCGGCGGCACCGCGAGCGAAAATCATATAACGCCATTTGAAGAGATAAGGCACTATTCGCAGCCTGTGGTAGCCAAGGCGATCGAAGCCAAGGATACAAAAGACACTGCAAAACTGATAGAAGCCCTGCGGGAACTTCAAAAAGAGGATCCAACCCTAAAGGTAGAAATAAATCCGGAAACAGGCGAGCACATAATGAGAGGGCTCGGGGAACTGCACCTGGAAATAATAGAAACCAAAATCCGCGATGAGTTCAAGATTCCGATAGAAACCAGCCCTCCTATCGTAGTGTACCGGGAGACGATAGAGAACAAGGTGCAAGACATAGAGGGAAAGACACCTAACAAGCACTCGAGATTCTTTGTCAACGTAGAGCCCCTGGAAAAAGGGGTAGTCGACATGATAGAAACAGGTATTATAAAGGAAGGCAAGCCCAAGGGCAAGCAATACCTGGAAGAACTTGTAAAGGCAGGCATGCCCAGGGAGGAAGCCAGGAACATTTACGATGTGTCTAACAACAGCATGCTTATAAACGCGACTCACGGCGTGCAGTACCTGAACGAGGTCCTTGAAAACCTCATCATAGGTTTCGAGGAAGCGGTGGGAGACGGCCCGCTGGCAAGGGAAAAATGCACAGGTATAAAGGTGTTGATAACTGACGCAACTATACACGAAGATCCTGTGCACAGAGGACCGGCTCAGATAATACCAGCTATGAGAAGGCCGATTTACGCCGGAATGATAACTGCCGGAGTCGTGCTTTTAGAGCCAAAGCAAATACTCACCATAAACATACCGCAGGAGTACATGTCTGATGTGATATCCCTGATACAGAAGAAGCGCGGGCAAATTCTTGAAGAAAACGGAATAGTGCAGGAGGGCGAAGCAGTCACTATGAGGGCAAAGATGCCAGTAGCCGAGGTCATAAAGGGATTCTCAAATGAGATTAGGAGCGTTACTACTGGGAGGGCAATTTGGTATTTCGAGTATGCAGGTTATGAGAAGATGCCGGCAGAGCTTCAGGCGGCTGTGGTAAAGGATATAAGAAAAAGAAAAGGGCTGCCAGAGCAGCCTCCGAGCGCGTCCGAATTCATGGACTAAGTTCTGTAACTCTATTTGCGGTTCTATTGTTTTGATATCTACAAGGATACAATAAGCGCTACTGCGTTAAGCCTGTTGAAGTCTGCACGCTGTTGGTTATTTGCAGCAAAGTGGCGTTAACAATGCTTAGCGAGAAATCTCACACCATTTATGGGTGGAATGAAAGCGAGGACTAACATATATAGTAATAAGTCTATATAGTATCATGCCACACGGATACGATTCATCAGAAACAAATGTACATTTTATGGGATACCATTTTGTTTGGTGTCCAAAATATAGAACAAAAATTCTGACAGGAAAAATAGAAGAAAGATTGAAACAATTGATAAATGAAAAAGCGAAAACAATGGGATGTGAAGTTATTAGTTTAGAAGTTATGCCAGACCACGTTCATTTATTCATAAAAGGAAATCCAATTATTACACCAAATCAAATAATAGGAACTATAAAAGGGTTCACTTCACATGAACTTAGAGAAGAATTCAAAGAATGTAGGTCGAGAATTCCAACCCTTTGGTCAAGGAGTTATTTCGTTTCAACACACGGTCATGTTTCTGAAGCAACGATACGAAAATATATAGATGAACAAAAAGGAATGTAAATGAATCGAGCATATAAATTCAGGTTATATCCAACGAGAACACAAGAGAGAAATCTCAATATGCACCGATACATTTCAAAAACCTTGTGGAATTGTCTTCTTGAGTATTCTCAAAATATCTATAATGAAACAGGCAAGTTTCCAACAAAATCACAACTTCAATCATACACAAAAGACGTCGGTATGTATTCCCAATCGGCACAGGAAGTATCCCACAGACTTCATAATTCACTAATTCGATGTTTCAAAATGCTAAAAAAAGGAAAGAAAGCAGGATTTCCACGATTCAAGAATATAGATAGGTCAAAATCAATTTATTATCCACAATCAGGTTTCTCGCTGAATGACAAGAATAAGAAACTAAAAATAACTCCTTTCGGAGAAATAAAGGTAATTGTTCATAGACCTATTGAAGGTAAAATCAAAACACTTTCTTTGAAAAGAGAATCTTCAGGAAAGTGGTTCGCAATATTTATTGCAGAACAAGATCCAAAACCTTTCATCAGTAATAATAAAGGACAAGTAGGAATAGACTTGGGTTTGAAAACACTAGCAACATTATCGAATGGAACAAAAATAAAGAATCCCAAACATCTTGCACACTGGGAAAAGATACTTGCAATAAAACAAAAGAAGATGTCAAATAAAAAGAAAGGAAGTAAACACAGATATGATGCAAAAATTGAAGTTGAAAAGATATATGAAAAGATAACAAACACGAGAACAGACTTCCTTCACAAGATCACAAACAATCTTGTAAATTCATATTCCTTGATTGCAATGGAAAAATTGCAGTCACAAAACATGGCAGAACAGAATTATGGAAAACAAATCAATGATGCAGGATGGTCTACATTTGCAAACATGCTGACATACAAGGCTGAAAGTGCTGGTAGTCAGATAGTTTTTGTAGATCCAAAGAATACAACAAAGACATGCCATGTTTGTGGAAACTTGCAGGATATGCCTCTACGTGAAAGAACATATGAATGCGAGAAATGCGGAGAAGTATCGGACAGAGACATAAACGCATCAATAAATATATTGCACAAAGCAATTACCGTCGGGCAGACGGGAAATAACGCTTCGGGAGATAATCATGTATGACTATCAAGGAACGAAGAAGCCCACACCCTTCAGGGGTGGGAGTATGTCACAAGAGTACAATACTTGAAATACGAATATCTAAGAAAGCGTAAGGATATATTGCAAAAGACACGAGTTTATATGAAATTTTCTTGCTTTCTCGTTTATGTTAACTGCGCTGATTTCGTTCAGGCGCGCATGATGCACGGCAAGCATTTTCAATATCTTGCAACAAGGCAAATTCGGCAGTTTTCTTTCAAAAAACATATAAAGCTATGCTAGCATAATAAGTAAAGATTCGGGCAACTATTTTTGCCTATGAAATGAGGTTATTGATATGACCAATGAAAATGAGGTACCAAAGGAAATTGTCGAAAAAGCGTTGAATTCGGTAAAGTTAGCAAAGCAGAGCGGAGCCATTAAAAAAGGCGTAAACGAGGTTACAAAAAGCCTCGAAAGAGGGCTTTCAGTGCTTGTCGTCGTAGCTAACGACGTCGAACCGAGGGAAGTGGTAATGCACATAGCCCCGTTATGCGAGCAGAAAAGGGTTCCGCTTGTATTTGTGCCTACAAAACTCGAGGTCGGAAAGGCGGCAGGGCTCAATGTGCCATGCTCTTCTGTTGCTGTCGAAAAAGCCGGCAGCGGAGACAATACGCTTAAGGAAGTTTCTTCGTGGGCTATGGCAAAGCCTGCGGCAAAAGAAGCAAAGTGACAATCGGCAAACTAGCTGATCCGCTTTCAATTCACCGCTAAAGCAAAATCAAACGCTAAACATCGCGC
Source organism: Microcaldota archaeon (assembly GCA_021797745.1). Taxonomy (GTDB): domain Archaea; phylum Micrarchaeota; class Micrarchaeia; order Micrarchaeales; family CABMGC01; genus JAJZZD01. The sequence continues at coordinate 17,163 of JAJZZD010000008.1, read as the reverse complement.
AAATAAAATACGAAGTGTCTATACATGGCAGACGAACAAAAACCAGAATCAGGCAAGCCCGGAGCGCAGCCACCAGCGCAGCCGCCTCAGCAACCTTCTCAAAAGTCTGGCCCTCGGAATTTCAAAAACGAAGAAAATCCAAGCTCAAGTTATCAGCCAGAAAAGAAATTCGACGGATACCTGGCAGAGGTAGTCGAAGTCTCGAGCGCGAGGACTGGCATGTGCGGCGACGTAAAGCAGGCAATGTGCAAAATATTGGAAGGCAAGGACAAAGGACGTGTTATACGAAGGAATGTCAAGGGCTATGTGAAAGTGGGAAACAAGTTGAGGCTACCTGACACTAGCAGGGAAGACAAACCAATAAAAGTGAGATAATGAAATGCGCTTTCTGTTCAAATGAAATAGAGCAGGGTACTGGAATAATGTACGTAAGGAAATCAGGTTTGCAGCACTATTATTGCTCAAACAGATGCTACAAAATGGATGTAATATACCACAGAAAGTTCGGAAAGTCAAATGCCAAGGAACTACCTGAAGCGGCAGCCAAGCCAGACCGCACTGCTGACAAAAATCCAGCCGAGAAACCGGAAAAATCGGCGAAGGAAAAGACCGAAAAGCAGCAAAACCAGGAGCCTGCAAAAAAATAATTTGTTATATCTATTCGCTTTCCTATCCTCAAAGTATGCTGGCTTTTAACAATGCTTAGCGAGAAATCCCACACCATTTATGGGTGGAATGAAAGCGAGGACTAACATATATAGTAATAAGTCTATATAGTATCATGCCACACGGATACGATTCATCAGAAACAAATGTACATTTTATGGGATACTATTTTGTTTGGTGTCCAAAATATAGAACAAAAATTCTGACAGGAAAAATAGAAGAAAGATTGAAACAATTGATAAATGAAAAAGCGAAAACAATGGGATGTGAAGTTATTAGTTTAGAAGTTATGCCAGACCACGTTCATTTATTCATAAAAGGAAATCCAATTATTACACCAAATCAAATAATAGGAACTATAAAAGGGTTCACTTCACATGAACTTAGAGAAGAATTCAAAGAATGTAGGTCGAGAATTCCAACCCTTTGGTCAAGGAGTTATTTCGTTTCAACACACGGTCATGTTTCTGAAGCAACGATACGAAAATATATAGATGAACAAAAAGGAATGTAAATGAATCGAGCATATAAATTCAGGTTATATCCAACGAGAACACAAGAGAGAAATCTCAATATGCACCGATACATTTCAAAAACCTTGTGGAATTGTCTTCTTGAGTATTCTCAAAATATCTATAATGAAACAGGCAAGTTTCCAACAAAATCACAACTTCAATCATACACAAAAGACGTCGGTATGTATTCCCAATCGGCACAGGAAGTATCCCACAGACTTCATAATTCACTAATTCGATGTTTCAAAATGCTAAAAAAAGGAAAGAAAGCAGGATTTCCACGATTCAAGAATATAGATAGGTCAAAATCAATTTATTATCCACAATCAGGTTTCTCGCTGAATGACAAGAATAAGAAACTAAAAATAACTCCTTTCGGAGAAATAAAGGTAATTGTTCATAGACCTATTGAAGGTAAAATCAAAACACTTTCTTTGAAAAGAGAATCTTCAGGAAAGTGGTTCGCAATATTTATTGCAGAACAAGATCCAAAACCTTTCATCAGTAATAATAAAGGACAAGTAGGAATAGACTTGGGTTTGAAAACACTAGCAACATTATCGAATGGAACAAAAATAAAGAATCCCAAACATCTTGCACACTGGGAAAAGATACTTGCAATAAAACAAAAGAAGATGTCAAATAAAAAGAAAGGAAGTAAACACAGATATGATGCAAAAATTGAAGTTGAAAAGATATATGAAAAGATAACAAACACGAGAACAGACTTCCTTCACAAGATCACAAACAATCTTGTAAATTCATATTCCTTGATTGCAATGGAAAAATTGCAGTCACAAAACATGGCAGAACAGAATTATGGAAAACAAATCAATGATGCAGGATGGTCTACATTTGCAAACATGCTGACATACAAGGCTGAAAGTGCTGGTAGTCAGATAGTTTTTGTAGATCCAAAGAATACAACAAAGACATGCCATGTTTGTGGAAACTTGCAGGATATGCCTCTACGTGAAAGAACATATGAATGCGAGAAATGCGGAGAAGTATCGGACAGAGACATAAACGCATCAATAAATATATTGCACAAAGCAATTACCGTCGGGCAGACGGGAAATAACGCTTCGGGAGATAATCATGTATGACTATCAAGGAACGAAGAAGCCCACACCCTTCAGGGGTGGGAGTATGTCACTTGATTAGGATGGAATTTACTGAAAACGAGAAGCTTATCCTTATTCATTTCGGCGAGCTCTGGCTCAAAGGCGGAAACAGGAACATGTACATAAGCAAGCTGTACAAAAATCTGCGTGAAAAGATGCTCGGCGAAAACGCAGAGTTGCAGAAACAGTACGACAGATTTCTCATAAGACTGAATTCCAAATCAAACGTAGAGAGAATCTCAGGCAAAATTGGGAAGACTTTCGGGATAAGCAACTATGAAATTGCGTATGTGACAAAGCCAGACGTTCGACACATATGCAGACTTTCGGCAAGGTTGCTAAAGAATGCTGGAGCTAAAAGCGCCAAGATAAGTGCGCACAGGTCGTACAAGCAGCTCGCATTCAATTCTGCTGATATAGTGAAAAGCCTGGCAAAGGAACTGGAAAAGATAAAAATAGAGCCGAGGCTTTCAGAATACGACAAGGAGATATACATAAACGTCACAAAGGAATGCGCATTTGTTTACATGGATAAGCTGAAGGGGGCAGGCGGTGTGCCGACAGGCGTTGGAGGCAAATGCATAGTTCTGCTGTCTTTTGGCATAGATTCTCCTGTTGCTGCATGGTATGCAATGAAAAGAGGCATGACGCCTGTTTACGTGCATCTGCATGCATTTGCAAACGCTGCAGAAATAAACAGCACCAAAGCGCCAAAGATACTTTCTGCGCTCTCTGAATTTTATCCTTATTCAAAAATATACTACGTGCCATCACATATCTTCGACCTTGCAAGCACTAAGGCCAGGAGCGGAAGCTGTGCGCTGGTTCTCCTCAAGCACTTCATGCTTAAGCTTGCGGAGAAGATAGCAGATATTGAACATGCAAAGGTTATCTTTACAGGCGAGAGCCTCGGGCAGGTAGCCTCGCAAACTGCCGAGAACATATGCGCAGAGGAGCAGGGAGTAAGATATCCTGTGCTCAGGCCCCTTATAGGATGCGACAAGGAAGAGATAATATCACTCGCCAAAAAAATAGGAACGTATGACCTGTCAATAGAAAAATATCGTGACGTATGCAGCTTGAATGCAAAAAGCCCGAAGCTGAACGTGGGCGCTGAAGAAATAGAAAAGCTAGACAGTGCGATAAAAATAGATTCTGTGGTGTCAAAGTCGCTCAAAAGCTGCAGCAAAGAGCAGGCCAAGGCCAGCTCGACATAGCGACTGTAAACTACTGTTTTTTAAATTCTGTCAATCTATTAAACTTATGGAACTTCTCTCAAAAACCTTGGTTGCCGCAGTGATTATTATAGTTGTGTTTTCGGCAGCTTACTATCTGTTCAAGCATGTCTTCTCGAGCACTCTCACTGAGAGCCAGGCGATAAGCCTCGTAAAGCAGGACATACTGAAATCAAGCCCTAATGCACTGCTCAACGTTACAAACGTAACGAACTCAAGCTCGGGCGGGTGGAACATAGTCATGTCTGTGATATTCAACGCCACGACTCCATGCCCGTCGTATTATGCCTATGTATTCAACTACCCTCAATACGGCTTCGTGTACCGCGTGCAAAACACTTATGTAAACAACTGCCAGATATCCGGATTCAACAGCAGCCAGAGTTTCCTAATTTCCTCGTTCCCTGCTGCGATAGTGCGAAGCTATGAGCTTGGCATAAGTAATGTCAGCAGGTTCATCAACACCTACGGCTACAGCAACATGAACGTTTCTGCGAATTTCCTTAAGAGCTTTAAAGTCTACAACCAGACCTATCAGAATGTTTGGCTAGTAAGATATTCGGCAAGCACCGCCAACTACTCGGTATATGTGGTTCTGCAGCAGCAGAATGGTACCTATGTATTGACGTACAACGAACCTAATGCACAGAAGTAGAGAATGCCGCAGACATTACTTTGCTTTATTTCCTTTTCTTTCAGGCTCAAACTTGAAAATTATCCTCTTTCCTTCCATTTTTTCAGCAGCGAAGCCATTCTTAAGAAAAAAGTATATTGCGCTTGCATTTGTGGCGCGTACCTCAGCGATAAAGCGTGACATGCCAATGATTTGCGCCATGTACTCGCTTTCTTTCAGCATGAGACTGCCAATTGACCTGTTGCGGTAATCCCTGCGTAATATTATTCCTACAGCACCCTCACCGCCGCCTCTCGGCACTATCTCACATTCGCCTACTAACGCGTTTCCGTTTTCTTTGTCAATGGCTACAATGTCGATTGCCGCTTTTTTTGAAACAGCGTCAAGCTTAATCGCGAGCAGGCTCATTATTTCGTCTTTGCCAGGTTTGCTTTTGAAGAACATCGCATCGCGCGAATCGTCGTAAACGCTAGATACCAAATCATACAGCGAGTCAAAATCCTGACCTTCAATGTTTCTCAGGAGCATCGAATCATCGTCCATCTTTTTTAAGCTTTATGTATTATAACTATGTTTCTATGTCGATTGCAAAGCAGGCCGCAAAGAAGATACTTATCGATGCAGGTGCGGAGCGCGTGGGCGACGACGCAGCCGAGGCGTTGGCAGACTACATGAATAAAATAGCATACGCGATGGCCAAAAAAGCAGTGGCTCTGGCAAGGCATGCCAAAAGGAAGACGATAAAGAGGAGAGACGTCGAGCTAGCAAGATGATGCGGTATTAACCTTTATATAAATTGCGTGCGCATTTGTCATGTGATAAGACGCTGGCAATACTGGTGCAGGCTCTGACAAACGTAACTCAGGTAGGAAGCACAGTCGCAGGCGGAGCCAGCACGCTTAGCAGCATCATAAATGGTCTGTTCGGGATGCTCGGGCCATACGCTTTTCTAGTAATAGGAATAATAGTTCTGATAGCCGCGAGAATTGCTAAGAACGTACTGAGCATAATAGGCTGGATACTAGTCATAATAGGCATATTGACAATTGCAGGAATTTATCTATAAATAAAGGCATACGTTGGATTTACTTGTTTCGGTACGCCCAAATTACTTGAAGCCTAGCCAAACGTCTGTATACTGTAATCCCGGGCAGCCGCTTCGAATTCTCAGTATATTGTTGCCATCTGTGTCGCATCCTCAATTTACGATTATTGAGTTTTCTCGTTGTGGCTAAATTGCTGGTAAGACTAATTGATTTGACGAGAGATACTTATTCCGGGACAGTGCACACGGCTAAAATTACAGCAATGCTTAAATAAGGAGTAAATTCAATATTTTTGGCATAAAAATGAACATGAACAAATATATCAAATGGTTAAACCGCGTAAAGAGACCTGCAGCAATCGCAGTTGCGGTTGTGGTATTGGGGTTTGGCATTCCGTTTGCAGCAAACCCTGGAAAAAAACCATCTTTGACACACCTGACATTAGAGCAAACTAATACAGGGTTGGCCAATTTGCCACATTTGCCATTATTAATTCAATCTGTCATCAATGCGTGCCAGCCACACGAAATTCCTGTGACACCACTGTTCGTACTAAAAGTTGGTCAAAATCGGAGCGCTGGAAATCTAACCGTGAAACTACCTGGCCTCGGTGTACCTGATGCTGCTGCCATAGTTAAAATCGGAGGCAGCAAAGTCATAACTGACTTAGCGACGCCGAATAGTTCAATGAATAGCGAAGTCATAACTGACTTAGCGACGCCGAATAGTTCAATGAATATCCGCATAGGCAGCACTAAATTCGGACTTAACTCAGGGGCGATTTTATTTGGTTTGCACGGACACACAGAAGCCGCGTATTTGCAGCTAGAGCTCAACGGAACAAACGTCACTCCTTATAAGTTAGTAGAATTAGGCAGAAATTTAAGCTATGGAAATGGTTATTCCGCGCAGCTGTCAGATATCGGATATCGGAATGGAGAAGCGCAACTTCTTCTTTCATACAATGGCGTGCCGTTTAATACGATAAATGTAACACCTCCTAATTATGCCATATTCACTGCAAATAATCACAGTATTGGTGTCCATGTTCTAGAAACTATATCGGGCGTTTTGGGCAGTAAATGGGCGGTTCTGCAGTTTGTAAATGCAACGTTTGTAAATGCAACTAATGTAACCAAGTTGCAGCCGCGGCCTTGGGCAACATTGCAAGCAGGCCAAAACGCTAGCCACGGAAAATTCACTGTGCAGCTGCAGAATGTAGGTCCTTCGCAGAGCAATTTTTATCCTGCAATACTGAACGTCTCTCAAAATGGCTTTAGCAAGATGGTTGAGATTTATCCTAATAATTTCTCAACTGTAAATGTAGGTGGCGAAGATTACCTCGTTCATGTTAAAGACACAGTAGCCAGCCCTTATGCTAACGTAAGCTCTGCAGACGTGCAGGTGTCTAAACCTGAAATAAATTTTTCATCATGCGCCGTTAACGTTTTATCTGTTTTAGAAGGTTTATATCGACCTTCAGCAAATTCAACGGAAAATTATACAGCGGCTGGACCTAAACGCACTATGACTAGCGTAGTGCGCAACGGTAAAATAGACTTTAGTTCAATGCCGCAAATGCCGCCAGTGCAATCTCATCCTCGCAGATTAAAGATAGCATTAAATACAGCCAATACGTGATATTTGCCAGTGGTGTGCGGGCGGCTTACGGTCTTATGACTGAGGAAGCTCTCCCCATACTAGAAGCGCGTGTGGCTTAAGGCCTGATTCGGAGCAGAAACGAAGTGCTGCGCAACATGAAGCTGTGACAAGACGAGCGTTGCGGTGCACATGAAACGTGCCGATGCGCGCGCTGTGGGTATGCAATGCAAAAAGCAGCTTAGTCGAATGTCGCCTAAAACAGAAGGGAGGCTACGGCACACCACTATATTTTCATCTAATGTATTTATCATCTGATTGATCCAATTAATTCTGGTAATTCAGTGTTGCCGATACTGTATTTCATCCTGATTCTAATTACCGGCTGTTTCGCCGGCGCCGTAGGAGCCGTGAGCGGATTGGGCGGCGGCGTTCTGCTTATCCCTGCTCTCACAATTCTATTTGGCGTGCCAATACAGTATGCCGCAGGCGCTAGCCTCATCGCAACTATAGCAACGTCAAGCGGTGCAGCTAGCTCGTACGTGAAAGACAGGCTTAGCAACATAAAAATAGGCATGTCCTTGGAAATAGCCACTACGCTGGGCGCAATTGCAGGAGCTTTGGTTGCAGGGCTTATATACGCCCATGGACTAGGTTCGTTGATTTTCATAATATTCGGTATAGTGTTGTTGCTGTCGCTGTATCCTGCGTTGATGCAGTTCAAAAAAAATAGGCTAAAGCCGCAGAACAGAGACTGGACTACAAAAACGTTCCAGTTAAGCGGTTCGTATTATGACGAAGCTTCGCGAAAGACAGTGCATTATTCCGGATACCGATGGTGGCTTGGAGAAATAGTAATGGGTTTTGCAGGAATAATATCTGGGCTTTTGGGGATAGGGTCTGGCGTGCTGAAGGTCATAGGCATGGACTGGGGAATGAAGCTGCCGATGAAGGTTACAACTGCGACGAGCGACTTCATGATAGGCGTAACGGCTGCTGCCGGAAGCGCAATCTACTGGTCATTCGGCTACATACAGCCGTTCCTTGCCGCACCGATAGTTGTTGGCGTATTGATGGGCGCTTTCGCAGGCTCTAAATTGCTTGAGAAATCAGCCAGCAGAAAAATCAGGATGTTTTTCCTTGTTGTGCTTGCAGTTGTTGCGCTTGAAATGGTACTCAGAGGATTAGGTGTTGCATGACGAAACACATTGACTTCAACGATGCAGTGGCTTACAGCCTAAAAGCCGGCATTTTGCTGAGCGCAGCCCTTGTTCTGTTCGGCGCATTTCTTGTTTTTTACTATAACGGCGCAAGCGGTTTAAGCCTAAGCCAGCTGTCTGCTTCAAACTCGCAGGTAAATACGCATACATACTCAATTTCTGAGATTTTTTCTGGCATTGCGAATCTGAATGGGATATCATTCATACTTTTAGGGTTAATCGTGCTGATTACCACTCCTGTTTTCAGGGTTTTGATTTCAGTATTGGCGTTTCTGCGTGAAGGCAACAGGCTATTTTTTGCAATAACTCTTATCGTGCTCATCGACCTGCTTGTTGCGATATTCATAGTCCCTCATTTTGTTGCCGGCTAACAAATGGAAACGCATTTAAATCAGTTCGTAGTTGGTAAACTTACTATTTGAGGTAATACTTTTATGGCCGAAATGCCGCAGTTGCTGAAGCAGAGGATGGAGAAACAGGGATACCACTTCGTCGGCAGGCACTCCGCAGTGAAGACCTGCGAGTACACTGCCAAAGGAATACGCGGGGAAACGCTCTGCTACAAATACTCTTTTTACGGAATACACAGCTGGCAGTGCATTCAGGCAACGCCTGCGGTCGGCTGCGACCTTGCATGCAGCTTTTGCTGGCGCCTAATACCTGAAGAGCATGGTTTCAAGTGGAACGAGCTTAACGCAGTCGACAAATGGGACGACCCTGCTCAGGTTGTGGAAGGAATGATAAACGAGCAGAAGCGGCTCGTAAACGGATACAAGGCTACGGCGGCAAGCGATGTGGGGAAAAAGAGGGCAATCGAGGCTCTTTCGCCAAGGCACGTCGCGCTTAGCCTTACCGGCGAGCCTCTTTTCTATCCTAAAATGAGCGCTCTTCTCAGAGAGTTCCACAAACGGGGCATAAGCACGTTTCTTGTTCACAACGGCACGCTTCCAGAGGCTCTCGAGAAACTGGACACGATGCCTACGCAGCTTTATATCTCGCTTCAGGCGCCAGATGAGGAGACGTACATTCGAGTTACGCGTCCAAAGATTCCCGATGCATGGCAGAGGTTCAGGAAAGCCCTAAAAGTTCTTGGCGGATTGAAAACAAGAACTGTTCTGCGCATGACCCTTGTCAAAAATCTCAACATGCTAAATCCGGGCGGCTATGCTGAACTGATAAGGCTTGCAAAGCCGAATTACGTAGAAGTAAAGGGATTTTCATTCGTTGGCGGAGCGCGAGACGATGCAAGGAACCTGAACTTCAGCAGCATGCCAAATCACAATGAAATAAAGGAGTTTGCAAAAAAACTTGCAGAACTTACAGAATATTTGGTTACTGCAGAGCATGCCCCAAGCCGCGTTGTTCTTCTTTCAAGGGACGAGGAATCAAAGAATAACCGACTGATTGACTTTAGCAGGATAGGCAAATGAGCGCCGAATGCTTGAGTATTTAATTTGAGGTTTTTTGCCTGCATTCTGCCAGCCTGTTTCCTAAGATTGGTTAAGCATCAAGATTGGTTAAGCATCAGTTATGTACAAGTTATACTCCAATGTCACATTACATGCTGCAAGTGTGTGCATGCTCTTCCATACCTTTATGCTTTCTGTGCAACGACATCGGCAAATTATTATACCTTGTTTTCCCATAGCATACGATACTGATGAGAATACTGGAGCTTGCTGTAATTTCGTTGCTGCTGTACTCGCTTTTGCCCGCAGCCTCTGCTTATTTCAACGTAACGTCGCTTTCGACAACAGTTTACCTGTCCAACGGCACATCGGCGCGAGTGTCAGAGGTGCTGAACGTATACGTGAGCAACAGCTCCATAAACCAGTACATACGCGACCGCGATGCAATAAACCTGACTACAAACGGCTGGCAGAGCGCGTTGAGCACTACACTGCTGACAGAGCACATACTTAATCCCAAGGGAAGCATAAGCAACCTCACTTTCCTGCCTGGCCCGCTGTCCTACTCGGGAAATGGCGCATACGCACAGCTTACCCTTAACTACTATTCCAGCAACGTTACAAACGTTACCGAGATAGCCCCTAGGAAATTCGAATATTCAGTAAATTCGACAGTGTTCAACTTCGAGCACGCTGCGAGCGGCGAAATCCTATTTCCAAATTCGCGTCTGACAATAGTCGTGCCTTCCGGAAGCCAGCTTATTTCAGTTAATCCGCTGCCAGACTATCCATACAATTTCACCAATGCAACGCAGTTCTCATGGTACAAAGGCGAGCCGCTCAGCAAGTTCACATTCGTGTATGTCATTACTGAATCGTTGCAGCAGGAGGTGACCAGCTTTTTCTCAAGCATTTACAATACTTATGAGCCGGAAATTTATCTGTCTATATTGCTTGCAATAGCTGCGTTAGCGATGTACGCATACATCAAGACAAGACATGAGTGAGGCATGCCGGGATGAATACCTAGTTTGATTTTTATGCCAACTGCACCTAAAGATTCAAAAGAGCATGAAGACGCAAAAGAAACAGAGCTGATGAAGTCTTTGTCAGAAGAAGAAATAAGGACTCTCCTGGCGCTTTCAGAAAAAGAGCATCTTTCAAAAGAGCGCCTATCAAAAGACACTGGCCTTGATAATGATAAACTTGGTCGTGTGCTGCTGCACCTAGAGAATAAAAAGCTTATTTCGGAGAAAAAAGAGGAGCAGCGCAGATACGTGCTAACTAAGCAGGGAGAAAAATACCTGGACACCAAGCTGCCAGAAGAAATAGTCTACGACAGCCTGGCAAGCGGGGGCAAGCCGCTGGATGCACTCACGACAATCGAAGGCATAACTGTGCAGGAGGCAAGAGCCGCTATAGGAATACTTAAATCGCTCGGTCTTGCTGCGATAAAACAGGTTCAGGGCAGCAAGCCCGTCATGCATGCAGAAAAGAACGCGAAGATCCTGGAAAAAAGGAGGGAAGAAATAAAGGAAATAGCAAGCGGAAAGAGCGGCTTCGAAGCGCTGAAGAACGAGCTGGCAAAAAGGGGCATAATGACAGTAGAGATTAGTTCTGAAATAAGCGCGGTGCTGACCGATTTCGGCGCATCCATCAAAGAAAAACTGCAGAAATCAAACATATCTTCAGGCGCGATAAACGCGCTAACGCCAGAGATGATAAAGAACAGGTCCTGGGAAAAATTGCAGTTCAGGCGCTACGACATACATTATCCTGTGCCTGAAATAAGCGGTGGCCGTGAGCATCCGCTTAAGTGGCTCGAGAACACTTGCAGGCAGATATTCGTAGGCATGGGATTCAAGGAGATGAGAGGCGACTGGGTAGAGACATCTTTTTGGAACATGGACGCCATGTTCATTCCGCAAAACCATCCATCAAGAACTGTACAGGACACTTTTTACATAGGCGAAAGCGCAAGAATAAAGCCAGATAAAATAGTAAATGCCGTGAAGAGCGTACAGGAGACAGGAGCAGGCACCGGCTCCACAGGCTACAAGATGCCCTGGAGCATAGACGAGGCAGCGAAGCTTGTCCTGCGGTCGCACACGACAGACATTACATACCGGCTGTTCGCTTCTGGGATAAAACCCCCTGCTAAATATTTTTCAGTGGGGAGGGTGTTCCGCAACGAGACACTCGACCGCATGCATCTGGCAGAGTTCCACCAGATAGAAGGCTTCGTAACTGCCGATGGGCTTAACATGCGCAACCTGGAATGGTACCTTAAGGAATTCTACTCGTTTTTCAACATCAAGAAGCTGAAGTTCATGCCCACATACAACCCTTACACTGAACCTAGCATAGAGGTTTATGCTTATCATAGCAGGCTGGAAAAATGGCTAGAGATAGGAAACAGCGGCATATTCAGACCCGAGGCCCAGCATCCTTATGCGCTGAAAACAACTACTGTGGCTTGGGGTCTTGCTCTCGAGAGGCTTGCAAGCCTTTTGTTCGATGTTTCTGACATAAGGCAGCTCGTAGGCCACGAGGTCGATCTTGGTTTCATAAGGAATTACAAATATTCTGAGATTAAGTTCTAGGCGCGAAAAGTTCTGGTGCGATAATGACGAATGTGGAAATAGACGTTAACCGGCTCAAGAAGGAGCTTGGCGGTAAGTTCAGGATCGAGTCAGTAGAAGATATTCTTTTCAGCCTAGGGATAGAGGTCAGCGGTTATGATGAAAAAGAAAAAGTTATGCACATTGAAGTAACTTCCGATAGGAGCGACCTTTTGTCAACATTCGGAATTGCGCGCATGCTCAAAGACTATCTGCAGATAAGCAGGCAGCGCAAACTAAAGATTAAGAATTCTGGGCTGTACATAAATGTTGACAGGTCGGTAAGCGAAGTAAGGCCTTTCATAGCCGCGGTTGCCGCCAGGAAACTCAGGCTTGACGACCAGTCAGTAAAAGAGCTTATGAGGCTGCAGGAAAAACTTCACGAAACATTCTGCAACAACAGAACGCTCGCTTCGATAGGACTTTATTCGTTCGAAAAGATAAAATTTCCTCTGCATTATTTCACACAGGTTCCTGCAAATATAACTTTCGTGCCTTTGGGAGAGAGCAAGATTATGAGCGGCGACCAGATACTTGCGAATACAGAAATGGGAAAAAAATACGCAAATATACTGAAAGACCACAAACTTCATCCTCTTTTCACTGACGATACTGGAGAAGTCCTTTCCTATCCTCCGATAATAAACTCGAATAAGCTTGGAAAAATAACAGCACAGGACACGTCCATTCTAGTGGAGGTCACAGGCACAAACCTGGAACGGGTGCACAGCGTTCTCAAGCTGATGGCAGAGGTACTGTTCGAGATGGGCGGGGAACTCGAGTATGTGAATATAAAATACGCCAATTCCACTGACAAAACGCCAGACACAAGCGAAACAGTTAAAAAACTCAGGATTGAGCAGGCAGAGAAATTGATAGGCGTGCAGCTAGGCGCCAGACTCGCAAGGAAGCTTCTTGTAAAAATGGGCTATACTGTGAATCCAGGTAGCGGTAGCATAATCAAAGTCGGCGTGCCTTTCTACAGGCACGACATACTTCACAATGTAGACATAATGGATGACATATTCAGGGCTTACGGCGCGAACAAGCTGGTTCCAGAAGCCCCGAACGTGTTCACGGTAGGCGAGGAAAGCAAGTTCGCAAAGAAATCCGGCTTCTTGAGAAATGCAGTAATAGGCTTGGGCTTCGACGAGGCCCTTACGCTGGCGCTGACTTCAGAAAAAGCGCAGTACACCGACATGGGAATAACTCCTAAACAAATGATAAAAGTCCAGAGCGCTAAGTCGAACGAGGCAGAGATAATGCGCACAAACATTGCGCCAGAGCTTTTGCGCATGCTCAAGGCAAATGACAGGTACAAGCTTCCCATAAAGCTTTTCGAGGTAAACGATGTGGTGGTTAGAAACCCTGCTTCAGACACTGGATACGGAAACGATACACGGCTCTGTGCAGTCATATGCGACCTCAACGCGAATTTTACGTCTGCAAAGCAGCTCCTCAATTTCGTTCTCATGCTGTTCGGGATACAGTACAGGCTCGAAAGTTCCACTAACGCAATGTTCATAGAAGGCAGGGCAGCAAAAGTGCTCGCCAAAGTGAACGGCAATGAGCTGAATATAGGCGAAATTGGAGAAATACACCCGCAGGTGCTCAGCAACATCGGCCTGGAAAGCCCTGTAGCTTCATTGGAAATAAGCCTAAACGCGATATTCGGCTTGTGAAAACAGAAGGCTAACCCTGCGGCAAGAGCATATTCACTTCCTCTTTTTCAAGTCCAAGCCCGTTTTCCAGCTGCGAGATAACAGCATCTTTCCCCTGCTTCTCCACTTCCTTGCCTACAATTAGTTTCAGCACAGGCATGAATTCGGTTATTATGTATTTCCTGCTGTAGTGCATATGCTCCGAGAGCGCCTTGGCTATGCTGCCTGTTTTCTCCCTGCTTTTCTTCGTAGCGCTCATGTACTTTATCCTTGCCGGAAAAGAGTAGGGCGCTACGTAACGCGAATGGCCCTCGCCTGCAACGGAAACTCCCGCGGACAGCATTACAGAAGCGTATCTCAGCAGGCTCCAGTAGTTCATCCTGCCTGCCTTTTCGTAGAACCTGCTGCCAAGAGCAAGCGTATCATACGCATTCCTGAGCTCCCTTTTCGGGGCGTACCTGTTTGGTATGTTCTCGTCAATCCAGTTCATCAGCATCTCGAAGTCTATGTCGCTTTCGCCGAACGCCTTTTTCGCTGCGTCGAAGCTGTTGGTGCTCAGTATCCTATCAAGCACATTGAACACTTCCAGTTTCCTGTTCCTTGTCCCGATGCAGTCCATTATCCCCTGCGCCGAATCGAAGGCGAACTCGAGGTCGTTCAGTGCGCCCCTCAAGTCGCCGTTGCTTCTCTGTGCTATCTCAAGAAGTGTCTTGTCCTCTATTTCCTTTCCCTCTTTTGCTGCTATCTTTTTAATGTAATCCATTATCTCGCGTGTGGCTAGCGGTTTAAAGTATGCTTTCTCTACCTTGTTCCTGAGAAAGCTTATCCTCATGTCCCAGTAGTCAGTCGCGGTGAACACTATCGGCTGCCTGGCCTTGGCAAGGATTTGCAGAATTATGTTTTCTGCGCCCTTATCAAATTTACCTGACAGCTCGTCAATCTCGTCGAAAAGAATCAGGCTCGTCTTGTTGAAAAGCCCGCGCGACGTAACGGCAGGCAGCAACTTTTTCCTGAGCGTTTCTGCGTCGCGGTAATCGCTTGCGTTCAGCTCAATCAGCCCGAAGCCGTTAGTATACGCCACTGCGCGTGCGGCAGCGGTTTTGCCGACGCCGCTCGGACCGTAAATGAGAATGGGCTTTGATTTGCCTTTCTGTGCGTCTTCTGAGAACTTTCTTACCTGATTTACAGCTTCGCTATTCCCGATTATCCCGTTAAGAGTATAAGGCGTGTATTTTTCATACAGGAGCAAGCAAAGCACCAAAACATACCAGCTATATTAAAACTATCGAACTATTACACATGCTAATATTTATTATTTACAAAATAACTTTATACCCACGCTCCGATAATCTAGTCCGGTCAAGGATACAGGCCTCTCACGCCTGGAACCCGGGTTCAAATCCCGGTCGGAGCATTTTTCTGGTGGGGTTATATGACCTAGCGTTTTTCTGGTGCGGCGAGTTGTAATATTTATTAACCGCTTCATCGTAATACTATTATGCAAATCACTGTCAAAGGGTTCGGCCGCGGAGATAAAATACCCAAAAAGTTCACGTGCGATGCCGAAGATATTTCTCCTGAGATTCTAATTGACGAGGTGCCGGCCGACACAAAGTCGCTTGCCCTGATACTCGACGATCCGGACGCACCAAGCGGGCTTTTCACGCATTGGATTGTTTACAACCTGCCGCCTAATGCAAAAATCATTCCAGAAGGCGCCGGAAATAAAAAAGAAATAAATCAGGGCATAAACGATTTCGGCACCCACGGCTACAGAGGCCCATGCCCGCCTCCGGGCAAGCCTCACAGATATTATTTTACACTATATGCGCTTAACGCAAAGATAAGCGGAGCAATAGGAAACAGAGCGGGCATAAACTCAGCAATCGAGGGAAAGATAATCGGCAAGGCAGAATTCATGGGCACGTACGGAAGATAGCGCATCGACATCCGGCCTGATAGCCAAGAGCATACAAAACCACAAACAGCGATAACATGTTTTTCGGGAAAAAAGATAAAGTAATTGAAGTAAAATTTGATTCTCTCATGCAGTTTCTGGATTCAATTTTCACCTCAAAACTTTCAGATTTCAATCCAAAAGCAAAGGCCATTTCAAATGAGCTTAAACGGTCGCTGGATGAATTCCATGTTGCATGCAAGGAATTTGAAGAGCTGAAGGCAGAGCCTGAACTTGAAAACATATATTTCGACAATGCGAACTTCGTAAAGAGCCAGAAGGATTTTTACACCAAGGCAATATTCAAGCTGATAGGCAATTTTGCCGTATCTGCCACCGAGCCCGACATTTCTTACGATGGGTATGTGCAGCTGCTTTCTGAATTTGAGCTTTTCATCCAGGAGATATTGCAGACTAATGCACACTTCAGGAAAGTCATACACAGCTATTCTGACCATCTGAACAGTTTGCAGAAGTCATTCTCGAATATCGAGAAATATAGAGATATGCTAAAAAGCGAGCTCAAGAAGAAAGAGCACGAATTCTCAAAGTACACCAGGCTAAAAGAAGAAATTAAAAAAACTATGGAGCTTAGCAGCAAAATATCTGAAATAGACAAATCGATAATTATGTTAGAGTCTAATGCAAAGTACAGAAAGTCGGAGGAGGAGATTAGAAAGGAAGCTGAGCTGCGCGCCGACATTTCCTCAGCGAATTCAGAAATTCTCTCTCTCGATGCCGAAATAGCCCGCTCATACAACCAGATTTCAAATAGCACAATGCCGTTGGAAAGAGCTGCAAGGAAATACGATCACATGTCAGCAAGAAAGAAAAGGCTTTATGACCTTGTGACAGACCCTGTGCATAAACTCAGGGAAGAGTCTGAGTATCTGGAATTCAAGGAGCTTCTCGCCGATCTTAAGAAGCTCATCGCCGAGAATAAAATAGACGTGAGCAACAAAGAGAAAATAGAAACTAACATTTCTTACCTGCTCGATGCAAACGTGCACAAGATGATAAAAAGCTATGACGAGCTCAATGCGCAAAGGTCGTCCCTTAAAAGCAGAATAGCTATCTGCGAGCGCAGGCTCGCAGAAATAAAGGATAAAGAGGATATTTCAACGGCAACTATTGCGCGCATGGATGCGCTTAAAGCCAGCCAAGAGGAAACGAAAAGGAAACTGCTCGAAGAGAAAAAAGCAATAGAAAGAATGTTTTCCGAATACTACTCGAGAAACATTGAAATAAATATGTGAGTGGCTAGCGACCTGATTAGATTCAAGCAATGAGCCTGAAATGCCATTCTATGAGTTTCTCGCACAGTTTCCAGTATTTCTTTGCTTCCTTTTTTCTTCCACTTCTTTCCAAATACTCCGCCTTGTCATGCATCTTAGCTGCGTCTATTCTGTAGCTTTCTGATTTTTTTTGCTATGTCATATGGCAGATTGAACTGCAATCGATATCCCTTTACAGATC
>JAJZZD010000002.1 GCA_021797745.1 Microcaldota archaeon | reverse complement strand
CTTTATGCTCGTTCCTAATGCCTTGTTTATTTTCTCCACAAGCTCGTTCAGGCTGTAGTTCCTGCCTGTGCCTACGTTGAACTTGTCGAACCCTTTTACTGCAGTCGCCTTTATTAGTGCGTCGCAGACGTCGTCTACGAAAATGAAGTCGCGCTTCTGGCTGCCGTCACCGTAGATTACTGGCCTTTTGCCATTTTTCATGGCCCAGATAAACTGCGACACAAGGTTCGCATACTTCTTTTTTGCCTCTTCGTGCCTTCCGTAAACGGAGAAAAATCTCATTGCTGCGACATTGACATCGAAAAGCTTTGCATAAAGTTCAGCCAGCCTCTCAGTGCCGAATCTGGCTTCTGTGTAGAAATCAGATACTAGCGGAATGGCATCCTCTTTTTGAGGGGTTGGTATGCCGTTGTATATTGAACTTGTCGATGCGTATACTATTGTTGCGTTGCGCGACTTTGCGTATTCGAGCAGGTTTATCATTCCCTCAATCACTTTGTTGACAAGGTTGGGCCTTTTCTTGTACATAGGTGACGATGAGTACATCCCCAGATGGAAAATGATATCCGCATCTATGCCGTGCTTAGCGATGTTTTTTGCATCGTCTTTTATGAACTCAACATTGCCCGTTTTTTGCGCCTCCTCCAGGTTTTTCATTGAACCCGTGTGCATGTTGTCTATTACGTAAACTTTATTGCCAGTGGCCAGCTTTTCAACCAGGTTGCTGCCTATGAATCCCGCCCCACCCGTCACTATTACATTCTTATTTACTATTTCTGGCATAAAACCACTTATGTTTAGATTGTATTTAGATTTATTTGCAACAAGGTTATAAAAACTGTACGTAAATGATAATACTCAGCCAGCAACGTAAAGTTGATAATATGAAAGTTCTTCTCGTAGGCCACGATTTCGACTTCAGCGCAGGCGATGGAGTCAGCAGGTATTCCTACGAGATCTACAAAGGTATTTCAAAGTACGTAAGTGCGAAAACGATTACTGTTGGAAAATTACCGCGCCCTGTGAGGGCAATGTTGCCTATAACTGCAAAAGGATACGACATCGTTCACGCAATGTATCCTGATGTTGCGCGCATAGCAAAAGGCGGCGCAAAAATGGTCACTATGTGGCACGACCTCCGCATGCTTTCCAAATATTCGGCAGACACCCAGGCAAGGTACAAGCCAAAGCTTTCAGAGAGATACGGCATTGCAAATAGGATAATAAAATCATGGGTTGACGAAAATTACCTCAACACAGATGCTCTTGTCACAAACAGCACCAAAACGCTGGAGGAAGCGGTCGCATATCTGAAAAAAGAAGGGATTTACAGCAGAAGGAAAATATACCGCGCCATACCTCTTGGCATCGATGAAAAATTCCTGCACGTAAATAAATGGAATGGCGCTAGAAGAGATTTCGCGTTCATAGGCTCAATACACCTGAAACACAAGAACCTCTTCGGTCTGCTTTCCGCGTTCGACGGCATTTCCGGATATCCTCAAGCCAGGGCAGCAAGACTGCACATATTCACCCAAAGCGCCGGTGCGCGCACAATTCTTTCAAGCAGATTGAAAGCTTTTCCCAGGCTATCTCACAGAAACGTGATATTGCACGTGAACATGCCTGACGACGCCATAATAAAAATGCTTCCCAAATTCGTGGCATGCCTGCATCTTTCAAAAGAGGAAGGTTTCGGTTTTCCGATACTCGAGTCCATGGCTGCAGGCACGCGCGTGATACTCTTGAAGAAAGCAAGCATACCCCGCGAAGTGTCAAAATATGCGATAAAAGCAAATGAGAATGAGATTCCGGAAATCGCAGCAGGTATGATTGATGACGGCAAACCGGCTTCAAGTAAGGCAATCCAATATGCGAAAAGCTTCACATGGGGCAACACCGTAAAGAAGACCCTGGAAGTGTATAATAAAATTCTCGAACAATAATATTATTGCATTTCATGCAGATATCAGAGCTTCTGTCGCAGCTTCCTAAAGAAGTGATTGAATCAGCTTCGCGCAGGGGAATGAGTGCGCTTACGCCGCCTCAGGAGCTGGCTGTAAGGAACGGGCTGCTCATAGGCGGAAATTTCGTAATCGCCTCTCCGACAGCAAGCGGCAAGACGTTCATTGCGGAAATGGCCATGCTCAAAGCGGTGCTGCACGATTACAAGAAGGCCATTTATGTGGCTCCGATGCGCGCGTTGGTGAGCGAAAAATATGCAGAGCTCAAGGAAGCTTATCCCTACTTGAGCATAGCAATATCGATAGGCGACCTTGATTCGCTTGACCAGTGGCTTGCCAAATACGACATAGTCCTTGTGTCGACTGAAAAGCTCGACAGCCTGATAAGACACGGCGCAGACTGGGTGCAGAATGCGGGCGTAATAATAATAGACGAAGTGCACATGCTCGACGATGCAAGCAGGGGCCCGACGCTTGACATACTCATGACTAAACTGCGGAGCATATGCGAGAATGTTCAGATAATAGCCCTGAGCGCAACTGTAGGCAATGCCGATGAAATAGCAGAGTGGCTTGGCGCAAAGCTCATAGAGAGCGACTACAGACCCATAAAATTGGAAAAGGGAATAGTGTACGAAGGAATGGCATATTATCCGGAAGAGGAGCCGCTTTACGGAGCTAGTAAAATACCCGAGCTCAGGGTCATGGAAGACACACTTCACAGAAAAAAACAGGCGCTTCTGTTCTACGGAACAAAGAGAAATGCAGAGGCCGGTGCCGAGAAGCTGTCGCAGATAGTTGAAAGGCACATAACGCTTGATGAAAAAGCAAAGCTGCACGAGATAAGCGACTCGGTCATGCATGCACTGTCCAGGCCGACTGCGCAGTGCGAAAAGCTCGCGCGCCTTATAGACAAAGGCGTTGCATTCCATCATAGCGGGCTTGTGAATGAGCAGAGGCATCTTGTCGAGCAGGCGTTCAAGGACGGCATCATAAAAGCCATCGCTGCCACGCCCACGCTCGCATATGGCGTAAATATGCCGGCGCACACTGTAGTTGTAAGGGACATCAGCAGGTACAGCGATTCGGAAGGCGCCGAGCGACTTGGAATAAACGAGGTTACGCAGTTGTTTGGCAGGGCTGGCAGACCCAAATACGACAAAGAAGGCAGAGGACTTCTCCTGGCAAGAAGCCGCTCTGATATAGTGGATTTGTACAAGAAATACATCAATGCGCCGCTCGACCCGGTCAGCTCCAAGCTCGGAGTGCTCCCAGTCCTCAGGACCCACGTCCTTTCTTTCGTAGCGACTGAAATGCTTAGGACTCAGGAGGCGATAACTGGCTTTTTGTCTAAAACATTTTATGGATTCGAGTTCGGGGACAAATACGAACTTTCAAGATTGTCGCACGACATACTTAAGGAACTTGCCGAATGGGAATTCATTGAGCAGGCCGGCAGCGCGTTCGAGGCTACGCGTCTCGGTAAGAGGATAAGCGAATTGTACATAGACCCTCTGTCTGCAAGATGGATAGTAAATACGCTCCCCAAAGCAACTGATGATGTTGGAATATTATTCACAGTAGCAAACACGTTGGAGATGAGGCCGTACGTAAAAGCAGTTGACGAAGCAGAGATGCTTTTCCCTAAATACAAGTATCTCTTGAGAAATTCGCATGTCAATTACGAAGAAAGCATGCCGTACTACGACCCAGTGGCGCCGCTCGGCACTGCGCTGATGCTCAGGGACTGGTCGGAGGAAATGCCTGAGCGCGACATAGCGGAAAAATATTCAGCTACGCCCGGTTCGCTGTTTACTAAAATAACGAATGCCGATTGGCTGCTCTATTCCAGTATAGAGATCGCAAAGCTGATACGCGTAAGCACAGCGCAGCTGCATGAAATGCGCATCAGAGTAAAGTACGGGATAAAGAAAGAGCTGCTCGACCTAACTAGATTGGAGCAGGTAGGAAGAGTAAGAGCCAGGCTAATGTACAATGCAGGTATAAAGACGGTGTCTGACATAAGGAAGGAGGGCTCCAGTGAGAAAATCACGAGGCTGTTCGGCAAGGAGGTGGCAAAGAAAATACTTGACCAGGTGCGATAGAATTTAGTTGTGTTTTTAGGCGATTTCCTGCCGATTTTTTTATATTTTTTTCATTAAAAACATCCGAATTTCCGTTTAACGTCATAAATCTGCGTAGCAGAAAGGATTAAAAAACCTAATTTGCAATTGATAAGTGGCGATCGGTGAAAAGCATGGGAATTTTTGATAAGCTGGGAAGCAAAATAGGACTTTCCGATTCTAAGGAATTGGACATAGAGGAATACATGAATTCGGACGAGATGCAGGATGTTGACCTGATGCATGAGCCCGCAGACATGTACGTAAAACCGGTAAACATAGTGAGCGAGGACGATGTAAAGCTCATCGAGGAAGAATTGTCCAAGAAGAACATACTTCTTTGCAACATAGAGGAGCTGTCAAAAAGGCCTAACACGAGGAACACTATACTGAACGCGCTGAAGGCATACATAGCGCAGATAAACGGCGACATAGCGCAGGTTGATGAGTTCAGGATAATGCTCACTCCGTCTAAGGTAAAAATCATAAAGAAGAAGGCGCAGAAGTAATTTTTACTTCTGCATTTTACTTCAAGGCACGCAATTTATCATAATTGCCGCCATTTCCTGCTATTTCAAGGCAGTTATAATTGCGTGTATCTCCTGCATGCTCGGATTCGCCTCGTTTATTATCTTCCTGAATGCGTTGTTGACTGATTTTTTATGCCTTATTTTCTTTGTGCTCGCTAGCTTTTCAAAAGTCTTAAACAGCACTTCCATCTGCTTCCTGTCACTGCTTGTTTTTTCCCTTCCTGCCTGTAAATAATTTGTTTCAAAACCTTTTTTCGTGAATTCGTAAAGAAGTATCGCGAGCGCATGCGATATGTTCAGCACAGGATACTTAGGGTTTGTCTGTATGAATGCTACTGCGTCGCATTGCTCGATTTCATGCGCAGTCAAACCGATGTCATCCCTGCCGATCAGCAATGCCACTGTAAACTTTTTCCCGCGCAATACGGCTTTTTTGCGCAGCCTGTATGCGGCATGCTCTGCCAAGTATGCATTGTTGAACCTCTTCTTCGCCTTGTCCCATATTCCGGTGGTGCCAAGCACAAAATCGCAGCCAGCAGTGGCTTCGCCCAGCGTTTTGTAGGTTTTCGCGCCTTCAAGAAGGTCTCTTGCATGCTTCGAATATTTTATCGCCGTGCTTCCGGTGACTTTTGCGCGCGGGTCTACGATATGCAGCTTTTCAATGCCAAAATTCTTGGCGACCCTGGCTATGTAGCCCAAGTTAATCTGGTACTTCGGGCTCACGAGTATCAGCTTAACATGCATGTGCGCTTCTGTAGTCATAGAATATCCCTTTTTCAGAGCGTTGCCACTATAAACATTACTATAAATGCCACGGCATTTACCATAGCATGCGCGAGTATGGAAGAATAAAGCGACTTTGTCCTGACAAAGGCGTAGCCTGAAAGGATTCCGAACAGAAGCGCGCCGATTGCCTCTATTCCGTATGTCGAGTTGTAGGCCAGGTGCGGCAAGGCAAATATGACTGCGCTCACCGATATCGCGAACCACGGCATTCTGCCCCTTGCAGAAATGGCCCTATCAACGAACGACAGCTTCGTTATCAAAAACGCCCTGAAAAGTATTTCTTCCGAAATCGGCACCACAGTTACTGCTGCAAAAATAAACCACACCGGCGCACCGCCGAATATCGTGCCCACATTCGTATTCACCTGCGTGTTAGTTGCCTGTGCCAGTATGCCTATTGCCAATTCAAAGAGGAATATGGCAAGGAACACAAGAATGCCAAAAGCTACTGCATTTACATTGATGCTCTTTCTGCCGATGTAAAGCTTTTCAGCGATTTTTCCGATTGGCGTTCTGTCCACGGCAATTAGATAAAAGACTACTGATGCAGGAAAGGCCAATTCTGCAATGATGTCAGCTAAGAAATTATCTGACGAAAGAAGCGCAGCAGCAGAGAACAGCGTATAAGTCAAGAAGAATATAGCGACAAAGGCAAGCGCCTTCACAAGCACTGCGCTGAAATCCGCGCTGTCATGACCTGCCCTGCTTATTTTCCCTTTGCTTTCCATTCAGTGTACCTGCATTTGCTGCACGTGAACCTGTCGGCATGAGAAGCCATCCTAGAGCCGCACTTAGGGCAGAACTTTTCAGCAGGCTTGTACTTGAATGCCAGTTCCTTTTTAGCTTTTTTCTCCTCGGCCATTTAAAACACCAAAACTATTGCTCTGTTTTCTCTTCGGGCTTTCCTGCAGTCTCATTTTCCTGCCCTTTTTCCTTCTTCTCCTCTTTTTCAGGAGCCGCTTCGGGCGCTGCCTGTGCCTCACCCTCATTTTTCTGCTTCGCCTCGTGCCTCTTCTTTATGTATTCAGGTACTTTGGCTGCCGACTCTTTGTTCGGGTATGAATAAACAAGCACGCTGCTGGATTTTATCCCGAATCCCTGCCCTATCTTAACCACGAACGTAGTATCGGCATTGAGCGCAAGCTTGTGCACTATCTCGTTTTTTATTTCGTCTCTTGACGGAGTCTTGTCTGCATATTCTGCAACAAACTCTATTTCTCTCCTGTTCATCAGCTTGTTTTCTTTGTCGTTTTCTATTTTTATTTCCATCATGCAACACCTAACACTCTTGTAAGCGCCTTCTTGCCCATTGCTTCAAGGACCTCCACCTCTTTTCCCGGCGCTACCTCATTCTTCAGGTCATCAGGAATTGTAACGTCGAACATCTCATACGTTTCCGTATCCATAAGCTGTGCGCTTGTACCAGTTACAGATACGACCTGCGCCCTTTTCTTCAGTATTTCCGGCACTTCTATCTCGGAATGGCTGGGCTTCAGTAGGGTCCTCTTCGTGTTGTCGAATATTCCTACTGCGGTAATCCTGGCCTTTGCGGAACCGTGTTTTCCGGGAGAGGACAGATCGACTGAAACTACCCTGCACGGAAATCCGTCAATCAATATGTAGCTTCCTTTTCCTATTTCAGATACCGTCTTCAAGTTGTACGAACCTTCGTCTGCTATAAACTCACCGTAACAATAAAAATAACAAAAAGATATGAAACTAAAGCTTAAATAAGCGTTTGTTCGCAGCAAAAGCGCTTTAAGGCAAGCTCATTCACATGAGCTTGTCTATGTCCTTCAGCTGAAGCGCGTCTACCTCCTCTTTTCTTATCTTCTGCCCGAACTTTGCCTTTACTCCTGTGACGACTGCCATGACGTTCAGCCTGTCGTTCAGCGAAGGTATCAGCCTTGCTCCGAATATGACGTTAGCATCAGGCGCTACGCCGGCAGTAACTCCTTCTCCTATCCTGGTGGCCTCGCTTATAGTAAGGTTGGCTCCGCCTGAAATGTGGACAAGGGCGCCTTTTGCGCCTTCATATTCAACGCTAAGCAACGGGTGGTCCATAGTCGACTTTATTGCCTGCTCGACTCTGTCAGTTCCGTAGCCGCTGCCTATGCTTATGACTGCAGTTCCGGTGTTGTGCACAACGTTCTTCAAGTCCGCAAAATCAAGGTTTATCAGGCTGGGAAGGGTTATTGTATCTGCAATGCCCTTTACTGCGTTTCCCGTTACATTGTCTACTAGCTCGAAAGCCTTTTCCATAGGCAGGTTTGGCACATATGAAAGAAGCTTGTCGTTCTCTATTACTATTACGCAATCCGCTTCTTTGCTCAATGTCTGTATGCCCCATTCTGCCTTTACCTTTCTGCTCCTTTCGAGCGCGAACGGGTATGTGACAGTGGCTATCACAGTGGCTCCCTGCTCCCTGGCTATCTTCGCTACAATCGGCGAGGCTCCTGTTCCTGTACCTCCTCCCATGCCGCCTGCAACGAAAACAAGGTTGTAGCCTTCGAGCGCCGCCTGTATCTCTGCCCTGCTGACATCTGCGCACTTTGCGGCCACCTCGGGGAATCCTCCGGCTCCAAGCCCCTTGGTGATTTCCTTGCCAATCAAGAGCTTCTTTGTCGCCTTGACTATGTTCAGATGTGCCATGTCCGTGTTTATGGCTATTGTGTCAGCGCTCTTAATTCCAGAGTTAGCGAGCCTGTTTACCAGATTGCTGCCCTGTCCTCCTACGCCTACTACCGCCACTTTCGGCGAAAATGCGTCGTAATCAAATTGATCCATTGTATCACGTCATTCGCATCATATTGCATCGAGCCTGTAGGCGTTGTTTTCCTTCTTCTCTTCGGCATACTTGCCGAGTATGCTCGCTCCCTTGACTCCAGTGACTATCGCCACTATCTCTATCTGGCCCTCGTAGCCTGGCACGATTCTGGCGCCCCATTTTATGTTTGCCTGCGGGTCCATGCGCTCTGTTATTATCTCTCCTGCTTTTATCGCGTCTCCAAGAGTAAGGTCGCTTGCGCCCGATATGTGTATCAATGCGCCTTTTGCATTCTCGAAGTCCACATCAAGAAGCTTGTTCTCTAGAACTGACGTGGATGCACTCTGCACTTTGTCGTTTCCTTTGCCCGTGCCTACTGCTATGAATCCAACGTCTCCGCTTCCCATTATGCTCCTTACGTCGGCGAAGTCTATGTTGATCAGGCTAGGCTGCGTTATTGTCCATACCAGCCCTCCTATTGCCTTGGCAAGTACGTCGTCGGCTACTGCAAACGCCTCGTTCATAGGCAGGTTTGGAACAAGTTTCACCAGCCTGTTGTTGTCCAGTATTATCACGCTGTCGCACTGTTTCCTTAGCTGCTGTATTCCTTCCTCTGCTTTTACCTTTCTTACTCTTTCAAGGTCGAATGGATATGTGACCATCGCCACGACTATTGCGCCCTGCTCCTTCGCTACCTGCGCAATTACCGGCGCTGCGCCTGTTCCTGTACCTCCTCCCATTCCTGCGCACAGGAAAACTAGCTGCGCTCCTGAAAGCATTTCCTCAAGAACCTGGCGGTCTGTCTCTGCCGCCTTCGCACCCACTGTAGGGTCTCCCCCAGCTCCCAAGCCGCGCGTTGTATTCTTTCCTATAAGTATTTTCTTGATTCTGTCGTCAATTATTTTGAAGTGCTGAACATCCGTGTTCACAACAACAAGTTCGGTTCCTTTAACCCCTACCTTTAGGAGTCTGTTTACCGTGTTGCATCCAGCTCCGCCAACACCGACAGTTACTATCTTTATTTGCGGCACAGCACCCTGCGCGCTAACATTCGCATTCTCATCGAATCCTTCCATACTAACACCGATCGCCGATATTAGTGCTCTAAATAAATTTAAATACCTTCTGCCGAGAGACTATTTAGTGGAACATTTATATATGACGATAAAAAACTTATATTGCGCAGCTTATAATTTTACTGCAATAAACATACTTATATGAAAAGAATAGATTTTTACAGCCCTTTTTCGCAAAATTTATGCCAATTGTCATGAAGCAGTCAAAACCTTGCGGCAAGGTTGCGTCGCCTGTACACCCCGCCGATGTCTGCGCCTATGCCGCTGTTGGCGCTATTCCTAACAACGGTAAATCCTACTTTTTCGAGTTCTTGGAAAAGAGCGTCTACTCTTTGCGGCAGTTTATTTCCCCTGTTTCCTCCGAGCTCGGTGACATTATTTTCAGAAGGCGTTACTTTTGCTATTTTTTTATCAGGCCTATTGCCTGCAATTATGTAAAAACATGCACTACTTTTCGGTATGTAAATTGCAAAGCGGTTTCGACTTATTGCACGCAGTAGCCTAGCTTCTTTCTCTGCTTTGCTCATGTTGCTGACTTCCTTTGCCTTGTTCGTGTTGCTGACTTTTTCTGCCATTTGATCATGAGCAATGGCTAATTACATTTAATAAATCTTTCGCAATTTTTTTGTCATGCCGCTTCAGAAAGCTTAGTTTTTCTCTGCTGCTCGAACATTTCTATTATCTCTTTTGTAGTAGTTGCCTCGTCTGCGCTCTTGTCCTGTCTCATTCCCCCGCCCACTATCCTGGGGAAGCGGAGCGCGTAGCCGGTTTCAATGCCATTTTCGTTATGCATACCTGCCGTGTGCATAGGCGACTTCGTTATCTCATCCGCCTTTACTGTTACTACATACTTCGGCTCCACCCAGAAGTCAGGCTCTACAAGCGCATTTACCCTTACCGGCTTCTTCGCGGATTTTATTTTGTCTAGCGTTTTCTTGAACTCTTTCATCATATCATCAGTGAAGCCTGTGCCTATTTTAGTTATTGTCTCAAACATGTCGGTTCTGTCGTTGTAGACAGCGGCAAGCAATCCTCCAAAACCAAATTCCGCCCTCGATCCCCTTCCGCGGTAGTAGCCGACTATTACAACGTCTATCGTGTCAGACAGTTCTCCCTTGTAGCTTCTTTTCATCTTTATCCAGCTGAATTTTCTGGCACCTGCTATATAGTATGCATTTAGGTCCTTTGCAACAATCCCTTCAAGCCCGTTGGCAATCCTGTCCTCGAAATATTTTTCCATTTCGCTCGGTTTTGTAACTATTATTCTATCGGAAAAACGTATCGTTCCGTTTCCCTTCACTACCTTTTCCAGCATGTCCCTTCTCTCGCGATATGGCTTTTTCATGTAGTCCTCGCCGTTAATGTACATCAGGTCGAATGCGAACACGTGAAGTGGCATTTCCTCGCTCATCTCCTTGACTCCGTGCTTCCTTTTCCTCTGTATTGTTTCCTGAAATGGGCTGAACTGGCCTGTGTCCTCGTCATACGATATCGCCTCGCCTTCAAGTATTGCAGACTCGCAGCTGACTTCAGAAAGCGCAGCCTTCACGATTTCGGGGAACATTTCAGTTATATTTTCCAATCTTCTTGAAAATATCTCCACTCTTTTGTTCTTTTTGTCTATGTGTATCTGCGCCCTCAGGCCGTCGTATTTGCTTTCCACGGCACACTTTCCGTGCATCTTTTCAAGTATCTCCGCTGCGGTGGGAAGCCTCTCTGCGAGCGCAGGACGTATTGGCTTGAACAGCGTTACTTTGAAATTTTCAATTCCTTCCATTCCCTTTTTCTTTGCAGTTTCGCCGACCTCGCCAAGGTCGCTGCAAATGTTGTATGCATTTTCCAGCTTTTCTTTTGCCGTTCTTTCTCCAGTTGACATCTTAGATAATGCTTCCAATATCGTAGCGTCGCCTGCGCCTAGCCTCAGCTGTCCCATTGCGAATCTGACTATGTACCTGCATTCCAGCGGGGCAGAATTTGAAAGAAGGCCTGCAAGCATCTTTATCTTCATGTCCTTGCTGCCTGACCCGGAAGTAGTCGCAATTTTATGCAGTGCTTCAAATACATCGTTTATCGCGAGCTTTTTGCCAGAAATTTTTCTAAGTTTGGTTTCTTTTGCGCATTCTTCTGCGGCTATCCCCAAATCGCCTGTTTTCCTGAATAACGCATTTACCTGCTCCTTTGTTTTTCCTGTAGAAAGCGCAATTGACTCTTCGGCAAGCTTGTCAGCCATGCCTATCTGCACGCCCTCAAAAGCCGGAGCAAGTACGCCCTGAGTCATGTATATTAGATTTTTGATTTCATCCTTTTCCGACTCCTTTAGCATGTCGGTCATTATGTCTATCATGGCCAGCCGCGAGGAAACAGACTCTAGTTTCTCGTAATAAGAAGCCACTTTTTCAAATAGCATTTAACCAAGAAACTAGCGCATGCAAGCTATTTAATCGTTTTCAGTCTGGAAAATCGTCGCGCGGTAAACTTTCAAAGAATGCTTTTTTATTATCTGATTCAAGTTGCACCGCAACTTTTTTAGCCACGTCCTCTCCGTTTTCAGCCGCATATTTTGTCAAATCGATTTCCTTTTTATTCAGTTCAACAGCGCCTACAGGTCTTCCGTTCCAAAGGTCTGGCAAATTATTCAAATTAAGCGTTTGGTCATGTGCTTCTTCCAGTGTTATGTTTTTGCCAGAGCCAACATTTTGCTTTGCGTTGTTGAACAATACCATAGCTACGTATGCAACACTCAAATTCCCTACATTTACAGTCATGCTCTTTTCCTGCACAGCTAATTTTTTATTTCCCATAATATCATCATATTTCCATATTTTCATGTTTCAAGCATTTATAAACATTGCCGATGTTTTTGCTTTTTCGGCTATGCCTTGAAAATTGCATGGCAGTTGTTTTCTCTGAAGACTTTTTCTAATGTCCTTTTAATTTTGTAGTAACTCTCAGCGCTGGTTTTGCCGGCAGGACCTATCACGTAGCCTGGTCTTTCGATATCAAATCGCCCTTCCATCACGACTTTACCTGAAGCTGTAGCCAGCAAGTCCGTTCCGTTTTCAGGCTTTCTTTTGAGTCCCGCCATGCCAAATATCTTGTCAAGGTAGCTTTGTTTGCCTGCTTTATCCGCTTTGTTTGTTTGTTTGTTTGTTCGCTGCCTTGTTACCACATAATTGATTCATTGCATTCTGCATGCTGCTTCTTAAAAAAACAGGAATTAGTATCATTTTTGCAGCGGTTCGCTTGTTCACGAATTTATCTGGAGTATCTGCCTTACCTTGTCAATTGCTGCAGCCGCCTTGTCGATTTCTTCGTTTTTGTTATATATGTAGAAGCTCATCCTTGCGACAGCCTGCTCGGTTATGATCTGCGTGACAAGCGGCATTGCGCAGTGGTGCCCTGCCCTTATCGCTATTCCCTCGCTGTCGAATATCTGGGCTATGTCATGCGGGTGTGCGCCTTCTATTTTGAACGCAATTACTCCTGCCTTATGCTTCATGTCATCTATCCCAGGACCGTATGCAGTTACTTTCTTTTCCGCAAGTTTTTCTAGCGCGTATTTTGTCAGCTCTACTTCGTGGTTCCTTATGCTCTGCATGCCCAATTTGTTCAGATAATCCATGGCCGCCCCGAAGCCTATCGCCCCTTCTATGTTCTGCGTTCCTGCCTCGAACTTCCACGGCAGCTCGTTCCATGTTGAGCCTTTGAAATCGACAGTTCGTATCATGTCGCCGCCGCCCAGTACTGGCTCAGTCTGTTCCAATATCTCCTCTTTGCCGTACAATATCCCTATTCCGCTAGGCCCCAGCATCTTGTGCGCAGAGAATGCCAGAAAGTCGCAGTCTATTTCTTTTACGTCTACTTTCATATGCGGCACTGACTGTGCAGCGTCCACCAAGACCTTGGCACCTGCTTCATGCGCCATTTTCGTAAGCTCCTTTGCCTCGTTTATGGTGCCAAGCACATTTGAAACGTGGGTGAATGAGACAAGCTTCGGTTTTTTCCTCAGCTTGGCGCTGAAATCTTCAATGTCAAGGTATTTCATGCCATTTACTTTCGCGTAATCGAGTATGGCGTTCTTCCTTTTGGCGAGCATCTGCCACGGAACAATGTTGCTGTGATGCTCCATTTCCGTTATTAAAATATGGTCGCCTTTTTGCACGTTCTGCTCGGCCCACGAGCGTGCAACCACATTGATGGCTTCTGTCGCGTTCCTGCAGTAAATAATATTCCGGTAAGACTCAGCGTTTATGAATTTTGCCGCCAATTTCTTTGAATTCACATACCCTTCAGTCGCGTCCTCTGCAATTTTGTATACGCCCCTGTGAATGTTCGAATTGTAGTTTTCGTAGTAATCAGTTACTGCCTTTATTACCTGGATCGGCTTCTGCGATGTGGCTGCGCTGTCAAGGTAAACGAGCGCTTTGCCGTTTATCTTCTTTCCCAGAATCGGAAAATCTTTCCTTATGCGGTCAACGTCGAATCCTGATTCCAATTTCATTCAGACAACCTGTAACCTTTTTTCTCTATATCTTCAACCAGCTCCCTTCCGCCTTCCTTTTCTATCTTGCCTTCGTGCAGTACGTGAACGAACTGCGGGTTCATGTAATTCAGTATTCTGCTGTAATGTGTGATGAGGATTATCCCTGCATTGGTCTTTTTCTGAAATTCGGTTATCGCGTTCGCAACCACCTTCACAGCATCCACGTCAAGCCCCGAATCCGGCTCGTCCAGTATTACGAGCTTCGGCTTAAGGACCTGCATCTGCAGTATTTCGGTTTTTTTCTTCTCGCCTCCCGACAGGCCGTAATTAAGCGACCTTCCCACTATGTCCTCTTTCATATGAAGCTCCTTTACAGAGTTCTTTATGTCCTCCATAAATTCCTTGAACTGCACCGGCGTATCCGACATTGCTGCCTTGGCCGTGTTAAGGAAATTTACAAATCCCAAGCCCTCCACCTCTATTGGATTCTGGAATTCGAGGAATATGCCCAATTTCGCGCGCTTGTCAGTAGGGAGTTTCAGTATGCTGCTCCCATCTACCCGTATATCTCCGCTCTTTACTTTCAGTTTTGGGTAGCCCATTATCGTCTTGCACAGCGTAGTTTTTCCCGAACCGTTGGGTCCCATGATCACGTGGAATTCCCCCTGTTTGATGCTGAGGTTTATTCCCCTTATTATCTCCTTGTCTTCTGCTTCTACATGAAGGTCTTTTATGTCTAATTGCATTACATCACTTTGTTTCTTTTTGGTTTTACTTTAGCATATTTCATTTGCCGCGCACGTTTGCTGCGGGAACTATCCAAATATTTTCTGTGCTTATCTTAGGTATGTCTGCGATTTCGTTTTTGTTAAGCTTGTTCAAAAGTATCGATATTGCAATTTCCTTTATTACGTCATTGCTTATATCCGTAAGATATTTTGATAAGAAGCTTGCTACGAAAACGTGCCTCGCGCGGTCTTCGTCCATTCCTCTGGACATGAGATAAAACAGCGATTCTTTGTCGAGAGGGGAAGTCGATGCGCTGTGGGATGCAAACAAAACGTTTTTCGTATCTATGGACATATCCGGCAAAGGTTGCACGCTTGCGCCTGGGTCAAGGACCAGCCCGCGTTCCTCCACATTTGAGTACGATCCAACCGCAGTTTTCTCCACTTTGGCAAAGCCTTTCAGTACGCAAAATGAATTTTCCTTTAGGGCAGCCCCAGACCTGAGTATCGCGGTTGAATTTTCGCTTGCGTTAACAAGGAAAGTCCCAACGTCGAATTTCTGCTCTGAATTTCCGAATACTATCTCATTAGCATAAAGCTTGCTTCCTTTTCCTGCGGCTGTTGCTATGTTAGTGGATTTGGTTGCATGCGCACCGTTGTAAATTGAATTCATTTTAAGAACCGATCCCTCGCCTACTGTAATTCTGCCCAATGCACCTACTGATGTTTTGGCGTTTTCGTTGTGCAGTATGTCTATTTCCACATCCGATCTATTTCCTATTTTTGCCGCATGAAGAGGCGAAACTATTGAATTTTCCTTTGCAGAAGAAGCGTACCATTCAAAAAGGCAAAGCGATGCGTTATCAGACACATTGATCGCGATTTTCAAAGCCATGTCGTCGCTGCAAACAAACAGGGCATTTAATTTTGCAGTTTCTCCTTTTGGAAGGTCTATTACTATTGTCCTGCAGGCATTTTCATTTATGTACTGCGACAGCTTTGATTCTGCGGTGTCATCAGATTTTCCGTAACTTTTAGCATGGTTGGTGTTTTCAATTATCCTTATGTATCTGCTGTTGGAAAATCCCCCTTCATTGTCAACAATTAGGTCAAATTTCAGTTTTGATTCTTCAGATATTCTCTCGACAAGCTGTTTTGCTGAGCTGTCTGCGGATTTATCAGCATGCTTGTCCGGTATTTTTATGTTTACATTGTACTTTTTGTAAAGCTCTTTTATGTCGAACTGCATAAAGCTGAATTCCTTTATTGCGTTCTCGATTTCCTCATCATAAAAGTTCAAAAAAGCACCTTTGTTCTAGCCTACTGCTCCTGTCATGTCTACTTTTATTAGCCTTTTCAGTTCAAGCGAATATTCCATCGGCAAAACTTTTGTCAAGTCATTCAGAAATCCAAGAACTATCATTGCAAGCGCATCTGTTTCGGATATTCCTCTTGACATAAGGTAAAACACATCCTCTTCGTTTACCTTTCCTACGCGCGCCTCGTGGCTCATGAGCGTGTCATTCCTTTGCACGTCAACATACGGGTATGTATTTGTCTTTGCGTTGTCGTCAAGAAGAAGCGCATCGCAGCTTGTCGCAACATTGGCGTTTTCTGCATTCTTTGCAACATGCACCAGACCTCTGAATGTGGTAAGACCTGTCCCTTTAGAAATGCTCTTTGAAATAATCCTGGACGTAGTATCAGGAGCAAGATGGTAGACTTTCCCCCCTGAATCCTGGACCTGGCCTTCGCCCGCCAGCGCGATGGAAAGGATTTCGCCCTTTGCGTTCCTGCCCTGCAGATATATGCTAGGGTATTTCATGTTAATCTTGCTGCCTATGTTCGCGTCGATCCATTCTACATGCGCGCCCTCCGCTGCTGTCGCCCTCTGTGTGACAAGATTGTAAACGTTCTTTGCCCAGTTCTGTATCGTTACGTATCTTATGTGCGCATTTTTCATTGCTACAAGCTCAACCACTGCCGCATGTAGAGAATTTTCAGAATATATGGCCGCGGTGCAGCCCTCTAAATATACCACATCTGCTCCCTCGTCCGCGATAATCAGAGTTCTTTCGAACTGTCCGGAGCTCTTCGCGTTTATCCTGAAATATGCGTTAAGCGGCATCGGCACCTTAACGCCTTTCGGAACGTATATGAAACTTCCTCCGCTCCATGTTGCAGTGTTAAGCGCAGCAAACTTGTTGTCTGTCGGAGGTATGATCTTCCCGAAATATTTTTTCATAAGTTCCGGATATTTTTTGACTGCGGTATCTGTATCTGTGAAAATAACCCCCAATTTCTCCAATTGAGCATTTACGTTAGAGTAAACAACTCCCGAATCGAACTGGGCCTCTGCGCCCGCAAAGAATTTCCTCTCAGCTTCAGGCACTCCAAGCTTGTCGAACGTGCTCTTTATTTCCTGCGGTACGTCTTTCCAATTGTTTCCTTCCTTTGACTTTGGCATTTTATAGTAATAGATTTCGTCGAAGTTTATGTCGTTAAGGTTTGCACCCCATTGAGGCATAGGCTTGCTTTCGAAAACCTTGTATCCGAGAAGCCGCTTTTCCAGCATCCATTCAGGCTCTCCCTTCAGCTTTGATATTTTCCTAACGACATTTTCGCTGAGACCCTTTTCAAAACTTTCATAAGCGACGTCTGCCGAGAAGCCGTAGCGCTCCTTGTACTCCTCTGACTCTATGATTTTCTGTACCTCTTCAGCTACCATTGACATCACTTGCTGCATGCCTGTTCGGCATGTGACAAAGCGCATTTGAAACCATTGACTTTATTGCACAGCGTGCAGATGTAAACATCGACGTATTCTTTGTGGTCTTCAGATAAATTTTTAACATATGTTTCAAGAAGCTTTTTTTCATCGCCCAGCTTGCTCTCTATATTTTTTATTTTTTCGTTTACCCTGTACATTTTTTTGTTTACATATTTGCTGATTGCCGCCTGTGTTACACCTATAAGCTCAGCAACCTTGGCTTCTTTCATGCCGTATTTTTCAATCAGCATTTTGGCTATCATCGCTCTCGCTGCCGGCACTGTTTCGTCAGCTGCAATTTCGTACATGCTTGGCATAAACTAACCTAACCTATTATGTATAACTGAGTTATAAATAAGGCACGAATAAGCTTATATAACTTTCAAATAAGCCTTTATTTCCTGAGCAAACGCCCATCTGCCGACTCGGTTCTGATTTGCTGCTGCAATTTTTCCGTGCCGAAAATTGCATATACATTGTCCCCTAAATCCAGACCCGCTTTACCGCCTTCAGAACCCGCAGCTAAATCGTATTTTTCAGCGAGGAACTTCCCTGCAGAAGGCTTTCCTGCATTCTCCTTTTCCAGATATGCTATAAGCTTATCTATCTCGAACGTAACCTTTACCTCGAAGCCCACAACAATTATGCCCACTGTTATTTCAGTAGCCCCCATATTCTGCAGTTTTTTTAGGGTGTCCAGTTCAAGGTTAAGCACTTTGTGTCTTAGCTTGTCGAGCGCACCTCTTTCCCCGCCATCGTAATACGCCGCGGCTTTGTTCCGGTAATCGAGTGCTTCGTCATGTTTGCCCTTTTTGTCTGCCTGTTCTGCAAGCTGTGTCGCAACTTTCGAAGCAACTAGATAATAATCGCAAAGTTCTCCGTTCGGGTCGTTTGCATCCTGGAGTATCTTTATTTGTTTATCCAAATCCCCGAGAAGACCAGGCGATGCCCGCCTGCCGCTGACAAATTTCTCCGCGTTGCTTTGCGTGACTGGCTTACCTACGTCTACGTAGCTTGCGTCCAGATCGTTTTTGTTTCTTATGGTATCTGCGATTCTATCCACAAATTCCTTCAGAACCAATGACTTTGCTGGCTCAGTGCGCAAAAATTTTCCAAATAGGCGTTTTTCCTCAGAATAAGGCTCGACCACGTATTTAACATTGCCAGCCATGGATGTGACCCTAAGTAGCTACTCTGGTTAAGCATAAAAATCTTGCTTGAAACAGAGCACTCTGCATGTGCAATGCAATATCTTGGCGATAACTTTATACCCGCAAGCGTGCATATTGCAGTGTTTTGCATGAAATATTTTGTAGGAACGTCAGGCTGGCTTTATTCGTGGAACAAGGAAGGCACGCTTGACTGGTACCTGGCAAATTCTGGGCTCAACGCGATAGAGCTAAACGCCAGCTTCTACAGATTCCCGTTTCCGAACCAGGTAAAGGGCTGGGCAAGAAAAGGTGGGCGTTTGTCTTGGTCTGTGAAAATGAACAGGCAGGTAACGCACGTCCACATGCTGAACGATAAAGCAGAAGGCACATGCGAAAAATTTATGGAGATATTCAAGCCCCTTGATAAGAGCATTTCATTTTACCTGTTTCAAATGCCTCCTAACTTCAGCACTAACCTGAAGAACAGGCTTCAGGA
Source organism: Microcaldota archaeon (assembly GCA_021797745.1). GTDB lineage: Archaea > Micrarchaeota > Micrarchaeia > Micrarchaeales > CABMGC01 > JAJZZD01. The sequence continues at coordinate 93,749 of JAJZZD010000002.1, read as the reverse complement.
TTTTATGGCTTCGTTCGGAAGTCAAAAAACGGCATTGGAGTTCAGGCACAAGAGTTGGTATGATTTTGATTTCTCAAAACTGGATTTCGATGGCGTCATAGTAAGCCCAGATTCCCCAGAGTTCAACGGACACGTTGTCTCTGATAACAGGTTAGTATACTTAAGATTCCACGGCAGAAGGTCGTGGTACAGCTACGAATACAGCGAAAAAGAGTTGCAGGACATGGCTAGAAAAGCAAAGTTGGCGAATCCTAAAAAAATGTTCGCGTTTTTCAACAACGACCACGATATGCTCGGCAACGCAAGGTTGTTTTTGGACATTTTGAACATTAGCGATGAACGTTCGTAAATTCAGGCTTTGGGACAAAAGTCGGGTCTAATTCTTTACAATAATCACATACGCACGTTTGCCCAAATACTCTTTTACGCAAGCCCGTTCGGCTCGTTTTTGCTATCGCCTGCCCCTCTTTTTATTCTTGGCAATACCTCTTTATCTGCCGCACCCACCTCCGCTCCACTTTTAATCAAAGTATCCACAACCTCTGCTTTGCCATTCTCCGCAGCCAATATCAGCGCCGTCTTACCATCTCTATCAGTCGCATTTACGTCTGCGCCGTTATCGATCAAAACCTTAACAGCCTCCACTTTGCCATTCCACGCAGCCTCCATCAGCGCCGTTTCACCAATGTTGCCCTTCGCATCCACCTCCGCTCCACCCTTAATCAAAACCTTCACAACCTCAGCGTCGCCATATGCCGCACACTCAATTAGCGCCGTCCTACCCCATTTGTCCTTCGAATTCACCTTCGCCTTGCCTTTAATCAAAGTATCCACAACCTCTGCTTTGCCATTCTCCGCAGCCAATATCAGCGCCGTCTTACCATCTCTATCAGTCGCATTTACGTCTGCGCCGTTATCGATCAAAACCTTAACAGCCTCCACTTTGCCATTCCACGCAGCCTCCATCAGCGCCGTTTCACCAATGTTGTCCTTCGCATCCACCTCCGCTCCCTTTTCAATCAAAGCTCTCACAGCCTCCGCTTTACCGAATTCCGCAGCCGCAATCAGCGCCGTACTATCCCACATGTCCTTCGCATTTATATCCGCTCCCTTCTCAATCAAAACCTTCACAACCTCAGCGTCGCCATATGCCGCACCCCCAATTAGCGCCGTACTTCCATACTTATCCTTCGCATCCACCTCCGCTCCAGCCTTAATCAAAGCCTTCACAACCTCAGCGTCGCCATATGCCGCACCCCCCATTAGCGCCGTCCTACCACATTTGTCCTTCGAATTCACCTTCGCCTTGCCTTTAATCAAAGTATCCACAACCTCTGCTTTGCCATTCTCCGCAGCCAGTATCAGCGCCGTTTTTCCTTCTCTATCTGCCACATTTACATCCACTCCCTTCTCAATCAAAGCATTCACAACCTCCACTTTGCCGTGTTCCGCAGCCGTCATCAGCACAATTTTTCCATATTCACCTGTAGCATCCACCTCCGCTCCACCCTTAATCAAAATCTCCACAACATCTGCATTGCCGTGTTCCGCGGCCACAATCAGTGCTGTCTCACGCTCAGGATCAGGATTTGTAACGTTTACGTCTACTCCCTTGCCTATGAGCTCGCGTACCTTATTTACATCGCCATGTATTGCTGCCTCAATAAGTTCTCGGTTAAGTGCATCTCTTTTTTCCTCTTTTGTTATCACGGTTTCATTTGTCATATTATCTAAATTTGCTTTATTTTCCCCATATTTAACCATTTTTATGTTTTTGGTTTTTATGAGCCAAAATAAACGAATTGAACAAAATAATATTCCCTGATCCGCCGCATTCTGATGCCAAAGCGGCGCACGAAGAGCTGGTAATAGTATTTGGCAGCGAAGAGCTTGCTATGCGTTTCGAAGCCGTGATGCAAATAATAATAGAACAGACATACAAGGCTACGTTAAAACAGCTAACTTCTAAAACAGGCTAGCACAACTGCCCATGCCTGCAACATTTATTCTGCTCCTCAGTTTCCGGAAAGCGTTATGTTGTAGACCGCCACTGTGCTGTTTACGGTGTTGTTCTGGTAGAAGTACACGCCGTTGCCGAACGGCCCCGCGACCAGCGTGGCATTTACCGAATACGCTGCGGGTTTTGGTCCCACTGTCACCGTGCCTATTTCTTTCAGGCTGCCGCCTGTGCCTACGACCGTGCCTATGTTAAGGTAATTGTCATATGCGTCTAAAGACAGCGCATCGAAGCTTATCCTGGTTTTTACGCTATATTGGTTGCCTGATGCCAACAATGTCGATATCGGCACCTTTGATGTGCTGTTCGGATACGGCGCGAACACAACGACGCTGCCTCCTTTGGACGGGACCCAAACTGAGACAAGCGTACCGTTCGGGGCCTGCAAAACTTCAGGGCTCCACTCATTCAGGTTCGGATACGCCACGAAACTCCTATATATGGAATTGTTTATCGCGTTCGAGGTCGCGAATGCGATTGTGCTGTTGTCGTTATAAACCGGATTTCCGAACGTGTTGAAAAGGTATTCTGCAAGTATGTAAAGCGAGGCGTTATTGTACGCGTTCTTATCCAGCGTTACATACGCAGTGTTGTAGTTGTAAAGGGTCAGCAGCGTTTCATTGGTATAATTCTCGCTGACAGGCGATGCGTAAGAGTTTATGTTCTGGGAATATTCCAGGCCCGTCGCCTGCTCAGTCAGCGGTATGTCAAGCATACTGACTATTTGGGAGCTGTTTTCCCTGGTAGTATAGCCGCCTATCATGGGCTTGTCCGACGCAGTCATGAAATATTCATTCATTGCAGGGTACAGTTCTGGATCATGGCTGTAGCCGTTGAGCAGCGACGGCAGCGCCAGAACTGAAAAGTTGTAAGGAATGCTGCCCAGCTCGTAATAAAGCTTTGGTATCTGCGTCGCGTTTGTCGTTATCTGGTTTGCAAAGCCGGAAGACAGCGGCATGCCGTTGCTTTCTATAAGGAAAATTACCGATATCACTGCAAATGCGCACATAACGTTTCTTTTCAACAGTCTGCTCCCCGCATATTTGGCTTCGAGTTTTTCGTACACAAATTTAGAGCCGAACGCGGCAAGAATGGCAAACGCCAAAGTAAATATCAGGTTGAACCTGCCCGGTTCCCTGAGTACATTCAGTATCGGTATGCTGTTTATTATTCCGTATATGCCCGGCACTCCCGTAGACACGCCGTTTATCTGTATCACCGGCCCCAAGGAAAACAGGAAGGCCAGCACAGCCAGCAAAAGCCACATGCCCATTTCCAGCTTATTGCCCTTGAATTTCTTTGCCAGACCTATAATGACCAAAGCTATTACGACATATCCTATGTACGCTCCCGTCTCTCCCATGTCGCCATGGAAAACATTTATGTAGGATTGCGCAATCCCGTTGAATATGCCGTTGTAATAGTTAGGCAGGAAAAATGCCAGAAGGTCAGAACTCCAGATTTTTTCAGTGCCCGCGCCGTTCTGGTAATTGACTGCACTCAGGCCGCTTGTTGAAAGCGCATGAAACATCGGCAGGAAAGCCCAGCTGCCCAGCAGCGCCGTGAGCAGCACAAAAATGGCCACCGAAGCATAGAAGCCTTTGCTGAGCACCAGCTGCCTTTTGCTTTTCCAGAACAGGTGATAAATGAAAATCAACAGCATGACCAACACGAGCATGATGCCCATCTCGACGTCGCCGAAGAACATCGCCAGTATCACAGAAACAGAAAGCATGACAGCGTTGAAATACTTTGAATTTTCCTCCCTTATCACCTTAAGGTAGAAATAAAGCGCAAGCGGGACCCACTCTATGTTTGTCCAGTTCAGATGTCCGTAAGACTGTGATATGTGGAATGAGCTGAAGGCGAATATCAGTCCCGCTATGAATGCTGCGTAATTGTTTTTGACTATGTATCTTGCAAGCAGGAACATAGTCAGGCCCGAAAATACGAAGCCGAAGAAGAAAAGCAGATTGTATGCGAAAGGCAGGCTTATTGCAGTGAACGGTGTCACGAGGACCGATGCAATAGGAAAAAATGTCTGATAAACAAGATTGGCGCCTATAGGCCAGAAAACTAGGTTAGTGCTCCATATGCTCTGGTGCGTTACAAAAATAGAGTGTTCTACTATCCACATGCCCCAGAGAGTCTGGTAAGGGTCCCCGCCGTAGCCTGCGACTGTACTCGTTATGTGCAGCGTCACGGGCCAGAACATCACTAGCGATATGGCGAGATATATCGCGGCTGTCGCCGCAATGAGTTTCTTGTGGTTTTTTATTGAATTGAAGCAGTTTTTTACGTGCGTCTTGCCGTGCTGCAGAATTCCCGCTGCAGAGTGAGATGTCTTTATGCCGCCGGCTGCAGCTTCTACTTTGTTTTCAAGTACGGATTCGGGTTTTTCGTCAGTCATTGAATAACAACTCAGTAATCAAGATTAAACTTTAAATAAGCTTTAAATTAAGCTTTAATTTCATATGTATTGCGCGGCAATGCTTAAAAGTTTAAGCCAGCAGCTGCTCACTTCGCAAACCTGATGTAAATCCTGCGGTACTGCAAGAGCACAGATGCAACAAAAATTGCAATTATAAACAGGTATGTGTACAGAAACGGAGAAGCAGAGCCGCTCTTGATACCAGAACCTATGCTGATTGTCAAAACCAGGCTTAATAGCCCCAGGAAGGCAATAGCCAATGCGTGCACTGTGAATATCATGCTGAATGCAATGCTTTGCCTATTTGCGCCTTTCCGCTCTTTGATGCGGTAGAACAATGAGGGGAGATTCATAAGATATGGATATTTTTCAAATAGCGTGTATCTGTATTTGATTATCAAAAGGAGAACTGCCAGAACGGAGGTGAATATGAAAGGCACTACGAACAGCGTAAGCTTTCCCGTGATCCCGAAATAATAATTTCCTACAATCCAGGAAAAAAGAACAAGCAGCAATCCAATGGCAATGAGTATCTTTGCTGTGTCCTCAAGCCTGTATCTATTGAGTATCCTACTGGCCATGATTCCGTTTCCCTGCCGGACTATTTATGCCTTGTGATACCTGAACGGAATTTCAAAAGCCGCGAAAGGTGTTTATGCAATAGGCATAAGTTATTTGGGTATTAAATTCTTAGTAAACATCGCATCCCACAAGGTTATTGCATAACAAATTTACCCGTCAATAGCCTTTTGTACTGCAGAGAATATGACGTATGAAATACTGATAGGCTTTGATATTGACTTCCAGGACTGTCGCCCAAATAGCTCCAGATAATACAGCAGGTTGGTGTGGGTCGCGTAAATGATTTATACCCTTCGTGTGAAATATAAGCGTACGCCGCGGGAGCATTGACGGATTTTTATAATGCGGGCGTGCGTAAAGGATCCTAATATCTAGACATATACGATAGAATGACCTTGACTGGTGGCATTATGAGAAGAATTTACCTTAACGTGGCCGCATTCCTGATTGCCGTTATAGTCGGAGTGGCATTAATACTTCTAATACCGCAGTTCTACAAGTCTTTCTTAAACGGCACAGCAATTTATGCCATGGTACTGCAGGCGCTTCTGATTGTCCTGTTTGGCTATATAGCCACACACGAATTGGAGTCATTGATAATGGCTTACGGAAAAGGGAAGCAGAGAATGGACGAGAGATCTCTTGCCAAGGTGGTGCAAGTGCTCGGCTACCTAGTAATCATTTTCATACTACTTGTCACGTTCCAGGTGAACCTAACTGGATTATTAATTGGTGCTGGTTTCCTTGGAATAGTCGTAGGATTGGCGGCCCAGGCCACCCTAGGAAATCTCTTTTCTGGAATAAGTATGATGGCTGCAAAGCCGTTTGCTGAAGGTGATAGGATAACGTTCACGACGTGGCAGTACGGAATGCTGCCGCCTTCGTATTCCCACCACGCAATGTTTCCGGGATTCTCAGGTGTCATAGACAGTATAGGGCTCATGTATACAAAGATCAAGCTTGATGACGGGCCGTTCACGTTTGTTCCTAATGCGATAATTAACCAGGCAGTAGTAATGAACTACTCGATATCTAACAGCAAGGACGTGTTAGTCAGGGTTGAGTTGGTGAAGACGCAGTTCAAATCATTCTCTGACGAGGTTGTGAAGAAGATACATGCTGATAAGAAGCTTGAGAGGCTGATAGGCAGCAAGATCGATATCCGCATAACCGACATAAACCTCAGCAATTATGGGGTTGCGGTGAGAGTCACTGTTCCAGTAAGCCAAGAGGACTTTGTAAGCAAGAGGCTCCCTGATCTTATACTCGGTGTGGCTGGCAGGTTCCAGTCATGAATATGCATAATGGAGACAACAGATTCGTTGGCGTTATTCGCTTCTTTCTTCACTCTTTCCGTGCTTTTTTGTTGCCCGTCCTGCTATATAGACCGCAGGTGATAACCGTACCAATTGACTTCAAGCCCCGAGAGAGTGCCCTCTTCTCGATAAGGAACCCGCCGTTATTAGTAATTTAACAGCAAGATTTATATATCTTCATAATATATAGAATATTGCAGTGTTATAATGGTGAAGATACAGATAGATTTAACTGACGAAGAAAATAGGATTGTTGATGTCTACAAGCTAGCCAATAGACTGAAAACAAAGCAAGAAGCCATCAAAAGTATGATAAAGCATTTTGAGGTAGTTATAAAACCAAAGAATATAACGGAAAAAGAATATTTCAAATGAGATTATGGGAGAAGACTTGAGATATTGGAGACCAAAAGAATATACCGAATATAATGGTTGGAACAGGCATCATAGTAAAGCATATGTAATAATTTATTTTAGAAAAGAGCAAGACAAAGATTCATTAGAAGAACACTATGGTGGGTTTGACATTTTAGGGGATAAAGTAAAGATATGGTATATGCAGAATGGTCAAAAAGTACAAAGATTTGTGCCACATTCTATATGCGAATTTAGTAAAACTATATCTGGGCATACGGCATATTATCATTTGATAATTGACGCTAAAAACGATGAGCATATGGCCGAAGAAAAACACGGTGAAAAAAGTGAGTATGGATTAGAGGATCGTGAAGGTACTCCGGAAGAAAAGTCGGTAATTTTTAGAGTGCCGAAAGAAAAAGTTGGGTTATTTGGAAGACTTACTGGGCGTACTGGCGCAATATATCAGAAGAAAAAGTATGAAGACAAGCTTAATGAGATATGGAAGGAATTTGATAGCACTATAGAGAAAATTAACGAACAAAACGTTGAATTTGATAAACTTGATACCTCAATTCCTGGTCTTAAAAAGACATTGACTATTATCGAAAAAGAATGGAGAGAGTCATTAACTAGTCTAGGAAATATCTTGGAGAAAACTAAACAACATGAATGGGAGATGTGGAAGACTACACAGAAAAGTAGGCAAATTAGAGTACAAAAGAATGCACCTAAGATTAAATATTCTGATGTAGATGAAATGAATTTTAACAGCATGACTGACTTCATAAAACAATATCCCGAGCTACAATCACAAAAGGTAATCGACAAAGCTGCACAGGCTGTTGAGGAAAAACGCAAAGAACTGATTGATGCTCAGAAAGAGCTAGATAAAGCAATTAGCGAGCGTAATCTCATAGTAAGCACATTTGAAAAGTTAACAGATAAAGCACAGAAAAACTTGGAGGTCTTCGAAGAACTTATAAAAGAAGCTGAAGAAAAGGTGAACAATTCGTCATATAACAAAAGTAAATTATGGCATGCATTAAAGACAGAATACGAAAAGGAAGCGACAAAACTCGATTTGATGCAATATAAGGGAAAACTGGAAGAAAGAAAAAGTATTTTAGAAAGGGTAAAAGGTCAACACGCTAAGTATCAAAGAAAAGCTTTTGTAGATATGGAACATTAAAGGCTACAGAATGTTTATGGACAGACATGATTTAATAGCATTGAAGGCAAAAAGAAATTCATTAATACCAATACCTTTAGGTATTATTATTCTTCTACTTATTTTGTATCTCTTCATTTCGTTTGGGTACTTAAAGCTTGGTGAATACAGTATAGCTATTTTAGTATCTTTGATTGTGGTAGCCATAATTGTAACTGTACCTATTGTATATTTATCTACAACTATAGATGAATATAGTTACTTATATGGTGGCAGCCCTTCGACTAGTCCTAACCTGACTAGTAGAGTTTCTAATATTAAAAATGACACTGTTATAATGCCATATGCCTTTTTTACCGTAAATGATAATTTTAGAAATATATATTATGAGGGTGTATATAGCTATCTTTATGGGTTACCAAACGCATCACTCCCTGCCTTAGTAAAATGTTTAGAAGCAGGAATAAAAGAACTGTATACGTTGTTAAAGCAACAAACTACCCTATCACCAAAAGAAAGCCAGTTTATTAATAATATTAATATCAAATTAGCTCAAATTAAAAAACACATAAATCAAGATCCATTAAACGATATAAATCTGTCCAACTTGATTGAAGCAGCAAGAGTGTATTATCCCGACAAAAAAGAAGTACTGCAGTATCTTCGCTCTCTAAGAAATTTAATACACCGTATAGATATTATAAAAGATGAAGATGCCAAGTATGCTTTAATAAGAATAACAGAGGCTTTGAATACATTGTATGAAATACCCGAATCTATAAAGATAAAGGTAAAGTGCGAGATTTGTGGTGAAGTTCACTCTTATGATTCGAATAAAAAAGAGTATTACATTGGTAACGTAATTTCACTTAACTGCTTAAACCCCAAAACAGAAGAAGAAAGAAAGTATTACGCCAAAACGCTTATGCCCTCTCGAACAGAGGTTCATTTTTAGGTGGCTAAAAATCAAAAAGTAAAAGTGAATAGATGGACAGCAAACGGCGTGTAGGCCTTGTTCTCATCATCATAGCGATAGTTATCCTCGCTTTATCGTATAATGCCTACATAACTAGCTATCATAAAACGATAAGCACCTCTAACTTTACCTTCTTATTCTCTGGCATATTTTGGGATTTAGTAGGTATAATTATAGGTGCAGTATTGATCGCCATAGGACTTATTTTGACGTATCCCAAGGGTGCTAGATGGCTTGCTAATAGAAATAGATGATATATATGAATAAAATAAATGGAGAAAAAGAAGTAGAACTTCGTGATATACTGCAGGAACTTAAAAAGCAGACATACATAAATTTTGTATTGTCTATTTATGTCATCGCTTTTACAGTAGCTATATTTGTTTATGAATGGACTAAAGTTTATTGGGAAGCAACAATTTCAGGATTGATTGCTGTAGCCTTAATCCTGTGGTACATTAATCGCAAATTGAAAAAAATATAAATTAAACTGATTTGATGGTCTTTATTCCTCCACCTCCTCCATTAAGTCTTGTATAAATTCATATAATAGTGGATCCTTTTCTTTAATGTTTTTTAGGGGCTTTGAAATCCCTTGCGTTTACGCATGAGGATGAAAAAACCGCAGTTTTTGTAAATGTGTCTTACTTACAAACAGAAGAGATTGTTAACTTGATGAAAATCCCGCGCCTTTAGGCGTGGGTAATTTAAATTGTTCAACTGACCGATCAGCCATAATACCTTTATTTAAAATAAATGAGTCTACCTCCAAGGATAGACCTTCGAAGCCTTGTATTTTACAAAAATCACGTAATGCAGACAAGAAAATTTGAAAAGTTATAATACGTTGTTGACCATCTATTACCTGACGTTTTTCAACATATGTAGTTGGAGTCATTTTTTTGGTCTAGTACAATGGCTCCTAAGAAATGTGGTGGCGCATCCTTTCTTTTATCTAAGGCCTCAGTAAACTTTAGAGATATATCTTCTCACAGTGGTTTCCATTGTTGCTCAAGGTTCCATACATATTGGCGTTGAAAGAGTGAGACCTCAAGGCGAAGTTTTTTTTTCAAAAATACTTAAAAATGGTGTAGCGTGGGCATCCATTATATCATCAATTAATCATATTCACTAGGGCGTCAAGTCTAAGGCAGTCTTTGCATCCATCAAGCCCTTTAGGTGGCTTGCTTAACTAGTATGTCTTGCTTGCCTTCTCGAGTAATTTATCAATTTCTTTAGGCTCTCTCTTTATCTTATGTATAACTGGCTTAAACGGCATATTAAATCCATCTACATTAGTATGGCCATCAGTTATTGCTTCATAAGTCTCCTTGTAAGGAGGCTCAAAATAGACTAGATAAAGGTCTTTTACAGGCTTAAGCCCTATTGCTTCTGCTATGTAAGCATAGCCATTGAGCTGTATCTGGTATATTGGCATAAGCTGATCTTGATTTCCAGTATATTTAACTGTCTTGTAGTCTACTATTGCAAAGCTGCCATATTGAGTAATAAGAGATGTAATAATTGTGGTTTCGAGAACCCAAAGGAGAATAAGGTTTGCTCTAATTGCGGATTTGGGCTTGATTAGATGGTTGACTTTTTCTCCGTAGGCAAAGAAACAGAACCAGCAGCGATATTTGTTTCTGCCATAATAAGTATTGTAATATTGGTTTTATTATTCTTCAATAGCATACCTACTTATCTGACACAATATGCGATTGGATTTCTGATATTTCATGTTGGCAATCACCTCTATGTTCTTTACCCAAGGCCTCCTAAAAAGAAGGTAAAATATAGAAAACGCTAATACTTTCTGTAGTTTTATTCCCTAATCTGTAGTTTTATTGATAATTGAACTACAAAGTCTTTTTAATAGAAATATTTAAATACAGGAAAATCCAAAAATAAATAGATGATAAAATGAAAACAAAAGAAAATGTAACTCCATTAGCGCAAAGAGTAACTTCTCTGAAGCGTGCGACCAATGAAATAGATGACTTCGTAGATTCAAGAAACTTTATTAAAGTCATTCCTGATCCAACAGATAGAGAGAAAATTAGGGGAAACTATAAAAGCTTGTTAAACGAGTGGTATTCAGAGTACCCTATCAAAGAAGCAAACGAAAAGGCAGTTACATTTATTTCGTTTCTGTGGCTTCAGGCCGCTATTACTGCTAGTGAACTCGAAGGACTAAAAAGGGAGTGATTTTTGGCTTAAAAGCCAGATTTTGTTTCCTTATTTCGTTTCAATGCAGATTTTCTCACCTCGTAAGTGAGTACAAACCGCAGGTCACAACACATACTTCATTAGACAGGCGATAAGGCATAATAACACAAATATTGTTACCTTCTTTATGCCAATGAACCTATTTTTTGCAAGGTGAACATTTCCTTGAGTTTGAGAAGATCCTTGCTATGGCCCATCTCCTGCCATATTCCTGGTTTTTGGCTTTTTGGTTTGTAGAAGCCTCTGCCGTTCGTTGCATTATACGTTGCATTATACTAAGAAACTATAAATCAAGATATTAACACGTTGGAGAACACACTTGAGTTGTTTGCATACTAAAACTATGTTAGAGAAAGGTAACATTTGGGGCTTCTATATACAACCCCATTGACTTCAAGCCCCGAGAGGGAATTGAACCCTCGACCTCCTGTTTTCACGTTCGCAGTTTTGCTGAAGCTTTTTTCAAAAGCTTCTTACGAGACAGGCGCTCTACCACTGAGCTACCGGGGCATTTTCCGACAGCTATAAATTTATATGCTGGGAAGTTAAATAAGTTTTAGGTATTTCTAATGCCAAGTGACAATTCAACGCCAGAAGGCGGTGCCGTTCCCGAAAGCAACGAAAGCAGCGAAAATAACGAAAGCACTGAAAGCAGCATTTCCAACGCTATGCCTCAGGGAGCGCAGGGAATGGAGCCATTACCCGCACCTGCACCTTTGCCCGAACACGGCATGCGCATAAATCTCAGGGTCATAATCGCAGCTGCAGTGGTTATAGTGATAGCAATCGCCGGCCTTTATGTCGGCGGCATTCTGAAGTTTCCAAAAGGCCAGAATAGCACAACTGTATCAACAACAATATCGCAATTTTCGGCGCAGAACATAACCGGCTGCGGAATAATAAACAGATCCGGCACCTACAGCGTGGCATCTGACATAAACACAAGCTCGGCTACAGGTCCGTGCCTTCTGGTCAAAGCGAACAACGTGCTTCTCGTAGGCAACGGTAAAAAGGTTACGGGCAATGCGCCGCTGTCTTCATCGGGTCCGTATTCCTATGGAATAGAACTAAGCGGCGTTTCTAACGTTACAGTTAAATCTTTGTTCCTGACTGATTTTTCCTATAACGTGTACCTGCAGAACGTCAGAAAATCAAAACTGCAGGGTGTGGATTCGCTTAACGCGTCGATTTCCGGGATATATCTGTATAATACCACCAATAGTACTGTGATTAACAGCAAAATATCAGGTGCGCTTGGCCAGGAGGGCGCAATCTCGCTGCAATCAGGTGGCAGGAACAATTTTATCAACGACACCGACACTAACAACTACTACGGACTGGTAGTCAATTCTACCAACAATACGTTCTCAAGAAGCAATTTCGAGAACAACAAGCCTGTGGATATAGAATGCAGCTATCCCGCGGGCCTGAAAAACTCGAACATATTCTCTGACTCTCTCTGCGCGGTCAACTACTATTGCGGCTTCACCAACTGCGTGCTCGTAAACAAGCCAGTCAATTTCACCGACAACGTGCTAGGGAAAAGCATAAGCACGTGCGGTGCCATAGTTTCGCCAGGCACATACACGCTTTCAAATGACATAAACCTATCGGATTATGTTAACACTTCAAACCCGCTGCAGGGCCAGGAAATATGCCTAAAGATATCTGCTCCTAACGTTGAGCTCAACTGCAACGGGCACAGCATAACAAACGCAGGCTATGCTATATATGTAGATTCGCCAGGCAACGCAAGCGTTTCAAACTGCAAATTGAGCGGCAATGCTTATGGAATTTACGAAAGCAATTCCATAAATGACGCAATCTACAACACCAGCACCGACAATTCGATTTACGGCATATACCTTTACAAGTCCATATCCGGCATTATTTCCAACGTATCCGCAAAAGGGAACAGCTATGGCGTTTTCCTGAATTCCACGTTAGGGCTGACAATGAGCGGATTCAACGCCAGCAGTAACCGATACGGCTTTTACTTCGGCAGCGGGAGCAGCGACGTATTCAACAACGGCATACTGGTAAACAACACAAAGGCAGATGCATACTGCAGTCAGAGCACGTACAATGAAACATCGGACCAGTTCCAGAAGTCGCTGAAAACGCAGTGCGGCGTAACCACATGCAAATGGGCAAGTGCCTGCAGCATATATTCGGTGCCTCAGCTTTCAGTATACCCGCTGACCAGCTGTTCGTCGATAAATGCACCAGGAAACTACACGCTGACAAGCAACATAATCGCAGGCGCTACGTGCTTCAACATAAGAGCTAGCAACGTAACATTCAACTGCGCCGGAAAGATAATCATTGGCGCAGACAAGGGCGATGCGTTCCGTGCAAACGGAATTGAGAACGTAAGCATAGAAAATTGCCCAATTTCAAAATTTTTAACCGGCGTGAACGTGAGCAACTCGACAAGAATACGCATAAGCAATGTCACCGTATCGCAGAGCAATTCCGGCATAGCGCTTTCCAATCTTTCTTACAGCACTCTGAATCTTTCTGGCGTCTCAGGTGCCTCGCTTTTCGGGATAAGGCTTTCAAAAATATCGAACAGTACCATTATCGGCAGCTTCGCCAGGCAGAGCCTGCTGAACTCAACGGGATTCATAGTAGACAACGTCACAGGCTCGAATTTGAGCTTCAACAACGCCACTTCAAATCCCGGCTACGGATTTGAATTCATAAACTCGAGGAACAACGAGATACGCAACAACTCTGCGTTTTCCAACAACCGCGGCGATTATTTCTGCGGTGCTTCAATCAGCGGAATTTACGCCAACAAGAATGGCGTCAATTCAGGGCTTACTAAGAACCAGTGCGACTGGCTTGTTGTGCTTCCCAGAATCAGCCAGAACCCCGGATGCGCCGGAGTCAGCGCTTCGAGCTCGCTGTCTTTCTTCTCCGACGAGCTTTACCCGTATGGGACAACGTGCTTCGACCTTTATGCGAGTCATAATTTCTCGGCTACCGGAACTACAATAAACTGCAATGGTCACGTGATAAGGGCGACTGACGGAGGCGAATTCGCGGACCTCAGAAACGTATCTGATGTGACTATAGAAAACTGCGTGTTAGAAAACTTCACGAACCCGATTGTTGTTTCGAAAGGGTCTTCCGTGTCGATATTCAACGACACATTCAATGCTTCAAGCACAGCAATATCTTTCAACTCAAGCAGCAGCGGGCGGATAAACCATAACATAATCCGCAATTCGACATACGGAATAACGCTCCTTAACAGCAGCTACGGGTCTGTGGAAAACAATACTGTGTCGCAGTCAAAAATAGGCATAAAAGTAGTTTCGGGCATGTTCACAACTTACTCTGACAACAACGTAACCGACGCAAACGTCGGAATTCTGGTGAACGCATCGCAGAACAACTTCCAGAACAACATCATAACTGGCGTTTCCAACAGCAGCATACTGTGCCCTTCGAACCTCGCGATAAACTCTACAAACACAGACCTAGGCGGCAACATCTGCTCAATGGCTTCGAGCTGCGGGTGGATAAAATCACAGGGATGCAAGTAAAAATAGGCGAATCAAATGGATAAAATAACAATCAATTCGCTGATAGATGCGCTCAAGAAAACGGTGGACCCTGAAATAGGGATAAACATAGTGGATTTGGGGCTGGTGTACGGGATAAAGATAGACGAAGCAAACAACGTCGACCTTAAGATAACTATGACAAGCCCAATGTGCCCGGTAACGAGCATAATCCTTGCTGACGCTGAGCTCAGGCTCGATCACATAGAAGGCATAGGAAAGGTCAATGTTGACCTAGTATGGGAGCCCGCGTGGAGCCCTGAGATGATTAGCGAAGAGTACAAAGCCCAAATGGGAGTTGGCATCTGAAATTGCGATGTTTACCTCTTCGGGCTTTACTCAAATTATGGGTCTCAAAAACTAATGTTTTCGTGAAACTATCGGTAATTTTCGCCGAATTGACCTAAGAGCTCAACGCACCGCGTCCTCGTCTGCCCTCTTGTAATCAAATATCTCTTTTTTGGTAAACCAAATACTTATCTCACGTTCGGCGTTCTTTGCATCTTCAGATGCGTGTACTAGGTTTTTAACGGGCCTTTTCTTTGCGTCTGCGTATTCGTAAGACTCTGTTGAATATTTGCCTCTTATCGTGGAAGGGTCTGCTTTGGCAGGTGCTGTCGAGCCCACAAGCTTTCGCACAGCAGTTATGGCTTCAGGTCCTTCTATGGCCAGTGCTATTATCGGAGTGGAAGTAATGTAGTCCATTAACCAAGACCGTATTCTCTGTCCTATCTGCAGGTCTGTTTCGTCCATTCTGATTCCTTTTGCCTCTGCCGATGACCTAGTTTTTTTACCTACGCTCAGCAGCCAGTCTTCATCATTCGCATAATGCTTCGCTGCGAGTTCTTTTGTCGCCCAAACCATTTTCATTGCGACAACCTTAAGTCCTGCGTCTTCGAAAGTAGAAATTATCTTTCCTATCAGTGCTCTCTGTACGCCGTCCGGTTTTATGATAACCAATGTTTTTTCCATTTTATCACATTTCGTTTTTGAAATCTCTTTCAATATCCCTTTCAATATATCTTTCAATGTCTATTTGAATATCCCTTTCAATATTTGACAACACTTACAATTAAAAACAGTTGCGTGAATTGGCTTAAAAATTGCAAGCCAAAAAGGCACAACCCGCTATAATAATATAATTAACATAATCAGTATTTTGTAATAGCTGTTTTGCAATAGCAATTCTGTCTGATGATCTTATGATACGGCAGCCGATAATATGTGTGATGGGTCACGTAGACCATGGGAAAACTAGCCTGCTTGACAAGATACGCCATAGTGCAATAGCGAGCAAGGAAGCAGGAGGAATAACCCAGCACATAGGAGCAAGCGAAGTACCTCTTAGTGTTATTGATGACATTTCGGGCAAAGTGCTCAGGCAGTTCGGCGGAAAGCTTGCTATTCCCGGGCTTCTGTTCATAGACACGCCTGGACACGAGGCATTCACAAACCTTAGGAGGCGCGGCGGCTCGGTTTCCGACCTGACGATACTGGTCGTTGACGTGTCCACCGGCTTCGCGCCGCAGACGTATGAAGCGCTTGATATACTAAGGGAATACAAGACACCGTTCATAGTAGCTGCAAACAAGATAGACCTGATGATGGGATGGCACGCGAGCGGCTCTGCCAGTTTTGCAGAAGCAATAGAAAAGCAGACAAGCAACGTCGCCGACGAACTCGACGCCAAAATATATTCAATCGTCGGAAAACTCGGAGAGTTGGGCTTCAATAGCGAACGTTTCGACAGGATAAAGGATTTCAGGAAAGAAGTTGCGATAATACCTGTAAGCGCGAAAACAGGCGAGGGAATCGCAGAGCTCCTTGCTTTCGCTGCGGGTCTTTCGCAGAAATTCCTCGAATCGAGGCTTAACATAGAGGTAAAAGGCCCCGGAATTGGGAGCATACTCGAGAAAAAAGAGGAACGCGGGCTCGGCACAACAATAGACGTAATAATATACAACGGAACTTTGCATTCGAACGACACAATAGCGTTCGCAACACCAGAGGGGCTGAGAACCGCAAAGGTGCGCGCCCTTCTAAAGCCTAAGCCGCTGCGAGAGATGCGCGCAGAATCAGCGAACAAATTCGATTATCTGGATTCTGTCAGTGCGGCATCCGGAGTTAAGATAAGCGCAGTGGGCCTTGAGGAGGCACTTCCCGGTTCGCTTGTGATGAGCACATCTGCGCCAAATTATGAGCAGGAAATAAATGCAGAAATCAAGGAGGTGTTTGGCACAGACAAGCAGGGTGTAATACTAAAAGCTGATACAATAGGAAGCATAGAAGCGCTGTCGAAGCTGCTCAAGGATGCAGGAGTTAACATAAGCAAGAAAGGCATAGGAAACGTCTCCAAGCGTGACGTGCTCGACGCATTCGCGATGAGGATAACCGACCCATACAGCGCTGTAGTTCTCGCATTCAATGTCAAAACAGACGAAGATGCCGTAGCCGAAAGCGTAGCCGCAAATGTCAGGATAGTGAGCGAGAACATAGTGTACCAGGTAATAAACGATTACAAAGAATGGCTTGAAAACCAGAAAAAAGTCGAGAGGGAAGACGCGTCCAAGTCACTGACTTTTCCTGCCGTAATAAAGTCGCTTCCTAATCACGTGTTCCGCGTTTCCAAACCCGCAGTTTTTGGAGTCGACGTTGTTGCCGGCAGGCTCAGGAAATCTGTCCTGCTGATGAACCAGTCTGGCGACACGATAGGCAGAGTGAGAGAAATACAGAACAACGGGATAAGCATGGAGGAAGCAGCAAAGGGGCAGAGTGCCGCGATATCAATAGACGGAATTACTTTCGGCAGGCAGATAAAAGAGGGAGAAATCCTTTACACTCACGTGAACGACGAGGAGGAGCAGCTCCTGAAAACGAAGTTCAGCTACCTTCTCAACGACGAAGAAAAGGACCTGCTTGCCGAGATATCAAAGATAAAGCGGCAGAAGAAATAAAATGGTGCACTCCATATCCTGCCAATACTTGATTAGCGCAATCCTTTCAACTTGAAACCTGCCAAACGGCGCAGTGCCTTGCATCATCTTTTTATTTTTAAGCAATCTTGTTTTGCGTCTACTTTGCCGAATATAATCCGGAGCGGGTGTATTTGGACTTCACGTTTCACATTCATGTTTCTGCTGCGTAAAAAGGCGAGATTTTCCACTATGCGCCGCAGCGACGGTTGCCCGAAATCTTCGGGGCGTTTTTCGCCGTACACCAGCCCGCTTTCAGGCCCCTTAGTTGACGCATACCTGTACAGCCTCTTCGCTTCTGCTACTAACTGCTTTGCGTCTTGCCTATCAACTCCATTCTTCTGCATATATGCTTCAAGGCTTCGCGTTTCCTGCGCTTCTTTTTTGATTTTTTTCACATCCATAAACTTACTTCTTGTCTAATATGCCCAGCAGCTCGCTGCCGTCAACAGTGAGCCTGTACTTTGACATTATCTCGGTTATTTTATCCTGCCTGCTTTCTCCCTTTGCATTTGCTGCTATGTTTTCCAGCTCCTTTCCAGATATCCTTTTCAGGTTGTGCCTCTTTATTATTTCCGCAACTTCGGCCGCACGCTTAGGCACGCTTTTTATTATAACCTCCATCGCTGCTTTAGTTATAATGCCAGTTTTGTAGCTCTGGAAAATCTCCACAAAAGCTTCTTCGGAAATCGAGTCAACATCTACTCCGCTCCTCTTGAGTTCCTTGAGCTTTTCAAGAAGAATCGACGCGACAACTGCAGGATCGGCATGTGTAACATATATTATTCTGTCGTAAAGGCTGATCTGCGGGGACCATAGCATCTGTTCGGCAAGCTGATTGTTCTTTATTTCTTTTTTCAGCTTTTTCAGTATCGCGTCAGCATCAATTCTGTCTAAAAGAAGGTCGTTGTAGTAATTCCTGTCGGCAAGAACCGGAGTTGTGTCTGTTTCTGGGTACATCCTCGAGCCTCCGGGAAGCGGCCTCTGGAAACGGGTTATGAGCAACTTGCTGTCAGCGCCTCTTACTTCGCCCGGCACTCCCGTGAGCGCAAGTTCAGCTCTTGTTTTCGCGTATTTTATGGCAGATTCGCAAATGTCCTTTTTTCCCGATACCAAAAGAAACGCGTCTCCAGGTTTCATGCCCAACCTCTGCCTCAATTCCATTATTTCTTTGTTGGAAAAGCCGTATGCATCAAGGTCTTCGTCGCTGTGTATTATGCCACCGACTCCCGCCAGCTTTGCATAGTCGCTTATCTCGCTTCCCAATCTTCTTCCGGGATTTATTTCATATCCTATTATCTGTTCGAAGCCCTTCAATCTCAATGCATAGACCTTTCCTGATTCCGAAATGTTCTTGCGTATTAATTTTATTTCAGTTTTTGCAAATATGTCGGTGACGTCAAAGGGTTCTGATACGCCTGCCTTTCTTTTTTTCAGCATGTCTCTTATTTTTACAAGGTTGACCTGTCTTTCAACCTCATTTTCTATTATATCGGGCATTGTGCCTAGGTCCTGGAATCCTTTTATCTCAACACGCGTGCCTTCTTTTATCGAAACGTTCACGTCTTGCCTGATTGAGCCTATGCCCCTCTGCACGTTGCCTGTAAGCCTGAGCATCAGGCCGATCCTTTCTGCGGCCTCTTTCGCCTCGTTCGGATTAGATATTTCCGGGTCGGTGTCCACTTCTACAAGAGGTATGCCGAAGCGATTCAGGCTGTAAACGCCTTTGTTCGCGTCTACGCTCACTATCCCGCTGCTCTCCTCCTCCAAGAATATTGATGGCACGTTGATTTCTTTCTTGCCTACTTTCAATGTGCCTGAATAGCCTATGAGCATTGTCCTTTGGAATGCGCTCGGGTCGCTGCCATCTACAACCTCTTTCCTCATCGGCTCTATCTCGTCAGGAATTTTGGCTCCGAATGAAGCAGTTATTTTCATCGCCACTTCGAGAGCTTCGTTGTTCAGCTCGTGCGGCGGCTCTTCGTCGGCGTCGACAAGGCACGATGTGTTCCTGAATACCTGATAGGTAAAACTCCTTTGCCTATGGCTCTCGAACTCCGTGGCTGTGTCCACCTTGCCCAGCTCGCCTGCCACTGCCCGCTGGCGTCTGTTTATTTCTGCTATCTGCGCGTCCTTTTCCAGCATCGCATTGCATCTGCAGAAGAGCTTTTCCTTTGTCGCAAGCCTCTGATGTATTTCGAGGCCGCACATGAAGCCAATGTCTTTGTAATATTTTTCGTCGTGCATAGTCTCATATCTTTCAGACGAACCAATCAACTTCAGTTCTTGCAGTTATCTCTCCGACAATGTTCCTGTTAAGCATCCTTTTCACTTCTTCTGTTTTGTAATTCCCGAGTAGGAAGCCGAGCTTGACCAGCGCAACCTCAGGAAGCATGTCCTCGCAGTATATTGCTCCCGTATTTGATATTATCCTGAGGTTGCTGTAAACTTTTGTATGAACCCTGCCGAACAGGCACTGCGAAGTTATTCCCACCACAACCCCTTTTCCTACTGCTTTTTTCAGCGGTGCAATCCACGAATATTTTGCCTCTGTGGGATTCACTGCCATGTGGCCGAGCCCAGTGCCTTCTATTATTATTCCCTTGTACTCTTTTTCCACGTAATAATCCAGTATTTCAGGGTCGGAGTTGGGGTAGAATTTAACGAGAGCTACCTTTGGCTCGAACCCTGTCATTAAATCGACTTTTCTTCCTTTCCCTGCATCTATCTTTTTGTATTCAGAAATGTAGTCAATCCTTCCTTCCACACTTATCTTTGCGATTGGCCTGGCGTTTATCGGCTTGAAGGCGTCCCTGCGCGACGTATGCATCTTCCTGACCTTTGTGCCGCGCATCAAGCTGCATGTGTCATCGGAGCTGCCCGTGTGCATGCAAACGGCCACTTCCGCTACGTCGCTCTCCGCAGCCGCATGGAAAGCGCATATCATATTCATGAATGCGTCGCTTGAGCCTCTGTCGCTGCTCCTTTGCGCGCCAGTTATTACAACAGGACCGTTAAGGCGTTCCAGCATGAAGCTGAGCGCAGAGGATATGTAATGCATAGTATCTGTTCCTGTGAATATCACTACCCCACGCGACCCGTTTTCGAACGCGCTCTCAACGCCTTTCGCGAGATCCTGCCACTGCTTGTAGCCCATGTCTTCGCTGGCTATGCTGAATAAATTGTTTACTTCTACGTTTGCTATTCTGCTGAGTTCTGGAACATCGTAAAGCAGCTCCTCGGGTTTCAAGAGCATATGCACTCCGCCTGTTCTGTAGTCTACCTTACTTCCGATCGTTCCGCCAGTTGTTATCAGCGTTACTTTTGGCTTGCTTTTGTCGAACTTTAGCTTGTTTTCCGGAAACGAGAATTTTGCTGCTACTTTATTCAATTTTATTATCTTTGTTTTCGCGTCATACCTTATGCCTACGTTGTAGCCATTCGAAAGCTTGAGTACTAATATTGACTCATCCCCGAAATTAGGCCGCGGTATTAGCACGCCATCTGAGGAAAAGTTAGGATTAGCCACATGCACGTAATTTCCAGGGGTTATTTTTCCCTTTTTCAGAACCTGCTCTATCTCCTTCGAATACATGCTTGTTAATACAACGATTCTTTTTAAAAACACTTTGCAGAGGAGCGGCTAGACTTCGTTTCCTATTACGCATGCCGAAGTCGCGCCGGTTATTTTCACATCGATGTATGAGCCTATTTTTGCGTGCGAGCCGTTTACTGCGATTGCCATGTAACCAGCATTTCTCCCGAGTAACGACGTTCCGTTGTTTTCAGTAATCAGCGCCTTCTGCACACTTCCTATTAACTTTTCCCTCTCTGTTTTTTGCATCGCCCTTACTTTCCTTGCCATTTCAGTGCTCCTTTTCTTCATTTCCAGGTTGCCTATCTGCTTCAGCTTCGAAGCAATTGCATGAGGCCTTGACCCGAACTTGGAAATGTTTGTGACCATCGGCTTTATCCTTTCAAGCATGTCATTGGACTGCTCGAAATCTTCTGAGCTCTCCGTAGGATAGCCAACTATTACATCCGTCTCTATTCCTATGCCTTTTACTTTTTCCTTGATTTCTTTCACGTATCCTTCAAATTCCTCGATTGTGTAATTTCTTTTCATGTCCCTGAGCACCCTGTTGCTTCCGGATTGCACCGGCAGGTGGATGAATTTGTAAATCTTTTCGCTCTTGTAAGCATCTAGCAGCTGGTCGAAGTATTTATTCAGATGTTCGGGGTTGAGCATGCCTATGCGCACTTTGAAGTCACCTTCTATGTCTGAAATTTTAGAGACTAATTCTGCAATGTTGGTCTTTTTGTCTCTGCCGTAAGCGCCAGTATCCTGCGAAGTAAGTTCTATCTCTTTTGCGCCTCTGTTCACGCAGGTTTGCACTGCTTTGATTATTAGCTCTTCGGAAAAACTGTTCAGCGGACCTCTGGCGTATTTTGTTTCGCAGAAAGAGCAGCTG
The DNA here is from genome assembly GCA_021797745.1 of Microcaldota archaeon. GTDB lineage: Archaea > Micrarchaeota > Micrarchaeia > Micrarchaeales > CABMGC01 > JAJZZD01. Next base: position 71,657 of record JAJZZD010000002.1, on the reverse strand, counting down.
CTCAGGCAACCTTCGCTTATCGGTATTTTTGCTATTGTGCCGGCCGCGCTGCCCATTCCGTAGAACAGCATCTTGTCTGTAGAGTTGTATTTATCCAAGATTACCTGCCTGCCTTTTTCTATTTCAGAAACTGCATAAGCTATGCTGCTAACGTTGCTTGTGCTGAGCAGGCTCGCATTCGGCACTGTTTTGAATATGATGTCTTTGTTTGCGCTTGCCATGCATCCAGTAACTATCAATTTATTCCCTTTTTCCTTTGCCTCTTTAAGTCTGTGCAGAATTTTCTGCTCGGTAGGCGTTTTCACTGTGCACGTGTTCACTATCACGCAATCGTAATCCTGCTTTCTGCTGTCGTATTTCCCCTCTGTAACTTCATGGCCCTGCAGCGTGAGCAGTGTTTTCATTATTCCGCTGTCAGCCTGGTTGAGCGTGCAGCCGTATGTTTCTATAAGTATTTTTGACATGCTCGTTAATGGCATATTTCAATATTTATGCCTTTATTTTTCATGCACCGAGGTTGCCGGTTAGCTGCCTGGCATTAGTCATTCGGCGAATCAAAGGCATTTGGCTATAAGTTTTAATGCGGATAAAGAATTAGGAAAATGGCGGCGTACATCAAAATAATAGCGAGCAAGGCTCTGGAAGTGCATGCACGCGTAGGCAATTCAGACATTTTCATTTACCGCACAACAAGCGGCGGAATAGACCACGTTACTCTGATTGAAGACCGGCAGCAGCGCGATTACCACTGCAACATAAATGGAAAGTGGGTCGAAACGCTGCCTTCAGACCCTTCCTATTATCGCGAATCGGAGGCCCTGCCGCAGGACGTGCAGGAAAAAGTTGACGAAGTGAAAAAATACCAAAATGCCAAACGGACGTAGCAGGTATGTGTCGCTTTCAGGCAAAGCTGCCGTAAAAACCTATAAATATATCAGAAAGGCATACATTACTGGCGAACATGGAAAAGGAAGCAGTGCTTTACAGGAAGCTGCCTGAAAATAAAGTTGAATGCGTAGCGTGCGCCAGGCTGTGCAAAATACCAGATGGCTCTCACGGTTTCTGCTTCGTAAGGAGAAACGAGGGCGGCAAACTGTATTTGATGAATTACGGCACACTTGCCGCACTTCAGATAGACCCTATTGAAAAGAAGCCGTTCAACCATTTCATGCCAGGCACATACATATTTGGCGTCGGAACAAGTTCATGCAACTGGGGATGCCAGTTCTGCCAGAACCATAACATATCAAAGGAGCGCGAAATAGATGGGAAGGACCTTATGCCGGAGCAGGTTGTGCAGATGGCATTGGACAACGATACCAAGGGAATTGCTTATACGTATAACGAACCTGCCATATTCATCGAGTATGCTCTTGACACAGCAAGACTGGCTCACAAAAAAGGCTTGTTCAACGTTTTCGTGACGAACGGGTATCTTACAAAAGAGGCTGTGCAGGCCATGAAAGGGCATATCGACGCCGCAGTGGTAAATTATAAGGGAAACGGCGAGCAGAAGTTTGCGAACAAGTATGAAATGGTGGTGTCGAACGAGCCCATAAAAGCAGCCCTTCTTGAATTGAAAAAAGCAGGGATACATGTTGAACTTACTGATCTGATAATCCCGAGAGCGGGGGAGTCATTGGATGCATGCAACGAACTCACGAAATGGATCGCTAATAATCTTGGCAGTGACACGCCGATTCAGTTCACAAGATTTCATCCGGACTACAAGATGCTTGATTATCCAGAAACTAGTTACGAGACTTTAAAAAAGCATTATGATATGGCAAAAAGGAACGGACTCAATTATGTATACATAGGCAACGTGCCAGGAAATCCGTATGAAGATACGTACTGCCCCGGATGCGGGTCGGTGGCAGTCGACAGATACGCGCACTACATAATGAAGTGGAATCTGACTAAGGACAACAGGTGCAAAAGCTGCGGATACAAGATTTTCATGGATGGCGCAAAACCTGAAAAGTTCGAATACAGAGAAATAAACGCAATTTACTAGTTCTAAGTCCATGACTGCGCATAATTTCAAAATCTGCAGTTTATCAAAGCCCGATCAGGAACTTCCAAGCAGGTTTGTATATTATTTTTTTTCTTCCTATTTTTTCAGTGCCTTCATAATCATTTGTTATAACAAGCCCTTCTGCAAGCCCAAATTTTTCCATAGATTTAAGAAGAGCATCCACCTCCTGCTCTTTTCTGCTGCCTAACTCGTATGATACCTGCACTGCCCTTTCCACCTTTCTGGCTTTTTTAATGATAAAATCAACTTCTCTGTCTTTTTCGTCTCTCCAGTAGAATATGCTCTCATCGAATGCTAACCTCCTTTTAAGCTCCAGAAACACTATGTTTTCGAGTATCGCGCCCATATCTGTAACCGGATTGCTTGAAACCTGCGACGCAATGGCATGGTCTATGACATATAGCTTCCTTGGCGCCCTTATGACCTCACTCATAGAGCTTGAATAATCTTCTACAGTAAAGATGAGATATGCGCTTTCAGCATAATTTACGAAGTTCTTTGCTGTATTGTGGCTTCCCAAATTAAATATGTTCTTAAGTTTGGCAAATGTAAACCGCTTGCCGTAAAGATTTAATAAGTAGAACATAAAATCTTCCATTTCCTTGACATTCCTTATTTCATATCTTGACATTATGTCTCTGCTTATTATGTCTCTCAGGTAAGACGAAAGTATTTCCTTGTTATTATTGAGAACGGCCTCCGGAAATCCTCCGTATTTTACGTATCTGTCAAATGTTTCCCGTATGCTACTTACTCCTTTTCTTGTATACTGATCAGGATGTTCAATAAGCTCGTTGAAAGAAAACGGATACTCCTCGATGATTATGCTTCTTCCAGTAAGTGAACTGGATATGTTTGATTTCAGTATGCTGCTATTGCTTCCTGTGATGAACAGTTTTGCAGATGTGAATTCGCGCATTCTGTAAGCCCATTTCTCCCAGAATTGCACATTCTGAATCTCATCCACAAATATGAACACCTTGCCTTTGGGTTTGTACAGCTGTACATACGCATTGTACATGCTGTCAAAATCCTTGCTTGTAAACTCCCTTAGCCTCTCATCTTCGAAATTTACGTACAATATGTTTTCAACAGGTATGCCATTCTTCATGAGTCCGTGTATTATCTGCCTTAGTAACGTTGATTTGCCGCATCTTCTTACTCCTGATATTGTTATAATCTCTTTTGAATCCACCATCTGAAGTATTTTGGCTGTAACCGACCGCATCCTGCCGGTATCCTGGCTCATAATAGATTCCTTCTGGTCCTTCAATACGTACTTAAGCGATTCAATATCCATGATATTATTAACGAATGCAAAGCCTTAAATATGTCACTATAAAGACATAAATTGATAATTTTAGGTCATTATGAAAGCCATAGCTCTAAAACTTTATGAATCAGAAATGCATATTGCAGCTAATTTGTTTAATATCACACTGACGTGTTTAATGTCTGCTAAAACCTATTACCGTGTTTGCCGAAATTGTGTTTGCAAAAGCAGCTGTTATCAGGACATTTCCTGCTGCAGAGCTGGCCACGTATGTCCTGGCAACCCCGCTTGCGCTCGAAGTTGACTTTTGCGGGCTGAACGTCGCGTAAACTGAATTTGAGGTAAAGTTTACCGTTGCGCCAGAGATCGGGTATTTGGTGCTTCCTTCTTCGAGGTATATCGTCGCATTTATCAGATCCTTTTGGTTCACTGACGGGGTGTAGTTTTCAGCGATGACATTCATGCTGTATGATAATATCAGGGTTTTCGGCTGTACTTGGGTGCTGAACGTGCCAGTAAGATTCTGTTTTTGCAGCGTGCATGGCGAAGCGCTGTCGCTCTGGCACGGCGTTACTATTATGTTTATGCTGCCTGATTTGAGCGAGCCCTGCGTGTAAGTTCCGGCCAGCGTCACGTTGCACACTATTGTGCCGCCTCTGAGCACGAATGAAGGCGTGCACGCAAGCGCATGTGCAGCGCCGTCGAATATTGCGTTCGCCGCGGGATTCATCACCGAGTAGGGCTCGTTGTTGCTTACAAGCAGCGTAAATGTAGTGTTTAGCGCGTTTGAGCCGAATATTACTGCTTTGCACTCGAGGCCTGTTTCGAAGCTGCATGTTGAGGGAATGGAGCTAGGCACCTGGAGCAGTACGACATAAAGCACTGCAATTATCACGCCTATTATCAGAAATGCCAGTCCGTACGTCAAAAGGAAGTCTATTGCGGCCTGGGCGTGTTTTGTGCCGCGCAATTTATCAGCATGCATCTCTGTCATCGAATTCTAAACTACAAATCAATTTAACTATTTAAGTGTATCCTAATGAGATTCGGCAAGCGCATTTGATGTTTAGCGCGCATTCCATTTTGCCTATTTTTTGAAGGTTATTGTCACGTTGGCCGATTTTATGTTCCCGAACTTTGCTTTGACTATGTAATTGCCAGTCGAAGAGCTTGTCAGCCCTGTCAAAGCTATGCCGCCTTCACTCGTTATCGAATTAGTTTTATTGAACGATGCGCCTGTCGAATTTAAGATGAAGTTTACGGTTACTCCAACAAACGGATACAAAACGCGGTTAACCTCTATTGTTACATGCGCAAATATCTTGTCATCTGTATCGGTAGATACAGTGCTGTTTTCTGCAGATACGTTTATGCCATAAGAAATTTTCTCGAACGGCTGTATGTGCGTGCTGAACGTGCCAGTGAAATTCTGTTTCTGGAGCGTGCACTGCGTGGAGTTGGCTCCAAGACAAGGAGTTGCAGCCACGTTTATTGTGCCTGATTCAAGCGTTCCTTCTGAAAAAGTTTTTGAAACTGTCGTGTTGCACGCTATAGTGCCGCCTTGAATGACTAAAGAAGGTATGCATGCGAATGAATACTGTGCCCCTCCTAACTCGACTTCAGCTGTTGGCGAAAATATTGGGTAAGTTTCCTGGTTGCTTGCTATCAGGATTATGCTTGTGCCAGATGCATTCGACCCTATGCTTATGATGCTGCAGCTTATCCCGATTTCAAAAACGCAGTTTGACGGTATTGAGCTCGGCACTTGCAAAAGCAGGATATAAAGAATAGACACGACTGCCGCGACTATTACAAATGCAATGCCGTATGTCAGCAGTAAGTCTATTGCCGCTTGTTCCCGTTTCGCCTTTACGCCTGCCACTTAACTCACGCTTCAACTCGGATTTCTTGACATTCCACTCTTATTTAGAAGCGCATTCATTAAATGTTGCATGCTCAGCTTGCATAATGCTTCGATATTATGGCCCCATATGCCGGCCTGGTGACAAGGGCTCCGAACAAAACTCCCAATATTGTTGATTCTGCGAACCCTATTATGTCAACAAGGCCTGTAGAGAAGAAAAGAGGGAGCATCGCTATTATCAGCAGCGCTGCGTCTGCCCATATTATGTAGAACGCATTGCCGAGCCTCATGCTCATCGTGTGCTCCGTGCCTTTGAACAATACCTCATCTGTTATTATGATCTGCGCATCAACGCCAGTTCCTATTACTGCTATCATTCCAGCAACTGCCGGCAAGTCTATCGTTCCAACTGTTCCTATTATCGACATTATTATGAAAAGCTCAGCGAGCGTCGTGAGTATTATCGGCAGGACAAGGAAAAGCCTTTTGTATCTCAATGCGATGGCTATTGACACTGCAAGAACTGCGATTCCCAGGGCGAATATGCTTATCGTCTCGAAATGCGAGCCGAGGGTGGGAGGTACAGTGTAAGGCGTTCCGACTATCACCTGCACAGGAAGTGCGCCCCCTTTGAGTATGCTGACTATCTGGTTTGACTGGTTGATTGCATAGGCCGACTGCGCTATCTGGGACAGGTTGCTGGGCGCGCTGCCAGTTATTACATAGCTTACTGATATGTTGCCGTTAGTTATGCTTGGGTTCAGCAGCGGCGCAGACAAAAGCCCTATGGCAGGCCATGCATTAAGCAGCACCTGGAAGCCCTGCGGTGTCGATGAAGCAGTGACCTGCGGGGTCATGTTGCGTAAGCTTACGTATTTCATCGAATAGTTCAATGCGGTAGCATTCTGCACAAGTTCCTGCGGCGCATCGTTTTCCATTATCACGCCGTCGTACTTGTTCCTGTTGGCTGAGATGAAAGCGAGCGCTGAGTTGAGGTTGCCCTTGCTGTACAGTTCTATCGGTATAGTCTGATTAGGAATTAGTTGCGTGGCATTCTGCAGCGTGAGCAGCAGGGCGCTTTCGTTTAGCCCATTGAGCTGCAGGTTAAGAAGTATCGACGAGTTCATCAGTAATATGTAGCCTGTCGGCCTGTCTAGGAACATGTAAACAGGTTTGTCTGCCTGGCCGAAAACAACCTTTGCGAATTTCTGCGCCGCCTGTTGCGTCAGATAGAATTGTACGCTCCACGAAACACTGCCGTTCTGCGCAGTCGGCTGCAATGCCGCTATGCTGCTGCTCAGCAGCGAGCTGCTGTTCAGTGCCAGCCTTCCGCTCACAATTCCCTGGAAAATTCCCTGGCTCTGTATGATCGATATCGTGCTCGCAATCTCTGACGCAGATGCGGTAGGTATCGTTACATAAACCGCATAGTTTCCCAGGCCCTCGACAGTCACCTGCTTTAGCCCGAAGCTGTTGGTCCTTTGCTGCAATATCTGCAAAAGCTCGGTGAAGTTGCTCGGATTTATAGGATGCTGAAGTTCAACAGGTATTGTTGTCCCTCCGACGAACTCGACGCCCAGGTGAAGCCCGTTTGGGCCGCCGTACTTTATATCGGCGAGCGCGAGAAGTATGACTAAGCCTAAGAGTAATGCGATCCTTCTGTCCTTTATGTAATTCATCAGATTCATTGTGCTCTCCTTTCCTTTCTCCTCTTGTACATGAGTATCATCGGCGCATTTCCGAACCATGTAGTAAACAGGCTTCCTATCAGCCCGAACAGCACGACCCCAGAAATCTCATAATAAGTAGGCACGTAGGTAAACAGCGAAACTACGAAAAGAACGCCGAACGACACAGTTGCAGTGACTGTCATGGTCATGCCCGTCCTCATAGCTCCGTATGCTCTTTCCTCGGCCCTGCCCTCTGTCCGCTTGAGAATCCTTATTGCAGCAAGTACGTCTACGTCTATTGCGTATCCTATTATCATCAGCAATCCTGCTATGCTCGTGACTCCTAGCGGTATGCCGAACAGACCCATCGCGCCCAAAGCAACCACCAGGTCGTTTGCAGCTCCGAACACCACAGTTGCTGAAGGCACTAGCGACTTGAACACAAAGAACACTGCTATGAAGACAAGCACGAATGCCACTATGAGCACGTTTTCCATGCTCGCAAGAAAATTGGAAGCAAGCGTTGGGCTTATTTGCTGATATGAATACTGCGAGAAACCTACAACGCTATGCAATCCGCTTATAACCTTTTTTTCATATGCATTGCTTGCATTTGTATATGCCTTCACCGCAACGCCCTGCATCTGTGTTGGGTTGCTGGTGTTTATGGCATACACAACTCCGAACTGCGCAGTATCGTTCAGCTCGCCTCTGAGCGACGCAATCATGCCGCCCAGCGCAGTCCTTACGCTTGTATTTATGGTGCTAAGATTGCTTATCAGGCTTTCATTGCCCGGGCTCTTCTGCAGCTCCGCCGCTGCTATCGCCTGGTCGTAAGTGCCGGTTGAGTAGTTGTTGAGGTACTCAAAAAAGTTTATCTGATAATTGTAGGCGCTTACAAGAGTCTTGTTGGCCGAAAGCGTTACTTGTATGCCACCTGGGGCGGTCTGTATCTGCGGGTTGCTGACGTGCAAAACAGAGCTTACCTGGCTTGCTATCTGCGATATCTGCACAGTAGTGTTTGTCTGAAGCGTTATCGCCACACCGCCGCTTAGTGAGCTGTCAAGGTTTATGCGCGTCGAGAAGTACAGCCCGAACAAGAGCAACGCTATGGGTATAGCTATGAATAGCTTGAGGTTTTTCGACTCGTATATGTTAGGTATTCGCATCTAATCCAGCTGCACGTTTCAAAGTATCTCCTGCCTGTGGCACATCCATGCCAATTCTGTAATGCGGGGTTAAGCCGCAGTCAATTAGGCAATTATGCATTCAGGCATATCTTTCCATCAGCTTGTGGTGAAGGTTTTCCACCAGTCCATAAATTGCGAGCATCAGCCCGAAAAGAACCAGCACAAAGCCCAGATAGTCCTGTGCTGGAAAAACATTTCCGTATGCTATCTGTACAATCCCTATTGCTATGAAGTATATTGCCCAGTAGAGGGACCTGAATATGTACCATCCCGTGTGTTTTGCCTTGTACTTCAAGTATCTATCAAAAGTTTCCTTTTCTCTTGCCATGAATTCACCGAATAATATTATTATGCAAGGTTTAAAAGTGTAGGTATTTGGCATATGGCTAGGCACTTGACATTTACATTTCGTCACCTCGTCAAATACAAAACCCATCACAGCACGTATTTTATCATGTATGCGAGGATGCAGGCATGAACATGCATTGCGATATTCTTTATGCCGACGAACCTGTTTTTTGCAAGACCAAACACCTCTTTTAGTCTTGAGAAAATTCTTTCAATTGCCCATCTTTTCTCATAATCCTTGTCCTTAGGCACTTCTGATTTGAAATGACCTCTACTGCTCGTTGAAATTACCTGTGCTGCATTGCTGTTTCTTAATTCCATTTTTATGTCTGTAGAATCATATGCAGAATCGGCAAGGTATTTTGCCATATACTGCAAAACAAATTTTTCTTTTACATTTGCAAACAATCCTGTGAATAATTTCTTATCATGTATATTCGCCGGTTCTACAGAAAAACATAGTGGCACTTCCTCATTCACTTCTGCAATCATGTGTACTTTGAAGCCAAAGAACAATGTTTTAGTAAATTCCTTAAGAGTTCTTTGCTCCTTTTTCGAAGGTGTCCTGTGTCCGTATCTTGCAGATTTATCTTTATGTGCATATGCAGATATATCTGTGCTGTCCTGCGCAATCAGGGATATTTGTTTGCCCTTGAAATGATTGATTACGAGCCAATCAGTCAATTCTTGCATTATTCTTATGTCTGATCTCTTGCGCACTTTCGAGAATGTAGAAATATGCGGTGCCTTTGCATATCCTAATTCCCTACCGATTTCGTCTTTTCCAAGAAATTCTGCAAGTTCATTATCTGTAAAATGCAACATTTGTTTTAATGCAAATGCAACAAAATGTTTTGCAAACTTCTTTGTATGACCGTATCTTTGCACTATTATGCGTGCAGCTGCCCAAACCTCTACTATTTTATTTCTTATCTCGTATATTTTCATTGCATTATCTCCTGGCAAGGCGGACGACATTCATAATGTCGCCCACAGGAGCTCTGTTCTTACAAATTTACGGCAGTAAAAGAGAAGAGAAAACAGTTAGTTTCTTTATTATGCAAAAAAGTTAATAATTTGTCAAGTTCCTAGTGAAAGTATGAAAAGCTCACTAGAAGTAAGTGGTTATATATGTCAGTCTTAAACTTAATACTTCAATAGTATACTCCAATAATTCTAGCTGCGCTTCTAGCTTCCTAGGCACATTTGTATGAGCTTTCTTGTTGTGGCCGATTTTTGCTGGTTTATTCACTATACTATCTCTATCAGTTTACGTTATACATTGAATTCAAACTAATCTCCTTCCTTGGTTCGCCAATCTCTATCGCTTGCTTGCGCAAGCTCGCGAGGTGGCTCCCTGACGTCCCAACGGACTTTAAACTAGCAACCTAGCAAGCGGCTGATTTTGCGTGGGGGTCAAAATCAGTCTTAACGCAGCCCATGTCCTACAAAGTAGCCGCAGCCGCCGCAGCCCGCCGTGCGACACCGAAGGTGTCTTTTGGACGGGCGGCGGCTGCAAGGCGGGAGTTTCTCTACATGAAACTCTACATGGACGGCTCTAATATTGATGTGCATAAGTTCCTCAACAAAAAAGCTCGTTTTGAGACTTTCGTTGAGACTTTTCTCCACATGGATTGGAAAAGTCGTGTAGAGGAATCGAAGGCATGTAGAGAGGCCTCTAAATTTGTAGAAAGGCTTATATATCTATTAGGGTATATACTTATTAGGTGTTAAATTATGCAGCTACAGAAAGAGGTCGTTCATTATCCCACACTTAAGACAATATTGGCAATAGAGGAGGTAGTCAAGAAGGCCAACAACCCAGTCAGCCGGAACCAGATATTGGCTAGATTGCAGACTGGTGTAATGCGCTCGACCCTTAACCTTGCGCTTGACTACATGGAGAAGCGTGGCATGGTGCTTGAGACCAAGAAGGGCTTCATCTGGACATTCAACCCCAGCAAGAAGCTGGAGAAGGCCGAGCAGGAAGGCTTACCGGTGTGATGACTTGGTAGAGAAACGAGTTTCGATAAAGCTGTTAGGGGATGCAAAAGACGCTTACCTAGCCATAAAGAAGAAAGTTGCGGAGGATACGTCAAAAGGCATAACTGACTCCTTCCACCAGACGCTCCTGAAATCAATAGATAACAAGATAGCCATATTGAAGGTTGATTATGACTACGGAATCCACATACCAAAGAAGAATGTAGCTCAGAAATACATCTCGCTCTATGAAGTTACAAACTTATGGAAGGTCAATCTCTCAGGAGCTTGGCGCATGATATACACTATAAAGCAGCCACAGAGAGAGGACACAGAAGTTGAGATACTCTCAATCTGGCTTGATGTACTGGATATAATAGATCATGAAGAATACGACAAAATCTTCGGCTATAGAAAACGGTAGGCTCTATACTCTTGACAGCCTTGCTTTCAGGCCGACTGCTTCGTTAATTCCGAAAGCGTTGTTTATTTCCTTGTATAGTTCTTCTTTCCTAGTGCTTATGTAGGTCATCGTGGTGCTGGGATCACTGTGCCTTGCGAAGTTTTTTCGCGTAAGTTTCGCTAGCCATTTCTTCAAGTAACTTCTTCCTTTCACGAATCAACTTATCTACGACCTTTTCAACAAAAGTTCTCATTTTACGTGACCCTTTATAATATCTTCAATTTCAGATATATTATACTTGCCGTTAGCTACGCCATACACAAGATTGAGAACGTCGTCATCTTTTAGATTGAATTTTTTGCCGTTTATTTCAAGAAATGTGGCTACACAAACAAAAGCAGTTCTCTTATTTCCATCCAGAAAAATATGCGAACTTATGATATTGTATAGCAATCGCCGGCCTTTTTCTCAAGCGGGGCATTTTTGCTTAAAGCATATACAACAAATTCGAGGTTGGCTTTATTCAATACCACTCCCTTTTCGCCAACCTTTTTATTAATTTCTACGATGTCTGCATCATTCAGTAATTCCATAGCGAAATTAGTCAGTTAATTATTAAATACATTAAGTGCTTCACATTTCAAAAGAATGAATGTTGAAAAGTAAATATAATGTGCAGGGGGTGAGATTTGAACTCACGCACTCACAAAGAGAACAGGCCCTGAACCTGTCACATTTGGCCAAACTCTGTCACCCCTGCTTTATGCCGCATAGGCTTGGCACCATGCAGTATTGTTTCTTACTCTCATATTTTTATTAATTGCTTCCTAAAACTGACCTGCAGGTGCGTTAATGATAATAGGATTGGTAGGGGCGCCCAACAAGGGCAAGTCCACGATTTTCTCTGCTGTCACGAAAACAGATGTGGACATAGCCGACTACCCGTTCACGACAATAAAGCCGAATTTCGGAGTCGCGTATGCAAACAAACCCTGCGTAGACCAGGAATTGAATGTCAAGTGCAATCCCAGGAACTCGATGTGCATTAATGGAATAAGAAGAATGCCCATAAACATAGTCGACGTTGCCGGGCTCGTGCCGGATGCAAGCTCTGGAAAAGGCATGGGCAACCAGTTCCTGAACGACCTCATGCAGGCAGACGCTCTCATACAGGTGGTGGATTTGACCAGCAAGACAGACATGCAAGGGAACCACTGCGAGCATTCAGACCCCGCCGACGAGGTGTTAATGGTAAAAAAAGAGATTGCCAATTGGCTAGGCAGCATACTCGAAAAGCACATGGCAAACATTTACAGAAGGCCGGATGGCGATGCGGCTTTGAAGGAAATACTTGCAGGCTTTAACATTTCGCTCGAGCAGATACGCAAAGCTGCAGACATGAGCTATCTTAGGACATCTGAGATAAAATGGAAGAAGGAAGACATATACGCGTTCGCCGACAGCCTCATAAAAATAAACAAGCCCATAATAGTGGCTGCGAACAAGCAGGATGCCGCAAAAGATGGCGCGTTGGAGGCGCTGAAATCAAGGCTCAAGGACAATATCGTGATAGGGTGTTCGGGCGCGATAGAACTTACGCTGGTAAAAGCGGCTAAGAGCGGCATAATCGATTATGTGCCAGGCTCTTCCTCGTTCGAGATAAAAAAAGAGGTATCGGGCGGTCAGAAAAAAGCCCTTGATTATATTTCAGGCTATCTTAATGTGCATAAAACTACGGGCATTCAGGAGCTCATCAATGCTGCTACATTCGACCTCTTGAAAAACATGGTCGTGTATCCTGTAGAGGATGAAAACAAGTATACTGACCATAACGGAAACGTTTTGCCAGATGCCATACTTTTGCAGATCGGGTCGAACGCGCAGGACCTTGCTGCAAAGATACATACAGAACTTGCAAAAGGCATGCTCTATGCAATCGACGCAAAGAGGAAGACAAGGATAGGAAAGGACTACGTGCTTAAGGACAACGACGTGATAAAGATTGTGAGCGCGAGATAGCCTTGCTATCTTTCATGACCGCGAATATCTCTACAGTATAACTTATTCCGGTAGGATCCCTTGTGATTCCGCAATTGCCAGGAAAGCTTGTCTGCAAAATAGGTGCTACCTTTTCCCATTCGAAAGAACCGCCTATTTTCCTTATGTTTACTGGGTCGAGATATATTGGCGAAAAATATTTTTCTGTTTCTTTGGTGTCTTTATTTTTGTCTTCGTAGCTGCTTATTGTGATGCGTTCAGTAGTATCTACTATCCAAACCGCGTATTTAGAAACGCGCAGCGCCTCCGCATACGCTTCTGTGACACACGCGGGCTCTTCTGAATTTATCTGCGATAGGACCAATGACAAAACTGAATAATCAAATTCGTTATCTTTGAAAGGCAGTTCGATGGCATTTGCGCATTTTACGCGCGCAAGCGGCCTGATAGCAGCTGCTTTCTGGCATGCTTCAAAATTAATATCCAGCAGCGTACCATCAAAAGTGTTTTCAGTCTCAGATCCATCATTTGCTCCGATGATCAGAGTCCCCTTGCTGTTTAATTTTTCCCTTTTGTAAAATTCCCGCAGCAAAACGTGAAGGGATTTTACGCCTACTGAATCATTATCCTGCTTATCATAATACGTCCTTTGAAATATTGAAGTATCAGCGCTAAGTTTTGTCATGCCTTTCAAATAATTTCAGCATAGGCCCTATTTAAATTTTGGCTTGAAATTTCGGCAAGACAGGCAAATGATTAAAAGTCTTATTTTGAATGTACCTGCATGGGAAAAGAGTTTAGTCGAATAATTAAGAAAATAGACGGTTACAAGCCAGAAATGATAAATACCATGTCAAAAATGATAGCCATAAAATCAGTTTCTCCGCTAAGTGGTGGTACGGGGGAAAAGAAGCGCGCCGAATTCCTGAAGAAGGTACTTGAAGGCTGGGGTCTGCACACTAAAATATACTCTTACAAAGATTCTACAAAAACGGACCGTTCAAACGTAATCGGAGTTTTCGGTGATAAAAAAAGAACATTGTGGATAATGCCGCACATAGATACCGTTTCTGAAGGAGACATAAAGTTGTGGAAGACCAATCCATACCAAGCCAAGGTAATTGGAGGAAAGGTATATGGCAGGGGCACGAGCGACAACGGGCAGGACGTAATCTCTGCAATGTTCGCGCTTAAGGCGCTAAAGGAAGCAAGAGCCAATATAAAATACAATTACGGTATCGCGCTTGTTGCTGACGAAGAACTCGGAAGCGAATACGGGGTAAAGAAACTTATTAAGGAAAGCATATTCAAGCAGAATGATATGTACCTTGTGCCAGACTCTGGAAATTCAAAAGGAGACGAAATAGAAATAGCAGAAAAAGGCGCGCTTTGGCTGAAAATAACAGTTCACGGAAAACAGGTGCATGCAAGCATACCGCATATGGGGAAGAATGCCTTCAGGTATTCTGTAAAGTTCCTCGAAAAAGTAGACGCTTACCTGCACAAGAAATATACTAAGAGAAATAAGTTGTTCAAGATTGCGCCAGGTTCTACATTTGAAATGACCAAGCATGAGAAAAACGTCGACAGTGTCAACATAATTCCAGGTACTGAGGTATTTTACATAGACTGCAGGGTGTTGCCCGAATATAGCCTCGACAGCGTGCTTTCCGATGTACAAAGGATTGCGAAAGGAAAGGATTTCAAAGGCGTTAAAATAAGTATAGACGTTTTTAACAGGGCAGATTCAGCCAAACCTACAAGTCCAAAATCAGAAATTTCAAAGCTGCTTAAAAAATCCATTTTATCGGTAAATGGAACAAAGGCAAAATTTGTGGGAATAGGCGGGGGCACAGTTGCTGCATTTTTCAGGTACAAGGGCTGGCCAGCAGTTGTGTGGGCAAAGATAGAGGAGGTTGCCCACAGCCCGAATGAATACGCGCATATCGATGACATGCTGACTGACGCAAAGGTCTTCGCGAAGCTGTTCGTCGACTGATTCAGCAGCAATGCCTTGTGTATTTTTCTCAGTTCTAGTTTCAAATACAGAAATATCCGCCTATCAGTCTGCCTTTGGCTCTGGCTGAAAAATGAGGCATAATGCAGCGCTTAGTATACTGCAAAATCTTACTTGCTACACTTTTAAACTTTTATGGCGAAGTAGGTATTGATTGCGTGAAAGTAGCAATAAGAGAACTTAAGCAATCTGAGGTCAAGGCGGCCTCTTCGCTACTGCTAAATGTCATAAAAGGATTAGCGGCATATTATACGCCGCGTGATATACTCAGAAACAAAGAGGACTACTCTCCAGAAAATATAGAACGTTTGATGAGACGCGGCGGGTCTATCTTTAGGATAGCGACGGTCGGCGGCACGATGGCCGGCATTGCTGTAGCAGATCTTTATCCGTCCATACCCAGCGTGTGCTGGATCACATGGATTGCCGTAAAAAAAAGCTATAGGCACAAAGGAATCGGGACACTGCTTGTTAGAAGCTTCGAAATCGAGCCAGCCAGGCGCTGGGACAAGATACAGTGCAGAGTAAGGGTAGGTAATGTCATATCAAACGATATGTTCAAAAAACTCGGATATAAGCGTATAAGAATGCTAAGAAGAAAAATCAGGATGCGACGTGTTTATGTCTGGGAAAAACCTTTAAACAGGTAAAAAAATAACGGTTGCCGAGGGGTAAGGCAAGGTTTAAAAGCCTACTTTTCCATGTATAATTGGTAATCTTATGCTAGGAGAAGGAGAAGCAGGCGGCGCCTCCGGAGGCTAAAACGTCAGAGCAAAGTGTTCAAATCTCGCTAATTTTGTAATTTAATTTACTCTTTATGTTTAATTTAGGTAATTCTATCGGTTCTGAGCTTTTATGCATTAATGCATCGAATTTGTCAAAATAACTTTTTGGTTCCACCCATGGAACTATCTTGTACTCATTTGCCAGTATCTGATACTGACTGCAAGAAATATCCGTATTGTCGAATCTTTTATAGCAAAAGTCCCCTACAATTACATTTGTAGCTATCAAGCTTCTTATTTCTCTGCCCTTTAGCTTTCTTTGCATTTCTTCTTGTGTTTGTGCAAGCTCGTTTTCATCGAATACAGGCATGAAGAAAATGACCCTTTTCGGAACTTCAATATCACCGACAAGCGCGTATTTGTTGATTCCCTGCTCTGTATCGCTTATTATCTCCCGAAGAAGATTGATATGCGTTTCAACAATCATGAGGCATAATGCAGTGTTTATTCTACAACAAAAGCGTCTTCAATACCTTTTTAAACTGTTACGTTGAAATATCATTGGTAATCTTATGGTAGGAGAAGGAGGAAATGGGAACGGCTAATCTTGTTTTAGGTTAGCGATAGCATCAGTTAATTATGTGCTTCACAGGTTTTGGTGGCTTAATAAGGTCAAATTTTTCAGTTTTCTTAAAGGCAAACTTATCAAAGTAGTTTTTGGGCTCTATCCAGGGCACTTCCTTATACTCATTTGCCAATATCTGATACTGGCTACATAAAATATCAGTATTGTCATATCTTTCATAGCAGAGAGTTCCAACAAATATATTTGTTGCAATTAGGCTTTTTATCTCTCTGCCTTTTATTTTTATCTGAAGTTCTTCTTGTGTATGCATGAGTTCATTTTCATCGAAGATGGGCATTATGAAAATAAAGCCTTTAGGCAGTTCTACCTCTCCTACAAGTGCATACTTATTAATTTCATGCTCTGTCTCGTCTATTATCTCTTTAAGAAGATTTGCCCTAGTTTCTAGCATTTCCACTCCATTTGAGTCTTCCATTAACAGTACAGAGCAGTATTTTATCGGCAAATTACGTATGGTTATAGTCATCCTCCGTATCACGTTTCTTTCTCTTAACTTTGTGTATGTGTGGTATGCCGCGCCAGGTTCGTACCCATATTTTCTATCTATATCTATGAATTTTGCAAAACCATCATAAGCAAGCTCTTTCAGCACATTCACTTCTCTTTGTGTTAATTCTCCTGGCAACGGCCTTGGATTTTCCTTTGTTCTATGCCATGCCTTATCACTCAGAAGTTCAAACGTTTTTTGTCGTATCGGTATATTGCCGTACTGCTTGAAAAATGACGATGTGTAGAATTTCATGTTGTATTTCGCAAGGACAGTATCCTTCCTTAAATGCCAGGTAAAATCAGATACTGCGTTATTATCTTCGGCAATAAAAAGTAGCATCAAGTCATAGTCACCTTTTGTGAACATGGCAAGCAGAATTCTCGGTTCATTTTCCAATGCCTCCTTTAATCCGCCTAGATTCGGGACGCTGTCTTTAAATTTTATTAATGAGATAAAGGTAAAATAGCCAAGTTTTGACCTATCAATGAATGCAGTAGAAGAAATACCGTACTTCTTCTTTAGTTTCTCGACCCTGTTCCTCGCCGTGCCTTCACTCACGCCGACAAGTTTGCCAAGATTTGGCATCTCGATTCTTGCGTTCATGCTCAATGCTGTGAGTATCTTGTTATCAAGTTCTCTCTCTTCGGCGTTGTCTTTTATTTTAACGGTACCTTCTTCTGCGGTTTCATTTCCGCTGCCGTTCTCCACATTCTCGAACTTCGACCTGTGAACTGCAGGAACAAATTCGCCGCTTTCGTGTATCGTGCCGAGATAATGGGTCACCTTCTTCGACTTCTTCTTTTTCCTGTCGTATTTGGTAATGGACTGGAACACGCAGTAGCTGTTGTGTATTTTCTTGACCTCGATGTAGTGGTCGTATTGGCCTTTCAGCTCATGCAGTTTATTCGATATCCCCGCAGGCAAATCCACCGTATTCCCACCTTACAACATATATTGTGAATTTTTGCCTATTTAAGCATTGTCATGAAAATAGACATCGTTTTCTCTCGTCAAACACGTTATTTACGCGGAGGGTAAACGCAACGGGTTAAACTTCTGACTTTACAGCTTTATGCAGAAATAAATCATAATTTTTCAGACAGTCGATCTTTTCCTGACTGTTATTTCCTCTCCTTTTTAAATAAAACAAAAGTCATAATACATTTAGATGGTGGGAAGATGAACGGTTTGAAAAACGAAATACACGTTATTCGTTTCCCTCACTCCTTTTGCATAAGATTACCAAATTTTCCAGTTCCCACCATCCCACCCACTTCCTGCTTATCTGGCGCACAGCGGTTATTCTGTCCCCACACCCACCCTGTGCGCCAGTTTAGTGATTGCAGTTTTGATAGATCCGATGTGGTCTGATGCGCAGCAAGAAAAACAACAAACATAAGCATCGAGTCTTTTTCCTTCTCAAACCGAAGGAAAAACTGAATGCAAAGGACTTTGCCATGAGGATTTCAATGATAAGCGGAGTGAAGGAGGTGAACATAACAAGCGGCGATTTCGGATTTGTCGTAGTTGCCGAATCAAACGATGAAGCTGTTGCGGAAAAATTCGTGAAGGAAATATATGCAAAAAATTCAAACTGCTGCTCTGCGTGTGAAAGTCATTACACTTTCAAGAATGCAAAGGTGATTGCATGAGAAATTGGCTGGAAGAAGTGATGAACAGGAAAAGCATCGAAAAAATGCGCGAAGAAGCAGTAAGGAATGATAAAAGGCCGGTGAAATTGGTTCCGGAAAGGCACAATGTATGGCGCATCGTCTATGCAGACGAATAAGGCCCTCTTGATTATCTTCCCATGTTTTTCATTATTGTTTTGAGTATCACGTACCCGTCTCTTACAGTACTTAGCTTGCCCTGGCCTGACTCTCTTTTCTTTTCAAAGCTCGGTATTTCCTTTATTTTCAGCCCAGCCATCACGGCCTGTATGTTTATCTCAGTTTCTATCCCGAATCCTTTTTCTTTTAATCGCAGTTTTCCGAATGCCGTTCTGCTGAAGCTCCGGTATCCATAGCACATGTCGGTGAATTGCGCGCGGAATATCGCATTTACTAGATGCACAAAAAACTTGTTGCCTATTTTCCTTATGAAAGGAATGTCTTCTGAGCCGCCGCCTTTCATGAAGCGCGAGCCTGCGCACATGTCATAGCCTTTTTCTATGTTAGTTATGAGCGCTATGAGTTCTTTCGGTTCGTTGGACATATCGGCGTCCATTGAAATAAGGACGTCTCCGCCAGCTTTGTTTAAACCTCTGACCAGTGCGCTTCCTTTTCCCAGATTGTCGTAGATTACCCTTGCTCCAAGCCTCTTTGCAATCATTACTGTCTTGTCTTTTGAATGGCCATCCACTACTATTATCTCGTACTTGTAATTTCTCAGCACTTTTCCTATCCCGCTAATCACGTTTGCTATATTGCCTTCTTCGTTAAGGGTCGGAATTACGACAGAAATGGGCTTTGCACGAAACTCTTTGCTATTCCGCATCTTATCATTCGAGATTGTTTTTTTAACTTTAAGCAAGCAATATTTTAAATTAGACGTGCATTTCTAAGTAATACCGCACTGTGTTTCAGAGGCATTCTCGGAGTGAAATTATGTATGTTTTGGGCGTATGGGATGGACATGACTCAGGAGCCGCGCTCATAGAGGACAACAAGATATTGTTCGCTGCCAACGAAGAAAGGTACACCAAGAGAAAGCTTGAAATACAGTTTCCTTACAACGCGATTAACGCAGCGCTTTCATATGCTGGGATAAAACCGGCCGACATACACGACATTGCGTTCTCAACAACAGAATTCGCCAAGACTGTGTCGCGGGTTTTCCCGTTCCAGATGGAGAAATACTACAAGCTGAGAAGGAGGAAGCTGTCGAACAGCGGATTCGAAGGGCTCATGTACAGAACGCGTGGTTTCCAGTACCGGCTTAAATACGCGGAAAATCTTGTCGGAGTACTCCCGCTTGGAAATATGCTGAGCAAGGCGGTTGTTGCAAGGCATCTCAGGCATTTAGGATTCAGGAATTTCAAGCTTCATGTAGTGAATCATCATGCCGCTCATGCGGCATCGGCCGCGTTTGCTAGCGGCTTCAAAAAGGCGCTTGTGGTAACAGTCGACGGTTACGGAGACGGGCTATGCAGCACAATAAGCTTGCTGAACAAGGGAAAATTGGAGAGGAAACATGAGATAAAAGCGAGGGACTCTGTCGGAATCCTATACGAGCAGGTCACGAATCTGGTGGGCATGAGAGAACTAGAGGACGAGGGAAAAGTGATGGCCATGGCCGACTATTCCTTTCCGTTTGCATTCGAGAAAAACAAGCTGAAGGACTTCATTGCGGTAAACGGGATAGACATGTCTGCTAAATACGGACCTGTCGCGCAGTACGGCAAGCTCGAAGCCATTTCATGGTCGACTCCAAGAGAGCAGCTTGCGTATTTTGCGCAGCAGCTTCTAGAAAACACACTTACAAAGTACATAGGCAACGCAATAGAGCGATTCGGAATACACGACATTGCATTTGCAGGCGGCGTATTTTCAAACGTCAAGGCAAACATGGAAGTCAGGAATATGAAAAGTGTGCGGAACTGGTTTGTGTTCCCGCACATGGGCGATGGCGGAATAGCCCTTGGCTCGGCCATGTATGCAAATTACGCGTTGAACGGAGTAAGCAGCTACGATTTCAAGAATGTTTATTTCGGCAATTCTTATTCCGATAACGAAATAAAGACAGTGCTTAAAACGGAGAAACATATCGAGTTCGAACGCGATAGCAACAAGGGTTCTCATGCCGCAGATTTGATTGCAAGTGACAATTACGTATTCTGGTTCCAGGATCGCATGGAATACGGGCCCCGTGCTCTAGGGAACAGAAGCATAATCGCAAAAGCAGATTCAGAACACGTAAAGGACAGGCTTAATCTTTATGTTAAGCAGCGCGAGTGGTACCAGCCATTCGCTCCAAGCGTGCTAAAGGAAGATGCCAGGAAACTTTTCGACAGCGTAAAAGGATACGACAGCTTCATGACAATGGCTTACAAAGTCAAAGAAGACAAAGCGAGCGAGATGAAATCGGTCATGCATGTGGACATGACTGCAAGGCCCCACATAGTATCAGACCAGAATTCCGGGTACCGCGACGTACTGGAGCGCATAAGGAAAAAACAGGGCTATGGGATTGTTTTGAACACGAGCTTCAACATTCACGGTATGCCGATAGTCTTGAGCCCAGAGGACGCAATAAACACAATGAAAGCGACAAGGACAAAGTACATGTTTCTCGGCAATTTCTATGTGGAGAATAAAAACGCCTGAAGAGGCATTTGGCTGACGATATGATAATTGGATATGCAATAACAGCTGCCGTTCTTTCTTCATTCATCCTTCTGGTTTTTTCTATAATCAAGGGAAGGCACGAGCTTTCACAGCTTATTAAAGGCAATGTGAACAGGCATTCGCTTCTGTCTTTTGCCGTGATTGCCGGATTTTTTCTCATGTTCTCGCTGCTTTTCGTGCACCCTGCCGAGCAGCTGTATTTCGACGAGAACATATACCAGGGCATTGCAGTGAACATACTGCACAGCGGCCAGGCGCTGTGGTGCCAGTACGGAACCGGCAACTTGAACGTGTGCTATGTGGATTCACTTTACCATGACCCTGCGGCATGGTCGGTATTCATAGCTATGGCTTTCGGTGTTTTCGGAACAACCACGTCTACCGCATACGCCCTCGAACTGCTTGTAGGCATTCTCTCAATAGCAGGCGTATTCCTTCTATCTAGTATATTGTTAAAAAACAAGTATGCAGCTGTTTTTTCAACTGCCGTTTTTGCGCTGATGCCTGAGCTTTTCATATGGGCCAGAACCCAGGCAGACATAGACCTGCCGTTCATGATGCTTACAGTGTTTGCATTCTTTTTCTTTGTTGTATTCTCGCAGAAACCCAACAAGAAGACTTTTGCAATGTTTTCTTTCAGCGCTGTGCTGGCAGTTTACATGCGCATAGAGGGAATTTTGCTCATACCCCTGTTTCTTATTCTGTTTTTCGCTTTCGGAGACTCGGGAATACTAAAAACCATCAAGGAACGGCTGAAACTTGTGGCAAACGCCCTGCTGAACGACATTAAGCTGCTGTTGCTGCTTGTGCTTGTTCTGCTTCTTCTGATGCCCGCAATCTACTATTTCTCGATAGAGTCAAGTCAGCCGTCTTACGGCCAGCCCTCAAACCAGTCTGTGATATCTTTGAATAATTTCATGCATAACTTTCCAATAAACGCTGGCTATCTGCTTGGCGAATTCAATTCTATTGGCAATTATCCAACGGCTTTTCCTGTTCTCGTGTTTCCGTTGGCACTGGCAGGTATAGCTGCCGTTGCGCTGTTTTCACGCCGCGAAAATAGATTTGGTATCCTCTTGCTTCTGGTTTTCTGGTTCGCAACATACTTCATATTCTATACTGCGTTCTACGCAGGCGCCGCAACATACGGGGTTGACGTCAGGTTCATGCTTTCACTGATGCCATGCATCGCACTGCTGGCCGCGCTTCCGCTACTTGTAATAACCGATAAAATTGAAGATTCGAAATCCGGCGAATCCAAGAGCCCGGGCAGAAAGCCAGTTTACAAGGCAATCATTTTTTCTGCGTTCGCAATAATATTTGTGTTGTTTCCGTTTGCCATGCTCATCCCCAATGTGACAATCCTGCCGCAAAACATGCCGCAGCAGAGCGTCATACTTAACGCTATGAATTTCTTCTACGCAAACTATAGCAAAGTGCCGTCAAACTGCCTGGTGTTTTCGTTTACTCCTGAAATTTGGTATAACGTAAACAGAACATCTGCTGAAATCAACTACCTGTTCGGTGCCAACCAGAGCTTGGAAAGCACGTTCAAAAATTATTCATGCGTAGTCGTGGATTACGGATACTGGTGCGTGGTGCCGCCATATGAAAGCACGACATGCGCCCAGGCCAAAAGCGCGTATCCTATTTCAACAATAGCTTCTGCAGGAGCAGGAAACGGGGAAACAGTGGCATTCTACCGTATTTTCGGATTTTCATGAAATGCTGCAACGCAATATTATGCAGTAAGAAGAATCTGCTTTTTTCGCCTTTTTCGCAAAGCGGCAATAAACGCCAATGCCAATAAAATCAGTATTGCGGCAATTGACATATAAAGCAGCAAATCGCCGGAATTTGCCCTGCTGCCCGTTTCGCTTACTGCTATGTTCAATAATGTTGCATAATGCAAACCGCCTGCAAAATAGCCGGCTGTCGCCGCAACCTCATATGTTGCATTGGTGCCTGTTTCTGGTATCCGAACATCGAAAGACAGCTGGCCATACTCGAATGGCGGAATAGAAACCATTTGGCTGTTTTTACCTGCGAATTCAAACGACGGCGGCGCTATCAATGACACGTTCGCAAGCACGCTTGAATTGCCTGAATTGTAAAGGTTTATGCTGATGTTTTTATCGCCGTTGCTCTGGTTGCTTACCTGCGCCGTAAGCGCCAGAACCGAACGCGTCGGCATACCAAAAACGAGCTGGCAGGGGAATACCGCGCTAAACACCGAACCTCCCTGCGTATAGGATGCCTTTATGTAATCGTCATAGGTGCCCTTTGCAGTTATGTTAGCAAGTTTGATTTGCAAAGGATAAGTTTCACCGGGACCCAGTGAATTTATCGAATATGCTCCTGAAACAGTGGCGTCCTGCACTACTGGCACCACGCTGAAATCTATTGCAGTATCGTTGCCGCTGTTCGAAAGACTAAAAGATAGAGTGTTGTTGCGTACTGCACCCTGGCACGTGCCGGTAAGCGTGACAGTGCCCGCATGCGAAATGCCAATAACTGCAAGAAATATGATGAAGTATAGTGCGACGTATTTCAAGCAACCACAAAACACTACTATCTGAGAATTGGAAAATTAAATAATGCTTGCTGCTTTCAGCGTTTCATTATCTTGCACAGGTCATCCATTGTGTTCGTGCCTGCGCTAAAATCGTATTCAATGTAGCGCCTAAGCCTCTGCGTAGCCTCTTTTACGCAGTCTATTATCTGCATCGATTTGTACTGATTTCCGATAATCTCTAAGCGCAACTCTTCATTTTTGCTGTCTATCGATATTATGCACTCATATTTATCGTTGCCTAAAGAAAAAGCAAGAAAAGAGAAAGCCGGCGATGCAACTGGTTCGCCCTGAAACTTTTCCTCCTTAAAACCGGCTTTTTCCAAGGACGATTTTATTGCATCTGAAAATCCGCCATTGCTAACAAGTTCGGCAAATGTGTCAAATTCAGTGTCGTTTAGCCTAAGCAGCATGTCGAATGTGTTTTCGTCATCACTCTGTATCGAATATGTGTTTTCGCTGATAGGCTCGTTAACGCTTTCTGTATTTTCGACAATTTCGTTTATGAAATTTTTCAGATCAGGTGAAATTTCACAGGCTGATTCTATGTTTATTATCCCATCTCCTGCTTTAGGCATGACCTGCACTTCGAAATCACCGAATTTGCTGCTAACAGCAAAGCGTGCGCATACATTTCCGTTGTCTATCATCACGTCATAATCCTTATTTACCAGAATGATCTTGGCAGACTCGCCAGGGGTTGCATGACCTGATTTGAAATCATTCGATACGAAATTTTGTATTAGCCTGTTAATGAAAGAATCCTGGGAGAATTTTTCTGCCTCGCCCGAATAAGCAATTGAATAAACTACTGTTCTTGTGGATGTTCCCAACTGCTTTTGGTCGTTACATCCAGAAGGTGCTTTTTCTGCGTTTCCCATATTTTGCATCTTTTATTATTTTGTAAATTTTCTCATATTGCGATTAAAGAGCGGCTTTTTGATTGAACCTGCACAGTGCACTTTTCCGCTTTCTGATTGCGTGTCGCCACATTTCTTCATGCATATGCTCATAGCCATTCTGCCTCGCCGTCTATCGGCTCAAGTCCATCAGGCAATTTCAGGTCCGCGTCGCCTGTGTGCCTAAGTAGTCTCTTACACTCTTCGTTTCGAGCTTCTTCGAGGATACGCTCATACCGTTTGTAACCGGCGTTTTCGTATACTTTATTTATTGTAGCCACCAGCCTATGAGACTCAGAATCATACTTATCGTCGCTCATTATCGGCAATATTAATGCCTCTCTGGCAGCCAAAATTACGCAGTATTTTTCGCGCGTCTGTTCTCCATACTTTTCCCAAGGCCTTTTTATTACCACGTAAAACTCTAATGCCGGCGCGCCATCCAGCGTGCATCTATTATATCTCGGCGGCTCATGCGAACGTACTTGCTCATCCCTGCGTAAACCTAAAATCGGGTCTTTTTCAGGTTTTTCTATTGTAAAATTAGGAATTTCGCCAATTGTTTCAACTAGCCTGTCTAATTCGTTAGGACTTAGCTCTCCTGCACTTATAATGACGCGTCTTTCAAAATCACATTGGGTCGGCAACCCATGTAATATCTGCATTTGCAGTCATCACTATCATTATGCATTTTTTCCTTTATACGCTTATCTATTGCAATGGAATTGCGCTTAACGGCGGGCTTTTTATTGGTTAATTTGCATGAAATGATCGGAGTTGGCATGAACAAAATCATCGAGCTGCTCAAGCTGACAAGGATAGAACACAGCATGATGCTTGTCATAGCGGTTCTTGCTGCCGAACGGATAGCTTTCGGAATTCCATCAATGTACATTCTCGTATTAAGCCTTCTCACTCCAATTTTGATAAGCATGGGCTCTTTTGCGATAAACGACTATTTCGACATAAAAGTCGACAGGCTGAACAAGAAAATGGGCAGGCCGCTTGTCAGCGGCGCCCTTAAGCCCAAAACTGCGCTGTATACTGCTGTGCTTGCCTTTTCCCTTGGAATAATCGCAAGCGCCATGATTAACCTTTACGCATTTGCAATAGCGCTAGTATTTGCGGCACTCGCGTTTCTTTACAGCTATAAGCTCAAGGAAATCCTGCTTGTCGGGAACATTTACATAGCGCTGGCAATGGTGATACCATTCATATATGGAAGCTATGTGGTGTCAAATGTTTTGCCGTATGCGATTATTGCAATATCCATTATGGTGTTTTTAAGTGGACTCGCAAGGGAGATACACGGAACTATACGCGACTATCGGGGAGATATAAAAGAAAGAGAATCAGTGAATCTGCCAAAGCTTGTTGGCACCAGAGGTTCTTCGTATTTGGCGCTCATTTTATATCTGATTGCCATATCCCTTAGCGTGTACCTGTTCCTTTACGTAGCTCCTTTCTCCTACAACCTTGTATTCCTGAGCATGATGGCAGCGAGCGACATATTGATTTTATATTCTGGAATAGGATATGTTCTTGTCAAAAGCAAAAAAAGCGGTTTTTACGACCTTTCCAGGAACATTTCTCTGCTTGCTATGACCATTGCGCTCTTGGCGATACTCATTTCCTCTTTTGCGAATATTTGAAGGCTTTCCTGAGAAGTTGCAGGTTCCTTTCTATGTCGTTTGAATCTGACTTGAAAATTGATTTTTCCTCTTCTAGCGTTTCGTAGAATTCAGAGTTCCCTTCTAAGAAATTTTTTACACGCCCTCTCGGCACTATGTGCATGTGAAAATGGAATACCTTCGCTCCTGATTTTTCGCCCGAATTTACAGATAGATTATAAGAGTCTGCGCCATAAACTTTTAGCAGCTTGGGTATGACTGTTTTCAGCACCTTTGCGAAGTCGATGAACTCTTCCTCATTCAATTCCGTCATCTGCAGCACGTGCCTCTTTGATATTATCAGGGAATGCCCGGGCAAAATTGGATGTATGTTATACACAACTATGAATTTGTCACTTTCGTAGAAGACCTGCCTGTATATTCCTTCGTCGCAAAAAGGGTCCTGAAGCTCCATGGTTCAGCCTTTTTTATCTTCTGCCTCTGCGCATTGTCCTTCTCTGCCTGTTTGCCAAAGTTTTTCCGTATCTGTGCATCCTTATTTCGTAGAGTACAATTGCTAGCACAATGAATATCACTATCAACAGTATCACTACTGCGACAAGCAAGGAGCCGAGCAGTTTGATTTCGTATGACACTCTGTTAACGGCATTCGAAAGACTGTTGAGCTGTGTTGCGCCTGTAAGGCTCGGATATGCAAATGCGCCCTTTATCTGCGAGTTGGCAGCCTGCAGCCCCAGGGCAAGCTCTGAAAATACATATGCCTCGAAAACAGAGCTGTTTTTCTGGCTGATGTTTGTTTCTGAATTTGCCTGGTTTATGTAGAATTCGGCACTCGCTCCGAATTCAGAAGGCCAGTTCCCGATGTTGGTTTTGTTCATGTTCTGCAGGGTCTGATTCAGTAGCTGCGCAGTAGTCATATTCCTGCCGAGCGATTGATTGTCGAATACATCTGCGTAAACGGCAGAATAAAGCGATGTGGCGTAGTCTCCTGAATTGTAGCTGCTAAGCGACGCATTCAGGTAAAGTGAATCCGCGTTTCCGAACATTTTGGCCTTGTTTATCTCGTATGCCGCGGCAGACTTCAGGGAATTTTCGGAAATTGATACGTCTGTGCCGTTGATGGTCGTGGCAATCTGGTACAGCTGGCCCGCGCCCTGGCACCATCCATATGCCTGCGCAATGTAGCTGTAACTTTCTATTATGCCGTCTGTCGATTCTGTCTGATTCAGTAGCTGCGCCGCAATGCCGAGAGTCTGGTTTGCCCATAATGCCCTCAGGTTGCCGCCTATTATGAATTCGTAATTCCCGCTGTTCATCTGCGGAATGACTAGGGAAGAGCAGTACGCGTTAACGCTGTTTATCGATTCCGTGGCGTTTGCCACTGTTAGGTTTTTAATATTTGCCACTACGAACTCGTCAATATACTGCAGAAACGCCAAGTCTGCAGAGGTGTAAAAGTAGCCTTTTGCCGCAATCGCGCCATCTTGCTTGAGGTTATTAAGCCATTCCTGCTTCAAAGTGCTGAAATTGCCCTGTATTGTTTTCGCAGTAGCATTGCCTGCCGAGATTATTCCTGAGCTTAGCTCTCCGAATGCAGATAGATTGCATTCAGTGCAGTTTATTTGTGCATTCATCAGCGAATTTACGTTTTCATGCTGTGATGCATTTAAAACGATTGGAATAACTTTGCGGCCGTTGAAAACATACTGCAATTCCTGCGATATGTTCTGTGCCTCGACTATAGGTATTCCATATACCTGCTGCGAAATGTAGTATATGAAATATTGCTCGCTGTCGTTTGGCACATACGGCAGTATCACGTATTTCAGCCCTGACCGCTTGGCTGCTCCCACTTTATCATACATTCCGCCTATTGCCCCTACGCTTCCGTTCTGTTCTATGACTCCGGAAACAGTAAAATTGTCCGGAAGCTGCCTGCCTTCGAATGCGGATATTGTAAGCAGTGTAAACGCCACTCCTCCGCTAGGGCCCGAAACGTTTGATTCATTGTCGGATATCGTGAACGCGAAGTTGTAATGCGACTCGTTCTTGCCCAAGTAGGAGCTGGCAAAAGAAACTGCCTGTTGCGCAGACTGGAGCGTGTCCTGGGCTACCTGAGCGGGCCCTGTTACTGTCACATTTCCGTTTCCTGCGGTAAGATTGAGCGTGAATGTGGTAAGAGCTCCTGTGTTCTGGTTCTGCAAAACGGCAGGCGCCCTTATTGATGTAACGTACGCAGAGCCGAATCCTGACGCGATTACAAACGCCGAAAGCAGAAGTGGAATTATCAGTTTGGATATCATGCTGTCACTTTGACTAACATATACAAGCCCATTAAAATATAAATTAATTTGCACGCAATTTCATTAGAATTTTCTGTGCGCCAGAGTTCAGAATTCAGACATAGTTCTCTGAGCAGGACTTCTTGCTTCCTTTACGCTGTTTGCAATGTCTATTATTCCGAAAACGCCGTCATATCCCGGCACTACGTGTACCTTGTCTTCGCGCATGTTTTCAATGGCTCTTCCAAGCTCCTTGTCCACGTGCTTTATGTCGTCAACTGTGCTTTTAAGCAAAACATTCATTTCGTTTCCAAACTTCTTGACCAGTTCATTGTACGTCTTCGCCACGTAAACCGAACCTGTGCTTTTCTTTTTTACAAACGCAATTACTTCGATTAACGGTATCGCATGCACAAACGGAGCAGCTCCGTCAGGAACAAATCCTTCCTCCCTGTCGGCAAGCTCTTCCACTCTGTGAAGAACGCCTATTGTCAGTCGCTTCCTGCAGACAGGACATATGCCATTGTACTTTCTGGCCTGCTCGGGGGAGAGCGAAACGCTGCATTTCCTGTGACCGTCATAATGGTACTTTCCTTCTTCAGGATAAAATTCCACCGTTCCCTTTATCTGCTTGTTTTTTATCGCATAGATTATCGAATCGTACGACAGATTTTTCTCAGCAATGTCAAATAAAGTCGCCTCCCTGCCAAGCTTTGGAATTGAATGAGCATCGCCTCCTGAAAGAAGCGCATAATTGTCAAGTTCAGAAACGCGCCAATTCATTACAGGGTCTGAGCTTAGCCCAGTTTCCAACGCATGTATGTGCTGTGCCTGGTCTTCATATGCCTCCTTTATCGAATCATAACCGGAAAATGACCCAAGGACCCCGAACCACGGAGTCCACACGTGGGCAGGAAACACGAAAACTTCTTTGCTTACTTTGCGCAGCGTTTCTACCAAATCAGAGGCGCTCATGTTCAGCTGCGGGCGACCGTCAATTGCAAGGTTGCCCAGTTTGCCAAGCGTCTCATTTATCTGCTCTGCAGTTTCAATGTTCGGAACAAGCACAACATGGTGCACCTTACTGACGTTTCCAGTGGCGTCGAAAACGCCGGCCTTGCCGGAACCGCTCTTGTTGAATATGGTAGCTATTTCTCCTCCGATTATGAATTTTGTTCCTGTTTTTGAACCCTTTAGTCTGTAAAGCCCCATTTCTTCGCTTGGAATTAACCTATTCTTTATGTCCTTGAACCAGAGCGGATGGGTGAAATCTCCTGTGAGCAATATATTTAATCCCTTGGTAAGGGCAGCAGCGTCCATATTCTCCAAAGTCAGCTGCTCGCTGCACGCACCTGCATATTTAGAATGGGTATGCAATTCGGCTATGTACTCCATTTAAGCACTTTTTGTGACCCCGTTCCTTGGGCATATTTTGTTTGTGCTGTTGGGACCTATCGGGCATTTGCTGCATACGGGCACAATGGACTGGCATATCTTTTTCCCATGGGCTTTCATCACGTAAGCCCAATTGTGCCAATATTTCTTGACTATTGTTTTCATAAGGTCTTGTTCTATCTTCTCAGGGTCCTTATTGCCGCTTAGGCCGATCCTATAGGAAAGCTTTATCACCCATGTGTCAACCGGTATTCCCTCAACAATTCCATACGCGTTTATCAGTATTGTATTGGCAGTCTTCCTGCCTATGCCTGGCAGCTCTACAAGCTGCTCCATTCTGTCAGGTACCTTTCCCCCATAATTTTTTTCAATGGCCTTGCACGTGTTTATTATGTTCTTGGCTTTATTGCCTGCGAAACTTACCTTCTTCACGATATTTATTACGTCTTCAGGCTTTGCGTTTGCATAGTCCTTTGCCGTTTTATATTTAGAAAAAAGTACCTGCGTTGTCGCATTTACTACATCATCATGAGTTTGCGCCGAGAGTATGGCGGCAACAACAAGGTCTATCGGCGTTTTGAAATTCAGATAGTAGTGCGCATCCTTGTACTCGCGCTCCAATATTGTAACTACCTCCCCTGCGTCCCTGTCGTTTAACAGTTTGAATGCCAAAAAATCACAATTTGTAACCTATGTCGCGTATAAACTTCCTTCTCGTTGCCCTGTCGGTTTCCTTTTCTACGCCTTTCGTCGATTCTCCGTCCACTACTCCTATTATGCTCCTTCCCAATTTTGTGCTTGCGATTAGCACCTGTAGCTTATTCGCTGTCGCGCAGTATATCCTGGAAACTTCGTTCACGTTTTTCACAGCATTTGCCACGTTTATCGGGTAAGCCGATTTGAAAAGAATTAGGAAAGAGTGTCCGGCGCCTATTTTCAGCATGTTCTTCTCGGCAAGCCCCCGCAAGCCATTGTCGTTTCCTTCGCTCCTAACGAGGCAAGGGCCGCTCGCCTCCGCGAAAGCCACGCCGAACTTCACTCCAGGAACTGCATTTACCATTGCTTCATACAGATCCTCTGCTGTTTTGATGAATCCTGCGTGTCCTAGGATTACCTGCGTGTCTGCGTCTTTTTCAATGTCTATCACTTCCGCGTCAAACCTCACGAAAATACCCGGTTATTACTTGGCAATAAACCCTTAAAAAACTTGATTCATATGTTTAAGCATGAAATTGGTCAGCGACATAATGCACAAGAACATAGTTGGCATATCATCGGCTGCAAGCTTAGGCTCTGCGCTTAAACTTATGCGCAGCGCAAATGTAAGTTCGCTGCCAGTGCTAAATGGCCGCAGGCTAGCAGGAGTACTTACAAAAGACGTGGCGGAACAGAATGACTCAAAAGATGCCATAAAGTCGGTGCGCTTGAAAAAAGTCTACCTGCTGGAAAGCGACAGCATAAATAAAGCGGCAAAAGTGATGGAGGAAAATGTTTTGAGTCGCATACCAGTTGTTAAAGACGGTCTTAGTATGCAATGCACAGGCATGATAACCGCAACTGAAATTGCCAGGCGCATAAAGAAGAAAATATTGTAAGCTGCGTGCAGGATAACCAAATTCACAGAATAATGCGAAAACATAAAAACGTAGGAAACTAAAAATAAAAATAGGAATAAAAATAAGAATAAAAATAAAACAAAGAAAAACAGTATTATCTTGCAAGGCTTATTTCTATCGTGCTTACTTTTGACTTAGTGCCGTCCTCGTTCTGAAGCTCTTCGGAGTTTATGGCTATGTTCTCCACCTTAACGTCCTGCAAGAACCTGTTTCTAGATATTTCAGCAACGTCCACAGCCCTAGTTATTGTGTTTCCCCTGGCCCTTATCTTTATGCTTTTTGCCCCATTGTTGAATTGTGTCACAACGGCCAGCACGTAGTTCATGGCGGGCTTTTTTCCTATGTACACCACATTTTCCGGTATTGAGCTGCTCCTCTGTACTTGGTTCTCTTGTTTTTCCTCGTTCATGTCTGCCATTGTTTCACCTTAGCATAAATCGGACTTTTTTTTGTTTTGTCTATTTCGTTTTTGGCCTTTTGTTTTCTGCCAAGTTTGTTTCATTAAGCTTTTCTTATTTGCTGATTCTTTACCTTGCTGTGTTGAAGAGATTTTGGCGCAATAATATTTAAATCCGATTGTTGCGAAGTTGATACTGCATATTTTTACTGCATCAATTGCTTTCAAAATGCACACAAATTTATTATTTTCCGTTCTGTAATAGGCTATGCAATCATTGGATTCTCTTCTCAATCTCTCAGGCAAGACCGCAATTGTTACAGGCGGCGCAGCGGGAATAGGGTACGGGATTGCATACCGGCTTGCCGAAGCAGGGGCAAACGTCGTTATCGCAAACAGGACAAAAGAGACCGGCGATAAGGCTGCAACAGAGCTTTCAGGAAAGGGTTTTAAGGTGATGTCTGTCACAACCGACGTTTCCTCGGAACAGTCGGTAAGAAATATGGTCAACGAAACAGTGAACAGATTCGGTTCTATAGACATACTGGTAAACAACGCAGGCGTATATCCTGCAATGCCGCTGAGCCAGATGTCACTGCAGGATTTCGACAATGTCCTTTCGATAAACCTGAAGGGCGTGTTTCTCTGCACCAAATATGCATCAGCGCAAATGATCAAGCAAGGACACGGAGGAAGGATAATCAATGTCACGTCCATAGACGCATTGCATCCGTCGTCCATAGGCTTGGCGCATTACGATGCGTCAAAACACGGAGTCTGGGGGTTTACAAAAAATATAGCGCTTGAGCTTGCACCCAATAAGATTTGGGTAAATGCCATAGCCCCCGGCGGGATACTCACGCCAGGGGTTCAAAAGCTTCAGCAATCAATGCCCCTGCCGCAAGGAGTGGATATGAATCAGATGCTTCAAGGATTTCTTGCGAAGATACCGATGAAACGGCTGGGAGAGCCTGACGACATTGGAAAGGTCGCGCTTTTCCTTGCGTCAGATATGTCATCTTACATGACTGGTTCGCAGATAGTAGTAGACGGCGGAGTATTGCTTATGTGACTATATGTTACTGTATTTTGTGGTTTAATGCCAAAAAAAGTAGAAAAATTAGAAAAAGCAGAAAAAGAAGTTTTCGGTTACGAACTCCTTCTCGATTGCTACGACTGCGACCCGGAATTTGTAGACAGTCTAGACCATTGCTACCACTTCCTGAGTGCGATTGTTGATTTCATAGGCATGAAGAAGCAGGCTCCGCCATCTATTTTCAGGACTGACAGGAAGGAATTTCCCGAGAAGACCGGCCTGAGTGGCTGGGTTCCTTTGGCAGATTCTTCGATAGTGATCCACACATTGACAAAAAACAGCTTCGTGAGCATAGACGTTTACAGCTGCAGAAAATACGACCCCGAAAAAGTGGCCGAATTCACGAATAAATTCTTCAAGCCTCGTAAAATAGACAAGCAGTTCATACTGAGAGGCAAGCACTATTTTGAAGAAAATGCAAATAAATGATGACTTCTGGCTGTGTTTTTATGAGATTTGTCGGCCTGAACGTTGTGTTCTTTTCGCTTATTTTCATAATGGCTGCAACTTTGCTCGTAATAATTATTTATTCAGTATTTTTAGCAAATCCATTAGCCGGTTTAAAAATAGCGAATATCACTGTGACGTCAAATTCAAACCACGCGCAAACTGTTTTTGAAGTCTATCTAGCGGTAACGACAGGCGAGCAGGAAAGAGGCCTGATGTATTACAATTTTACCTGCAATGTTGCCGGTAAATGCATAAATGGAATGCTGTTTGTTTCAAACACCTCTTCCGAGCAATGCTTCTGGATGGAAAACACGCCGGAGCCTTTGATGCAGATATGGATTGATGGCAATGGCACTATAACTAATATTTATTATGCCACGCCAGAAAGCACAGCATCAGTATGCCACTACGGAAAACTTGTACTGGAGCTCAACAGGAACATTAGCGGCGTGAACATTTCTGCAGGGGATGTGCTGTCAGGCTATACTTGAAATTTTAGTTTTGTT
Source organism: Microcaldota archaeon (assembly GCA_021797745.1). Classification (GTDB taxonomy): domain Archaea; phylum Micrarchaeota; class Micrarchaeia; order Micrarchaeales; family CABMGC01; genus JAJZZD01. The sequence goes on along the minus strand of JAJZZD010000002.1, from coordinate 37,822 downwards.
GTTTTGGCCTATAACAGAGATGATTTTAAATTTATGGGCATAATGATGATTATGCCATTATTTAATCTCATTATCTACGTAGTGGCCGCAATTGCGATAGTCATTCTGGGAATAGCCATAATCATTTACAACGTTCTCGTTGCGCTCAGAAATAATGTGCGAAAAGCCTGGGCAAACATAGATGTATTGTTAGAAAAAAGGCATGATTTGATCAGCAGACTCGTAGACGTAGTAAAAGGATATGAAAAATATGAGCGGACAGTCCTTGTGCAGGTTACAGCTATGAGAACCGAATGGATGCAGATCCAGAACGTTCCTGATGTAAAAGCAAAAATGAAAACTTCTAATCAAATATCTCAGGCGCTTAAATCGTTGTTCGCAGATGTAGAAAATTATCCAGACCTCAAAGCCGACCGGACTTTCCTCGAGCTTCAGCAAGCGATAACCGAAATGGAGAATCAGATAGCCGACAGGAGAGAATTTTACAACGACACGGTAAACACATACAACATTAAGATACAAATATTTCCGTTCGTTTTATTTTCATCACTTCTTGAATACAAGCCGCTGCCGTTCTTTCAGCCGCCCGCAGGTTCTACTGATAAAATAAATGTGATACTTTGAGCCTTTCCCGTTTTAGTTATGCCCGCAACGACCATCCTTTCTATTCTAAAGACCTTTCAAAAACTAAAAGCACCTTCTTGACAGATGACATGATAGTTAACGGTAACGGCAGGAACCTTAATGGAAGGGTCATAACTGCTTTGGCCGCGTTTGTTTTGGTCTCTGTTTTTGCGCTGATGCCTTTTAACTTATCTTTTGCACCGCTGCGCGTAACTGCACTTCCATTTTTGGCCGTTGCAATCATATTTGGAATCGTGTTCATTGTCCTCGGCTGGTCCGAGCTTTCTTTGCTGGAATCTATAGAAAATACGCCTACTGTAAAAATAGACGGCGCAGCAAACGGTCTGAATGAGATTCAAGCGTCAGTGGTCCCGCAGTATGACACGGCGCAGTTAATGAGCCCCATAGGTAAAAAATACTGCGTATTTTATCAGGTAGAACTTCAGCATCTCGTAACGTCGCGCAACGGATCCTACTGGGTAACTATACAGAAATACGCAAAAGGAATTCCGTTACTGCTGACTGACGGAACTGGCTACCTGGCAATAGACTTGGAGCATGCAAATATGGATAAAATTTCTGATACTTCGTTATTTTCCTCTCCCAACCGCGTATATCCTACTGATAAACAGAATAAAATTGTTTACGAACGTGATGAACTAGGGAAGAAACTCGCCGAATATATCGGAGGATCTCCGGACAGTTTTGACCCTTCATACAATGGCATATCTCTTTCTTCACAGTACACTACTTCAATGTCTAAATTCAGTTTATTTGGAGGCGGAGAACTATCCCTTTTCGAGAGGATCATCCCCGTAGGCGAAACTGTTTTTGCAATGGGAAGAGTAATCGATACTGGCAAGACATTCAACGGCAAACCCGTAAAGGCCATGGTATTCGACAGAGAAAGCAGGATGCTCTCTTTCACTTCTGAAAGTAAATCGGCAGTGTCCGGCAGCGACAAACTACTCTCGCGCATATCATTTGTTCTTGGAATAGCGTTGTTTGCAATCGGAGCCATTCTGTTCATTTAGTTTCATATTTACTAACAGCGCACGCCGAAGTTCATCTCCCTTGAGCCTCTACCAGTTTCAGCATTGTTTCCTGCAGCCTATTTCCCCGTGCGAATTTTATCGCTACTGTTTCGTTTATGCTGAATTTCGAAAGTGCTATGAGCAAGTCTTTGCTGTTTTTTGTTGCATAATTCCCTATTCCTTCTATTATGTCAAGCTCATGAAGCCCTGCGCGGTGTGCAGGACTGTTGGGAATCACCCTGGTTATTATGACACCATCCTTTGACTGCAAATTGAACCTTGTTGCAATTGCAGGATTCATGTCCATAACAAGAACGCCAAGCGCAGGCCTGGTGACCCTGCCCTTTTCTAGTACTTGCTCCATAACCCATTTCGCGGTGTTAACCGGTATGGCAAATCCAACACCTTGCGCAAAAGGAACAATTGCCGAGTTAATTCCAATTATTCTGCCTTCAATGTCTGCAAGGGGACCGCCGCTGTTGCCTGGGTTAATCGCAGCATCCGTTTGTATTAAGCCCTCAAATATGAAGTTCGACCACGGAAGGGGCCTGTGCAGTGCGCTTACCACCCCCATTGAAACAGTCGGTGCTCCCGGCAAATCAAGTGCGTTGCCAATTGCTAGCGCAATTTGGCCTACCTTCAGCTTTTCGGAATCTCCGAGCTCGGCTACTGTAAGGTTTGTGCCCTCTATCTTAACTATTGCAACATCTGTCGGTTTGTCTCCCCCTACTACGCTGCCACTGAACGACCTTCCATCATTAAGTATCACCTCGACCTTGCTTGCATTCTCTATTACGTGGTAATTGGTAACTATATTGCCGTTAGAATCAATTATGAAGCCTGAACCTGCGTTTTTAGTCGGTGTGGTTTCGAAAAACGAGGTTCTGGCAGCGCCTTCGCTCCTTATTGTCACAACGCTTTTGCTCAGCTTGTTTACAGCGTCTGTTATTTTTTCTTCGAATTCTGCCGGATTCATGATGCCATCAAATAAAATTGCCTTGAAATTTGTCTGTTATGCAACTGCTTGCATTCGCCGCTTCTGTTCATGCATATTGTTTTCCCGCCTTCTAGTTGCTATCAGAATCGGGACCATGCGCCTGACGAACCATTCCTTGAACATGTAATACGCCTTTACTGCCTGATTTATCTCCAGCTTAACAGGTTTTACATATATGCTTATTTCGTTTCCCATGATTCTTTCCGTGGTTTCCATCGCTCGCTGTGCCATAAACTCCTCCGAAACTACAACAACAGTTTTTGCGCCGAATTTCTCTATCAATGGCTTCGAGAAAAGTATATTCGTTACTGTATCATAGGATTTCTTTTCAAGGACTAGGTTCTTGGGGTCAACGCCAAGTTCATGCAAATATCTTTTCATGAGTACTGCCTCAGTAGTCATATTTTTGGAATTGCCGCTGAGCACATAGCGGTGAAAATGTCCACCGCTCAAAACGACCTCTAAGTTATTCATGTTTCCACCGCGTGCCTCAATTTCTTCATACAGCTGCGCAAGACCGGCAACCACCTGCCTGCCCTCGTCAGATTTTGCGGTTTCTTCGTTTGTGCTGCCCTTTCTATCCAATTTCTTGCCGAACACTAGGAGTGCGACACGGTCGCCTCTGTTTAGCGATCCTACTATCTTTTCGACAAGCCGAGCCGTTTCATCAATCGCATAAATTTCATGTGTAACTGCCGACTTTGCGGCCGCTGTTTCAGTTTTGGCATCCATTTCCTGCGTGCGCAGCATGCCGCGGATTTCTAATTGTTTCGTTTCGCCAGTGCCATGAGTTTCTTGTCCTAATGGCCTTTGTGATATTTCCCTTGTTGCCATCGCAGCGCCTGTACCATGCCGGTAAGTAACATGCTGATTAAGAATAAAAGGTTATTGCCATATGCCAAATACTTTGCATTGCATTCAGGCTTTTTGTCAAAAATCTTTCCCGAATATATGCCGTGTTTGACTATTATGTATGCAAAACCAGTGTATGCAAAACTATGTGCGGTATCTTTACCGTATTTTTTTGTTAAAATTTATTGTCCTTGCGCATCAGCTGTTTTACTTCATTTTTTCCGCCTTTTTCCGTTGCGTTTTCTGACTTCGGAAGGTTTGCTGAACTTTTATACAGATACTGCTTTTTGTTTGCGTTTGCGTATACAGCATGGCCTGACTCTAGCCATGCTTCAACATCACTTTTCTTGCTCTCGAGCATGTCTTTGTAATCTTTCTCCTTTCCTATCACATGCTCAGCAGCAATAAGAAGCGCATAAATATAGACATCAGTTTCAAAGTCGTCTTCCTCCTTGCGTGCCTGGCTAATGTGCCTTCCGTATTTCCACAGCTCTAACCTCCTGTTTATTTCCATGCTCGCTTTCTTATAAAAATACGGATTTTCATATACGCTGTTGGAAAATTTGTTTTTTGCTAATTCCCAAAACATATCCGCAGTTTCAAGTATCTTGCCTTTTTGGCTTTTATCTGTTTTTTCTATCATTTCTTCTATTTTTTGTATTTCAGAATGCCTGCTTCTTATTAACTTGTCTTTGAATTCTTCTTCCTCTGACTTTTGTTTCTGCCGAATCTGGTTTACTGCCGCGAACAGTTTTGTAGGACCTATTAACGAAGGAATGGATAGCTTGAATATCAATGAAACAAGAGACGTGGTTTTCAGCATTATTTCATCAAAAACGAAATCTGCTGAATCTAAAACGGAACTTGCCAACCCGTGCATTATATTGGCAGCTATGGCAGAACGTATCTCCTCTTTCGTCATCCTTATTTGACTTTTTTCACTGGCTCTCAAGAATCTTATATTAGCTATTGCCTGACGAGCCCCAGACAGAGGCGAAGTTTCAAGTGCACGCTTTGCTATTTGTATTTGCTGTGAGAATTTCAAATGCGCTATATTGTCTTTTATGACTGCCTTTTCTGCGTCGCCTCTTGAATCGTATATGTGCACGTTTGCATTTTCTAAGTTCTTTGTTTTGTTCTTTGGATTAAGCAGGGCATCTGATCGTTTCAATGCAACAGCAAGACCAGCTAATTTTTTTGCAGTATCTCCTGGAAGTCCTTTGTCTTTGTATGCGTTGGTAAGTAGGTTGGTAATTTCTAGCCAAAGCCTATCTAATTCGCGCTTCCTTCTAATTTCCGGGGTGGCGTTTGCCTCAGCTCTAGCCAGCTCCACAAGCGCCCTCATATAATTTGGCACGTTAGACGCGGTATCCTGATTAGAACCATGTCCGTCTTTCTGTTTAGCTACGATTGTTGAGTCCATTTTTCTTATCTAATTTAAATGCGCATTTCAGATATTTTAAAATTTCTTCTGTGTACGTCAATTACCGCTTTATGCCGATAGGAAACAATATGCAATGAAGCCGAGTTAGTTCGTGCGACGTCTGAAACTCGATGCGATAAAAAGCGCCGACTCCCTAATACAAATAACAGCGTTGTTAAGCTTCCAAGTCTAATTACTTTTGCGGTCGGCTATCTATTCTTGCTTTTGCGAGCAGAAGCGAGTTTGCGACAACTGTGAAAGAGCTAAATGCCATTGCAACTGCGGCAAGCACAGGCAAGAAATTGTAAACCGATACCGTAAAAAAAGGTATCAGTGCGCCTGCCGCTATAGGAATAAGAACTATGTTGTAACCAAACGCCCAGAAAAGATTCTGCTTTATTTTTCTCATGGTCTGTTTTCCCAGCTCGAGTGCCACGAAAGCATCGTAAACGCTGTTTCTTATCAGTATTATGCTGCCCGTTTGCACTGCCACGTCAGTTCCTGCGCCTATTGCGATTCCGACGTTGGCTTTTGCCAGCGCCGGCGCGTCATTTACGCCGTCGCCTATCATGGCAACTATCTTCCCGTTTTTCTGCAGCTCGGCGATTTTTTTCATCTTGTCCTTTGGTTTTGCACTGGAGATTACATGCCTTATCCCAAGCTGTTTTGCCACCGCCTCGGCGACTCTTTCGTTGTCTCCTGTAATCAGCCATACTTCCTTTCCTGCACGTTCAAAGGCGCGTATTGCTTCTTTGCTGTCAATTTTGACCACATCTGCGAGCGCTATTAGACCAATTACCTGTTTTCCGACTTCTACTGCCAGAGTGGTCTTGCCTTTTGTTTCAAAATCAATAATTCTTTTTTCTATGCCCGAAACCTGGTTTTTGCCAAACAAGTACCTGTTTCCAACGCTTATCCTATCTCCTTTTTCGTCGATGGCCATTACTCCAATGCCCTGCTTGTAAACGAATTTCTTCGGGAATTCCAATTTTATCCCGGATTTTTTCGCCTTTTCAACTATGGCTTTTCCCAGTATGTGTTCCGAATTCATTTCTGCGATTGCAGCAAACCTCAATACGTCTTTTTCGCTGTGCTTCGAAGGAAAGACTGTAAATATGTCTGTCACTTCGGGCCGACCTTTTGTAAGCGTCCCCGTCTTGTCAAGTACTATATCACTCACCCTGCTGGCCATCTGAAGGCTCTCGCCACTTTTTATCAGTATGCCGTTTTTAGCGGCCCTTCCCGAAGCCACCAGCAACGCAGCTGGCGTTGCTATGCCAAGGGCGCATGGGCATGCTATTATCAGCACACTTACGAAAACGAGTACTGCAATGTTCGGACCTACCCCGCCGAAAATATACCAGAAAGCAGAGGCAGTTACCCCCACGGCAATGATTACAGGTACAAAATACGATGAGATTATATCTGCCAGTTTCTGAACAGGAACTTTGCTCGATGCAGCTTCCTGGACTATCTTGATTATCTGTGCAAGGGCCGTGTCTTCGCCTACTTTCGTGGCTCTTACTCTGAGCGCGCCCGTTAAGCTTATTGTACCACCGGTTACTTTGTTGCCTTTTCTTTTCGTAACGGGCATGCTCTCGCCGGTTATCATTGATTCATCAACAGAGCTTGTGCCGCTTGCAACTACTGAATCTGTAGGAATCTTTTCGCCCGGTTTAACAAGCAAAATGTCTCCTACTTTTATTTCTTCAATCGATTTGTCGACTATCTTATTTCCTTTCACGATATGTGCCACTTTGGGCTGCAGAGCGATGAGTGCAGATACTGCATTTGATGCCTGCGACTCTGCAAGCCTCTGCATGTAAGTTCCGGTAAGTATCAAGGATATTATGATTGTAGATGTGTCAAAGTACAAGCCGCCAGAAGGCATGATGTAGGGAAACAGCGCCACGACTGCGCTGTACGCATATGCTGCAGTTGTTCCGATTGCTATGAGCATTTCCATGTTCGCAGATTTGTTTTTTATAGCGTCAATGGTGCCGGCGTAGAATCTTCGGCCGGAATAGAACTGGACTATGCCTGCAAGTATTAGCATAATATAGCTTCCGTAGCTTACGCGGAACAGGTAAGTAAGCAATATGACTAGGATTGTGATAGGCCATGAAATGAGCAGACTATTCCTTATGCTCTTTAGCTCCCTTTCAGGTTTCTCGAACTGCAGTTTGCACGTTGTGCTGCAGAAATAGTATTTTTTTCCGTCCCTTGTGCCGGTCAGTGTAGTTCCTTCATCCACTTGCATTCCGCATACGGGATCCGTTGCCATTTATTTTCCATCCCTTTTTTCTTAGACTACTGTGCCTCAAGCGAGTTTTTAGTTATGTTTATTATGTTTAAATTGCAGTTTTTTTATGCATGGAGCACCATGCATAGCACTTATCGGCCATTTCATTGCTTTTATGGCGCAGTCTGCACATGCTGCAGTGGTAATTCGTAATGATGTCTTTTTATTTTCCTGCGTATCTTTCAGGGTTCTTGTCAAAAATTTCTTTGCAGTTGACTGAGCAGAAAATGTATTTTTTGCCTTTGTACATGCTTCTGAGATTTTCATTTAGGACCTCCATTTTGCATACTGGGTCTTTCATAATCTTTTATTGTTCAAACTAATTTAAATAAACTTTCTGCAGGCTTGCCTGTGCCGCGTTTATCCTTGATGTTCAGTGAAGTGTTAAATACGTTTTATTCAGAATTCAAGTATGGCGAGGTATACTGCCTACAAACGAGGGAATGCAGGAGGGCAGCTTATTGCCATGGCGATAACGCTTATTTTGCTCGCTGCGATTGGGTATATCGCATATGAAATCATACTACATTACTGGAACCAGTTCATTTCGCCTTCAAACAATTTCAGCGGTTCAAATCCAAACCTGACAACAACAATAGTGAGTTCGTTTAATCAAACGGCCTCTAATCTCAGTCTGGATAACTACATGCTTTCTCTGATCAACAAAGACAGGCAAAAATACGGATTGACGAACGTAACGCTCTCCAACGAGCCTTCCGGGCAGCAGCATGCGCAGAGCATGTTCGAATACGGTTATTTCAGCCACTGGGACATATATGGCATGAAGCCTTACATGCGCTACACGCTGTTTGGCGGGACTGGCGCTGTCGATGAGAATATAGCGTATTACCGCAGCTCAGAGTGCACTGCCCTAGGTTGCACAGGCACAGTGAACCCTCGAGTTGATCTGCAGAAGATGGAATACAGCATGATGTACAACGATTCCCTGTGCTGCAACAATGGCCACAGGGACAATATACTTGACCCTGAACATAACCAAGTAAGTATAGGAATCGCCTACAACGCAAGCAAAATCTATCTAGTTGAAGATTTCATAGACAATTACATTACTTGGAATGCGAACAGCTACGGTTTCGACCCCTCAAACAACGAGATGTACCTTTTTGGAACCCTCCAAAATGGCTATACACTTTCTTCCATTACAATAGGGTTCGACGCGCCAGTTCAAAACATGTCAGTCGCGCAGCTGAACAATACCTCTTCATACAGCTACGGAAACCAGATTGCAGGGGTCGTAAGCAGCCCAAATACATATTATAACGGCATATCAACAATAGTTGCTGACAAGTACCTGATTAACGGTGATTCATTCAAAGTGGCATTCAACCTGCATAATACTGTAATCAAAAACGGACCCGGGGAATATACTGTGTTCGTGTGGCTGAACGGCACAAAAGGAAATAATTTCGTTGGCTCTACTTATACGATTTTCATAGGGAAAAATGACACTGCGTACGTGCCGAATAAGATTTGAACACATAGCATTTAAAAATTAAATTCGGGGAGTCCGTGATTTGAACACGGGTCTTTAGCGGCGTTTGTTTTTTCGTTTGCCCTTGCTGTATGGCCAATAATTATACAAATAGAAGGAACTTGTGTAACTATATTACCACAAATATGGTGATAACGATACAAAAGCTTAAAAACATACATGCAGTAATATTATGAATGTGGTGTGTATGTCACGTTACTTAAAAATGCAAGATGTCCTTGATCGGCTAATTCAAAGCAACATGCGCGTTTTCAGCGTACTTGATGTTGTCAAAATTACCAGAAAGAAACCGGCCTATGTATCGAAGATGCTCTCTCACAACAAGAAGGTCAAACGGGCCATAAAGGGTCTGTATTACATAACCGGCATAGACGGCGCCGACATATATGAAATAGCATCGAATATCGTTTATCCATCATATGTAAGCATGTTTGCAGCATTTCAATATTACTCGTTGACTGACCAATCCGTGATAAAATATAGCGTAATTACCCTAAAAAGGCACAGGGCAGCCGCAATTGATGGAAACGAAATAGAGTTCATTACTTTAAATCGCAATAGGTTCTTCGGATACAAAAAAATAGGGAATGCATTCATGGCTTCTGTGGAAAAAGCCATAATAGACTCGTTATATCTCGGTTCTCCGGAAAAAGCCTCTGTCAAGGAAGCATATTTAGATGCCTTAAGACATAAAATGCTTAAGAAAGCCACCCTGGTGGAATATGCAAAAATGATGCACTCTGCAAGTTTATTGAAAAAAGTGCGGGAATTAGTAAGGCCAAAGGCAAAAGGCAACGAGGTGTATGAGTGATTGATGAGCATCAGCTGATGGAAAACTTAGGGAAGTTCAGAGATATGAGGCAGTTGGAAAGAGACTACTTGCTAACTTTGCTCCTTCATGAAATATCTTCGAAATTCGCAAACGAGTTGATTTTCAAGGGCGGCACCGCACTCAAATATTTCTATAACTTAAACAGATTTTCTGAAGATTTGGACTTTTCATATATGCCGGACAGAAATCCGACAGATGTGAAAGCATTGGCAAAAACCATCGAATCTGTGATACTTAATTTAGGAAGACAATATCAGGTGGTGAGCAGCGAGCACAGAACCAGGAAAGAAGGCAATAAAACGATAGGATTAAATTATATGATAAGAGTAAGAGGTCCATTAAATCCAAGAAGCAGTCAGTTGCAGAACATAAATATAGACTTAAGCCTGAGAAATGATATTCTGCTTAAATCTGAGCTGAAGTACATATCACCAATCTACCAAGACATAGGTACTTTTTCATTGCAGGTGATGAATATTGAAGAAATACTTGCTGAAAAGGTGTCGGCAGTATTAGAAAGGTCAAAGATGAGAGATATTTACGATGTTTATTACCTTTTAGTAATAAAGAAAATAAATTATGACGAAAAACTGATAAAAGAAAAGGTCGGGAAGAGAAACGAAAAATTCGACAAAAAAACACTAAAGAAAAAAATAGAAACTGCAAGAGATAAAATGAAATGGAGGTCTGAATTGGCGTATACTGTGAATCCTCTGCCTGAAAACGGCGAAGTCATAAAACAGCTTACTGAACTAATGAACTTATAACCTAGATTGCCAATCAGAAATGCTTGCTGTTGATTAGCTCGGGGGGGTATAGTATATAATAGGGAAATGTCACCTATTCTATAACTATTTTAGTATATAGAGCAAGGGAATTCACAATTATACTATTTTAAACATGTAAACCTACTTCTATATTATCAGTATTACTTTTGGTATAATCGACTATGACTGTAGGCATAATATCACTTACCAATCTAATTTCTCTCTTTCCAGTTGTTTTCTCTATTTCCTCAGCTTTTTTGTCCCAGAAAGTATCTAAATAACTTTTCATCCCTTTATTTACCAATAGGTCTCTCAGCTCTAAAATTTTAGTTGAGTATTCTTTTTTCCCACTAATAATTGCACTTTTATAATTAACAAGATACGTTATGGTCTGCAATACAGAATTTGCAAAGTCTTTATCTGAATTTGACTTTATCTCTATTGTATTATCTAATTTAGCAACTTTCTTAATTTTTTCCGAATCAGGTTTCTTCTTTTCTTCTGACGTATTTTTCTTAGTCCATGGTGTTTGAGTTGCCGTTATTGTCTCCCTTATTCTGAGTATAATAGCGATATTTGAGATTACAGTTATGGCATTTCCAACCTTATTCTCTTCTTTGCCTATTTTGATATCTTCTGCACATATGTCAAATCGAGGCCTTGAACGAATGTGCAGTATTTCTGAAACATCTATTGTTCTAGATATCATATTGCCTTTTGCTTTTAATATAATTTTTATTGCCCTATTTTTGATTAAAAGTTCGTTCGCAATTATTTGAAGATGCTCGTTAATAGTCTTATTTTCATCAACCCTGTAAATGTAAGTACCTGAACCACTTGGTTCCTCTCTGATAATTGGTTCTTCAATGTTATTATCTTTGGGTATCGAAGTTGATTTATCTTTCGCAGATTCATTCTTGTTATCTGATTTTCTAAATCTATCGAAGAATCCCATTCTATCCTTACTCTGAATAATGCATTTTTATACCGTTCCCAATAGCAGTAAATATTGCACCCATTACTATGAATACGCCATATTGAGAGTTAGATATCGCAAAATAAGATACAATAGCACCACCAACTATCCCGATGCCTAAATCCCTCAATATTTCTCCTACCATAATCATTATTTTATGTGACATTTTATTCATCTTCATCTAATTTTATTTTGAATTTTTTGGCTAAAACAGTTCTAAAATCGTTTATTGCATATACAAAGCTACCAATTCCGAATAAGAACATAAACCCAAATAGTAATCCTGAGAAGCCATAGATCACACTTGTCCATCCCATATTCGACGTAGTAATCCCAGTATCACCAAGTATATAAAAAGATTACACCGCTGAGCAAAGAAAAAAGAAGAATATATTCTATCTGTAAAACGGCTATAATAAACTCTTGGAAAATTTTAGCCTTCTCCTTAATCAAACCAGTTATCAAAATAGGTAATAAAGCAACGATAACACCACATACTTGGATCAAATTATAGACTAAGCTGACTTGCCCCTTAAGCAACTGTGAAACTATTAAGAGTGTCCCTGCGATAATTGCAATTACAGTAACAAGCTGTATGAGGCTATGTACTGCTTTGTCAATCCACTCTGATAGAAATCTGATCACAGAATTTAAACTGTTAGACCTCTTTCGTTTAGCCATGAATTATGAGTTATTTGAAGAGGTATTTAACAGTTTCCTAATCGTCTTATTCCTAAGCGTTATCAGCTCATGGTTTCTGAGTTTCTTACGTAGTCTAAGTAGTTGCCTTTTTGATAATCTTACGCTGGCAGCTTGCTTGTAGGTCATTTGCATTATGATACGTATTATTTCCTTGTTTTTAACACTATTTTTACCCTGTTTTAACACGTTTTTATCTGTTACTTTGTCATCGTAGATAACGTTATCGTCATCTTGTACACCTATTATTTCGCTTTCTTCTAGGTTATTTGACTCTTTTCCAGTGTAGATAACGCTACCCACACGTAGATGTTTACGTTTTAACGTGCCTATACTGCCTTCGTACTTAGTTTCTTCATGTTTTATATACTCAAAAAACAGTTTTGACAGCGGTTTCCAATAGAATTCGGTGTTATTTGTATATAACTTACCCGTTATCTTGTCTATAAACGATGTGTAGATAATGGATGACAAGTCCTTTGTATATGGTATCATCGGTATGACAGGCTCACCAGTAACGCTATCTACGTTATATCCCGTACCAATTATCATGAAATTGAAGGCAGTAACGTTGTAATACTTTATGAACTGGTTACGAATAAGCGGTGAACTGATAGATATCTGTACTGCAACAGGTATCTTACCATATCTATCTACTATATACTGATTCGTTATCTCACCATTATCGTATCGTAGTATGTCTACCCAGAAATCATTTTCCCATCCTTTCGGCATACTGCACATATGTCCTATGGCACTGGACGAGCATTTCAGTATCTTTATCTTGCCAGTAACGTTATCTTTCGTGTATAAACCGTATCTTTTTGCAGAAATCCCAAAGAAAGTAACGTTATCTAGTGGTATATCTCCATCCTTGTCCTTTATTGCCTCTACTTTGAACATAGCAAGGTGTCTGTTGTATGGATTTAGGTCTTTTACAAGCGCTTGTAGACCTTTAACCGAACTAGGATCAACGAATATCCCATCCGTGTCCATATATGTGTAATACCCACTAGTTTCCTTAAGGTAGGCTTCTGCCATAGCTAGTATCAACCTAGCACCAGAGGTAAGCCACGTTGCTATGAGAGGATTAAACGCCTTGCCTTGCTCTTCATTCTTGCCAACCCTAGCATAGAGGTGTCTAAGGCCGTAAACATCTTTTGTTACCTTTCCGTCAGGATGTTTTGACTTGTCCACTGGAACCGTATCTATCTGAACGTTTATGCCGTAAATAGAATTGGCTATTATTTTGAGTATGTTTTGTTGGTTATCTAAGTCTGCATTATCCTTATCGCTATCAAGCTGTTTCTTTATGTCAAGCCTATGCTCTATTAGCACTTTGACAAAACTTTCTTTTGACGGGTCTACCTCTCTACCAAACAGCATTATCCTCTTGAGATCGTCCTGTACTCCAACTGGCTCAAATCTGTAAGCTTCTATGATTTGAGGTGTCTTTCCAGTCAAAAGTTTTGAGGCGATAATGTCTGCATACGTATAATATAGCTGCCCTGTGACGTGATTTACACCAATATTGTGACCATTTTCCCTTCCATATCCTGATCTTACTGGGAATATGTCGTCTTTAGCATCCACCTTAGCTATACCTGTCAATTTTTTCCATGTTTCCTTATTTTTCAGGTCGGATAACGTTATTTTGTCCAGTAAATCATGAAATTTGTCGTCTTTGATAATGTTTATCTTATTCGCAACAACAAAAGGCCACAAATCCTGTAGTTCAAACTGTGATGGATACATGGAAGTGAAGTCTAAATACGAGACTTGCACATGTCGTTTACGTATATGCACCTCTGACCTACCTCCGAAGTAGGTAGTCATAACATATCCTAGCGTATCTTTTCTGAATTCAGGGTTTTGTTCACCAAAAGATTTTATGTTCATTGAGTCTAAGAATGCCTTCGCCAGCGAAGCTGGAGAAAAGAGCGAATTTATTCTTATTTTCAACCCATAACTATCAAATTTTCTTGCCAGTGCAAGATACAATTCGTAAGTAGCAAGTACATCTCGCAGATTGTACTCAACATGATCTACAGTTATCTTCCCAAATTCTTCTGCTTTGAGCTTCTTGTGCTCGACTTTGAAGTAATCACATGCAGTTTCCAGTGAAAAGCTCTTGTTAGTTAGGGAAAACGCCAATGTTTTGAGGTCAAGGAATGCACCAGCATAGTACTTTTTCCTGTCACTTCTCTTCTTATTTCGCAGTAACGGCCTTGAAAATCCGATAAAAGCACTCTTGGAACTTATGTGTTTTATGAAGATTCTTGGATGGTATAGCCTATCGGATAACTGCAACGAGAAAGAAGTCCTATCGTTCTTTGAGGTTCCTATGTGCATTGCTATGCGTGACAGGTCAAATGGCAAGTTAAATCCTATGCATAATGCTCGCCTTTTGTAAACATACATGAAGAAGAGCGCAATAAACCCGTCAACTGGTAGAAGTTCTATCCTTTCCTTCTTCGCTACTGCTTTGAGTATGTCCAATTCGCTTTCACGTATGCTCTTTGGGTAGAAAATAATCCTACGAACCAGTTCCCAACCACTAAACCGTTCATATATGCTGCACGAACCAAACAAGAGCGTTTGGTACTCCTTATCTAATGTGGTTTTTGTCTCGGTGTCGAAAACGAACAGTAAATTTTGGTTGAAGTTGCGCTCAAAAGGGTCTTCTCCTTTCACTTTTGGTTCGCTGAGATAGCACCGTAGGAATATGTCTACATTTTCCATTTAACCACGCTCTCTGTAGCCTCGAATAGTAGGGGCTAAAGAGTCTGCTAGCACCCTGTAGTCATGTAAACCAGTACTAGCGTGCAACTCCACTAGAAGCTCTTGCACTCCTTGTACAATGAATGATGCTCTTAGACTCTCTGAATTGCTTTGACTATTCCAGCGAACATCCCAGCACCACTGCCGGTTGCTGATTGGCATGTGGTGTCCGACACACAGTGTACATGTAAGCTCTGAACTGCACTTGCCAGCCACATGGTGCAATTCTAGTCTGGACATAGTATACACTTTTCATCTTTCTTCTTAGGGTCTTTCCTGAAAATGTACTGAAGTAACGCCACGAACTTGTTGACTATCTTCATGTCAAGATGCTCACGCTCTCCAGTTTCTAGCAGTTTGTCTGTCATCTGTGCAAGGAGCTTATCGTTGAGCTTGCTGTCATCCATTAAAATCACTGTTTCTTGCCACCAAATAGTAGCAATAAGATAAGGCCAGCTACGGCTCCACCTATGGCCAACAGGCTACCAAGATCGTCACTGCCACTATTACGTGTAATCTCTCTTCTACCCCAACGGTCATCGTTCTGAGTGCTTTGCTCTGTAGTAGTTGTTTTTGGTTCTGATACTGTCTCAAATTTTGGTTCAGGTTCATGTTGTGGTGTTAGTTCTGTTGTTTCCACAAACTGCCTTATCTCAGCCAACTTATCTTGCTTAGGCACTCTGTGAAAACGATACTTATGTACCCTGTATGAGTTGCCACTCACAAATTCCTTACCACATTCATTACATTGTCTCATTTAATCCCTCATAAATAGGTTCGTTGAACTCTGTCTCCTTGCTCTCAACTATGTCACGTATGGTGTCAGGATCAGTTTCAAGAAGATGATAATTCCCGTTGCTATCCCTAACCGTCTTATTCTTGAACTCAGCCAAAGCCTCAAGGCTGCCATTTTCCAAATATTCTTTGATTGTGCTGTGGTACTTACCAATCAAGCTGGCATATCTGCTATCTGTAATCTCTACGAACGCTTCACGTCTATTTTCGTAAATAAGCAGCGTTCTTGGTATTCTGTCGTACTCGATAGCTTTCCAGCGTCCGTTGACTTTCTTAAAGGCATGTGTGTTTTTTAGTACTGTATCTAAAGGTATGCCACGCTCCTTAGCTAGCTGACTTAAGCTGGCACCTATACGCCTAGCTAAGCTTAAGATGTCCAAGCTTCTCTGCCTAGCTACCTTTTCACGTACGGTGAGCGTAGACCATGATCTTTTGTACAATGGAACTGAACTGGCCATCCTAAGTGCTTTGCTACTTGCTGTATGGCCACGTAGCGCATCAAGCGACGCATGGGGATATAGGTTATGAAGTCTAGTAATGCGCTGGACGTACCCCGTCCTCTTATCTTGGCTCTGAAGCCATTCGCTGAATGACCCGAATCTTTTCGAGAATTTCATCTTATATTCCTCTGCGCTTTTGGTAAGCGCATATTATAGTAACCTTTATAATTCTTAATAGTTAATTCATATTACAATTGTTGTATAGGTTTACACAAATGATAATTGACGAATGAAATAGTTACAATTGGATAAAGTATTAGACGAATTTACAATTGTTAAGTAAATACAAAACCGTTTACAATTGATTATTATGACCAAAGAAATTAACAGCTTGGAATCTGTTTTCCAAAGTGAGGCGTTTAGGATATTTGCACCATATTTTTTGGAAAAACCAAGAATCGCATTAGATGTTGAAGAGAAAAGCGGAGTATCTAGGCAAACTATCCTAAAGCAATTTAGTAAAATAGAGCAATATATCGAAGTTCCTAATAAGTGGTCGCCAAAAGTTAAAGGAAAACCATTCAAGCTAAAAAGTGCAATAATATCTGACTATTTAGGCCAAAAGTTAGGCCTAGATGAGGATCAAAAATCTACATTAAAGAGTATAGTTGAAAACGAAAAGATAAACCCTATAATAATCAAGGGTAATGAGACCATAGAAACAGCAATAACTAAGACAATTTTGACCGTTTTGTTAATAGGTGTATTGCGCTACCATATTGCTGATGATACAAAAACCTCTCTTGCGTTTGTCGATTCACTTTTTGGTAACTTTTTAGGGGGCAAAATCTTTCCAGATAAAAAAACTAGAAATCAGAAGGCTGTAGAGCAAAAAGTTCAGATATTAACTCCTGAAAGTTTCAAGTTTGTCTATTCAAATCTTGCTGAAAGTGAAGAAGAGTTCAAAAATTACGAATCAGAATTAAAAAAGATAGCAAAAGATGGAAATGATAGGAAATTTGATAAAATTGATATACTTGTACAGCGAATAAGAGATTCGAAAATATCTATTACCACTTCACCGAATATTTGGTATGATGTATTGGGTTTTACAATAGAACCATCACTGCATTATACTGAGTATATTAGAGGAAAATACAAAAGAGACCTTTCACATATAAAGAAACACGGGACTAGGGAAGAGAAGAGGACGCTAAAAGCTATAGAAAAGCAAATGAATGAGGTGAAAAAATGAACCCGCTACTAATCTCAGGATTTGGAAATCACATCCGTGTAGATAAACGTAGACTAGTTATTGTAAATAAACTTGACAACTACAAATTTGAGTTCTATCCACACCAGATACCATATGATTCAATAATCATAGATGGCCATACTGGCAATATCACGTTTGAAGCTATGCGCTGGCTAATCAAACATGATGTATCTCTGATATTCTTGAACTGGAACGGCAATCTGCTAAGCGTTACCTTGCCAAAAGAGCCAGCATCAGCTAACCTCAAGATAAAACAGTACGCAGCTTACTCAGACCAAGCAAAGAAACGCCTAATAGCCGAGACTATAGTCAAGGAGAAGGTTAAGCACTCAATAAGCTTACTTGCAGAGCTATCGAAGTACTATCTAGAAGTAAAGCCTACAGCATTCAAAGAGCGAACTATAGCAGAAAGTGTACTAACCTATGAGGGTAATATAGCTATTGCATACTGGCATGAGATAGGTAAGGTATTCAACAAGCTAGCTCCAGAATTTAGATTTACAGATAGGAATGGCAGAAGACAGTCTTGGAATATGAATGCAAGCGATCCGATCAATGCGCTACTGAATTATGGTTATGCCATACTAGAAGCAGAGGTGCTTAGAGATATCAACGCCATAGGCCTAGACTCGTCAATAGGTTTCTTGCACGAGCTAAAAGATGGCAGAGCGTCTTTAGTATACGATCTGCAAGAGCTTTTTAGGTGGATAGTTGACCTATCAGTTATACAATTACTCGAAGAGAAGAAGCTTAAGGCAAGTAGCTTTATTGTAACTGAGAGCTACAATATTAGACTCAGAGAGACCACTGCAAAGATGCTAATTGAGAAGATAAAGTTGAACTTCAATTCTAGAGTTCTATATAATGATAAATACCATAGTTATCAGAATGTTCTTTATGAAAACGTTAGGCTCCTAGCAGATTATGTTATAGGCAAGTCTGTTAGGTTGTCTTTTGATATTCCAAAACTTGAGATTAACAGAGTAGATAACACTAAGATTCGACATAGGATAGCCGACATGACGCCAGAGGAACGGCGTATGCT
Organism: Microcaldota archaeon; assembly: GCA_021797745.1. GTDB lineage: Archaea > Micrarchaeota > Micrarchaeia > Micrarchaeales > CABMGC01 > JAJZZD01. The sequence goes on along the minus strand of JAJZZD010000002.1, from coordinate 19,466 downwards.
GGGCATTAAGCGAAACACACTGTGGTATATGAAAAAGAACATTAAAGAAGGAAAGCGGATTAAGATTTATGATAAAACGATACAGAAAATATCAAGGTGAATTGATTTGTTTAAATTTGGTCTGATGGACAAAATAATTCTTGGGATCATCTTAATTAGTGTTTTCTGTGCTAGTATATCATCTATTATCCAAAACAATGTTTTGACAAATTCTTTCTTAGGATTGATAATGTTCCTAGCTTTCATATATGTATTCCTAACTGTGCTTTTCTTTAATTTCAAAATATTTGCAGATCACAGGATAATTTCTTTTATAATTGTATTTTTTGTGTCTATTGCAGATTTAATTTCTGCTGAAAACTTATTTTTTAAGGGATATCTGATCTGGTCAGCCTTATATTTTCTATTCTTAGCCATAGTATTTATTTTCTGCTTAGTTTATTCTGCAAAAAAGATAATATCTGAACTTTTTGCGGAGCCAAAGAGAAAAAGTAAAGCAAGGATAGAATACGATGCAATTGAAGATTTTATTAAAAATGCTAGCCTGAGCATCTTACTCATAAGTTTAGGATTTTATTTAACTGGATTATATCCAAGTGCACCAATAGCTCACCTAATATATCTTATAATAATCCTGATCGGACTTCTAACCTATCTATTTTCTCGATCTGGTAAGGAATTTTTATCGGGGTTAATTAATCAGCTCATAACACATACAAAGAAATTCCCATCAAATACAAAATCATTAAATGTGCATTTAGGAATAGGTTGGATAATTACTATATTTACTATTTACCTAACTTTTTGGATATATCAACCTTTTACAAATGCACAAATTTCAAATATTGATTATTCTTCGCTTTCTAATGTTGCCATGAGCATAATGGTTGGAGAAAGCATATTTGTTGCTTTGATAGCTACTATGTTAGGGAAAATAAAAAATAAGAGTTTTGGATTATTTTATTTACTTCTTATAGGTATTGCTTCTTCTATCATTGTTTTAGAATGGATTTCGTTTAATGTCCAATTAATATTTATATTGACGTTTCTAAATTTTGCGATTTTATCTATGTACACATTGGTAGGGGCGTTTATCTATTATGTTAAAGTAAGCTTTTTGGAACCAAAAACCCAAAAGGTAATACTAGTAAGAAAGGAAAAACAAAAGAAAAAAAGAGATAAAGAAATATAGATTATGTGAGATAGAATGAAACTTATATACGCAAAACTGTGGCTCAAGAAGTACATCAAGTACAATCACAATAATCTGGATGAAAACAAGCTCAATAGAGCTATAATCAATCTATCTCACAGAGTATACAAGTCACACAGCCAACGAGGCCATAACGTACGCCAGAGCATAAGGGCGCAACTTGTAGAATATAGCAAGGCAGAATTAGCTAGGTATGATGTAACTTTCAAGAGACCCCTCAAGGTAAACTATAAGAATAGATTTAGATACCCAAGCTACGGAATAGTTAAATTGATCAGGAAACTTATATGGTCGGTAATTAGAATCATAGGGATTGTTATTTTACTGCTCATTATTATTTATATATTACATGTCTGATGTAGTAATATGGGGTTTATTACAAACATTATAATCTTGGTGATAGTTTTAGTAATAGCATTAAGTATAGTGCAAGTTATTTTCAATCCGCTCTCTATGAGTAATTTAGAAACGGCTTTAACAAACATCGGTGCTAATGTGAAATCAATAGCGGCTCCAACAGCTCAAAACAGAGCCGTATCAAACTGTACTGCGCAAGTGAGTAGTGCTATGACTGTATTGTCAGATAAATGGTTTCCTGATGCCCAATTAAGCATCGTAAATACTTCAATATTTAGTGTTAACAATACCGGTCAGAGAGTAGCAGTCTTAATATCAGAGCCTACCTCGGCCGTAGTCTATTCCAAGACAAACGTGACTGGAGGATGTAACCTGAATGAAAATACTAATCCATGGAAGCTCACCTGTGCTGCAAGTGATCCAAGCCAGCTTACTTATGAGTATGTACTACTGGTATATAATTCGACTAATGTGCTCGGAAATACCCAACAGGTATTGGACAAGACCTTTAATGCCTCTTCGTTCAGTTATAACACTACATTACCCGTAAATGGGGCGTATTCATACGCATTGTATTCCTATGCCTATAAGAATATAAGTTCAGAGCAGTCTAGTAACAGAATGGCCATTGTAAAAAATAATCTGACAATAGTAATTAATCAGTGGATAAACTATTGGGCTTTTGAAACGGGGGAGCAAGGTGGGATTAACTGCTATCAAAATGAAACTCGAGCAGGAAGCTACGTATGTAAAGACCTTGAAGAAATAGCACAGAGTAATGATACTATTGCAGTTGGTGAAGTTGTAAGAATAGCTGGAAATAATAATGGTCAGAGTTATTCTATAGTGTTGCCTGTTTTGTGTAACGCAGAAGGAACGCTATTACCTAATTCTAAGGGACTCTTAGTTTCAGGAAGCTCCAATGGAGATTATTTAGATCAATAATCTACCTCTTTTTTAAGCTTTAAGTGGAAGTGTATCTAGGTAACATTATGTCTATACTATGTTTAGTTGGACTGCATAAATGGAGTCAGGTAGGTGGATATGAAACTTTACATGGAGGTAAATTCAAGTCTAGGTGGAGATGTTCCTCTTGTGATAAGTTTAAAATTGCTATAAAATAGCTTGGAGATGATTTTCCTTCGCTATCTCTGACGACAGAATCGGCTTTTATAAAGGTAGGGGTGACATTTCCATCTTATATACTATACCCCTTGATTAGCTCGGGGAGTCCGTGATTTGAACACGGGTCTTAAGGTCCCAAACCTTAAAGCCTACCAAGCTAGCCTAACTCCCCTTTCATTGTTTTCCTTTGTTTGTTTTTATTGCTATTTGGTATTTATATTATATTTCTTGGGTTTCGACGCAAGCCTTGTTAATCTTGCATGTTTAATACACTTGACGGATATGACTGAAAAACAACTCGTAGGAAAAATTACGCACTACTTTTCAAATATAGGTGTAGCCATAGTCGAATTGTCGGCGCCGGTCAAAAAAGGAGACAAAATAAGTGTAGAGCACGAGTCTCAATCGTTCGAGCAGATAGTAGAAAGCATGCAGATTGAACATAAGGAAGTGGCCGAAGCGAAGAAAGGGGATGCGATAGGCCTTAAGATAAACGAGCGAGTCACTGAAGGAGCTAAAGTCTATAAGATTAACGAATAGTTTACTAATTGTGTATTTCTTCAGCCTTTAGGCTTCCTGCCCAGAGGCTTTGGTATTTTCAAGTCAGGATATGCCTTCTGCAATAGCTCCGGGTTTACGTCAAAATCGAATTGCATCTTCTGAGCGACTGTCCTGAACAAATACGTGGCTCCAAGCTCCTGCAGTTCAGCCACATTTCCTGTTGCTTCTGTTATTTTCTCCTTGGCTTCCTGCTTGCCTAGGTTCTGCAGTACTTCTGCAAGCGCAGGCCAGCTCTTCCTCTTGCCTTTTGTTATGAATTCGGCGTACTCGTCCAACGCCTTTACGTTTATGCCCAGTATCTCGAAAGATTTCCTGTCTATGCTCTGCCTTATTGATGATAACTGAAGCGCTATTTCCTCAGGCTTCGTATTTTCTGTTATGCTTATTTTCTTAACAGCTACCCAGTTCTTGTACTTCGCGAAGAACTCTACTGCGTCTTCCTCGGCCATGGATTAACCCTAAATAGATTTTTCAGGCGTCTACCTTTACAAGATAATAGCCTGCTGCCTTTTCCCTCGCGACCCTCTTTGCAACCCCCTTCTGCGATAGCGTGACAAGCGTATTAGTCACCATGCTCTTGGGCCTGTTTGCCTTCTTGGCTATGTCATCCGCTGTCTTGAGCGAATCTTCCTTTGTCGCTCCTATCTCCTGCATTGCCTTTACCACCAATTGTTCTATAGGTGAAAGTTCTACCATAGTATCACTTAACATAATAAATCAAAAGCCACATTTTGCGTACCGCCGGAATTTAACAATAAATTAGCATAGTATGCTTGTACAAGAATACTAATAAATCTTACTAAAATCAGGTCCATATGCTGCTTAGCATCACTTCTTTGCTTTTACCTCTTTCTTCTTGGGCCTGAGGAATTTAGAGCCGCATTTCCTGCACATGCCAACTCCGGCGTGGTTTCTGGTCTTGCACTTCCTGCAGATCCATACCCTGCTCAATGCCTCGTCGGCCAAAGGAAACTTTCCCATTTCAAACACTTTATAATTTAAGGATTAATAGTTACTCAGGAAGATATATAAAAAGATGTGGCAAGCGCATGGCAGCGCACTTGGTTTATCTTGTAATGTTTTTTAGTGCAGAAGTAACGCGGTCAAATAATCCATATTTAGGGATTTCTTTAATCGCGTCGTCTAAATTAGGGAAAAGTTTTACTACATACTCTTTTATTTCTCGTTCTAACAAGAACATTTTTGATTCTTTCAGCGATTTCAAAAGATCTCCTAATAGCTCTTCTTGGCTCTTGTTGAATGTTTCATTAAAAGAATATGAGTTTGCAATTTTTCTAACTATATACCAAGCCATGTCCCCAATTTCTTTTTCAGTATCTGAAAGTAAACCTTCTGCATTATTAAATATTTTATCCTCGTCTTTAACATTTTTCATCAGTTTGGCAATAAAATCCGATTTATCTTCTGAGTATCTATCGTTTCCTAATTCAAGAAGAAATGTCCTATTTTCTATACTACTTTTTAGCTTATCTAAAATGTATCTTGATTTTGCGGTTCCATCAATATACTTTGACGCGCTTTCCGTCTCAGCATCTTTTTCCTGCTCTGTTTTGTCAGAGAATGCACCTAAAAATACCGCCCCAGCTCCCGCCATTGTTATATGCAAATTTGTTCTTTCGTCATTACCTGCTTCTGTATCAAATTCTTTATCGCGTTCTGTCATTTTCGGAATTTCAACTTTTTGAGAATTTATTATTATAGTTTTAATTTCAGGTTTGTTTTTATGTTCAGCACTTCGAAAACCTGAGGATCCATATGCATATCCGCCCATTTTATCACGAATCCTTTTCTTCTTTTCCTGTTTATAAGCATTTCTACATTTTCAGTTAGCTCGGCAAGCTTGAAATGTGCATCTTTTGCCGCATGTCTTTCTTTGGCAGCAGTGCCGCAAACTCTTTTGCAATTTTTTCAGAACCATTTTTTCTCAGGCTTCTCAGGTTTATTCCAATGCCTGTTTCAAGCACATATCTTTCATATTTCACTCCAAGTGATTTTCTTGCAGCAGTTTCGCTTCCTATTATTATGCTGAATTCCTGTGAATCTTCTGCGCCTTTTTTTATTACACGATCTTTCTTCTCAGTTACCCCTACTGTGACACTATCTGGCGCACGCTTCAATGCTTTCAATATTAACTGCTTTTTCTCGTCAGTCATCTCCTTTACTAAGAATATCAGGTCTATGTCATTGCCTTTTCTGGGATAGCCGTTTGCGTCGAAGTAAGAGCCCCGCCCTATTACGCCATTGACCAAACCTTGCTTTACTAGCTTTTCAAGTGTCGGCTTAAAAAGCTCAATTCTGCTGTCTCTTTCGGCCTTCAGTTTCAAAGCGACACGCTTCTTGAATTCAAACTCCGATATTATGTTTTTCCTTTGGCTTGCCGCGCCAGTAACAATTATATCTGATTTTGCGCAGTCGTAAATCCATTGTTTGTAAGGCCTTGGTGGCGTGGTAATTGTGAACTTTCCTGCTGCTTTAATTATGATATCGCTATGCCTTCTCCCGTCAAGCATGCTCGGGGTAAGCCGCGGAAAGTGCGCGCGCATCAATTCGGCCATTGCTAGCACAGCTTCCCTTGCTTTATGCGGCTTTATGTGTGCATACTTATATGTCATCTCTCTTTCAGCTGGCGCATTTTTCATGACATCTGCTACCCAGTCAACTCCGCGATACACGTCGATGCCCGGCTTTTTGCCAAATTCTAGTGATGTCATATGACCGCCATCGAATTTCGGTGCCTTTGACTGTCTATTTGCAGGTATTTAGCATTTTGCATGATTTTGTCAAGCGAAAATAAGGCGGTTGACGCGCTTCGACAGAAAGCGCACTTCAATCTGCGTTTCATGCTTCAAATGTTTCCTTGAGCACGGGCGCCTTAGCGTAATAATTTTTTTTCAACGAGTCCGTCATCTCCATTATCTTTGTCTCTTCCCCGTGCACTGCAAAAACGTTTTCCAATCCTTTTATCTCTCCTATCAGCTTCATAAGCTGCGGCCTGTCGGCGTGCGCCGACAGATGATACGTTTCCACTTTCATCTTTATGTCGAGCTTCTTGCCGTCGAACTCGACATCTTTCTTGCCTTCCTGTATCTCCCTTCCTGGCGTCCCATGCGCCTGGTAGCCTACAAGAATAAGCTTGTCCTCTTCCCTTCCCGAGAGCGCCTTCAGGTAATGCACGATAGGGCCGCCTTTAAGCATCCCGCTCGTAGTTACTACTATCGCGCTTTCCGGGCTTTTCATTATCTTGCTGCGCTCCTGCCTTCCTTCCACAAAATGGAAATTGACGCTCTTGAATGGGTCTTCATCACTCATAAGGATTCTTTTCTGCAGCTCGCTCTTGCAGTTTATGACATTGTGCCTGTATATGCGCATGACTCTATCAATAGAACCGTCTATGTAAATAGGCACTTTAGGAAGAATTCCTGAACGCATATAGTCATCGAGGACAAAGAGCACTTCCTGCGCCCTTCCAACTGCGAAACTTGGCACAATAACCTTGCCTCCCCTTGCTATCGTTTCCTTTATGGTCTTCACAAGCTCGCTGAGTACGGTGTGCTCAGCAGGGAATGTGTCGTTGTTGCCGCCATATGTCGTTTCCGTTATGAGCGTTTTAGCCTTAAGATATTCGGTATATGCGGGGTCAAGAAGCCTCGTAGTCTTGAGGTTGATGTCTCCTGTGTAAAGGGCGGCATTGCCGTTCTGTTCTGTTACCTCGACCATCGCACTTCCGAGTATATGACCCGCAGGCACAAGCTTTATCTTCATGTCCTTGAGCGGTACCTGCTGATGATATTCAAGCTGTACGTAATGCTTCATCATCTTAGGAATCGCCCCTTTCCCTATGCCCTGTGGCTTCGAGATGCGCATGTAGTCGCTCGCCGCTATGTTGATCAGTTCCTCTGTAGGTTTTGTTGCATAGACCTTGCCCTCGTAGCCGTGCGAAAATACGTGCGGAAGATATCCGCAGTGGTCCAGGTGGGCGTGGGTTATCACGATTCCATCTATGTGCTTAAGTTCAGAGTCCTCTATCAGAGGATATTCGTCCTTTTCGCCAAGCTTAACGCCGGCGTCCAATAAAATTCGCGTATTTCTGCTTTCTACCATTATGCAGCTCCTTCCTACTTCGCGTGCTGCTCCAAAAAAAGTTATTCTCAATCAATTACCTTCATTATTTTTATTTTTTATTTTGTTTTCTGTTTTTTTATTATGTTTTTATTTTTCTGTTTTTATTTTTTATTTTGTTTTCTGTTTATTTCCTGTTTATTTTCTGTTCGTTTTCTGTTTATTTTCTGTTTAGTTCGCCCATATCCTATTCTTTATCAAGTTTCCCAAATTTCGCATGCAGGCATATGCGCTTGCATCCACAGGATAGCCGGCCAATTGCCGTTTCTGTTTTTTTTTCATTCGCTTTTTCATTCATTATCTCTATTTACCTTGTCTTTATTGCCCGTCTTCTTTATCACGGCGATGTCTTCAAGGCTTATCTCGAACGGCTTCTTGACATTTATTTTCTTTTCATGCTCCACGTGCGCATGCTGCCTAGCCCCGCCAGTGCTTTTCCTGAGCCTGTCAAAAAGTGCGTCTAGCGTCTTGTCGATTTCCTTTATCTTGACACTCTGTTCGTCTACTACCTTGCTCAAGCCGACTATGTCCTTCTCCACAAGTTCTGTTTTCTTCCTGAGCCTGTAGAACTTGTTGGCTTCCTCGAGCTCATTTTGTATCGAGCCCAATTTTTTAAGCAGCTCTTTTTCCTGGTTCACTGTTGCAGTTTCTGTGCTTATTCTGAACTCAAGCTCCTCTTTCATGCGCCTCAATCTGCCGGCGTTCTTCCCCCTGTCCGTGTTCAGGTCGACTAATTTTCTTACTGCCTCGTATTCCTCCTTTTTGTAAGCAAGCCTGTGCCTTAGCCTGTTAGTGTCAAAAACAAGCATGGAACGCTTTTTCTGCGTTTCATCAATCTCCTTTCTCAGCTTGTCGAGCTCTGTTTCGGCAGGCTTTTCCTGTGTTGGCGCCAGCGGTTGTCCGGCGGGCTTTTTTGTATTTTCAGCGTTGTTCATCGAATTCTCTTCCTTTTCTCTAGCGTCATTTTTCGGTTCAGCTATTAAATCGCCCTAATCTTTTTCGTTTTTGATTTATTCGGTTTGCAATCAACTAATAGCGTGACACGTCAATCGGTTTGCTGATTTGTCGAAACGCTCTTGCTCATGCTTTTTTAGTTTCAGGATTTGCTCTCATGTCCCATCGTTTGCGATAGTGCTCTTATACACTTCGATTAACTTATCCGTTACCTTTTCTATCGAAAAATCTTGAGCAGTTTTCAAAGCTCCCTTTCTATATGACTGGCAATCATTTAAAACCTTTTCTATCTTTTTGGCGCAGTCACTGTAGCTATCAGCCTTGAACTTTTCACCGTTGAACCTATTTTTTATCAGCTCTTTCAGCGCTACCGCATTAGCGCCCACTACCGGCTTGCCGCACGCCATGGCCTCGAGCGAAACGACACCCTGCGTCTCGAATGTAGACGGTATGCACAGCACGTCGCATGCAGCGTATACGTTCGGAAGGACCTTAGGGTCGACGAAGCCCATGAAGTGCATGCTGTAGCTCATTCCCAGTCTCTTCGCGTAGTCTTCATAGTGCTTAAGCATGGGGCCCGTCCCTCCTATCAAAAATTTTACGTCGCTTCTTTTTTTCACTATCACATGCGCCGCCTTGATGAACACTTCGATCCTCTTTTCCTTGCTCACTCTTCCCAGATAAAGGACGAGCTTTTCCCTGCTCTTTACGTTCAGCTGCTTTCTAACTGCATCGCCGCTAACTTTTGGGTTGAACACCGACAGATCCACGCTGTTTGGCACGGTTACCACATTAGGTATCCTCGCTTTTCTCAGCTGGTTTGCGATTACGCCTGTGGGCGCGACTGTCGTGTTGCATCTCCTGAAGAAAAATTTTATGTAGCGCCATACGCCTTTCTGCGACAGATTTCTCAGGAATCTTGGATAGTAAACCGACAGCGATTTGCTGTTGTACAGCGTGTGGAAAGATCCGACAAGCGGATACCTTCCGAGCTTCGCAGCCAGCATGCCGTTAAATCCCATCACGAACGGCGTCTGTACGTGTATGATGTCTACTTTCAGAGATTTAAGATGAATCATTGAATGGTAAGGAAATGCAGCCACGCTGTACTGCGGATACGGCCGGAACTTGAAGCCGGTGAAGAGGAAAGTATGCCTGTCACTGTACTTCTTTTTTTCGCCGGGTTTGCACGCCGCGAATATGAATACTTCATGCCCCCTGGCCTCGAGACCCTTTTTAGCGTTCAGCATTGATGTGACAACGCCGTCTATCGCTGGCAGGTATGTATCAGAATAAAAGGCGATGCGCAAAAAATCATCTACTCCTTGACCACGGCCTCTCCGCCGGCCTGCTTGATTTTCTCCAGCGCTTTCTTCGAAAAAGCGTCAGCTTTTATCACTGCAGGTTTTGCAAGCGTACCGCTGCCGAGGACCTTGTAGCCACCAAGCTCTATCTCAGGTTTACCTTCCTTGCTTTCTGATATTTTCTTTGAAATCAAATCTAGATTTATTTCTCCGCGCTTTTCCTTCCTGAACCTGAAAAAACCTTTATGCAATGTGAAAGCGTCTTTTTCATAAACGACACGGTATGACTGCCTGTGCTTCCAGCCTGCTTTTCCGACGCCTCCGCGGCTTCCCGCACCTCTATTGTGCTTTATGTTTCCTACTCCCCATCTTCTGTTGCCAAGATACTTCCTGACCCTTTTCCTGTTTCTCAATACCAAGTAATCACTACTAATAACTCACAGCATTCTCTTTATTATTGCATTTATTTCCTCTCCGCGGTCTCCGAGCGCGCCGCCCTGTTTGTACATGAGCTTTGTCCACTCGTAGCCATGCTTCGGCGGTTTCATCTTTATCGGCATCTTTATTCCCACTTCCTCGGCCTTCTTCTTGCATTCAAACAAACCGCTGGCATCTGATTCTGATACCTTGCCCAGCTTCTTGTCAAGCACTTCCTGCAGAACCTTCTTGTCTATCTCGCCGTAGGTGATGTAGCTGTTGCATTTTTTAATCATGCCTGCAACCGAAGGCGTTGGATTTATCAGCACAAGATTGTTCACGTGACCGAGGTTAAGCCTCCTAAGAGTTTCGTTAATATCTTTTCTTGTCCTGACCCTGCCTCTGACTCTTATCACTGCCATCAATTTATTTTCTTTCATAAGAACATCCGCGTCTGTGCTTCTAGCTGTGAATTAAAAATTACAGAAACATATAAGTGAAAAAGGTTTAAATGTCTTTCATGAGGCCCGCGCCGCAGCATGCAGGCAAAACAAAATCCCGGAAGTGCACATCAATGCCAGAAATAATGTGCCGTTGAATGACTGATTTTGACAATATGCATGCATATGCGCGCATTCGCGCGCATCGCAGTGCGTATTAACTGCGTAAAAAACAACAACCTATAAATATCTGGAAAACTAAATATATAGATAGACATGGGCAAACGGGTGGTGTTGGTGGGGAAAAACGACACGCCACGTGAAGTCACGGACGGAAGGGAACGCCTCGTCGAGGAGGCGTTGCCGGTCGTCAAGCTGGCTGACGTGGGCAAAATCGGGGAACTGAAGGAGCAGGCAATAGAGGATCCTGAGAAAAGGGAGCGCATAGTAGCTATACTAGACAGGTATGCGCGTGCCCAGAAGGGCAGCGCCAGGGGCATGATAGCAAGCAAGGCAGCCGCTACAGTCATGGCAGTGTCGATGCTTGAAATGCTGCAAGGATAAGCGCTGTCAGGATTTTCTAGTGTCGCGGTTAGAATGGAATGCCGCTAGCGCAAACTCTAAGCAGTACTAACCGCATTTGTACGTTCTATAGTATGTTCTCTATGTTAACAGCAGTTTATTGCTGCTTTCTTTTGCATTTCAGTATCAGCCGTATTTCTGCAATGCCTTTTTCGCATTTGCGGTAACATTCCCCTGCAGTGCTTAGCAGACCAATCAGGTTTTAAATCTTTATTTAGAAATATGACTATGCGCAAATCGCATATCTACTTGTTCGCAATCGCCATAGTGCTGGTCAGCGCCGCTGCGCTCATACAGCTTTCCGGCAATAGTACTTCGGGTGATCTGAATCTTACTAGGTTTGATGGCCAGCAGGTACCTGCAAACGTGATCAATATGCTTCATGTGCCTGCCAACATAAGCGCGGCAATAGGCATAGGAAGCGCAAGAGCATCTTCGCTCCTCGGCATAGGCTCAAACGCCAGCCTTACATCTGATGGAAAACCGCTTATAATCTACGTAGGTGCCGAGTACTGCCCATATTGCGCGTTCGAAAGATGGGCGATGATTGTGGCCCTGCTCCGGTTCGGTAATTTCACAGGCCTGCATTATATGACATCTAGTTCAAGCGACGTTTTTGCGAACACGCCCACGTTTTCATTCTACAATTCCTCATACACAAGCAATTACATCTCTTTCCAAAGCGTGGAAGAAACTACAAACAAGCCTAATGGTCCGGGAAGCTATGTTCCGCTCCAGGCTCCGGATGCGCTTCAAGCCAGCGTTTTCTCGGCGTTCGACCTGCACAACCTGCAGATTCCTTCAAGTTCCAGAGGCGGTATACCTTTCATCGATTTCGCTAATCAGAGCGCGCTCGTCGGAGTCACGTACGATGACCCAGGCATATTGGATCCACTCAACTGGAGCCAGATAGCGGCATCGTTATACAACACGTCTTCATTGCAGGCGCAGGCGATTGTAGGAAGCGCCAACATGTTCACTGCCCAGATATGCAAGATAACAGGCAACGAGCCCGCTAGCGTGTGCTCCGCCAATTACGTAAAGATTATAGAAAACGAGATTAAGTGAACATAAAATTAAAAACATGGCGCGATTTCGACCGGTTATCTAGGATAGAATTGCTTTTGGCGGCAATCGGGCTAATAATTTCCATTTACCTTACTGTGGCGCACTATACCAATATACAAGTCGCCTGTCCGACATCAGGCGTATTAAACTGCGATGCAGTGCTGTCCAGCCAGTATGCCGTGCTATTCGGGATACCTGTCGCAGTGCTCGGCTTGGCCTTCTTTTTGATTTATTTAATATTAACTTTTTTGGGAATGCAGATCGCAAGGTTTGTAGTAACGTGTTTCGGCATAGGGTTCGTGATGTATTTCTTGTACGCCGAATACATGCTTGGGCACATATGCGCGTACTGCTCTGCGGTGCACATCATAGTAATTGCCTTGTTCATTATCTTTTTGTACCGCTTTGAAACCGACACAACTGCCTTGCCATAATTTCCATAATGCCGCAGTTGCCAAATTGCAGGAAAAGGTTAATCAATCAGAAACGCCACATGTTTTTTGTGATTCGATGGAAACATGGCAGGAAGAAAAAGAAAATCCAGGTTCAGGGATGTACGGAAATGACGGTCAGTTAACTGCAGAAAAACCGGCGAGTCAGGCTTATGAAAAACCAGTTGCAGATACAAGGCAACCAGCAGAGCCGAAGCGCACTCTTGCAGAAAGACTGAGAGATGGCATAATGCGTGCGGCAGTAAAATTGCTAAAACGCTGAATTACGTCTACCTATTCAGCTTTCTTTCTATTTCAAGCAGAAGGTCGAGTATCACTCCCACGAATATCGACAAGAGCCCTAAGACCACCAGCATGAACGCCAGGAGCGCCCTTCCCACCTCGTTGAACAGGCCTGTGTGCAGGAAGTTCCAGAGGACGAATGCGCCAAGCACGAACCCTGAGATTAGCAATATCATGCCTATGAGCCCGAATACTAACAGCGGGCTGTAATCCCTTGCCAGCCTTATTATGTTTGCACCTGCTTGCAGTGCATATGAAAATTTGTACCGCGAAAGCTTCGATTTGCCTTCTGACCGTTTATAGTATTTTACAGGCACTTCGCTTATTCTGTAACCGCGGTCTGCAAATTCTATCGCATATGTGGTTACATTGCCAGCCCTGTATGGCTCTATGTTTTTAACTTCATCGAATGCGCTCCTCCGCATCGCGAACAAACCCACTAGTATGTCATGTACTTTTACGTGGTGCATTCTGCTAAAGAGCCAGCTGAGCATTTTGTTGCCTGTTTTTATGTAAAGGGTCATAGAACCCTTTTCAAGCGAGTCAAGCCTGTTGCCAAGAACCAGGTCGGCCTTGTCGGTTTCTATCATTTTGACTGCGTCCAGAAGCGCATGCACGTCGTGCGTGCCGTCGCCGTCTATGTTTGCAAGTATTTTTCCGTGGGCCGCCAACAGGCCGTGCATTATTGCGCGCTCCACGCCCCTGTCCTTCTGCCTTATTACAGTTACCCCTTCGTTGACAAGCCTGCGGTAGTATGCTTCGCTGCTCTTGTCCACGATTATTATCTCGGTATCTTTTCCCAGCAGGTTCCTTATGTCCTTTATTATCCTGAAGACTGCCTGCTCTTCGATAGTTGGGATAACAACGCTTACCTTTGGTTGCGTCGGCATTCAATCAAGTATGATTAAAGTATCAATCCTTTTAAAATGTTCCGACTTCGTCTTAACGCTATTCTTGCGGATTTCTTTATATTAATTTACATATAAGAAATGAAGCATATGGAAGAACAAAAAATACTGAGGCTTTTAGAACAGGGCAAACTCAAAATGCACGAGATAGAAAAGCATGTGAAAGACGCCAACGAGGCTGCAAAAATAAGGCGCACATTCATTGAGAAGAAATTCGGCAAAAAGCTGGCACTTGTAGGTTCGCATGCGATAGATTTTTCTGACGCCATAAACAGGAACATAGAAAATCCGATAGGCGCGACGCAGGTTCCGCTGGGCTATTCCGGAGAATTAAAGATACGCGGAGATTTTGCAAACGGGGCATATCCCATATTTCTTGCCACTACCGAAGGAAAACTCGTAGCGGGAATATCGCGCGGCATAAAGGCGCTCAATGAGTCAAACGGCGTAAACGCGTATGTAGTCAAGGACGGCATGACACGTGACATACTTATACGCGTCGAAGATGCAAATGAGGCTAGCCAGGTAACAAAATGGGTGAACAGCAAAGATGGCTTTGAATTTCTGAAAGGCGCTTTTGCGGTTAGCACAAAGCACGGATCATTGAATGAAGTGAAGCCGTACGCAATAGGCAGGGAAATACATTTGCGTTTCAGGGCAGATACAGGTTCTGCGATGGGCATGAACATGCTGACGATCGCCGCATCCCACGCGACTGAGGAGATGGCTGCGTTATTCGAGAAAAGGCGCAAGATAAAAATCAGAATACTGAGCGAATCCGGCAACATGTGCGCAGACAAAAAGCCAGCGCTGGTAGATTTCATCGAAGGAAGGGGAGTTTCAGTGATTGCCGATGCATACCTGCCTAACCGAGTTGTGCAAAAGGCATTCGGAGTTAAACCAGAGGCAATTGCCGAAATAAATGTTTCTAAAAATTTGCAGGGCTCTGCGCTTGCGGGCTCGCACGGCTACAATGCGCATGTGGCAAACGTTTTGGCTGCGATGTATATTGCACACGGACAGGATGTTGCCCAGATAGTCGAAGGCTCGCAGGCCATGACATCAATGGCAGTGAAAGGCAGCGGGCTTTACATTTCCCTGTACTTGCCTGCCATTGAGGTGGGCACGTATGGCGGCGGAACAAAACGCGAAACACAGAAAGAAATACTTGAGCTTATTGGGCTTTATGGCGAAAACGATAATGAGGGAATAACAAGGAAAAAGTTTGCCGAGGTTGTTGCAGGCGCGTGCCTTGCTGGCGAGCTAAACCTGCTGGCTGCCGAGTCCGGCTTGGACCTTGCAAGAAGTCATTCAAAAGTAAAAAGAGGGTAATCAACCCACAAACTCATAGGAAGCCCACGGGAAACGTTTATTCGGATGTGACATTGATTTACTTGCCTATAAGATTCTGAAATTCAGAAAGCATAAAAAACGACAAATGGTTAAGCATGTAGTTAGCCTTAAAAGCATGCAATGCTTTTCCAAAGTTAACCGGCGAACCAAGATTCGACGGCAAGTGATTTTATTACAACAGTTAGAATACGCATTGCAGGTGCAAACGGCGATGGAGTCGAGTCAAGCGGCGCGTTGCTGGCAAAGATTTCTGCAAGGAGCGGGTTGCATGTCTTCGGATACAGAGGCTATCAGTCAATAATACGCGGAGGGCACGTCTGGTACCAAATCGACATAAGCGAAGAAAAGTTGCTTTCGCATCAGGAAGGAATAGATATCCTAGTCGCGCTGAACCAGGACGCCATCAACAATCAGAAAAGCCATCTCCGAGAAAACGCAGTAGTTGTTTATGACCCTACAAAAACAAACACTGAGATTTTGCAGGGCAGGAACCTTAGGTTTGTCAAGTTGCCCATGCTCGACATTGCCATGAAGGAGAGCGGCAATCCGATAATGAGGAACGTCGCGGCGATAGGCGCAGTCCTTGGTCTCGTTGGGATTGACATAAGCATTTTCGAAAGCGCGATAACACGCATGTTCACGAAAAAAGGGGAAAAAGTGGTTTCGGAAAACATAAAAGTGGGCAGTGAGGGATACAAGAACAGCGAAGTTAAGCAGATGTTTGTAATTAAAGGCGACAAAATCCACAGGCATGTTATAGAAGGAAATGCGGCTTTGGCTTTGGGCGCATATGCTAGCGGCTGCAAGCTTTACTCCGCATATCCCATGACTCCTGCGAGCACGATATTGCACTGGTTCGCTGAACACGAGGGGAACGGCGTAACATACAAGCAGGTTGAAGACGAGATAGCAGCCATAAACGTTACAATCGGAGCTGCGTCTGCAGGCATAAGGGCTATGTGCGGAACGAGCGGGGGTGGATTCTCTCTTATGGTAGAAGGTTTGGGGCTGGCAGGCATGATCGAAGCTCCTATAGTTGTAGTTCTTTCACAGAGAACAGGACCAAGCACCGGATTGCCGACAAAGACAGAACAGGGCGACGTGCTTTTCGCGATGCACGCATCGCAGGGCGAATTTCCCAGGATAGTCGTGGCGCCGAGAAACATAGAAGAGTGTTTCAAACTTTCTTCTGACGCATTCAACCTTGCAGACAGATACCAGTGCCCTGTGATAATTCTCATGGACCTTTACATGTCTGAGCATTCGGAGACTACAGATGCATTCAATTTTGACTCTATAAAAATAGACCGAGGGAAAATAGCCTGGCAGGCAAATCCCGCAGAGCGCTTTAAGAGATACTTGTACACCGATGACGGCGTATCGCCTCGCTCAATTCCCGGCACTCCCGGGCTGGAGTTCATAGCCGGCAGCGATGAGCACGATGAATACGGGGATTTGGTAAGCGATGCATTTTCAGGCATAGACGAGTACGTTGAAACAAGGAGAAAAATGATGCGAAAGAGAATGAATAAGATAGAAACCATGCTAAAAAACGAAGATGTATTCCATCCTGCAATAACTAACGAAAGCGCAAAAAATTTTCTTGTCACATTCGGCTCGACAACCGGCGCTGCTCTCGAAGCGGCGCAGATACTTAATTCTCAGGGTATGGATTTTGGCGTTATCTCGTTCAATTATCTGATGCCGCTTGACGCAGACAAGACTAAAAAGCTGCTCGAAGGCAAAAGCCTGATAGACGTAGAAGTGAATTTCACTGCGCAGCTGGCGCAGATAATAAAGTCAAATACTGGAATTGACATACAAAACAGGATACTGAAATACGACGGAGAGGCAATAACTGCGGAGCAGATAGCAAAAGAAGCGCAGAAAATAATCCAGAATAAATAGGTGTATGCATGGCAGAAGAAATCAAGCAGGTTCAAAAACAAAATTATAAGTCAAACGTCAAGCCGATATGGTGCGCCGGCTGCGGAGACTTTGGCGTAAACGCGGCAATAAACAAAGCGCTCTCTGATTTGGGCCTGCAGAAAAGCAACGTCATGATTGTATCTGGCATAGGCTGCAGTTCGGCAATGCCGCATACGTTTTCCACATACGGCGTACATTCCCTTCACGGTAGGCTGATTCCAGTTGCTACTGGCGTGAAGTTCGCAAACAGTGATCTGACAGTAATAGGAACTGGCGGAGACGGAGACGCATACGGAATAGGCCTCGGTCACATGCTTCATGCAGCTAGAAGAAACATAAACATAACATACATAGTGATGAACAACGAGATATATGGCCTGACAACAGGTCAGGCATCACCCACAAGCATGCAAGGTGCAAAAACAAAATCAACGCCGCATGGCAACCTGGAAGTTCCCGAGAACCCTATTGCTCTCGCTATAAGCGCAGGCGCGACATACGTTGCACGCGCATTTTCAGGCGACCCTATGCATATGGCAGAGCTGGTAAAAAACGGAATAAGGCACAACGGCTTCTCGCTGATAGACGTCTTCAGCCCCTGCGTAACATTCAACGACCTTAACACATACGACTGGTTCAGAGGAAGGGTCTACAAACTGGAGCAAAGCGGCCACGACCCGAAAAATAAAATTGCTGCGCTTGAAAAGTCATTAGAAGCCGATACGAGTGGCTGGGAGAAGGTACCAATAGGACTTTTTTACGAGGAAAATCGGCCTACTTATGAAGACCTCGACCCTGTTCTTAAACTTGGGCCGCTGATAAACCAGCCTTCGCCTTCAAAAGAGCAGCTTGACAAAATAATGGAAGAATATTTGTGATAATATGGTAGGAATCGTGGGATACGGGGCATACGTGCCTATATACCGCATAAAAGTAGAGGACATAGCGCGCATATGGGAGGAAGACCCTGAATCCATTAAAAAAGGGCTCAACATAAAAGAGAAATCTGTGCCTGGATTAGACGAGGATACAACTACAATAGCCGTTGAGGCAGGTAGGCAGGCCGTCTATCATTCCGGCATAGATGCAAAGGAGATAGGTGCAATATACGTAGGCTCTGAATCTCATCCGTATGCAGTAAAGCCAACGTCAACTATGGTTTCAGAGGCGATCGGCGCCGGAAACAAACTGATGTGTGCTGACCTTGAATTTGCATGCAAGGCAGGAACCGCAGGAATACAGATGGCAATGGGACTCGTAAAAAGCGACATGATAAAATACGGCATGGCAATAGGTGCAGACACGTCTCAGGGCAGGCCAGGCGATGCGCTTGAATACACTGCAAGCGCCGGTGGAGCAGCGTACATAATAGGAAATAAGAAAGAGGAAATAATTGCCGAAATAATTGACACCGTCAGCTATACGTCAGATACGCCTGACTTCTGGAGAAGGCAAGGTGCGGATTTCCCTTCCCACGGAGGCAGATTCACTGGCGAACCTGCATATTTCAAGCACGTTATAAACGCGACAAACATGCTTTTTGAAAAAACAGGATTCAATGCAAAGGATTTCGATTATGCAGTTTTCCACCAGCCAAACGGCAAGTTTCCATTGCTCGCGGCGAAAAGGCTGGGGTTTGAGGAAAAGAAGGTGGAAACTGGGCTGCTTACTCCCATAATAGGAAACACATATTCGGGAGCTTCGCCGTTAGGGCTTGCTGCCGTTTTGGACATCGCGAAGCCCGGAGAAAAAATATTAGTGACAAGCTTCGGCAGCGGGGCGGGCAGCGACTCGTTCGCAATAGAAGTTACTGAAAAAATAAACGATAAAAGGAAAAGAGTGAAAAAAGTCAGGGAGATGATTGACAAAGGCAAAAAGTACATCGATTATGCCATGTATTTGAAGAACAGGGGTTCTATAAAAATAGTTTAGTGATTAGTGATTACATGAGGGATGTTGCGATAATAGGCGCCGGCCTTTCTAAGTTCGGAGAAAGGTGGGAATCCGGATTAAAAGAATTGATGGCAGAAGCCGGATTGCTTGCCATAGAAGACGCCAACATATCAAGCGATGACATAGACATAATCTATGGCGGCATAATGGCTTCCGGAAGGTTCATGCAGCAGGAGCACATTGCCGCACTGATGTCAGACCAGCTGGGCCTGAAAAACGTGCCTGCAGTGAGGGTGGAGAACGCGTGTGCAAGCGGCGGCACTGCTCTCAGGCAGGGATATCTTGCAGTAGCAAGCGGGGTGCACGACATAGCAGTAGTAGGAGGGGTGGAGAAGATGACCGATGTACCGTCAGCAGAGGCTACAACAGCTCTCGGAGGCGCAGGGGACAACGAATGGGAGCTGTCTCAGGGCATTACGTTCCCTGGT